>DASXFV010000056.1:0-88940 GCA_036489445.1 Steroidobacteraceae bacterium | reverse complement strand
CGTGAGCCGGTGACTACGACCTCCTGCAGGGGCGCGGCGGCCGCGGACGGAGCCGCTGGCGTGGTCTGATCGGCGGTCTGATCGGCGGCGCACGCCAGAGTGCTGACGGCGCCGCCAACGATGATCGCGGCAACCGCAGCGATCCGCATACGGGTGGATTGGTTCATGATCCGGCTGACTCCCAAATTGAGTGGCTGCCCAAACCGCTACGGCCGATTTGAACGCGCTGGGCACAATATGACCGCTGTGCCAGGCAAATTCCGGAACCCGTCCTCGATTTGTCAAATCAGAATAAGACCGCCAACGGTGGGCACCCAATAATATGTTTGTTTTGGGCAACAGAACGGCAGCGTACAGGTGCGGCAGTGCAGCCAAAGTTTGGGCATCGCGGGCGGAATTCTCAGCTTACGGGGGCCCAATCCACGCCTGCTGCGGGCTCAGCTCCTTCGCTGTCTGGGAATCTGTATTTTTTTAACCACAATGATGAGTCGCATGATGCGCCAGGGCACTCAACCCTGCTGTTTCCAGGTCGCCCGGTCGCCCACCTTCACATGCAGCTTGTCGGTGATGCCGCCCTGCAATTCGATCACCCCGTTCACGGGAATCTCGGAACTGATGGTGGTCTCATCGTGGGGAATGGCATGGGCGATCTTCACCACCCGGCCATCGACCGCCACGAACAGCATGTCCAACGGAATGTAGGTGTTCTTCATCCACATGGTCCACACGCGCGGCGCGTCGCCCACGAACACCATGCCTTGGTCAGCGGGCAACTCGCGCACGAACATCAGCCCCTGCTCCTCACGCGCCGGAGTATTGGCCACCCAGATGCGGAACTGGTGAGTGCCGCCGGCCCCGCTGATGGTGAGCGTGCTCTGTGGAAACGCCGACAACTCCTCAAGCGGCGCGCTCTGGGCGTGACCGGTGGCCGCATACAGCAGCAGCACGCTGCACGTGGCGCACAGCGCGAGCAGCCAGCGGATGGTTGGGGTCGTTGGCTGCAGAGGCGAAGCGGCAGGTGGGTGCATGGTTGTTGACTCCTTCAACGCGGGCCGGAAAACTCGATGCGGCCGGCAAAATCGAATCGGCTGATCAGGATGCGTCCGTTACCCGCCAGCGCATTCATCGGCTCCACACAAAAGCCGCGGGCCTCGATCCGCCAGGCCCGCGAGCCGGGCTTGTCCGGCAGCGACCGTTGGGTGAGCTGATCCAGCGTGCACTTGTCATCCCCGCGGGTCGCGAAGATGCGGCCGCCGTCCAGCAGGACGGTGAGATTGGTCGGCAGTTCTTTTCCGGGAGCGCCTTCCCGCGCGGAGCGTACGCCGAATACCAGGCGCATCACCCTGCCACCGGGGCCGGGGCCGGCAAAGCTCACCCGCAGGCCGCTGCCGTCCGGTCGCGCCTCCCCGCCGCACGCCAATTCGGCGTCCTTCCAGTTCAGGTCCATATTCAATGCGCCACGGATCCTGGCGCGCATGAACCCCGTGCCATCCCCGATGCAGGCGGTGCGCTGCGAGTTCGAGTCATCCGGGTCCGCCGCGGAGGGGATGGCCTGATGCTGCGGCATCTGGATGACGGGTTGTGGTGGTGCTGCCTGGGCAACACTGACCCGCCCCGCCGCCGCGAGCACAGTGGCTGACAGGATTGCCGCGAACCGCAGCGCTGCCCAATCTCGCCCGACGATCCGTGCCTCTGTTGCATTCATCCGACCAGTCTACCGCGGCCGATGCAATGTTAAAGTGCAGCTCTCACCTGCCCGCGCCGCGCTCTTGTCGGCGTTGTCCGGCGCGCACTCGATGTGCCCGCTGGCTCCCGGTCCGCGTAATTGCCGCTTCACCTGTCCGTGCCGTGACGTGTCCTATGGACAACCGCAGCTTGAACACGGAAAGTAACGTCGTACCGCAATGACAACAGCTACATAGAGCGGCCCATCATGCAGAGACAGCCTGCGCGCGCCTCCTACGGACGATTTGTCAGCCGCCTGACCAGCGGTACCCTGGCGATCGTCATGGCCGGGGGTCGGGGTGAGCGGCTCAAGGGTCTGACGGTGAATCGCTGCAAGCCTGCGACACCCTTCGGGGGCAAGTTCCGCATCATCGACTTTGTGCTGTCCAATTGCGTGAACTCGGGCATCCGCCAGATCTCCATCCTCACCCAGTACAAGCAGCAACCCCTGATCCAGCACGTCCAGCAGGGCTGGAGTTACCTGCGGGGTGAATTTGGCGAATTCGTGGAAATCATCCCGGCGCAGCAGCAGATTGGCGAGATGTGGTATCGGGGTACCTCTGATGCGTTGTATCAGAACCTTGACCTGATTCGCGCGCATCGACCCAAGCATGTCCTGGTGCTCGCCGGGGATCATATCTACAAGATGGATTACGGTCCGATGATCGCCTATCACGTGGAGAAGGGCGCGGACATCACCGTCGGCGTGGTGCAGCTGCCGGCCAAGGAATCCACCAGTTTCGGTGTCCTCACCGCCACGGAGTGGAATCGCGTCACCAAATTCGCCGAAAAGCCTCCCATCCCTGACACGCTGCCCGGCCGTCCGGATTCCATCCTCGCCTCCATGGGCATCTACGTCTTCAACACCAGCCTGCTGGAGAAACTGCTGACGGAGGATGCGCAGGATCCGAATTCCGTACACGACTTCGGCAAGAACATCATTCCCCAGGCCATCGGCAACCGGCAGGTGTTTGCCTACCCCTTCCAGGACGTGAAGACACGCGCGCAGAGCTATTGGCGCGATGTGGGCACAGTGGACGCCTACTACGACGCCAATATCGAGCTGGTGCATGTGAAACCGGAGCTCAACATCTATGACCGGGAGTGGCCCATCTGGACCTACCAGGAACATCAGCCGCCGGCGAAGTTCATCCTCGATGACGACACACGGCGCGGCATGGCGGTCAACTCCATGGTGTCCGGCGGGGTCATCATCTCCGGCTCGCATGTGCGCAATTCGCTGATTTTCTCCGACGTGCGCATTGATGAGCGTTCCTTCGTGGACAGCGCGGTGATCCTGCCGCATGTGGATGTGGGGCGCGGCTGCACGCTCAAACGCGCCATTGTCGATGAGGGTTGCCAGATTCCCGACAGCATGAACATCGGCACGGATCTGGCGCTGGATGAAAAGCGCTTCCATGTCACGGAGAATGCGGTGGTGCTGGTCACGGCAGACATGCTGCGACGCCTGAACAACCCGTAAGGTTCGCAAAGCCCCACGCTGCATGGAATCTCCCGCCCGTCTTCCCGTGGTGCTGCTGTGGCACATGCATCAGCCGCAGTACCGTGACGCGCTCACCGGCCGGTATGTGCTGCCCTGGACCTATCTGCACGCCATCAAGGACTACACCGACATGGCGGCGCATCTGGAAGACAACCCCGCCGCGCGGGCGGTGATGAACTTCAGCGCGGTGCTGCTGGATCAGCTGGATGAGCTGTCACAGCGTGTCCATCAGCATCTGGGCACGGGCGCGGCGTTGCCCGATCCCGTGCTCGGTCTGCTGGGGCCGGATCCGGTGCCCACCGAACCTGCGCTGCGGTTGGCACTGCTCGCGGCGTGCCTGCGCGCGCATCGCAAGAACCTGGTGGAGCGCTTTCCCCCGTTTCTGGCGCTTGTGAACAGCGCGCAACCCTACGCTTCGCTGGAGCACATCAGCGGCGCCTCGGACGCTCTGATCCATGATCTGGCCACCTGGTATCACCTGGCCTGGATGGGCGAGACCGTGCGTCGCACCGATGCGCGGGTGGCGGCATTGGGGACCCAGGTGAGCGGGTTTACCGCCGCCCAACGCCGCGAGCTCCTGGAAGTGATCGGCGAGCTGCTCGCCGGCATCATTCCCCGCTATCGACGGCTGCACGAGGCCGGTCAGTGCGAACTGTCGGTCACACCTTATTCACATCCGCTCCTGCCGCTGCTGTTCGACTTTGCAGCGGCGCGGGAGAGCGTGCCGGATTCGCCCCTGCCGCAGCATCCGCGTTACCCCGGAGGTGCTGAACGGGCGCAATGGCAGGTGGCCGAGTCGGTCCGCACTTTCGAGAAATATTTTGGCGTTCGTCCTGCGGGCTGCTGGCCGGCGGAGGGCGCGATCAACGATGCCACGTTGCAATTGCTGGATGCGCAAGGATTCAACTGGGCGGCCTCGAGCGCCTCGGTGCTGCGCCGTGCCCTGGCGGCGAGTCACCTCAATCCTGATGCTGCCGATTCCTATAACCGCCCCTATCACCTGGCCGGTACGCGCCTGAATTGCTTCTTCCGCGAGGAGGAGCTCTCCGATCGGATCGGCTTCACCTACTCGAGCTGGCGGGGGGATGATGCCGCCAACAACCTGGTGCACGACCTGGCCGGGATGGCGCAGGCGAGCACTACCGCAGGTCCGGGCCGCGCGGTGCTCATTGCCCTGGATGGCGAGAACGCCTGGGAGTACTACCCCTTCAACGGCTACTGGTTTCTGCAGGCTCTGTACGCGGGACTGGCGGCCCATCCGCAGCTTGAACTCATGACGCTGTCGCAGTGCCTGAGCCGCGGCATGCAGCCGGTGCCGCTGCAGCACGTGCCGGCGGGCAGCTGGGTGCAGGGCACCCTGGCCACATGGATGGGGGATGCGGCCAAGAATCGCGGCTGGGATCTGCTGTGCGAGGCGAAGCGCACCTTCGACGAGGTGCTCGCGGCCGGCACGCTGGATGAGGTGGCCCGGCAGAGCGCCACGCGCCAGTTGGCGCTGTGTGAGAGTTCGGACTGGTTCTGGTGGTTTGGCGACTATAATCCGGCCGAGGCGGTGAGCCAGTTCGACCAGTTGTATCGCCGCCAGCTGCTGAACCTTTATCAACTGCTCGGCCGTGCGGCACCCGCTGCGCTCTCACGGCCGATTTCGCAGGGCTCGGGCGACAGGGAGAACGGCGGCGTCATGCGTCGTGCTGAATGACAGTGATTCAATCCGGGATCGATGGCACAACACAGCCCGCGGACCTGCGCCGCCGGGCGCGGTACTGTTTTTTCGGGGCACGCATCAATCAGTGGCTGGGGCGCAAGGCCGATGCGCAGCGCCTGTGCCGCCGTGCCCTGGGCTTCTGTGATTACACCAAGGCCTACCGGCTGCTCTCGGAACTGGAGCTGCCGGGGGAGCATTACTTCAAGGTCCTGGCGCGCGTGCACGAGCACGTACGGCCGGCCACGTACCTGGAAGTGGGTGTCTCCCGTGGAGAGTCCCTGAAGCTGGTTCTGCCTGAGACCCTGGCGCTGGGGATCGACCCGCAACCGCGCGTGGATTTCGAGCTCAAGCCCAACCAGCGGGTGTTTGCCCAGACCAGTGATGAGTTCTTCGCGCGCCCCGATGTGCCGGCGCTGCTGGGTGGCAGGGCGCTGGAGATGGCGTTCATCGACGGCATGCACCACTTTGAGTACGCGCTGCGCGACTTCGTG
Organism: Steroidobacteraceae bacterium; assembly: GCA_036489445.1. Classification (GTDB taxonomy): domain Bacteria; phylum Pseudomonadota; class Gammaproteobacteria; order Steroidobacterales; family Steroidobacteraceae; genus DAIDKA01. Next base: position 83,515 of record DASXFV010000056.1, on the reverse strand, counting down.
AATATCGAGCCGCTGTGCAAGCCCGATTCACTGGTCTTTGTGCACGACTGCTTTCCCATCGATGCCCGCAGTGCGCAACGTGAGCAGACCACGGGGTTCTGGAGCGGGGATGTCTGGCGGCTCATGGTGCTGTTGAAAAAGTACCGCCCCGACCTGCAGCTGCACACCCTCGGCGCGCCACCGACCGGCCTCGGCCTGATCACGCGGCTGGACCCGCGCTCCACGGTGCTGCGCAGCCGTCTGCCGCAGCTCATCGCGGCAGGCATGGCGCTGGATTTCTCATCCATCGCCCAATGCCGCCCTGAGGCGCTGAACCTGGTGCCCTACGATTGGCCGCGTGTGCGTCACTTACTGGACGCGCGCTAGGACATCCGGTATCGGTAGCTCATGATTTCCATCCCTCCTGCCGCGGCAGGCTCTGCGTCAGAGCCGGTGTTGGCGCGGCGTCGCGCCGGGGTCCTGCTGCATGTCAGCTCCTTGAGCGCAGGTCTCGGCCGCGGCGGACGGGCCTTCATCGACTGGCTGGCGAGCGCCGGCTTCAGCGTCTGGCAGATCCTGCCCCTGGGTCCCACCAGCGCCGACGGTTCGCCCTACTGGGTGCGATCGGATTCGGCGGGCAATGCCGCGCTGATCGACGCGCAGGAACCGGCGCCGCTGTTTTCCAGCGAGTGTCAGGCCTTTCTGGAAGCCACGCATGACTGGCTGGATGACTATGCGGCGTTTGAAGTCCTGAGCGCTGTGCACCACGGTGCGCCGTGGTGGACCTGGCCGACTGAGTATCGCGACCGGCAACCGGCGGCGATGGAGCGCCTGGTACGCGAGCAGGCGCCGGTGTTGCGCGATGTTCGCGAGCAGCAGTTCACGTTCGCCTGGCAGTGGCGGCGGCTGCACGAGTATGCAAGGTCACGGGGCGTGTACTTGTTTGGCGATGTGCCGTTCTACGTGGCGCCCGATTCCGTGGAAAGCTGGTCGAATCGCGATCAATTCCAGCTGGATGCAACCGGTCGGGCCACGGCCGTGGCCGGGGTGCCGCCGGATTACTTCTCCGAGCTCGGGCAACTGTGGGGTAATCCGCTGTATGCCTGGGATGCCATGCGGCGGGATGGTTTCCGGTTCTGGCGCTCGCGCATTCGTCGCCAGCTGGAACGCGTGGACCTGCTGCGTATTGATCACTTCCGGGCACTGGCGGCCCACTGGGCGGTGCCGGCCGGGGCCCCTGATGCGCGCGAGGGCAGCTGGCAGCCCTCCTATGGTCGCGAACTGCTGCAATCACTCAAGGGCGAGTCCGGCGCGCTGCCGCTGGTGGCCGAGGATCTGGGCGTCATCACCCCGGATGTCGAGGCGCTGCGCCGGGATTTCGGTCTGGCGGGCATGCGCGTCATGCAGTTCGGCTTCGATGGTTCCGGGGACAATCTGCACCTGCCCCACATGTACGAGCGGGCGAGTGTCGTGTACACGGGGACGCATGACAACGACACGACAGCGGGGTGGTACACGAGCCTGGATGCGCAGACCCAGCGGCGGGTCGATTACTTCCTGCGCGCAGCACCCCGGCAGATGCCGCAGGCGATGATCCATGCGCTGATGGGCAGCGTCGCGCAACTGGCGGTCGTGCCCATGCAGGATGTCCTGAGCCTCGGATCCGAGGCGCGCCTGAATACACCGGGGACGGCCACGGGGAACTGGACCTGGCGCCTGCCGGAGCATTGCCTGACGCAGGAGTTGGCGCAGCAGTATGCGCAGCTCAACCAGGTATTCGGCCGTGTTTAGCCGGGCAGCCCGGTGGGTGGCCATGGTTTGTCTCGGGGCCACCCTGGGCGGCTGCTCGCTGTGGGGCCACTGGCAGACCCCGACGCTCGCGGTCGTGGGCATCCAGCTGGGCCACAGCGATCTTTGGCAGCAGCATCTGCAGGTGCGCATGAGTGTGCACAACCCCAATGATCGGCAACTGCCGGTACAGGGGCTCGACTACACCCTCGAGGTGAACGGCGAGGAATGTGCGCACGGGGAGTCCGGCGCCAGCTTCATTGTGCCGGCGCATGGGGACGCCGAGTTCACCATGAACGTCACGGCGAATGCCGCGGCGGCATTGCTGCGGATGTTTTTGCACGGCAGTGCCGTACCGGTGCAGTACCGGATCCGCGGCAAGGTGCAATTGTCATCGGGCCTGCTGCGCTCGGTGCCTTTCGACCAGCAGGGTGAGGTGCGGCTGCGCTGATTTCAGGCCAGCATGCGCTCGAACAGCGCGACGTAGTGGGCTCCCTGGCGGTCCCAGGAGAAGTCCTGCGCCATGCCATTGCGCATGACGCGGCTCCAGTGGCGGCTATCCGCGTACAGATCCAGCGCCGCATCCAGGGCCGACACCAGCGCAGGGACCGTGAAGTCAGCAAATACCACACCGGTGCCGGCCCCCGTGGCGGGGTCGTACCGTTGTACGGAATCGGCCAGGCCGCCGGTGCGGCGCACGATGGGCACCGTGCCGTAGCGCAGGCTGTACATCTGGTTCAGTCCGCACGGCTCGTATTGGCTGGGCATGAGAAACATGTCGCTGGCGGCCTCGATCCAGTGCGCCAGCTCCTCGCTATATCCGTGGTGGAACGCGACGCGCCCCGGCCAGCTTGCGGCCAACTCCCGCAGCGCCAGCTCATAGCGAGGCTCGCCCGCTCCCAGCGCGACAAACACCAGATCGCGAGTGGCCAGCAACTGCGGCAGAGCCGCCACGGTGAGTTCGATACCCTTTTGCGCGGCCAGCCGCGTGACGGCACCGACCAGCGCGGTGCCGGGTCCCGCGGTGAGTCCCATACGGGTCAGGAACTGCTGTTTGAGCTGCGCCTTCACCGGCAATCGGGTGGCGTCGAAATGCGCGCTGAGGTGGCGATCGTGGCGCGGATCCCACTCGTCATAGTCCACGCCGTTGAGGATGCCGACCAGCGCGCCCGCGCGACTGCTCAGCACCTGCTGCAGGCCCATGCCGTACTCCGGTGTGCGAATTTCGGCGGCATAGGTGGGGCTGACGGTAGTGATGGCATCCGCGTACATGCAACCGTGCTTGAGCGCGTTGATGCGGCCGGCACGCAGGTCGTCCTGGTGCAGCAGGTAGGCATTATCGCCCAGGCCCAGATCCGCTGCCGCGCTGGCCGGGAATTCGCCCTGGTAGCCGATATTGTGAATGGTCAGCACGGTCCGGGTATGGGCGAACAGCTGATCCCAGCCGTACAGGGCGCGCAGCAGCAGCGGCCCGAATCCGGCGTGCCAGTCATGGCAGTGCAGGATCTGCGGACTCCACGCCAGATACTGACAGCACACGATGGCGATGCGCGTGAGCGCCAGGAACCGCAGGTGCTCGTCCGGCGCGCGGGTGTAGATGGCCTCGCGGGCGTACAGCGGTGGACAGTCGATGAGATAGACCTGCGCCTGGGATCCCGGCAGCACCGCGGTGTAGACCGAGTAGTCATAGCGGTGGGTGCCGATGCTGATGCTCAGGTCGTTCAAGCCCGGGGCCGGCACCAGCTCGAAACGGTCGCGGTCAATGGGGGCGTAAAGCGGCATGAACAACCGGATGTCATGCCCGTGGGAATGCAGGTACTTGGTGAGTGCCGCCGTCACATCGGCCAGCCCTCCCGTCTTGGCAAAAGGCGCCGCTTCGGACGCGATCGCGCAGATTCTTACAGGCATGGATTCATGGCGTGGATGTCTGGTGAGTGACCATATCGACTAGGATACCGGTTGCATCGCAGCCTTAAGTGATGGGAGCGGTAGTTCTTGCGACGACAGTGGCTGATCGCGCTGGTCCTGGTGGTGGTCTTCGTGGTCTCGGCCGCGGTCGGCATCGTGGTGGCCAGCTGGCCCAATTGCTGCCAGCTGTAGCGTCCCCGGCTACTCTGCTCGGCCCCCCGCCGGGGCGCTGTCAATCGCCGTGGGAAAACATTATCCCATTATAAAACAATTGGTTACTGCGGCGCTGGGCGGCGCGGAGCATCGGGCGCTGGTACAATGAAGGCCGTCCCCCGCCTCCTGAGCCATCATGTCAGCCCCACCCTATAAGCAGCTTGAACAAGAGTTCAAGCGTCTCCACGCCTTCCGCGGCGCCATTTCCCTCCTGAGCTGGGACGCATCGGTGATGATGCCGCGCGGCAGTGCTGCCTTGCGTGGCGAGCAGCTCGCCGCACTGCAGACCGAGTATCACACCCTGCTGACCGCGCCGAAGATCACCCGGCTGCTGGATCGCGCGCACGCCAACACCCAGAGTCTGGATGACTGGCAGATCGCCAACCTGCGGGAGATGCGCCGCCAGCGCGATCACGCCATCGCCACCCCCGCGAACCTGGTGTCGCGCATGGCCCACGCCACCGCTCAGGCCGAAGCCCATTGGTTACAGGCGCGCGCGGCGGGACGTTTCGAGATCTTCGCCCCGCATCTGGAAGAGGTGGTCATGCTGGTGCGTGACAAGGCGGCGTTGCTCGGGCAGGCGCTGAACCTTTCCCCATACGATGCACTCATCGATGAGTACAGCCCTGGAATCTCCAGCCATGACATCGATGGCGTCTTCAAGACCATCTCGCGCCGGCTGCCCTCGCTGATCCGGGAAGTCATCGCCATGCAGGAGGCACGTCCGCCCTTACCCCTGCAAGGCAAATTCACACCGGGTCGCCAGCGGGCCCTGGTCGTGGAGATCATGCGGGCCATGGGCTTCGATTTCGAGCGCGGCCGGCTGGACGAAAGCGAGCACCCGTTTACGGAAGGTGTGCCGGGCGACATGCGCCTGACCACGCGCTACGACCAGACGGACGTCTTCACCGGACTGCTGAGCGCCATGCACGAGACCGGTCATGCCCTGTATCACATGGGATTGCCGGAACAGTGGCATGACCAGCCCGTCGGCCGCGATCGCGGCAGGGTGGCGCAGGAGAGCCAGTCACTGCTGCTGGAGCGGCTGGTGTGCCGCAGCCGCGCGTTCGCGCGCTACTTGAGTCCGTTGCTGGGCCGCCATTTCGGGGTCTCCGGTCCGGCGTGGGATGCGGATAACCTGTACGCCCACCTCACGCGGGTGCGGCGGGGCGCGATCCGCGTGGATGCGGATGAGCTGACCTATCCGTTGCATGTGCTGGTGCGCTACGAGCTGGAAAAACGCCTGCTGTCCGGTGAGCTGGCCGTGCGCGACCTGCCCGCAGCCTGGAACGCCGAGATGGAGCAGCGTTTGGGATTTCATCCGGAGAATGACCGCGACGGATGCCTGCAGGACATCCATTGGGCGGTGGGCTCGTTTGGCTACTTCCCCTCCTATGCATTGGGCGCGGTGATTGCAGTGCAGCTCATCGAGAGCCTGCGCAATGATGTGCATGATCTGGATGAGCAGATCGCGCGCGGTGAGTTCGGGAGCCTCTGCGGCTGGCTGCGCACCCATGTGCATGCGCACGGCGCGCGCCTGAATCTGCAGGAGCTGCTGCTGGAGGCGACCGGCAAGACCCTCTCGGCAATGCCGTTCATGCGCTACCTTGAGGGCAAGTATCTCGAGTCGGCAACCAGCAGCGCTGCGGCCTGACCCTTAAACAAAGATGACTACCGCGCACGATCTGGGCCTGTCGCGCACTGCGCAGCGGCTGCAATCGCACTTGCGCGGCCAGGTGGGTAAGGCCATCGATGACTTCGGCATGATTCGCGCGGGTGATCGCGTCATGGTGTGCCTGTCCGGCGGCAAGGATTCCTACACGTTGCTGGACATCCTCTTGTCCCTGCAGCGCGGTGCGCCGGTGGACTTCAGCCTGGTGGCCGTCAACCTGGACCAGAAGCAGCCGGGCTTTCCCGCAGACGTCCTGCCTGAGTATCTGCGGCGTCTGGGCGTCCCCTACCACATCATCGAGCAGGACACCTACAGTGTCGTGAAACGGGTGGTGCCCGAGGGCCGCACGATGTGTGGCCTGTGCTCACGCCTGCGGCGCGGCGCGCTGTACCGTTATGCCGCCGAGCATGGCATCACCCGCATAGCGCTCGGCCACCACCGCGATGACATCCTGGAAACCTTCTTTCTGAATCTGTTCTTTGGCGGGCGCCTCAAGGCCATGGCCCCCAAGCTGCTCTCCGACGATGCGCGACATAGCGTCATCCGCCCGTTGGCCTATGTCAGTGAAGCGCAGATCAGCCGCTATGCGGCAGCCCGCGACTTCCCGATCATTCCCTGCACGCTGTGCGGCTCGCAGCAGAACCTGCAGCGCCTGCAGGTCAAGAAAATGCTGGCCACCTGGGAGCACGAGTTCCCCGGTCGGGTGCAGACCATTTTTGCCGCGTTGCGTAATGTCGCACCCAGTCATCTGGTCGATACCCGGCTGCATGATTTCTCCGGATTGGATGCATTGCGGCGCAGCACGGACCCGGCGTCACCGTCCCCCGGGGACCTGCTGGGGCTGGATCACATCGTGCCCATGACCCTGGAAGAAGAGGATGTCCTGGCCGCGGCGGATACCGGACACAATCCCCCTTCACGGCCCCTGGCGGCGGTGCCTTGAGCCCCCCGGCTGCTGTCGATACCCCGCCGCTGCCCAACAGTTACTGGCTGCTCCCGGGCAGATTGCTGGGCGGTGAATACCCCGGCGGGGACACGGCGCCAGACACCCAGCGGCGTCTGCGCGCGCTGCTGGATGCGGGCGTCGATTGCTTCGTGAACCTGACGCGGCCCGGCGAGTTGCCCGCCTACAGCGCGGAGTTGCCCGCGGATATCTGGTACTTCCATCTGCCGATCCAGGACCATGGGCTGCCGGTGGACCGCCCCTACATGCGCCAGATCCTGTTCGCCCTCGGCAGTGCGTTGGCCGCCGGGCGCTGCATTTATGTGCACTGCCGTATGGGAATCGGCCGCACCGGCACGGTACTGGGGTGCCAGCTGGTGGAGCAGGGGCTCAGTGGCGAGAGTGCGCTGGATGAACTGAACCGCTGCTGGCAGCAATGCGCCCGGGCCAAGCGCTGGCCCTCCATCCCCGAAACCCGCGAGCAGCGCCACTTCGTCGCCAACTGGCAGACGGGCCCGGGGAGGGACCCGGCGCCGGACCAGGAGATCGAGCAGACGGGCTGACAGAAGCTCCAGGCCCGATGTTAGGCTTAGGGCATGCCCTCGAGAGCGTCCACACCCAGGCGAGCCGCCCGCGCTGCCGCCCCGGCGCGCGCAGTCAAGCCGACCCCGCAGCGGCGCGCGCGCGCGTGGGTGCGACTGAGGGATGAGGAGCTGCTGCAAGTGCGCCTCTGCGATCTGAACCTGACGCTCGAGGAGTCGCGCCTGGCGCGTCCGATGCAGCGTCTGTACGCGGAGCTTGTGGGCCGCGGCATCGAATTCAAACCACACGCCTGGCTTGCGGAGGAGTGGTTCTCGCCGGACGGTGTGCCCGGCATTGCCGTACCATTCTACCTGGCGCACCCACGCCTCGAGCGGCTCGAGCGGCGCATGATGCACGAAGTGGAGGGCGGCAATACCCGCTGGCTGATGCGCATCCTGCGGCATGAGGCCGGTCACGCGCTCGATAATGCCTACCGCCTGCGCCGCCGCGCGGGCTGGCGGGAGATGTTCGGTCCGGCCTCGTTGCCGTACCCGGAACGCTACCGGGCCCGTCCCGGCAGCCGCCGCTATGTGCATCATCTGGGCGAATGGTATGCCCAGGCCCATCCGACGGAGGATTTCGCCGAGACCTTCGCGGTCTGGCTCAAACCCAATTCCAACTGGCGCCGTGCCTACGCGCAATGGCCGGCGTTCCAGAAGTTGTGCCGGGTCGATGAGCTGATGTCGAGTGTGCGTGATCGCACCGCCCCGGTGCGCAATCGCCGCCATGTCGAATCCATCGCCACGGATACCCGGACTTTGGCGGAGGTCTATCGCGACAAGCTCGCGCGCCGCGGCAGCGACCGGCGCGGCATGATCGAGGAGCTCGTGCAGAAGGTGTTTCGGGCCCAACCGTTGCCCCGTGGCGCGGTGCGCGCCAGCACCCTGATGCGCTCGATGAAGACACAGCTGGTCAATTCAGTCTCGCGCGAACTGAAGATCGAGCGGTATAGTATCTATCAGCTACTGCGTATGATCATGGAACGGTGCGACGCTTTGAAACTTCATGTGCGCGGCAATCGCCGTGATGCCGGGCGGCATGCCCGCTGGCTGCTGATCCGACTCGCGAGGCTGTACGCCCAGGGTGAGACGCCACTTTTCCCGCTATGAAAAAACAGCGTGTGCTGGTTGTTCTGCACTCCAGTCTGGTGCCTCCCGACACATTGGCAGGGAGCACCGAGAAGCAGATCGCCGAATGGCGGACCGAGTACGACGTCATCTCGACGCTCAAGGCGCGCGGACATGAGGTGCTCTGCGTCGGGGTGCTCGACAGCCTCACTGACCTGCGTACCTCGGTCGCCGACTGGAAACCGGATGTGGTTTTCAATCTCCTGGAGGAGTTTGACGGCATCGGCACCTACGACCAGCATGTTGTGGCCTTCCTGGAGCTGCTGCGTCAGCCGTACACCGGTTGCAATCCGCGCGGCCTGCTGCTGTCGCGTGACAAGCCGCTGTGCAAGCAGCTGCTGTCCTATCACCGCATTCCCACGCCCAAATTCGCCGTGTTCCGTCGCGGCGCCCGCGTGAATGTCCCGCACCGATTGCGCTTTCCCCTGTTCGTGAAGTCCACCATCGAGGATGCATCCGTGGGCATTGCGCAGGCCTCCGTCGTGGAGGATGCGGCGAAGCTCAAGGAGCGCATCCAGTTCGTCCACGATCAGGTGGGTTCGGATGCACTGGTGGAGGAATACATCGCCGGCCGGGAGCTGTACGTGGGCGTCATGGGCAATGAGCGCCTGCACCGACTGCCGGTGTGGGAAATGGTCTTTGGCACCATGCCGGACACCTCGGCGGCCATCGCGACCCGCAAGGTCAAATGGGATCGCAATTACCAGGAGCGCTACGGCATCACCACGCACGCGGCCCGGGACCTGCCCCAGGCCGTGGAGGCCCGCCTGGACAAACTCTCGCGCCGCATCTATCGGGCGCTGGGCCTGTCGGGCTATGCGCGCATGGACTTCCGGGTGACCGACCAGGGCGAGGTTTATGTGCTGGAGGCCAACGCCAACCCCAATCTGACGGCAACCGAGGATTTCGCCGAATCGGCGCGCGCGGCCGGACAGGGCTACGATGAACTGCTCGAGCGGCTGATGACACTGGGGCTCACCTACCGCGCACAATGGCGCGCCACCTACGGCTGACGTTCACGGGAGTCCGCATTCGGCATGGGTAAATACAGGACAGATCAGGGCGCGATGGCTCGCGGCCGGGCGCAGCGCAACGGATTCGCCGTGGTGCTGGCGGTGGCGGTGGTCACGCTGGGAGGTTGCGCGACCCCGCAGTCCAGCAAGGAGGACGCGCAGGAGGTGCAGCTGGAGAGCTGGCTGCTGGGTCACTACGACAACCGCGCGCAGGTCGCAACGGACCGCAAGCACGGTGGGTATGTGCATCCCGCGGTCAGCGCGGTGATCTCCAGAGTGGATTCGCTCATGGTCGGCGAGCATGTGCTGTACATGCAGCTGGCCGATACCAATGATCCGACCCACATCACGGAGCAGTTCATCATTTCCTTCGAGGTGGTGAAGGACAAGATCATCGAGACGGTATGGGCGTTCAGTGAACCGAAGCGCTGGAAGAACGGAGCTGACACGCCGGAGCTGTTCTCCTCGCTGCAGCCGGCGGATCTGAAGCTGCTGACGGGCTGCTCGCTGCAGTGGAAGAAGACGGTCGATGGCTTCTCTGCCAGCAACGATCCGAAGCTGTGCCATTCGACGCCGGAATCGGTGCCGGCAGCCGTCTCCGCGCACTGGCGCATGGAGCTGACAGCCGATCAGTTGGGCTTGAGTGAGCAGGCTTTCGACAGCGATGGCACTCTGGTGTACGGGACCGAGGTGGAGCCGTTCATCCGTCTGCGAAAGCGCAGCAATTCGCAGCTGTAGGCGCAGGCGACGCACTGAATCGCTTCGGATCAGTCCTCGCCGCGCTTCTTGCGTTCCTCGAGCGCGCGCATCTGCTTGATCCATTGCGACAGCTTGCGCAGATCGCGCTTCGCCGGCCGTTCGTCCTTGATGGCCTTGGTCTTGCGCGGTGGTGAAATCGTCTCGTAGGGATCGTAGCCGCCCACGGGCCGGATGCGCCCCCGCGGCAGCGTACTCTCGATGGACAGAGGCACCCGGGCGTAGTCCTTCGGTGCATCCAGCCATTCCACAGTCGCAGTATCCCTGTCGTCCCGCACGATCTTGGCAATGCGCCTACGCTCCGAGGGACCCGCCGCCGTCAATGGTTGGGGAGGACCGGCGTCCTTTTTGGCTTTCACGGTGATTAAGTCACACCCAATACAGTTTGCTTCCAGCGACATTGTAGGGCCTTCGGCTGTGCCCTCAGTGCGCCCCAGGTCACGAAACGGTCAGATCGGCGCCTGGCAAAAGGGGCGAAATCGGCCATTTTGCCTGGTACGGGCCGTCAGGCTTGTGTAAGCGTCATGCCCAGCTGATGCGCGGCGCGGAGCACTCCGATGATGGTCTTGGCATCGCGCAGCTCACCTGACAGCGCCATGTCGCAGGCCTGGCGGAAACTCACCCAGTGCACCTCCAGAACTTCGTGGTCCTCCAACTGGGAGCGGGCGCTGGAGAGGCCCTGGGCGAGGTACAGGTGGATGACTTCGGAGAAGACCCCCGGCGAACTCAACAGTGAGCCGAGGCTCACCCAGTCGGTGGCGACCACTCCGGCCTCCTCGGTGAGTTCACGACGCGCGGTAAGCTCCGGGGGCTCTGCTGACTCGAGCTTGCCCGCGGGCAGTTCCCAGATCCAACCGCCCGCAACGTACCGGTACTGACGCAACAGGCATACCTGCTGCAGGTCATTGAGGGCCACGATGGCTGCGCCGCCTGGGTGATGCACCACCTCGAGGGCCGCCTGTCGGCCGTTCGGCAGGGTGACATCGTCGACCGTCACGCTGATGACGCGACCCTGATAGTGCCGGGTGCTGTTGGGTGTGCTCATTGCAGCTAGGATATCCGAATGACTGCACGGGGCGTGTTTCTGGTCACCGGTCTGCCGGCCACTGGCAAGACGCTGCTCGCGCGCGGGCTCGCCCGCGAGCTCCACTCACCCCTGCTGTCGAAGGACTGCATCAAGGAGCCGCTGCTGGATGTACTGGGGGCAGCCGACCCCGCGGCCTCCAGGCGCCTGAGCGATGCCAGTTTCGCGGTGCTCTTCGCCCTCGCTGATGAGCTGCTGGCGCAGGGGGGTGCGGTGGTGCTGGAGGGCAATTTTCGCCCGCTGGAGCATGAGCCTGCCCTGCGTACCGTGCTGAGGCATCACGGCCTGGCAAGCTGCGTCCAAGTGCTATGCCGCGCCCCGGAACCGCTGCGACAGGAGCGCCTGCGCGCCCGCGCGCGGGATGCCACGCGGCATCGCGGACATCAGGACGCCTCATGGGTGGCGCAGGCGCCGGTGCAGGACGCTGCGTATCTGGACATCCCGGGTGAGCGCTTCGTGCATGACAGTGGCCTGATTGATCCGGCGCCCGGTTGTGCGCTGATCCGTAGCCTCACCCACCGTCACCTCGTATAGTGGGTCGGGCATGACGACACCCGCATACATGACCGCTTTGAATTCCGCCCAGCGCAAGGCCGTGACCTTCGGTGAGGCCCGCGGTGGCGAGCAGAGCGTTACATTTATCGGCCAGGTGAGCGGCGCCGTTGCGGAGCAGGGCGTGGAGGCGGGGCCGCTGCTGGTCATCGCCGGCGCCGGCACCGGCAAGACCAATACCCTGGCGCACCGCGTCGCTTACCTGGCCATGAATGGCGTGGACCCGGCGCGCATCATGATGCTGACGTTCAGCCGGCGCGCCGCCCAGGAGATGCGGCGCCGCGCACGTGACATCGTCAAGCAGGCCACCAATGAGCCCCTGGGAGGCCTCAACCAGGTCCTGGCACAACGTCTGTCCTGGGCAGGCACCTTCCATTCGATGGCGAACCGGCTGCTGCGCCATTACGCACGGCACCTGAAGCTGGATCCCCAGTTCACGGTGATCGATCGTGGCGACAGTGCTGATCTCATGGATGCCATCCGCCAGGAGCTGGGTTTTGACGGCAAGGAGCAGCGCTTCCCGCGGCGCGACACGTGTCTGGCGATCTATTCACATCGGGTCAACACCCGCAAGTCCCTGAAGGAATCGCTGGATGAGCAATATCCGTGGTGTGTTCAATGGGAAGAGGAACTGACCCGGCTGTATCGTGCCTATGTGCAGCGCAAACAGTCCTACGGCATTCTCGACTACGACGATCTGCTGCTCTACTGGCACATCATGATGAGCGAGCCGAAGCTGGCGCAGCATATCGGCGGCCATTTTGATCATGTGCTGGTGGATGAGTACCAGGACACGAATGTGCTGCAGGCGCAGATCCTGCGCGCGCTGCGGCCGGATGGCCGTGGGCTGACCGTCGTCGGGGATGACGCGCAGGCCATTTATTCGTTTCGCGCCGCAACGGTGGAAAATATCCTGAATTTTCCTGACCAGTTCGAGCCGCGCGCCGAGGTCATCACGCTGGCGCAAAACTACCGCTCCACCCAGCAGGTCCTGGATGGCGCCAACGCCTTGATGGCCGATGCGCCGCGCCAGTTCCGCAAGCATCTGCTGGCCGTGCGCGGTGCAGGCCAGCGGCCGCGGGTGGTCACGGTGGACGATCTGGCCATGCAGGCCGAGTCAGTGTGCATTGAAGTGCTGCGCCGACGTGAGGCACAGATCCCCTTGCGACGCCAGGCGGTGCTGTTTCGCAGCGGCAGCCACAGTGATCTGCTGGAGATTGAACTGACGCGCCGGCAGATTCCGTTCGTCAAATACGGCGGCCTGCGCTTCCTGGAAGCCGCGCATGTCAAGGACCTGCTGTCGCTATTGCGCTGGGCTGACAATCCGCGCAATCAGATGGCCGCGTTCCGCGCCCTGCAGCTGCTGCCGGGCATGGGGCCGGCGAATGCGCAGCGTGCCATCGCACATCTGGCGCAACAGGAGCATGCCGCCAGCGCACTCGCCACCTTCCGCGCGCCGCACGTGGAACCGGCCGAAATCGAGAAACTCTCGGAGCTGCTGCAGATCCTGATGGACCCGCAGCGCGAATGGCCCGGGCAGGTGCACCTGGTGCGCGAATGGTACAAACCGCATCTGGAGCGCATCTATGAGAGCGTGCATACCCGGATCGGGGATCTGGATCAGCTGGAGCTGGTGTCCGGCCAGTTTCCGTCCCGGGAGCGGTTCATCACGGAGCTGACGCTGGACCCGCCCGATGCGACCAGTGATCTGGCCGCCAGGCCGAACCTGGATGAGGACTACCTGGTGCTGTCCACCATCCATTCCGCCAAGGGCATGGAGTGGGACACGGTGTATCTGCTGAATGTCGTGGATGGCAGCTTCCCGTCCGAATTCGCCACCCGCAAGCCCGAGCTGATCGAAGAGGAACGGCGGCTGCTGTATGTGGCCATGACCCGCGCGCGCAATGAATTGATGCTGTACAGCCCATTGAAATTCCAGATCGTCAGTCAGCCAAAGAGCTCCGACGGACATGTCTATGGTGGTCGCAGTCGCTTCATGACCGACAAGGTCCTGAAGGCGTTTGACGCCACCGCGATTCATGGGGCGAAAGCTGACGAGGCGATACTGGGGGATGCGGGCAATTCCGCGCTCGATGTCGGCGCCCGTCTCAAGGAAATGTGGTGACAGCCATTTCCTGAGGACTCTGCCATGACAGAGTCCTCAGCTGAGCGTGCCGTCGCCGCATCGCGCTGCCGTGCTCAGCGGCGGAACGGACCGCCACCCTGGCGCGGCCGTTGCGGGCGCTCCTGGGCTTCATTGACCCGCAGCGGGCGACCCCCCAGCTGCTGTCCGTTCAGTGCCTGAATGGCGGTCTGCGCCTCGGCCTGCGGCATGTCCACGAAACCAAAGCCACGGGGCTTGCCGGTCTCGCGATCATTGATGAGCTTTACCGACTCCACAGCCCCGTGACGCTCGAACAGCGCTCTGACGTCCTGCTCCGTGACATTGAAGGGCAGATTGCCCACGTAGATTGTCGTCATCCATTTCTCTCGCAACTTGTGCGGGCAGAGACGATCCGTACCAGTGGCTCGCATGCACCGCGGAATCGAAAAAGATGCTACTCCCGCGGTTTGGGGGAAAGCAAACCGACTGTTGACAGGACAAGTCGGATCACTGTCCGGGGGGTTCCAGGTAGGCGTAGCCGTTGAGCTCGCCTTCGTAGAAACGTTTGACCAGCTGGCTCTCCGCGAGAGTCATGCGCCCATCGCGTACCGCGCGCTCGCAGTCCCGCGACAGGGCGGGGTACAGCTCGGCCACGTCGTACTCCATGTACTCCAGCACTTTGTTGGCGGTGTCGCCCTTGACGACTTCCTCGATCCACCAGCCCCCTTCCTCCAGCAGGCGGATGTGCACCACATGAGTGTCGCCGAACAGGTTGTGCAGGTCGCCCAGGGTTTCCTGGTAGGCGCCGACCAGGAAGGCCGCCAGGTAGTACTCCTCATCCGGAATCAGCGCATGCAACTCGAGCGTGCGCTTGATCTCCCGGTGACTGACGAAACGATCGATCTTGCCATCCGAGTCGCAGGTGATGTCCGCCAGCACGCCGGTGCGGGTGGGCTGCTCGTTCAGCCGGTGGATGGGCATGATCGGGAACAACTGGTCGATCGCCCAGCTGTCCGGCAATGACTGGAACACCGAGAAATTGCAGAAGTAGATGTCCGACAGAATCGATTCCAGGTCCGTCAGTTCCTCCGGACTCTCATCCAGCCGCCGGCACACATCGCGGATCCGCGCGCAGGTCGCCCAGTAGAGCCGTTCGGCCAGGGCCCTGAACTCCAGTGACAGCAACCCCAGGTTGAACATCTGCAGGACCTGCTCACGGGCCGTCTGGGCGTCGTGGTAGCACTCCACGAGCCGGCGTTCATTGATGGCGCGGTAGGCCACGAACAGGTCCTGCACCGGCTGCGGCAACTCATCCTCGCCCGGATAGTCGTCGGACTCGCGGCCCGTGACCCGAAACCGATCGAGCGCCGAGGAGCCCACGGTGTTGAAGATCAGTACGCTGTGATACGCCGCAATCGCCCGCCCGGATTCACTGATGATCATCGGATGGGGAATATCGCGCGCATTGCAGACGCTCGCGATCCGGTAGACCACATCGCTCGCATATTCATTGAGCGTGTAGTTCATGGAGGAGGCAAAGTTGGTGCCGCTGCCGTCGTAGTCGACGCCCAGGCCGCCGCCGACATCGATGTACTGCAGGCCCGCGCCCATGAGGCGCAGCTCCGCATAAACATGTGCCAGTTCGGTGATCGATTCCTTGACCCGACGGATGTCCTGCAGCTGACTGCCGGGGTGGCAGTGCACGAGCTGCAGGCAGTCGAGCATGTCGCGGTCCTTCAGCACCTTGAACAGATCGAGAATCTCGGTGATGAACAAGCCGAACTTGGACTTGGCCCCATTGCTGTCGCGCCAGCGGCCCGAGCCCTCGCTGGATAGCTTCACGCGCACGCCAAGCCGCGGCCGCACCTGGTAGGTGTCGGCGAGTTGCAGCAGAACGCCCAGCTCCTCGAAATTTTCGATAACCGGGATGATGCTGCGGCCAAGCTTGGTCGCGAGCACGACGGCTTCCAGGTAGCTGTGATCCTTGAAGCCATTGCAGATGATGAGGCGGTCCGGCGCGCTCTCGGTCATCGCCATCACGGCCAGCAGTTCGGGCTTGGATCCGACCTCGAGCCCAAAGCCGAACTCGCGGCCGTAGCGGTAGACCTCTTCCACCACCAGGCGCTGCTGGTTCACCTTGATGGGATAGACGGCCGCGTATTTATTGCCGTAGTCATTCTCGGTGATGGCCTGGGCAAACGCGGCATGCAGACTGCGCAGGCGGTTGGCCAGGATGTCCGACAGGCGCACCACCACCGGCGCGGTGAGATCGCGGGCCTTGAGGCCTTCGACGACCTCGTAGAGGTCGATGGTCTGCCCGCCCGGCAGGGTGTCGGGGCGCACGATCACGTGCCCCGCTTCGTTGATGGAGAAGTACCCCTTGCCCCACGCATTTACATGGTAAAGCTCCAGCGAGTCTTCCGTGGTCCAGGCCTGGCCGGGACCCTTCTGAATTGTGCCGTTCATCGGCCGCGGACGATAACAAAAAAAGGGCACAACCGGATGACGCTCATGTCAGGCCGGTCCGGTCGCGACTTTGCGGCCGGGATCGCGGATCCATTCGCTGAACGAACCGGCATACAGCCGCGCTCCGGGAAGCCCGGCCAGTTGCATGGCCAGCAGATTGTGACAGGCCGTAACCCCAGAACCACACATCGCCACCACCTGCGTCGCCGGGATCTCACCGAGCACCGCTCGCCACAGGCGGGTCAGAGCCGCCGCCGACTGCAGCTGGCCGTTCGCGTCCAGGTTCAGCGCAAAGGGCTGATTGCGCGCACCCGGAACATGACCTGCCACCGGATCGATGGTCTCATTCCGGCCGGCGAAGCGATCCGGCGCCCGCGCATCCAGCAACAGGATACGGCCGGCTGCCAGTTCACGCGCCACCGCGGCGGTGGCTATGGCCTGCACCAGTGCCGGACGGGTGATGAAGTGACGCCCCGTGCGCGGCGCCTGCGTGGTCTGCAGGGGCAGGCCCGCCGCCCGCCAGGCAGCCAACCCGCCGTTCAACACCGAAACCTGTGCATGACCCAGCCAACGCAACAGCCACCACAGTCGCGCTGCGAACATTGACTTGTCCTGGTCGTAGGCCACGACATGCGTGCTGGCATCGATGCCCGCGGCACTCAGGAAGGCCCCGAGCAGTGCCGGATCCGGCAACGGGTGCCGTCCGGATTGCGCTGTTACGGGACCGGACAGGTCCTGGTCCAGGTGGGCGAACACCGCGCCTGGGAGATGCGCTGCCGTGAATTCCCGGCGCCCCCAATCCGGATCCGACAGATCGTGCCGGCAATCCACAACTATCAACCGCTGCGCTGCTGCCACCGCGGATCTTGTCCCGCTCAGCGCCTCGGCCAATCCAGCAGCTTCGATCAGGTGCAATGGCAGATCCTCGGCAGATGTTCCGATGCAGTGGGGTATCGGGCGAGTTGTCGGTACAATCGTCCCGACAGCCTTGTGAATCAAGTATATGGCGATTGAAGTCTACTGGGGCAGCGGCAGCCCGTATTCCTGGCGCGTATTGCTCGCCCTCGAGTACAAGCGGTTGCCCTACATCAGTCACCCGCTGCAGTTCTCACGGCAGGAGCACAAGTCGCCGCAGATTCTGGCGCTGAATTTTCGTGGCCGTGTTCCCATCCTCAAGGACGGCGACTATGTGGTATTCGAGTCGCTGGCCGTTCTGTACTACCTGGATCTCAAGTATCCGGCCCCGCCCATCTTTGGGCACTCGCCGGAGGAAGCCGGCGTGATCATGCGCGTGATCTGTGAATACCAGGCGTACGTCGAGGAGCACCTCATGAAGATCGTGCGGGCGGTCTTCGAAGGCCAGGCGCAGGAGCATATCGATGCCCTGGCGGACTCCATGCACGTGGTTGCGAGCGAGGCCCGGTCGATCGAGGCGCGACTGTCGCGTTCTGAATGGGTGGTGGGGGAACGCTTCTCCGCCGCCGATATTGTGATATTCCCGGCGTTGCAGCTGCTGCTGCGCGCCCTGGACAAGCCAGCGGCCCGCGCGCTGTCCTCCCGCTTCCTACCCTTGGCGGCTAACTATCCAGCACTGGAGCGCTGGATCGGTCGCGTTGCGGCTCTGCCAGGGTATGAGCGTACTTTCCCCCCACACTGGCGGTAATCATGACAAAGCACCCGGTATATATCGATTTCCCCGGCCGAATCGTCCTCGTGGGCTTCGGCAGCATTGGTCAGGGAGTCCTGCCGCTTATCTTGCGGCACATCGGTATCGCGCCGGATCGCATCACCATCGTTACCGCCGATGACGCCGGCAGCGCGGAGGCTGCGCATTTCGGCGTGAAGCGCATGAATGAAGCCCTGACTCGCGACAACTTCCGACGCATCCTGTCGCCGCTCATCGGTCGCGGTGACTTTCTGCTGAACGTCTCGGTGGATGTCTCGAGTATCGCCCTGATCCGCTTCTGCTGGGAGAAGGGCGCGATGTACCTGGATACCTGCCTGGAGCCCTGGGCCGGCGGGTACACGGACCCGACCCTGAGCGCGGCGCGCCGTACGAACTATGCGTTGCGCGAGGAGGCCCTCGCGCTGCGTACCGGCAATCTGCGCGCGCCCACCGCCGTGGTCACGCATGGCGCGAACCCCGGCATGGTGTCGCACCTGGTGAAGCAGGGCATGCTGAACGTCGCCGCCGATACCGGCATCGATGCCGGTAATCCGACCGCGCGGGAAGACTGGGCCGCGCTCGCCAACCTGCTGGGCATCCGCGTCATTCACATCGCCGAGCGGGATACCCAGGTTTCATCCCAGCCCAAGCAGCTGGGTGAATTCGTGAACACCTGGTCGGTGGACGGCTTTGTCAGCGAAGGCGCCCAGCCCGCCGAGCTGGGCTGGGGTACGCACGAGCGCAATTTCCCCCGCGATGGCAAGCGCCATGATTTCGGGGCTGGAGCTGCAATCTACCTGACCCAGCCCGGGGCCGGCACCCGAGTGCGCACCTGGACGCCGCTGGCAGGGCATTTCCACGGGTTCTGCATCACGCACTCCGAAGCGATCTCAATCAGCGATTACCTGACGGTGCGTGAGGGCGGACAGGTCGTGTATCGGCCGACGGCGCACTACGCGTACCACCCCTGCGATGCGGCCATCGCCTCGGTGCATGAGTTCGCCGGCCGCAATTTCGCGGTCCAGGACAAGAAGCGGATCATGTGTCAGGACGTGCTCAGCGGTCGCGATGAACTCGGCGTGCTGCTGGC
Organism: Steroidobacteraceae bacterium; assembly: GCA_036489445.1. Classification (GTDB taxonomy): domain Bacteria; phylum Pseudomonadota; class Gammaproteobacteria; order Steroidobacterales; family Steroidobacteraceae; genus DAIDKA01. Next base: position 64,572 of record DASXFV010000056.1, on the reverse strand, counting down.
CGGGCACAAGAAGAATGCCTACTGGTATGGCTCACAGCTGACCATCGAGGAGGCGCGGGCACTGGCGCCGTACAACAACGCGACCAGTCTGCAGGTCACCTCGGCGTGTCTCGCGGGCATGGTGTGGGCCATGGAGAATCCAAATTGCGGCCTGCTCGAGCCGGACGAAATCGACTTCCACCGCAACATGGAAATCGCCAAACCCTACTGGGGCAAGATGGTGGGCCAGTACAGCGACTGGACCCCGCTGACGGATCGCGAGCGGCTCTTTCCCGAGGACGTCGACAAGAGCGATCCGTGGCAGTTCAAGAACGTGCGGGTCATCTGGTAGGCGACCCGTACTCGACTGCCACGACCGTGAAGGTGCTGCTGCCAGCGGGCAGCACCACCGACACCTGCGCATCCAGTGCCTTGCCCAGCAAGGCACGACCCAGCGGCGAATCCATGCTGATGTAACTGCTCGCCGCGGCGGTTTCATCCGGACCCACGATGCGATAGCGCACCTGCGTTCCATCCTCGCGCTCCAGCGTCACCCAGGCGCCGAAAAACACCCGTGTCGGATCCGATGGTGGCTGGTCCACGACCGTCATGCCATCCAGGCGTTGCCGCAGGAAGCGCACGCGGCGGTCGATTTCCCGCAGGCGGCGCTTGCCATAGATGTATTCAGCATTTTCCGAGCGATCTCCTTGCGCCGCAGCATCCTGCACGGCCTGAGTCACCTGCGGGCGCTCGTCGCGCCACAACTGATCCAGTTCCGCCCGCAACTGCGCAATGCCCTCCGGTGTGATGAATTGTGAACCCGGTATGTGCGGTGCCCGATAGCGACCCATCTGTAAAAACTCTTTCGCGTTATGTCGGATCTTTGAACTGTGTCTCGTTGTCATGTCGGCACGCCGCTGCCGTATTGAACAAAGGATCTGTGGAACGTTTCACGGCACCTTTGCCCTGGCGAAACTAATCTTTGAACCATGGCAGCCAAGTACTACACGCACTTCGTAACGGCAGACCAGCCTGCCCTGGCGACGGTTGAGTCCGCCAGTGAGTCCAGCGAATGGAGCGGTGTGGTCGAGCTGCGGCATCCGCTTGAACAGGCCGCCGGAACCCGTGAATTGCGCTCATTGCTTGCGCAGAGCTTTGATCTGATGAGTGATGACATTCGCATTCTGCACTGGGCCCGGCTGCATTAGGCGCCCCATCCCCTAGCGGACTTCTTTCCCTTCATCGAAAGTCCGCATTCCTTGAGCCCCGAGCCCTTCGTTCGGGGTTTTTTTTGGTGTCAGGCGTGGTGGTGTCATAATCACCAGACCATGATACGTATTCTGTCGCCATTTCGCGTCATAGCCGCGATGCTCGCCCTGTCGTTACTGGCCGCCTGTTCGCTGGTCGGGGGCGCCTGGACCACCCACACCAAGCCGGCTCCGCCACCCGTGGTGGTGGCGCCGCCGCCTCCACCCCCGCTACCAGCGCCGCAGGAGACCTCGCGCTTCGAGCTTGCGGCCGGGCAGACTGTGATCGGTGAGCTGCAGGAGACCACGGTCGGCAAAGACGACACGCTGACCGACATCGCGCGGCGCTTCAACCTGGGGTACGAGGAGCTGCTGCGGGCCAATCCGGGTGTGGATCCCTGGCTGCCGGGTGCCGGCCGCACCGTGGTGCTGCCCACGCGCTTCGTGCTGCCCGATGCGCCCCATGACGGGGTGGTGATCAACATCGCGGCGATGCGCCTGTTTTATTTTCCGCCGCACAAGGCGGGCGAGCCGCAGGTGGTCTACACCCATCCCATCGGCATCGGCAAAGTGGGTTGGGCGACTCCCGAGGGCACCACCAGGATCGTGCGGCGACAGAAGGATCCCACCTGGCACCCGCCGGTGTCGGTGATCAAGGAGCACAAGGAGAACGGCGATATCCTGCCGGCGGTCGTCGGACCCGGACCGGACAATCCCCTTGGCAACAGAGCCTTCTACCTGAACTGGCCGGGGTACCTGATCCACGGCACCAACAAACCTGCCGGGGTGGGGCTGCGCTCCAGCCACGGCTGCATCCGACTGTTCCCGGAAGACATTGACGAACTGTTCGACAAGGTCCGCATCGGCACCGAAGTGCATGTCGTGAACCAGCCCTACGTGTTCGGCTGGGACAACGGTCAGCTGGTCATGCAGTCGTTCGGTTCTCTGGAAGATGACCGTCGCGACTGGAAGAAGGCCCAGGCGGCGCTGCTGTCGCGTTCACTGCCCAAGTCGGCACAGCAGGAGCTCAAGCGCTCGGGGGCGACCGTGGACTGGGACAAGGTCACACAGCTCGCCCATGCGCCACGGGGGCTGGTCGTGCCGGTGACTGTGACCGATTCCAGCACGGACACGGTGCTGGCGGGGGCCATTCAGGTGGCGAACCAGTTGCCTGCAGGCGCCTCGTGGGATGGCAAATCCGAACTTCCGATGGACCAGCAGACCTTCGATCAGATCATGGGCGAATCGGATCCGCAGGATCATGCCGTTCCGGCCCCCACCGTGCACAAGTCGGGCGGCTGAGCGGCCGCCCGCGGCGCAGCCAACCCAAGGCCGGAAAACTGTTAGAGTGCCGCCGGTCACTTGAGGTGCCGGTGGCTGTGCGCGCAGTTTCCGAAGCTGATTCAAAGATCCTCCCGGGGCACGGGCGCGTTATTGAGCGGGTTCCGGCTGGCGTCACCGCCTTTGTCGGCCGCACTCTCAAAGGCCCGGTCGCCAGCCCGGTCCGGATTCAGAGCTTCGCTGCGTTCAAGCAGATCTTCGGCGGCCTTTGGCAACCCTCCCCGCTGGCCTACGCCGTCGAACAGTTCTTCGATAACGGCGGGCGTGAAGCGGTCATCGTCCGCGCCATCAACGGTGCCAGTGCAGCGACGCTCACACTCCCCGCGGGGGACGGCGCGCTGCGGCTGATGGCCGTCAATCCCGGCTCACGCGAGTATCTGCGCGCTGCCGTGGACTATGACGGCGTCACTGCGGACGACCGCTTCAATCTCATCGTGCAGCGGCTGGCGGTAGCCGGCTCGGAGCAGGTCCAGGAGCAGGAGATCCAGCGCAATGTGTCGATCGAGCCGGGCGGCGCGCGCTTCGTCGCCGACATCCTGCAGACTTCCGCGCTGGCACGGGTGACCGGCGCGCCCCCCGTTACCCGCCCGGATCCCACCGGTGTGGGTCCGACCGGGGCGGTCATTGGCTACATCTGCGCCAACGCCGATGGCGATGATGGTGGAGCGCTCTCGGACTACGACGTCATCGGCTCGGCGCCGCGGCGCACCGGTGTCTTTGCACTGGGGCCGGACACCCATTTCGACCTGCTGTACATCCCGCCGCTGACGCGTGAGCAGGACCTTGGCATGAGCACACTGCTGGTGGCGGCGCGTTTCTGCCGCGAACGCCGTGCGCTGCAGATCGTCGATCCGCCACAGCAGTGGAGCCAGGCGCGGGAGGCGCTCGAGGGCCTGGCCGCGTGGCCGTTCCGCAGTGACAACGCGGCCATGTTTTTCCCCCGCCTGACGGCTTTCGACCGACTGCGCAACCGCATGGCGACCTTCGCTCCTGGAGCTGCCGCGGCGGGCATGCTGGCGCGCGCCGACGCGGCGCGCGGCCCCGCGCCGCGGCTGGAGGAACCCGACGTGGCGCTCCGCCCCATGCTGCGCCCGTCGGTCGCGGTTACAGCCGAGCACAGCGAGCGGCTGGCGCAGGCGGGCATCAACACCTTGGAGCCGCCGCGGCCTGGAGCAGTGCCCCGGGCGCGCAGTTGCACGCTGGGGTCAGGGGTTTCCGCCTCCGCGCAAGGCCGCTACCTGGCGGCTCACCGCCTGGCCTTGCAGCTGGCCAATAGCATCGAGAGCGGCACCCGCTGGGTGCTCACGGCTCCCAATACAGCGCTGACCTGGGAACGGGCCGGGCGGCAGGTTGAGCGCTTCCTGGAAGCGCTGCGGGTGGAGGGGGCATTCGCCGCCGGGGGCTTCCAGGACTGCTGCCTGGTGGTCTGGGATGAGCGTGTCAACCGCCCGAGCACGGTTGCCACCGGTGCCATCAACCTGCTGTTCGGCTACGCGCCGCAGCAGCCGGGCGTGCTGCAGTACTGGCTGGTGACGCATCATCCGACCGGCACGCGGGTGCGTCCCGTCAGCATCAACCGGCAGGCCGCGACGCCGCAGCGTGTGGACTGGGAAATCGAGACGGCGATCCTCAACGCTTAGCGGTATAAGATACGCACCAGCTTCCACAACGGCGGCGTTGGCTAAAAACGCGATCAAAAAGCCCGTGACCAGTCGGTATGTAGTCTTCTCGCATGGACAGGAAAGCGGCCCCTGGGGTCGCAAGATCACTGTGCTTGCTGATACCGCCCGCGCCGAGGGCTATGAGCCGGAGTCGGTGGATTATCGGGGCGTTGATTCGCCGCAGGACCGGCTCGCGCACCTGATGGACTTCTGCAAGGACCTGGAGGGCGAGCTGGTGCTGGTGGGTTCCAGTGTCGGGGCCTATGTGTCGGTGGCCGCTGCCTCGCACCTGCATGCCCGCGGTGTCTTTCTCATGGCGCCGGCGATCTATGCGGACGGTCTGCCGCCGCTGCGCAAGGGAGTCCTCGATTGCCCGACCATGGTAGTCCACGGCTGGCAGGACGATATCGTGCCGTTTGAGGACAGCGCCCGCTTTGCGCGCGATTACGGTGCTTCGCTGCACCTGCTCCACGATGAGCACCGCCTCCACAACCAGATCGGCATGATCCGCTACCTGTTCGAATACTTCCTGATCTCATTGGACATGCCGGCTTCGGGCGAATAGGCGATGGCGTGGCTGCTGCGACGGATCCTGGCGTTGTGGGTTCGCTTCACCACCCTGCCTGCCGATGCGGCCCCGCGTCTGCTGAGCCGCGGCAAGCCGTTGTGCTATGTCATGGAGCACCGCAGCCTCACGGACCTGGCGGTCCTGCAGAGTGCGTGCGTGAAGCTGAAGCTGCCCCGTCCCCGCAAGCGGCTGCCGGGGCTGAGCGGCGACCTGTCCCATTTTTATCTGGACTCCCGCCGCGCCTTCGGTGCCGAACCGCTGGATCGGCGACCGCCACCGATCCTGCTCCGGCTGGTGGATCAGCTGCGCTCTGACCCGGAAGCGGACGTGGATCTGGTACCCGCTGCCGTGTTCTGGGGCCGTGCGCCACAGCGTGAGGCCTCCTGGTTCCGGCTGCTGCTGGTGGATGACTGGGTCATCACCTCGCGGGTGCGCCGGTTCTTCCAGGTGATTTTCAACGGCCGCAATACACTGCTTGAACTGGATGAGCCGATCTCGCTGCGCAGCCTGCTGGGCGGGGACGCGCCCACGGTGGTGCAATGCCGGCGCGTTGCGCGAGCGCTGCGCGTGCGCTACGCGCGCCAGCGTGCAGCGCGCATCGGCCCTGACCTGTCGCATCGCCGGACGATCGTGGGCCGCATCCTGCGCACCCGCGCAGTACGCGCCGCGGTGGCGCAGGAAGTGCGGGAGAAGAAGATCACCCGCCGTCAGGGCCTGATCCGTGCCCGCAAGCTGGCCTATGAGATCGCCGCCAACTATTCCCCGGCCTTCGTGCGGTTCCTGGAGCGGGTGTTCGGCTGGCTGTGGAACCGCATCTACGATGGCGTGAATTTCGGCAATGCCGAGACCCTGGCGCGGGTCGCCGATGGCCATGAAATTGTCTATGTGCCCTGCCATCGCAGTCACATGGATTATCTGCTGCTCTCGTACGTGATCTATCGCAATGGCTATGCGATTCCGCACATTGCCGCCGGCCTGAATCTGAACATGCCCGTGGTGGGTCGCTACCTGCGCAAGGGCGGCGCCTTCTTCATCCGCCGCAGCCTGCGGGGCAACGCGCTGTACACCGTGGTGTTCATGAGCTACCTGGCGGCCATCATGGCCCGTGGCCATTCCATCGAGTATTTCATCGAGGGGGGTCGCAGCCGCACCGGCCGCCTGATGCAGCCCAAGACCGGCATGCTCACCATGACGCTGCGCGGTTTCCTGCGCTCACCGGCGCGTCCGATCGTGTTCCTGCCGGTGTACTTCGCCTACGAGCGCGTCATGGAGGGTGATACCTACATCGGGGAGCTCTCCGGCAAGCCCAAGGAGAAGGAAAGCATCTTCGGCCTGCTGCGCGCGTTGCCGCGGCTGAAGGAAAAATTCGGCAAGGTGCACGTCAATATTGGCGAACCCATCCATCTGGATGCGCTGCTTGATCGCCATGACAGCCAGTGGCGCACCCGCCTCACGGCCGAGGAGGGCCGACTGCCGTGGTTGAATGCGGCGGTGGGCGATCTGGCCACGCAGGTGATGCGCAACATCAACGCCGCCGCGGCGGTCACGCCCATAGGGTTGCTCGCCGTGGCGCTGCTGGCCTCGCCCCGGCGGACGCTGGTCCTGGCGGACCTGACTCGCCAGCTCACCTTGATGAAGGCATTGCTCGCCGACTGTCCCTACAGTGGGAGGGTGACCGTCACGGACCTGACGGCCCCGCAGATCATCGCCTACGGCGAGGAGATGAAGGCCATCACGCGCCGTCCCCACCCGCTGGGGGATCTGGTGCAGATGAGTGATGAGGCGGCGGTGCTGGCGGCGTACTACCGCAACAACATCGTGCACCTGTTCGCGCTGCCCTCGCTGATCGCCTGCGCCTTTGCCGGCAATGCCGCCCTGGACCATGCAGACCTGGTGCGCCTGACAGGTCGGATCTATCCCTACATCGCCTCGGAACTGTTCCTGATCTGGCCCGAAGAGGCGGTCCCGGCGGCGCTCGATGCCATGCTGGCGACACTGCAGGCGCAGGGCCTGATCGAGCGCAATATGGTGGGCGAATGGTGCCGGGCGGCGCCCACTTCGCCGCAGGCCATGCAGTTGTCGCTGCTGCAGCAGTCCACGATCCAGACCATCGAGCGGTATTACCTGGCCATCTCGCTGCTGCTGCAGGCGGGCAGTGGGCAGATCAGCCAGTCGCAGCTGGAGGAGCGCTGCTATCTGATGGCGCAGCGCATGTCGCTGCTGTACGGGTTCAACTCTCCGGAATTCTTCGACCGCGCGCTGTTCGAGAACTTCATCGACCTGCTGCGCAAACGCCGGGTGATCCGCGCAACGGGTGCCGGCAAACTCGAGTTCGACGAGGTCCTGATGCATGTGGCGGCAGATGCGCAGGTGGTGCTCAATGAGGAGTTGCGTCACAGCATCCTGCAGGTGACGCATTCCTGAGCACACGCCACGCGGGTTGTGCTGGACGGCCGTCGCAGGGCATTCTTGCGTAACGATGCGCCGCGGAGGGAGGATGCTGAAGGGACGCACGACGCTGATCGCGCTGGCTGCCGCAGTGCTCACCATGGGCCTCGCGCGTCGTGCGCACGCCGACCAGACGACCGATGATCGTGACCGCGCTGCAAGTGCCCACTCGCGGGATCGCAGCACGGTGCGCGAGCGGCTCGCCTCCTCGCCTGCGGAGGGGGCGCAGGCCGCCGTGCAGGAACCGCAGCTGCTGTGTGACCGCACCTGTTTGCAGTCCCTGGCGGACAGCTACCTCAAAGCGGTGGTGGCACACGATCCGAAGCTGCTGAGCCTGGACGAACACGTCCGATTCACGGAAAACGGCCAGGAACTGCTTCCCGGGGACGGCTTCTGGAATACGGCAAGCGGCGTGGGCGCCGCCCAGCAGTTCTACGCCGACCCGCTGACGCAGCAAATCACCTATTTCGGCACCATGCGCGAATTCGACAGCCTGGTGCTGATGGCCATGCGCCTGAAGGTGCACGACCGTCGAATCAGTGAGGTGGAGACCCTGATTTACCGCAAAGGCTCAGGTCCCACCTGGAGCGATGCCGGCATCGATGCCACCAATACACGTGGCACCGCCGATTCGCTCTGGCTGACACCGATCCCCACCGCGGCGCGTGCCACCCGGGAACAGCTGACCGGCGTTGCACTGACGTGGATGAATGCTCTGGCGCACTACGACGGCAAGGCGAGCCTGCCAGTCAGTGATGACTGCGTGCGCTACGAGAACGGCGCCCGCGTCAGCGGCAATGCACGGGTGCAGATCGGGGACGGGCGCTTCAATCTCGCAGCCCTTGGGTGTCGGCAGCAAATGCAAAGCGGCTACTTTGCATCCATCTCGCGCATCCACCATCGCCGCGTCGTGGCCGTGGATCCTGACAATGGCACTGTGGTGGTGTGGGCGAACCTGGACCAGGCGGGGACCCGCGAGCTGCGTCTGGCCGATGGCCACACCCTGTCACTGCGCGCCCTGGCGCAGCCTGCGAGCACCGAGGCGGTGCTGGTGTTCAGGATCGAAGGCGGCACCATCCATCGCATCCAGATGCTGACGCTGGGTGTGCCGTATCACATGAATCCCGGCTGGGATGAACCCGCCACGCCGTAGCGCGACTCGGGCGCCAGGTGTCAGTCCTCGCCGCGTACCCGGCCGCGCAGCACCTTGCGGCGCTGCTGGAGTGCTTTGCCGACCAGGCGGCGTTCCTTTGAGGCCCTGGTCGGGCGCGTGGCCTTGCGCGGTCGCGGCGGCTCCAGCGACTCGATGATCAGCTGCCGCAGCCGTTCCAGGGCATCGGCACGATTGCGTTCCTGGGAGCGATGGGCGCGCGCCACGAACAGCAGCGTGCCGTCATCATTGAGCCGATGACCGGCGCGCGCGCGAATGCGCTGCTTGACTGCGGCATTCAGCGCCGGGCTGTTCCCCAGGTCGAACCGCAACTGCACCGCCGTGGCCACCTTGTTCACGTTCTGACCACCCGGTCCGGGTGAACGGATGGCACTGAAGGTGAGATCCGTGTCGGGCACGATCAGGTGTTCACTGATGATCAACGGCATATGGGCAGATCTGGGCGTTGGAGTTGGATGGCGCTACGGGTCACGGCCCGGGACCGGCGGCAGCATCCGCAACTCGCGCTGCGCCACCGGGATGCGGATGCCATGGCTGCGGAACACGCGCCAGATGGCACGATTCACATCCGAGCGCACGTTGTTGACGCCGTTCATGGGATCCGCGATCCAGAACCGCACTTCCACGCGCATGCCATAGTCCTCGAAGGCCATCAGGCGCGAGACCGGCGCGGGTTCGCGCAGGATCCGGGGGTGATCGCCGACGGCCTCGAGCAGCGCCTCCAGAGCCTTCTCCGGATCATCGTCATAGCTGATCATCACCGGTAACCGCAGGCGCACCCGCTGATCCGAGTAGCTCCAGTTGATGACGGAATTGGTGATCAGATTCTGGTTGGGGACCAGCGTCTCCACCCCGTCCCGGTCGCGCACGACGACGTAGCGGCCGCGCAGCTCCTGCACCCAGCCGAAGTTCTCGGTGCTGGTACCGGTGTGCCCGGTGAAGCTGATGACATCGCCGGGCTTGATGGACTTATCGATCAGCAGCACAAAGCCACTGACGAAATTCCCGGCGATGGTCTGCAGGCCGAATCCCAAGCCGATGCCGATGCCACCGGTGAGCACGTTGAGGGTCGTGACATCCACGCCGGCGGCGTTGATGCCCAGCAGGATGCCCATGCCGAGCAGTACGAAATATGTAAACTTGGAGATTCCGATGCGCGTCGACAGCGCAATGGAGCCCAGTCGCATCACCCGCCGCTCCACGGTGCGCGCCAGCACCGAGGTCACGAACACGAACAACGTGACGACCACCACGCCCTTGACCAGCTCCCAGAGCGTGAACACGTTGCGGCCGGGAATCAGATGCACGTGCTCCAGGGTGGCCTGGATCTTCTCCAGCCAGCCCAGCAGTTCCAGTGCGATGATCAACCAGATCGCGACGGCTATCCGGCCTTCCCAGGCGTCAAACCAGGTTTCCCGCCCCAGCATCAGGCGCATGCCGTAGGTGCCCAGCCGTACCAGGGCCAGGGCCAGGGTGAGTTCCAGGGCCACGTAGAGCAGTTCGGCCTGGGCGCCCATCGCGTTCAGCGCCAGATGCAGCAGGAACAGCACTGAGGTGCCGATGAACATCGGCGCCGCGAGCACGATGCCTTCCAGGCTCGCACCCAGCCAGCTGCTGCTGTCCGTGCGGCCCGCGCGCTGGATCCAGATGCGCGCATAGCGGCCGCCGATCACCGCCAGGGCTGCGGCCACGACGATGGCAATGATTTCCGTCAGCACTTGCGCAGAGGCCAACTGTGCGAAGAAATCCCTGATTCCGCTGTCGGCGCTCTGCATCGGATTGGGGTGTGCGTGCGCCTCAGGCGTTCAGATCGGGAATGAGTTGGCTCTCGAGGACCGTGATCTGGTCCTTGAGCATGAGTTTGCGCTTCTTGAGCCGCTTCAACTGCAGCTCATCGACGTGCATGTCCAGGGTCAGCCGGGTGATGACATCGTCAAGATCGCGATGTGCGATCCGCAGTTCGCGCAGTTTTTCGATGTTGCGGAACAGTTCGCGGTCGACGTTGTCTTCGCTATCCGCCATAAGCCGATCGAATTGTGCGGCTCGCGGCCGTGTGCGATGCAATTTTCGATCCCGCTAGCTTAGCGGAGGCGCCGGTCGGACGCCATTGGCGATATGCTCTGCAATCTCATGACCCCGCCGGACACCTCACCATCAAGGCCTGACTGGTCCGCCATCGACACGGTACTGCTGGATCTGGACGGCACACTGCTGGATCTGGCTTTTGACACCCGTTTCTGGCGTCACACCATCCCCCGAGCCTGGGCGGATGCGCGGGGCCTCACCCTGGAACAGGCGCGCGAGCAGCTCGCCCCGCGCTTCCGTGAGCGGGAAGGCACCCTGGACTGGTACTGCGTGGCGTTCTGGAGCCGCGAACTTGAGCTGGATGTGGCGGCGCTCAAGCGCGCCGCGATGCACGAGGTGCGCTGGTTGGCAGGGGTCCCGGAATTCCTGGCCACCCTGCGCCGCAACGGCAAGCGCCTGGTGCTGCTCACCAATGCCCATCCGGTCTCCCTGGCGATCAAGGATGAGCGCACCGGTGTCTCCGCCTACCTGGACGCGATGTTCAGCTCACACACGTTTGCGTGGCCCAAGGAGGATGGGAGGTTCTGGGACAGCGTGCGTCGCAGCGAGCCCTTCGACCCGGCGCGCACCCTGTTCGTGGACGACAGTCCGGCGGTGCTCGCGGCGGCACGCGCGGCGGGTGTCCGCTGGGTGATTGGGCTGCGGCATCCGGACTCGCAAGGCACGATCCGGGAGCATGGGCCCTGGCCCGCCGTGGATCGGATCACCGATCTGGCAGGCCCTGGCTCGGGCCTGGTCTAGCCGCCGCCGGGGCGGCGTCGGGGGCCACCCGGTCCGTTGGGCCGGCGCCGGGCGGGTGGCCGGCCGCCCGGACCGCGACGCCCATGGCTGGGCGGTCCACCCTCGCGTGGCGCAGGGGGCAGCAGCTGCACGCTGGCGATCAGTTCCGGGGAGATCGGCGCAGACGGCACCTTGTGGCCCAGGTAGGCCTCGATCTCCGGCAGCGACACGGCGAACTCCTCGCACGCGAAGCTGATGGCATCGCCCTCGGCGCCCGCCCGGGCCGTGCGCCCGATGCGATGCACGTAATCGGGGGCATCCTGGGGCAGGTCGAAATTGAACACATGGCTCACGTCAGGAATATGCAGCCCGCGCGAGGCCACATCGGTGGCGATGAGCACCGCCAGATCGCCGTTGTGAAAATCGCGCAGGAAACGCAGTCGCTTGGGCTGCGGCACGTCGCCGGAAATCGCCTGCGCATTGAAGCCATTGGCGTTCAGCACCGATTCCAGCCGCTCAGCCATGCGCTTGGTGTTGACGAAGATCATGGTCCGCCGGGCTTCGGCCTGGCGCAGCAGTGAGATCAGCAGCGGCAGCTTTTCCTCCATCGAGGGGTAGTACATGACCTGCCGTACGCGATCGACGGTCATTTTGTCCGGTTCGATACGCACCAGCTCCGGATTGTTCATGTGCTCGTAGGCCAGTTCCAGCACGCGGTGCGAGAGCGTGGCCGAGAACAGCATCGACAGACGTCGCTCCGGCGGGGGCAACCGGCGCATCAGGAAGCGGATATCGGCGATGAACCCCAGGTCGAACATGCGGTCGGCTTCGTCCAGTACCAGCACCTGCGCGTGGCGCAGCTCGAACACATGCTGCTTGAAGTAGTCGATGAGCCGGCCGGGCGTGCCGATCAGCACATCGATGCCATCGGCGAGCTGCCGGCGCTGCTTCTCGTAGTCGGTGCCGCCGTAGACCACTGCGGTACGCAGGCCGGTGTGCTTGCCCAGGATCTCGGCGTCGTGATGAATCTGCACGGCCAGTTCGCGCGTTGGCGCGACCACCAGGGCGCGGACGGACGTCGGGGTTCTGCCGGCAGGCGCCGGCCGGGTCAGCAGCAGGTTATAGAGCGCGACCAGGAACGCGGCGGTCTTGCCGGTGCCCGTCTGGGCCTGCCCAGCCACATCCCGGCCCGTAAGGGCCACGGGCAGGGTCTGGGACTGGATGGGCGTGCCATGGGTGAATCCGGCATCATGAATCCCGGCCAGCAGCGTGGGGTCCAGTCCCAAGGTGTCAAATCGTGTAGAAGTGGGAGGCTGATCACTCATTGTTTGCTAAGAGTCATGAGGTTGCGAGGTTGGGCCTTGAAAATGGCGTTAGGAAGCGCTAAAAAGGTACTCAAGACAGGGGTTCCAACGCGACCGGGCAAAAAGTAGCCTGGCTTGCTGCCAAAAGGAGCCCCACCTGCCATCAAGTTTTTCTTGACCCCCATTTCCTTATAGATCATAGATCACAGTGTAACCGTTTAACGGGTGTTTCTGGCACGGCTTTCGCCGTAGCCGCCCTGTTTTTCACAGGCCCAAGCCTAGATTTTCCTTCCCTCAACCGAAAACTTTTAGTTCTCCCATGGAGGATGAACCGCGTGAGTAGTTCGCACATTGTGCACACCACTGATGCCACGTTTAGCCAGGACGTTCTCAAATCCGACAAGCCCGTGTTGCTGGATTTCTGGGCCGAATGGTGTGGCCCCTGCAAGATGATTGCCCCGATTCTCGATGAGATCGCCGGTGAGTATCAGGACCGCCTGAAAATCGCCAAGATCGATATCGATGCCAATCCGCAGACGCCGCGCACGTTCGGCATCCGCGGAATTCCGACCCTAATTTTATTCAAGAACGGGTCCGTCGAGGCCCAAAAGGTGGGCGCCGTGTCCAAATCACAGCTGTCCGCCTTCCTTGAAGCGAATCTGGGTGTCCCAGACCGCCAGTCTGCTGGCGGCGTATGAGAGGTTATCTGGGCAATCAGGGGCGCAATCGGCCTAACAAGGGCCCGCGCCATGGCAATGGCAATCGCGACGGCAATCGTGATGGCGGCGGTGGCAACAACCGTGACGGCAATCGCGACGGTAACCGCGCCAACGGGCGGCCGGACGATCAGCAGGACATCGAGGCGTTCGACGGCGGCGAGGACGGCGAGGTCATCAGCGCAGCCGAGCTGACCCTGTCGCGAAGCTCCATGAACCTCACGGAGCTGAAGTCCAAGCCAATCACCGATCTGGTGAAACTTGCCGAATCGATGGGCCTGGAGAACATGGCCCGCTCGCGCAAGCAGGACATCATCTTCTCGATCCTGAAGGCCCATGCCCGCAACGGCGAGAACATCTACGGTGATGGCGTGCTGGAGATCCTGCAGGATGGCTTCGGCTTCCTGCGCTCGGCTGACAGCTCGTACCTGGCAGGTCCCGATGACATCTATGTCAGTCCGAGCCAGATCCGCCGGTTCAACCTGCGTACCGGCGACACCCTCTCCGGTCTCATCCGTCCGCCGAAGGATGGTGAGCGGTACTTCGCGCTGCTGAAGGTGGGTGAGATCAATTTTGATTCCCCCGACAGCTCACGCAACAAGGTGCTGTTCGAGAATCTGACACCGCTGCATCCGACCCGCCGCCTGAAGCTCGAACGTGGTAACGGTTCGACCGAGGATCTGACGGCGCGCATGATCGACCTGGTGGCGCCGATCGGCAAAGGTCAGCGCGGGCTGATCGTCTCCCCGCCAAAGGCCGGCAAGACGATGCTGTTGCAGAACATTGCAACTGCCATCACCAACAACCAGCCCGAGGTGTACCTGATCGTGCTGCTCATCGATGAGCGCCCGGAAGAGGTCACCGAAATGCAGCGCACGGTGAAGGGGGAGGTGGTCTCCAGCACCTTCGACGAGCCGGCTGCCCGACACGTGCAGGTGGCCGAAATGGTCATCGAGAAGGCCAAGCGCCTGGTCGAACACAAGAAGGATGTGGTCATCCTGCTGGATTCGATCACCCGTCTGGCGCGCGCCTACAATACGGTGGTGCCGTCGTCCGGCAAGGTGCTCACAGGAGGCGTGGACGCCAACGCCCTGCAGCGTCCGAAGCGATTTTTCGGCGCGGCCCGGAACATCGAGGAGGGCGGGAGCCTGACCATCCTGGCCACCGCGTTGATTGATACCGGTTCCAAGATGGACGATGTGATCTACGAGGAATTCAAGGGCACCGGCAACAGCGAAATCCATCTGGATCGCCGGATCTCCGAGAAGCGTGTCTTCCCCGCGGTGAACATCAACCGCTCCGGCACCCGCAAGGAAGAACTCATCACCGATCATGGCGAGCTCGCCAAGATCTGGATCCTGCGCAAGCTCCTGCATCCGATGGATGAGCTGGCATCGGTGGAGTTTCTGCTGGACAAGATGAAGGACACCAAGTCCAACAGCGACTTCTTCGAGGCGATGAAGCGCTGATCCTGCAGGAGCCCCGGGAGCCTGGACATTATGTACAGGCTCCGCCCGGCACCGTCTGCTCGCAGCGACTCTGGCGCGCCACATCAGCATGTTGGATGATGCGGCGAACCTTCAATCGGCCAAACCGTTGTCGCAAATCATGAGCCAATCGTCGCGGCCTGCATCGACCGAGCGCGCCGCAGGTGAGGTCCGGATGCCAGCGTTGCTGGCTCTGGCCCTGATGTTCAGCGGGCTTGCCTGGCGACCTGCGCATGCGGCGGATGACTTTTTCGACAATGATGCGCAGACGCCCAGTCCCATCACCGACTACTTTGCGCTGCGGGCCAGTTACTTTCACGCCTCGGTCAAAACCGATCTGCGCCTGGACCCACCCGGCATACCGCTGGCGGGCACCGACCTGTCAGGCACGCAGGACCTGGGCTTCCGCCCGTCCGAGAACGATGGCATGGTCGAACTCATGTTCAGACTGCGCGATCGCAATCGCATCACCGCTGACTATCTGGAACTGGATCAGTCCGGCAGTCAGACCCTCGATCGCTCCATCGTGTTCGGGGATCAGGTGTTCAGTTCCGGCGAGGCCGTGAACTCTGCCCTGCAATGGCGCGTCATGGGCATCACCTGGACGTACGCCTTCATCCAGAACGACCGCTTTGAGCTCGCCGCAGGCTTAGGAGTGCACCTCATGGATCTGGACGTGCGCGGTGAGGTGCCGGCCCGCTTCGGCAGTTACGAAACCTCCATCGCCGGAGCGTTGCCGACGCCAGCCCTGGACGCTGTCTGGCGCATCACTCGCCGGTTTTCAGTGACGGCGCAGGGCCAGTACCTGCGCGCGACGATCAACGGGACCTCCGGGTCGCTGGGGGATTTTCACGCTGATGTGCAGTTTCGTGCGGTGCCCAATCTCGCGCTGGGCGCGGGCTACTCGGTGGTGCAGCTGAAACTGGATTCGATCACCCAGAGCAGTCCGGGACTGGTGGGCATCCGGCTGCACGGACCGGAACTGTTCGTGCGCGCGAGTTTCTAATTTTCGCGGGCAATGGCCCGGTAGCCGATGTCCCGGCGATACTGCATTCCCTGCCAATGCAGCACCCGCGCGAGGGCATAGGCCTGGTGCTGGGCGGCGCTGACACTGTCCCCTAACCCCACGGCGCACAGCACGCGCCCGCCCGCGGTGGTCACCGCAGGTGCGGACCCCGTCCCGGTGCTGGCGCGCGTCGCGGCGTGAAACACCTTGCCGGGCAGCGTGGCGGCGACATCCAGCCCGCTGATCACATCCCCGGTGCGCACCGTATCCGGGTAGCCTTGTGCGGCCAGCACCACGCCCAGGGCCGCGCGCGAATCCCATTCACAGCGCATCTGATCCAGGCGGCCGGCAAGGGCGGTGGTACACAGCTGAGTCAGATCCGAGCGCAGTCGCGACAGCACTGGCTGGGTTTCCGGATCACCGAAGCGGCAGTTGTACTCCAGCACATTGGGCGTGCCGTCGGCCGCGATCATCAGTCCGGCATACAGAAATCCGGTGTAGGGCGTGCCGTCGGCCGCCAGACCGCGGATGGTGGGATGGATGACCTCACGCATGATGCGCGCGTGCAGCTGCGGGGTGACGATCGGGGCGGGTGAATAGGCCCCCATGCCGCCCGTATTGGGTCCGGCATCCGCATCCAGCAGTCGTTTGTGATCCTGTGATGTCGCCAGTGGCAGCACATGAACGCCATCGGCCATCACGATGAAACTGACCTCCTCGCCCTGCAGGAAGTCCTCGATGACCACCTCGGTGCCCGCGGCGCCAAAGCGCCCCTCGAACATGCCGTGCGCGGCCTGAATCGCCTCCTGATGGCTGTGGGCGATCACGACGCCCTTGCCGGCGGCCAGGCCGCTGGCCTTGACTACAACGGGCAAGGAACGCGCGCGCACATAGGACTCATCGAAAGTCGCCTGGGTAAAGGTGCGGTAGCCGGCGGTCGGGATGTGGTGGCGCTGCAGGAACTGCTTGCAGAATGCCTTGGAACCCTCCAGGCGCGCGCCCAGGCGCGTGGGCCCGAAGCACTTCAGCTCCCTGGCGGTAAAGGCATCCACTACACCGGCGACCAGTGGACCCTCCGGCCCCACGATGGTCAGATCGACCTTTTCCTCCAGGGCGAGGTTCACCAGGGCCTCGACATCCTCAGCCGCGATTGCGACGTTGCGCACCCGCAGTTCGGCGCCCGTACCGGCGTTGCCCGGCGCCACCAGAACCTCGCTGACACCGGGCTCGGCGGCGCATTTCCAGGCCAGCGCATGTTCGCGGCCCCCGCCACCAATGATCAGAACCTTCATCTAATGCCTAATGCCGGAAATGGCGCATGCCGGTGAACACCATGGCAATGTCGCGTTCATCCGCGGCAGCGATCACCTCATCATCGCGCCGTGAGCCCCCGGGCTGAATGACCGCACGGATGCCCAGCGTTGCTGCCGCGTCCAGTCCATCCCGAAACGGGAAGAACGCATCGGATGCCATCACCGCGCCATCCAGGTCCAGCCTCGCGTCGGCGGCCTTCAATGCCGCGACCCTGGTGGAATAGACGCGGCTCATCTGACCGGCGCCCACTCCGAGCGTGGCACCGCCCCGTGCAAACACAATGGCGTTGGATTTGACAACCTTGCACACGCGCCAGGCGAAGTCGAGGTCCAGCAGCTCCTGCGCCGTGGGGGCGCGGCGCGTGACCGTCTTCAGACCTGCGGTCGAGATATGCGCCAAGTCGCGCGTCTGAACCAGCAGGCCGCCGGCGATGCTGCGCAGTTCGACTTCGGCACTGACACCGACCCCGGCAGCCTCCTCCTGCGCAGGCGCCGGTGCGAGCTCCAGCACGCGGACGTCAGACTTGTGTGCCAGTACCGCGCGGGCATCCGCCGCCACACCCGGTGCCACGATCACTTCGGCAAACTGCCGCCCGAGGATGCTCCGTGCGGTGAGTGCGTCCAGCTCCCGGTTGAAGGCAATGATGCCGCCAAAAGCGGAAACCGGATCCGTCCGGTACGCCGCCTCGTAGGCGCCGAGTAAACCGGCGGCCTGCGCGACGCCGCAGGGATTGGCGTGTTTGACAATCACGCAGGCCGGCTGCGCGAATTGCCGTACACATTCAATGGCGGTATCCGCATCGACGATATTGTTGAAGGACAACTCCTTGCCCTGGAGGGTGCGTGCACCGGCGATACCGGTCGGCGGGCCTGCGGCTGCGCGATAGAACGCGGCATGCTGATGCGGGTTCTCGCCGTAGCGCAGATCCTGGACTTTCGCGAATACCAATGGCAGTGTCGGGGGGAAGGTCGCAGGCTTCACCTGCTGCCGCTGCATGAGCCACTGCGCCACCATGGTGTCGTACATTGCCGTATGCGCGTAGGCGCTGGCCGCGAGCGACGCGCGCAGCTGGAAGGTGGTGCAACCGTCGTGGGTGGTCAGTTCGCTGAGCACGCGCGCATAGTCCGCCGGATCCACCACGACCGTGACGAATTCGTGGTTCTTGGCCGCGCCCCGCAGCATCGCAGGACCACCGATGTCTATGTTCTCGATGCCATGCTGATAGCTGCACTGGGGGCTGGCGACCGCACTGGCAAAGGGATAGAGATTCACGACCAGCAGATCGATGGGTGCGATCTGGTGCTCGGCCATGGCCGCATCGTCAATGCCGCGCCGACCCAGCAGCCCACCGTGGATCTTCGGGTGCAAGGTCTTCAGGCGCCCGTCCATCATCTCCGGGAAGCCGGTGTAATCGGCGACATCGCGCACCGGCACACCGGCATCACGCAGCAGTCGTGCGGTGCCCCCGGTGGACAAGATTTCGATACCGCGCGCGGCGATGGCGCGCGCCAGCTCGGTGACGCCAGCCTTCTCGGACACTGAGATCAGTGCCCGTCGCACCGGTTGCAGCCTGGACATCAGCTCTCCCGCGCCATGGCGCAGACATTTTCAGCCCGCGATGCCGTGTAATCGCAGTTTCTTGCGCAGGGTGCCGCGATTGATGCCGAGAATGTCGGCGGCCCGCACCTGGTTGCCCTCGGTGTAGTCGAGCACGGCCTTGAGCAGCGGCTCTTCGACTTCACGCAGCACCAGGTCATAAAGATCCGCCGGCCGATGGCCATTGAGGCTGGCGAAGTAGTCAACGAGGGCCCGTTCCGTGTGGGTGCGCAGGGGCAGATCCTTGCCGTTGGACTTTGCCGCGGTTTCCCTGCGGGTCCGACCATTCTTCCTGATTACCATGTGCGCTCCCCGACCGCGTTCCACTTCAACACTGCGGCGCGCCATCGCCACCGAAGCTCAGGCGGCCCGATTCGCCTCGGCCCACCCGTCAAAGTGATTCTCAGCCAGCCCGAACTGTTCGACCGTGTCCCCTGCAGCCAGCATCGCACTACGGACACTCTCCGGGACGGAGAGTCGGTTGCAGTACCAGCTTATATGTTTGCGTGCGATCCGGACTCCTGACGTCTCGCCATAGAACTCGTACAGGGAATCCAGATGCTCAAGAATAATATCACGCAGCTGGTACGGCGCCAGTGGATCGGGAAGCTTCTCCCCGGCGAGCAGGGCGTTGACATCGCGAAAAATCCACGGTGCACCGTGGCTGGCACGACCGATCATTACTCCGTCAGCGCCGGTGTGCGCAAGTACCGTTTGCGCCTTCTGCGGTGAATCAATATCGCCATTGGCGAACACTGGAATCCGCACTGCGGATTTGATATTGCGGATCGTCTCGTACTCGGCATCCCCGGCATAGTGGTCCGCGCGCGTGCGCCCGTGCACCGCAAGCGACTGAATGCCGTGGCTTTCCGCCAGTTGTGCAATTCGCACGCCATTGATGGTCTGGCGGTCCCAGCCGGTGCGAATCTTGAGCGTCACGGGCACGTTGACCGCCCGCACGACCGCGTCCAGGATGGCGGCCACCAGCGGCTCATCGCACAGCAGCGCGGAGCCTGCGGCGCGGCCACAGACTTTCTTTGCGGGACAGCCCATGTTGATGTCGATGATCTGGGCGCCCATGTCAACATTGAGCCGCGCGGCCTGAGCGATGACGGCGGGATCGGCTCCCGCGAGCTGCACCACCCGCGGCTCCGGTTCGCCGGTGTGATCCAGCCGGTGTCTTGACTTAGGCGTGTGCCACAGGCTGACATCGCTGGTCAGCATTTCCGATGCGGCCAATCCCGCGCCGAGTTTGCGGGTCAGGATGCGGAAGGGCCGATCCGTGACGCCCGCCATGGGCGCGAGCACCGCGCGCGCCGGTAGTTGCCAGCAGCCGATGCGCATCAGTGGTTGGCCGGGTCATTGGCGCAGACCACGGTCCGGTCACGGCGCGCCATGCAGGCATCGATCTCGAAGCCGGTGGCGGCCTGGCCGGGATCCCGGAAGGCGACCTGCACATCCACCCGCTGCCCCGGCGCCATGAGACTCACCTGCGGGGCACCAGGTCCCAGGTACTCGGCGGGGAGCAGGTCGCGGCCCGCCACGCGGTTACCAAAGCGATCCTGCATCACGACCCGCAGCAGTGGCAGGGGCTGATCGCGGCTCGCGTGATTGCTGATACTGGCCCGCACCACCAGGTCGCCGGCCGCGGCGCCGTCCGTGGTCGCACCCAGCTGCCGGATTTCATAGTCCGCAATGTTCCACGGCGCCACAAGCGGCTGCCCCAACGCCTGGTAGAGCGCGGTCAATGGCTGATGCAACAGCGCGGTCTGCGCGAGTTCGCCGCGATAGTGATGCACCACCTGACCGATCAGGCACAGCGCCAGTACCCACAGGCTGCCTGGCGCTACCCAGCGGGGGAGGCGTGAGGCTGGACTCCCAAGGCTGAGCGGATCTGCCTCTGATACCTCATCCGCGCGTGCCGCGACCGTAGCGTCGTTGAAAGCTGGTTCCACGGCGCTGGGTGGCAGCGCGACCGACCAGCCGCTGTCAGACTCGCCCGTATCCAGTGCCCCCCCCGTGCCACTGGCATCGGGGGGGGTGCCCGGCGCCGGTGCGTCCGCGGTGGCAGCGAGCGGAGCTTGCTCCGTATGGGTTGCAGCTGGGGCCGTGGCGTCATCAATGTTGTACTCACGGTCGGTCGCCGGGAAGCTGGTCGTGTCTGCCATGACCGGCTCGGCCAGAGCGTCGCGCATGCGCTGCAGGTCCACGCTGACATCCGGGTGAGCGGCAGCGGCGCCGCCGGGCGCCGACAACGCCTGGGGCGCAATGACCGGATCCGGTTCGTCCTGGCCAAGCGGGGACTCCTCGCCCTCCAGGATGATGGATTCGTACGTGCCAGTGCCCTCCCCGGGGGCGGCCTCGATGAACACTTCATTGATATTGGTCGAGGCCGGATTGAATTCCAGCGAGGTGTCCGTCGCATCGGGATCTGGCGCCGACATCTGCGTCTCAGAGGAGTCCGGCGCCGGGTCGGATGGCGGTGATGCCGGTGTCGTCAGCACCGGCCGGCGTTGCGTGTCTGCGGCAGACGGCTGCTCAGGCTGGTGGGCCGGATCATCCGCCAGTGCCGCGAGCGCATTGAACACGTTGTGGCAGCGCCCGCAGCGCACATAGCCTTGCGCGGCCCGCAGGTCGGTTGCGGTGACAGTGAGCCGCAGATTGCACTTGGAGCAGACGGTGAACATGCCTAGGCGCCTTAATCGCTCCGTAACGCCTGGCGCTACGCGCGGCGCACGGCATTCAGTGCGACCCAACCATCGCGCACCGCAATGGGAGTGGTATCAAACCATGCGTCGTACGCCGCTGTCACCTCCGCCGCCTGATGCTGCATGAGGCCGGAGAGAATGACATGGCCCCCGGGCCGCACCAGGGTGGCAAACTGTTGTGCAAGATCGCACAGCGGGCCCGACAGGATATTCGCGAGCAGTACGTCCACCGCGCCCGGTAGCCCTGCCACCGCGTCGCACAGCACTGTGGCGGCAGCCACACCATTGGCCTGCGCATTCTCGCCCGTGGCCAGTAGCGCCTGCGGATCGATGTCATGGCACCAGGCGCGGCGCGCGCCGAGCTTCAGGGCCGCGATGGCGAGAATGCCCGAACCGCATCCGAAGTCGATGACCCGGGCGCCCACGGGGGCGTTGGCGTCCAGCCACGACAGGCACATGGCCGTGGTAGCGTGAGTACCGGTACCAAAAGCGAGCCCCGGATCCAGCAGCACCACGATGGCGGCTGGATCATCGATCACTTCGTGGCGCGGACACACCCACAGTCGGGCGCCGAAGCGCATGGCGTGAAAGTCCCGCAGCCACTCGCGTTCCCATTGACGGTCGGCGACGATCGAGGGCTGGATGCGTGACGGATCCAGGCCCAGCTGTCGTGCCAGTGAGGCGGATACGGTCTTGGCGTCGGTGCCCTCCTGGAACAGGGCCTGCAGCCGGGTCGCGGGCCACAGCCGCACTTCGCCAGGCTTTGGCTCCAGGACCGCGTCGTCGCGACCGTCCGTGAGTGTCACGGACAGTGCGCCTAAGCTGAACACGGCCTCTTCGGCGACCTCCGGGAGCACTCCGTGCAGCTCCAGGGTCAATTCCAGAAACGGCATGAGCGCCGCCAGTGGGGCCCGCTCAGCGCACCCCGAGGCGCCGCTCCAGGTAATGGATGTCCTGGCCACCGGCCCCGAAGGCCTGGTGACTGAAGATCTCCTGGTGCAGGGCGATGTTGGTCTTGATGCCCTCGATGACCATTTCGCCCAGGGCGTTCTTCATGCGCGCGATGGCCCCCTCGCGCGTTTCGGCATGCGTGATGACCTTGCCGATCAGCGAGTCATAGTTGGGCGGCACGTTGTAGCCGGAGTACACATGGCTGTCGATGCGCACGCCCGGGCCCCCTGGCGGGTGCCACAGACGAATCGGGCCCGGGGACGGCATGAAGGTCTTGGGATCCTCGGCATTGATGCGGCACTCGATGGCGTGGCCACGGATCTGCACGTCGCCTTGGGTATAGGGCAGCTTCTCGCCAGCGGCGATCAGCAGCTGCGCCTTCACCAGGTCGATGCCCGTGATCAGCTCGGTCACGGGATGCTCCACCTGGATGCGCGTGTTCATTTCGATGAAGTAGAACTCGCCATCCTGGTACAGGAACTCCAGGGTGCCGGCGCTGCGATAACCGACTGCGCGCACGGCATCGATGCACCGCTCGCCCATGATCTTGCGCTGCCGGGCGGTGATCCCGGGGGCGGGGGCCTCCTCGATGACCTTCTGGTGGCGGCGCTGCATGGAGCAGTCGCGCTCGCCCAGATGAATGACATTGCCCTGACCGTCGGCCAGCACCTGGAATTCAATATGCCGCGGCCGCTCCAGGAATTTCTCCATGTAGACCTGGTCATTGCTGAAGGCCGCGAAGGCCTCGGCCTTGGTGATGTTGATGGCATTGAGGAGTGAGGCTTCCGTGTGCACCACGCGCATGCCCCGCCCGCCACCGCCACCGGAGGCTTTGATGATCACCGGGTAGCCGATGTCGCGGGCGATGCGCAGATTCTCCTCCGGCTCCGGTCCCAGGGGAGCGTCCGACCCGGGCACGCAAGGCACGCCGTGACCCTTCATGATGCGAATGGCGGAGACCTTGTCGCCCATCAGGCGGATGGTCTCGGCCTTCGGGCCGACGAAGATGAAGCCGCTGTTCTCGACGCGTTCGGCAAAGTCAGCGTTCTCGGACAGGAAGCCGTATCCGGGGTGGATGCCACCGGAGTCGGTCACCTCCGCCGCGCTGATGATCGCGGGCATGTTCAGATAGCTCAGCTGCGAGGGCGGCGGCCCGATGCACACGCTCTCATCGGCCAGCAGTACATGCTTGAGGCTGTAGTCCGCCGTGGAGTGCACGGCGACGGTCTTGATGCCTACTTCCTTGCAGGCGCGCAGGATGCGCAGCGCGATTTCGCCGCGGTTGGCGATAACAATTTTTTCGAGCATGGGGATTATTCGATCACGAACAGGGGCTGGCCGAACTCCACCGGATCGCCGTTCTGCGCCATGATTGAAGTGACCCTGCCACCCTTGTCAGCTTCGATCTGGTTCATCATTTTCATCGCCTCGATGATGCACAGCACCTGGCCGACTTTCACCTCGTCGCCGATGTCCACGAAGGACTTGGCGCCCGGGGTCGGTGCCGCATAGAACGTGCCCACCATGGGTGCGGTGACGACGTGTTCATTGGCGCGCGGCTTGGCGGCGGGCGCCTCGACCGGCGCGGGGGCAGGCGCGGGGGTGTGCGCCAGTTGCTGCGGAGCCATCATGAACGGCGGGGGAGCGAAGTTCGCGTACCCGCCGGTAGGCATACGGCTGATGCGGACCGCTTCTTCGCCTTCCTTGATCTCGATTTCCGCGATTCCGGATTCCTCCAGAAGCTCGATCAGCTTTTTGACCTTACGAATATCCATGCCGAGAGTGCTCCCCTGAAGAGTTTTTGTATGTTCCGGTGGCCCGCGTCTTACGGCTGGCTTGCGAGCTTGCGCTGCAGCAACCTGGCGACGGCGCGCACCGCGAGTTCGTAGCCGAACGCCCCGAGCCCGACGATGGATCCGACCGCGATGTCCGAAAAATAGGATTGCTGGCGGAATGCCTCGCGGGCATGGACGTTGCTCAAATGGACCTCCAGAAAAGGCAGTCGCACCGCGGCAATCGCGTCACGCAGTGCAACACTGGTGTGCGTGAAGGCACCGGGGTTGAGGATCAGGAAATCCGTGGACTCGCGGCCCGCCTGATGGATCCGCCCGATCAGGTCATGCTCTGCGTTGCTCTGGAAGGCGGTCAGCTCGTGGCCGCATTCCCGTGCGACCGCCACGGCGCGCGATTCGATGTCGCCGAGGGTGTCGGCACCATAGATCTCGGGCTCCCGAGTGCCGAGGAGGTTGAGGTTCGGTCCATTGACCAGGAGTATTCGCGCCATAGGGGCTATCGGACCTTCGTCCACTCAAGCAAAGCGCGGCGAATTTACCCTAGTTTGCAGGCGTTTGGGTACCTTTGCGGGTAATTTTGCGTGAGATCACGACTTTGCGCCTGCCGTTGCCGGGGCGGTGGCAGACTGTTGCGCACGTGCGATGGCGAGGCTGCGCAGCCCGGAGGAGATGGCGCTTCGGGCCTGGTCGAGGCCGATTTTTCCGGCATCGATCGCCGTGACTTCCCCGAGGATCAGGCCGGCTTCGTCCGCATGCAGTTCGCCGCGTTTCACCGCAACGATCCTGCCCAGGGAATCCGCGAAAACGGTAAATGGAAACGCCGTGTCCATGCCCAGGGCATTCACGGCCGCCAGGCCGTTCTGCTCACCCATGAGCAGCGGGTAGGTGACGCCATGCGCCTGGGCGTACTTGAGCACGTCCGCCTGGAAGTCGACCGCGACACCGATGATCTGGACACTGTCCCGGCGTTCCTGGTGCAGGCTCTCGAGCAGGGGGATCTCACGTCGGCAAGGCTCGCACCAGGTCGCCCAGAAGTTCAGCACCAGGGGATGGCCCCGGTACTCGCTCAGATGGTGCAGTTTGCCGTTGCTGTCCGGCAACACCACTGCTGCGGGCAGGGTCAGCGGGACTGGCCCATGAGTGCTGGTGGTCTGGGTCGGCGGAATCGCCGGGTCAGCTTCACCGGGTACCGTCGTTTGCGGCAGTGCTGGAGCGGTTCCGGGTGCCGAGGCGGGTGCGGAGCCCGGCTCCGGATCGCCTTGCGGGGCAGTGGTCTGCCCGTGATGCAGCGGATGACTGTCGAATACCGCGTGGTAGATCAGGAAGCCTGCAGGTCCGGCCCCGGCCACCAGCACGAACGCGAGCACTCCGCGCGCGACCGGGGTCACGAGGCGGCCACCGTGGCGCTGTGCGGGGTGGTCTTGGCGCCGCTGGTCGTCGCGTCCACGGCCCGGCGGCTCAGCGCCGCGAACTCAGGCGCCTTCATGAAGCCCACCACGCGGTAGGGAGCGCGTTCCTGGCCGTTGGTGCCATAGAAGGCAATGGTGGGAGGTCCGTAGATCCCGAAGCGCTTGAGCAAGGCTTGATCATCTGCGTCATTGGCCGTGACATTCGCGCGCAGCAGCACCACGTCCTTCAGTGATGCCTGAACCTTGGGGTCCGTGAAGGTGTATTTCTCCATTTCCTTGCACGATACACACCAGTCGGCATAGAAATCGAGCATCACCGGGTGGCCACCGGCCTGCGCCTGCGCCACGGCGCGATCCAGGTCCCCCACGGTCTTGATGGTGTGGAAACTGAGCTCCTCGTGATGGCCGGCCCATGCGGGGATGGGGGCCAGCGGATCGGTGCCGCCAATCCCCGCGCCGACGAGCAGCGTGAGCGCATAGGCACCGGCTGCCACCGCCGCGGCGCGTACCAGGATGGGCAGGTGTCGAATGCCGCGCGCACCGCGCCACAGCAGCCAGGCGGCCACCGCGGCGGGTACCGCCCACAGCAGCAGCACGGCGCCCGGCGGTGTCACGCGCGTCAGCATCCAGGCGGCGACGGCCAGCATCATGACACCGAAGAGCTGTTTGACCGTGTCCATCCAGGGGCCGGCCTTGGGCAGCAGTTTGCCGGCAGAAGCGCCCACCACCAGCAGCGGCGCACCCATGCCGAGACTCATGGCAAACAGCGCGGCCGCGCCGCGCGCCATGTTGCCGCTCTGTCCGATCACCGCGAGCGTGGCGACCAGCGGCGGTGCCACGCAGGTGGTGACAATGAGCGCGGACAGCGCGCCCATGATCGCGACGCCGCCAAGGCTGCCCGCGGTCTGGCGGTTGCTCGCCGCGCTCAGGCGCGTCTGGATCGCCGCGGGCATCTGCAAGGTGAACAGTCCCATCATCGACAGCGCCAGCACGACGAACAGGCCGGCAAAGAGCACGATGATCCAGGTCTGCTGAAACAGCGCCTGGACATGACTGCCCGCGGCGGCCACGGCGATGCCGGCCAGCGTATAGGTACAGGCCATCCCCAGTACATAGGTGAGGGAGAGCATGAAGGCGCGCAGCGTGGTGACGTTGGTGCCATGGCCCGCGATGATTCCGGACAGGATCGGCACCATGGGCAGTACGCAGGGCGTGAAGGCGAGCAGCAGCCCCAGGCCGAAGAAGGTGCCCAACACCAGCAGCAGGTTGCCATCGCGGATCAGTGCCGCGAGGCGGTCCTGTTCGGAGACGAAGGTGCCCGTACTCGCCCCCGTCCCGACCGCCGGTCCCACGGCGGCGACATCGGGTGCGGCCGCGGCCGTGCCGCCGCCCGCTGTACCCGCAGGTGGCAGCGTGACCGCCAGAGTCTTGGTAATGGGCGGGTAGCACAGGCCCGCATGGGCGCAGCCCTGATAGGTGACGGCGACTGCGAGCTTCAGGGAGCCGGCACCGCCGGGTCGGGCCACCGGCAGCGTGGCACTGAGCGCGTGCTCGTAGATCTGCTGGGTGCCAAAATATTCATCGGTCTGGCTCTTGCCCTCGGGCAGCGCCAGGGCGCCCAGCTGCACGGGACTCGCGGTCTTGACCTTGATGCGGCTGCGGTACAGGTAGTAACCGTCGGCGATCTGCCAGTCGATGCGCACGCTGTCCGGGCCGGCGGCCGTTGCCGAGGCCTGGAAGGCCTGATCCGGGCTCAGGAATTTGGGCTGGTCGATTGGGTTGTGCGCTGCATCGAGCACCGCGCTGACGGCGCCGGGGGTCAGGGTCGAAGGAGTCGCCGCGGAGTGGGTCACCGCGGCGGCCGCCGAGTTCTGCGCCTGACTCACACGACTCAACAGGAGCGCCGCGGGCAGCACGAGCAACGCTGCAATGGCCAGGCGCCGGCGCGAGGTCAGGGCTGGAGAGGTCATATCGGTTGCTCGTTCACGGGGATGGATGCTGTGGTAGCGGTGTGGGTGGCGGCGCTCAGCCAGGCCAGGTACTGGCTGGAACCTGTGACAATGGGAATGGCAATAATCTCTGGAATTTCATAAGGATGTAGTGACTTAAGACGCATTTCCATGGCCGGGTAGCGGGCTGGGGTGGTCTTGATCAGCAGCAACTGTTCACGGTCCTCGCAAATCCTTCCCTGCCATTGGTAAAGGGACGTGACGCCCGGCACGCGGTTGACACAGGCAGCCAGGTCTTCCTTGACCAGTACCCGTGCAATATCAAGGGCCACCGACTCATCGGGGCAGGTGCACAGCACCAGAAGGGCAGGATGGTCTGCGCAGGCTGGCAAGCCCATTAAGGATACCCTCGGGCGGCCTTGGCGGCCAAAAAACCTTGCTGCCGACTTGAATTCTGGCCATTCGGCCCTATCATTAGCAGCCGTCAGGGTCGAGTGCTAACACTGACCCTGCTCAATCCAAATTCATTTTAAGTCAAATAGCTTCTGAAGGAGCGATATCCATGAAGATCCGTCCTCTTCATGACCGCGTCATCGTGAAACGTCTGGAAGAAGATCGTACTTCTCCCGGCGGCATCGTAATCCCCGATTCTGCGGCCGAAAAGCCGGTTCAGGGAAAGATAATGGCGGTCGGCAAAGGCAAGATTCTTGAAGACGGTACCGTCCGTCCGCTTGATGTAAAGGTCGGCGACAAGATCCTGTTCGGCAAATACAGCGGAACAGAGGTCAAGATCGACGGCGATGAACTCGTGGTCATGCGTGAAGAAGACGTCATGGCCATTTTCGAAGCCAAGTAAGACGCACGCGTCTACCCCGGCTCACCTCCCAACGAGGATAAAAGATCATGGCAGCTAAAGAAGTTCGCTTCAGCGATGACTCACGTCAACGCATGTTCAGGGGTGTCAACATCCTTGCCAACGCCGTCAAGGCGACCCTCGGCCCCAAGGGCCGCAACGCAGTGCTCGAGAAGAGCTTTGGCGCACCCACCATCACCAAGGACGGTGTTTCGGTAGCCAAGGAAATCGAACTGAAGGACAAGTTCGAGAACATGGGCGCACAGATGGTGAAGGAAGTCGCATCCAACACTTCCGATGAAGCCGGCGACGGCACCACCACCGCGACCGTGCTGGCCCAGGCCATCCTTCGCGAAGGTTTGAAGGCGGTTTCCTCGGGTCGCAACCCGATGGACATCAAGCGTGGCATCGACAAGGCCGTCATTGTGGCCGTCGAGGAGCTGCGCAAGCTCTCCAAGCCCTGCAAGGATCCGAAGGCGATTGCCCAGGTGGGCACGATCTCGGCGAACTCCGATGAGTCGATCGGCAAGACCATCGCGGATGCGATGGAAAAGGTCGGCAAGGAAGGCGTCATCACCGTTGAAGAAGGCTCGGGCCTCGACAACGAGCTGGACGTGGTCGAGGGCATGCAGTTCGATCGCGGCTACCTCTCGCCTTACTTCATCAATACCCAGGCCAACCAGACTGCCGAGCTCGAAAAGCCCTACATTCTGCTGGTCGACAAGAAGATCTCGAATATCCGCGAGATGCTGCCCTTGCTGGAAGGCGTGGCGAAAGCCGGCCGTCCGCTGCTGGTGGTTGCCGAAGACGTCGAGGGTGAGGCCCTGGCGACCCTGGTCGTCAACAACATCCGTGGCATCCTCAAGGTCGTGGCCGTGAAGGCGCCGGGCTTTGGTGACCGCCGCAAGGCCATGCTGCAGGACATCGCGGTCCTCACCGGTGGCACCGTGATTTCCGATGAAGTGGGTCTGTCGCTCGAGAAGACCACCCTGAACGATCTCGGCGAAGCCAAGCGCCTGGTCGTTGAGAAGGAAAACACCACCATCATCGACGGCCACGGCAAGGCTGCTGAAATCAAGGGCCGTGTGGAATCGATCCGACAGCAGATCGAGGAAGCGACCTCCGATTACGACAAGGAAAAGCTGCAGGAGCGCGTCGCCAAGCTCTCCGGCGGTGTCGCCGTCATCAAGGTCGGTGCCTCCACCGAAATCGAGATGAAGGAAAAGAAGGCACGCGTTGAAGATGCGCTGCACGCGACCCGTGCGGCCGTCGAAGAAGGCGTGGTGCCGGGCGGCGGTGTCGCCCTGGTGCGTGCCCAGAAGGCACTCGTGAACCTGGAAGGCGCCAACGAAGATCAGACGATCGGGATCAAGATCCTGGCTCGTGCGATCGAGGAGCCGCTGCGGCAGATCGTGGAAAACGCCGGTGAAGATGCCGCCGTGATCCTGAACCGCGTGAAGGAAGGCAAGGGCAGCTTTGGCTACAACGCTGCGACCGGTGTGTTCGGCGACATGATCGAAGCCGGCATCCTGGATCCGACCAAGGTCACCCGGCTGGCGCTGCAGAACTCGGCCTCGGTGTCGGGCCTGCTGCTGACCACCGAAGTGATGATCGCCGAGGCCCCGAAGGATGACGACCACGGCCACGGCATGCCGCAGGGCGGCATGGGCGGCATGGGCGGCATGGACATGTAAATGTCTTAATGAGATTCAGTGTCTGAAGTCCGTAACATACGGGCCATATGCTGATCGAATGGAAGGGTCGTGGCGCAAGCCGCAACCCATCCTGAAAGACGCGGAACAAGACCCCCCATTTCCGCGCAATATTCAAACCCCGCTTCGGCGGGGTTTTTTTTCCGGTGTGCGCACCGCATGATCATTCCAATGATTGAGTCTGACCCCCAATGACGCTGATCCGCGTGCCTGCGACGGCCTCGCCGCGGGTGCTGCAATCGGCGCCACAGGTGGGGGCCGCCAGCAGGTTCGTGGCCGAGGCTTGTGACCGCGACCCCGCGCTGCTTGCCTCCCTGGTCGAGAGCGGCGATCTGGAGGCGGCTGCGCCCGCGGACGCGGCCGGTTTTTTTGCGGCGCACGCACCAGCCTGGGCGGCCGGCGAGGTTCCCGACGAGGCCCGGTTGATGGCGGCGCTGCGGCGCTGGCGCACGCGTGAGATGGTACGCCTCGCCTGGCGCGACCTGGCCGGGTTCGCCACCATCACCCAGACCCTGCTCGAGCAGTCCGCGTTTGCGGACAGCGCCATCCACCAGGCACACCTGCACGCCAGCCGCATCCTGACGCAGCGCCACGGCGTACCGCGCTCGGCAGCGGGCGTCCCTCAGGAACTCGTTGTCGTGGGCATGGGCAAGCTCGGTGGGCAGGAACTGAATTTCTCCTCGGACATCGACCTGGTGTTGCTGTTTCCCGAGCACGGCGACACGGACGGCGCACGGACGCTCGCCAACGAGGATTTCTTCACGCGTCTGGGGCAGCTGCTGATCCGCCTGCTGGAGGCGCGCACGCCTGAGGGTTTCCTGTTCCGGGTGGATATGCGCCTGCGTCCCTTTGGTGACAGTGGCGCATTGGTGGCCAGTTTCAGCGCCTTCGAGGATTACCTGCAGGGGCAGGGTCGCGACTGGGAGCGCTATGCCTGGGTGAAGGCGCGGCCCATCACCGGTCGCACCGAGTACGCCCGCATCTATGACAGCGCCGTGCGGCCCTTCGTCTATCGTCGGTACCTGGACTATGGGGTGTTTGAAAGCCTGCGCGAAATGAAGCAGATGATCGAGCGCGAGATGAAACGGCGCGACATGGCGGGCAACGTCAAGCTCGGTCCCGGTGGGATCCGCGAGATCGAGTTCCTGGCGCAATCGCTGCAGCTGATCCGTGGCGGCCGCGAGCCCTGGCTGCGTACGCCCTCGTTGCTGCAGGTGTTGCCACTGCTCGATCGCGCCCGGCTGCTACCCCCGGGCGCGGCGACCGAACTGCGGGCGGCCTACGAGTTCCTGCGCCGGATCGAAAATCGGCTGCAGGAACGTGCCGATGAGCAAACGCATGTCCTGCCGGTGACGGCTGCGGCGCAGGCCGCTCTCGCGCAGGCCATGCAGCTTCCTGACTGGAACACCCTGCTGGCCGATCTGGATGCGCATCGCGCTCAGGTCAGTCGGCATTTTCATGCCGTGGTATTTGGCGCAGCGGCCCCGGATGCCGCGGGCGGCATCGCGGTGGACCTTGAGCCGGCTGACGAGACGGCCGATGACGGCGTGCTCGCCGCGTCGCTGCTGCGGCTGGGCTGGTCGGGTGATCCGTTGCCGGCCGCGCAGCAGCTGTCAGGGCTGCGTGAGGCCGGATTCGTGCGTCGGTTGGATGCGCCGGGCCGCCGGCGGCTGCAGGCGCTGCTGCCCCAGATGTTGACGCTCATCGCCGGCAGACCCGAGCCTGACGCGACCCTGCTGCGGGTGCTGAAGATCATTGAAGCCATCGGCACGCGCTCCGCGTATTACGCCTTGTTGAACGAGCGCGCGGACGCGCGGGCGCGACTGGTTGAAATCTGCGGTTACGGGGACTTCCTGGTGCGCCAGATCGCGGCCAGCCCGCTGCTGCTGGATGAACTGCTGGATGCACGGCTGTTCGAGGCTCTGCCCGGTCGCGCGGAGCTCACGCAGGAACTGGACCTGGAAGTGGACCCGCTGCAGGAGGAGGATCCGGAACGGCAGGTGGAGGCCTTACGGCACTTTCAGCAGGCCGCGGTGTTCCGCGTCGCCGTGGCGGATCTTTCCGGGCGCCTGCCGCTGATGCGGGTCAGCGATCAGCTCACGGATATCGCGGAGCTGATCATCGAGCGGGCAGTGGACCTGTCGATGCAGCAGATCTGCGCCCGCTGGGGTGTGCCGATGTGCGGCGAGGGGCCGCAGCGGCGTCGCGTCGCTGTCTGTGTGGCGGGCTACGGCAAGCTCGGTGGCCGCGAACTCGGTTACGGCTCCGACCTGGATCTGGTCTTCCTGCACGATTCTGCAGGTGAGCGCCAGGAGACCGAGGGTGCACGGGATGGTGCCGGTGCCATTGACAACCAGGTGTTCTTCCTGCGGCTGGCCCAACGCATCATGCATCTGCTGACCATGCACTCGGCGGCGGGCAGGCTCTATGAAGTGGACGTGCGGCTGCGCCCCAGTGGCAAGGGCGGCCTGCTGGTGACCAGCATTGCCGCATTCGCCGAATATCAGCAAGAGGAGGCGTGGACCTGGGAACACCAGGCGTTGCTGCATGCGCGGGCTGTGGCCGGTGACCTGGGTCTGCGCGCGCGCTTCGAGGCCGTGCGCATCGAGGTGCTGCGCCAGCATGTCAAACGCGAGGGGCTGCGGGCGCAGGTGCGGGGGATGCGCGAGCGCATGCGGCGCGAATTGTCACGCAGTGGTCCGGATCAGTTCGATATCAAGCAGGATGCGGGCGGCGTGGCCGATATCGAATTCCTGGCGCAGTACTGGGCGCTGGCCTGGGCGCTGCGCTACCCCCCTTTGATCACCTTCTCGGACACCATCCGCCAGCTGGAGTCGGTGGCATCCGCGGACCTGGTGCCGCAGGCCACCGTGGACATCCTGACCGCGGCGTATCGCAGCTACCGGGCGCGTACTCATCGCCAGTCGCTGGAAGGGGGCGCGAACGTGGTGCCGGCGGAACAGTTTGCAACCGAGCGCGCCGCAGTGACCGCGATCTGGCAGTCCGCCATGGTGGACTGAAGTCGCGGCGCTTCGCGTATAATCACCACGCCATGCCTGCCACGACCAAAGCTTTGATCCAGCCCAACGCGCAGAACCAGTACGAGGTTTCCTCGGA
The DNA here is from genome assembly GCA_036489445.1 of Steroidobacteraceae bacterium. GTDB lineage: Bacteria > Pseudomonadota > Gammaproteobacteria > Steroidobacterales > Steroidobacteraceae > DAIDKA01. The sequence continues at coordinate 31,437 of DASXFV010000056.1, read as the reverse complement.
GGATCTGCCGCTTGCCTGTCCCATGCCCGAGATGTACCTGTGGAATTCGCACCCGCGGGTCTACCTGCCGATCGAAGCCACGGGTTGGGCCAAGTGTCCCTACTGTGGCGCGGAGTACACGCTCAAGGGTTGAGCGGTGCTTGCCTTCAGGCGTAAGGCTGGTAGGACTTCTCCTCGACGATGCGCGATCCCAGCGCGAGGTTGATGCGCTTCTTGATCGCGGCGCGCTCGTCGTTGTGGCGATACACCGCTCGCGCCAGCTCGATGAAGTCCTGATCGAAGCTGCGGGCCGCCTCCTTGTCGCGGATCCGGTCCTCGATCTCCCACAGCTGCTCGTTCACGGCCTGCAGCGCCTGCTCGTCAGCGGCCACATGGCGCGTGGCGGCGCCCAGGCTGGCCCAGGTTTTCAGCAGCAGGTCGAGCTCCAGCCGCACATTGGCCAGCTTCGCTGCATCGTGGATGCGCAGGCTTTTGATCCTGAGGATGGTGATCTTGTCGAGCAACTCGCCGGGGGAGATGGGGACGTGCAGATCTGTCATGACCGCGATCCTAGCAAGGCATCGAGTTTCGCGGTGACCTGCGAAACTTCGATCAGATCCATGACGCCCGGAACCTCGATCTTCGTGGTCCAGGCAAGCTGCTCGGCGCTGCGCCCCAGAAAGCGCTGGGCCGCTTGGCCATAGGCATCCACGCACCAGTTGCGGGAGAAATATGGGCCGGTTCGGGCCGGATTGGTGGCGGCGTACAGACCGATGACGGGAGTGCCCACCGTGGTGGCCATGTGCACCGGCCCGGAATCCGGACTCAGCAGGACGCTCGCCCGCGACAGCAGCGCCAGCAACTGCGGCAGAGTGTCCGCGCCGATGCGGTTGCTGATGGGCCCGCGGGCGTGGCGCAGGATGGCCGCTCCCATCTCCCGCTCGAGGCTGCTGGGACCGCCGCAGAGCAGCACCTGCAGGCCGTGCACCTGGCTCGCATAATCAGCCAGCGCGGCGTAGCGTTCCGCGCTCCAATTGCGCAGGGCGTGGCTGGAACAGGGGCTGATGATGAGGGTGCGGATGCCCTCCGGGATCAGCTTCGTGGCGGTCTCGGCCGCGTCTTCCGGAATCGGCAGGTCCCAGCGCAGCACGCGCTCGTGCACGCCCAGGGCGGCAGCAAAGCCAAAGAAACTGTCCATGACGTGTTCGCGACTGTGCGCGGCGATGCGCCGGTTGGTGAACATCCACTGCAGTTCCCGGGCGCGCGGCCGGTCAAAACCGAGTTTGACGGTGGCTCGAATCTGGCGGGCGATGAGGCTGGCCCGCAGCGCCAGCTGCATGTGCAGCAGCACATCGAACTGGCGTGCGCTGAGCGCGCGGACGAGGGCCTGGCGGCCGGCGCGCTTGTCGACGGTGATAAACTCCACCCCGGACAGATTGCCCATCAGCCTGGCCTCCAGCGACCCGATCACCCAGGTGAAGCGGGCGTGCGGCCAAGCCTGCTGCAGGGTGCGCAGCACGGGCACGACATGGCAGGTATCACCAATGGCCGAGAGTCTCAGTATGCAGATGTTCTGCGGTGTCGAGATCAGACTCGGCATGGAGCGCGTGTGACTGGAAAGTGGCCGCTGGGATCCGAGGTCCGGCGCAAGGTGGTGGCCGGCGGCGCCATGCTATATGACGCCTCCCGCGCCGGCAATTTGTCCCCGGAAGCCTTTGATCCCGTGCTGCTCGCGCGGCGTGGCCAGATCGTGGGGGAAGCGCATGGTCGCGGCACGGCCTGGTTCCTGGCGGTGCAGAACCGCGCCTGGGTGCTGCGCCATTTCCGCCGTGGCGGCCTCGTGAGCCGGCTGTCGCGCGATCGGTATTTTTGGCAGGGCGAGGAACACACACGGCCATTTGCCGAGTGGCAGCTCACGTATCACCTGCACCGCGCGGGGCTGCCCGTGCCGGCGCCCATTGCCGCGCGTTACCGCAAACTCGGACTCAGTTATTGCGGTGACATCATCACCGAGCGCCTGCCGGATGTCTGGTCGCTGGGCCAGGCGCTGGAGGCCGCGCCGCTGTCACTACTGACCTGGATTGCCATCGGACGCTGTCTGCGGCGGTTCCACGCGCTGGGGGTCTGTCACGCCGACCTGAATGCGCACAACATTCTGCTGGGTCAATACGTCGAGTCGATCGAAGCTCCCGTGGATCGGGTGTACCTGATCGATTTTGACCGCGGCAGTCTGCGCAAGCCGGGTTTCTGGAAGGACGCCAACCTGGTGCGCCTGCGCCGCTCCTTGGAGAAGATCACCTGGGGGATGCCTCCTGAGCGGTTTACCGAAGACGACTGGCACGGTTTGCTGGACGGGTATCAGCAGTTGCCCGCTGCGCAAGCCGGGCCCGCCGCTGCGGGCGAACCGCGCCGGACCCCGGCGCCCTCAGTGCTGCCCACCGGGTAGCCGCCGCGAATTTCGTGCTCTTAAGACTCATCGCCTATCTGCTCGCTCCGTTCTATCTGGCGGCCCTGTTGTGGCGCGGCCGCGGCGAGCGCGGCATCTGGCGCGGACTACCGCAGCGCTTCGGCCTGGGCGCATCGCTCCCGGCGCCCGTGTGGTTGCATGCGTCCTCGGCAGGGGAAGTACAGGCAGCGGCGATCCTGGTGGCGGCCCTGCGGCAACGGGATCCGCAACTGCCCTTGCTGGTCACGGCGACGACGGTCGCGGGGCTGCTGCGGGCGCGGGCGTTGTTTGAATCGCAGGCCATCGCCGTGCGCTATGTGCCCTTGGATCTGCCCGGCTCGATGCGCCGCTTCATGCAGCGCGTGCGGCCGCGCCTCGCCATCGTGCTGGAAACGGAAATCTGGCCGAATCTGATTCGCGCCTGCGCTGCCGCACAGGTGCCCCTGACGTTCGTCAGTGCCCGTCTGTCGGAGCGTTCGGTCGGGCGTTATCAACGATTGGGCAGGCCATTGCGTGAACTGCTGGCAACCGTTGCGCAGGTGGCCGCGCAGACGCCCGCCGACGGGCAGCGCTTCCGGGATCTCGGTGTGCCGGCGACGCACATCCACATTACGGGCAATCTCAAGGCCGACTTCACCGTGCCGCAAGCGGTGTTGGCCAGCGGGGCGCGCCTGCGCACCAGTCTCGCCCCGGACCGGCCTGTCTGGGTGGCCGGGAGCACCCATGAATTCGAGGAGCAGCAGGTGCTGCAAGCCCATCGCGCGGCGTGCCAGGCGCACCCCTCGGCATTGCTGGTGCTGGTGCCGCGACATCCGCGCCGCTTTGCAGCAGTCGCCGAGTGGCTGCAGCGCGAGCAGGTCGCCTTCGCGCAGGCGTCGCGCGCACAAGCCGTGCTCGGCCGCACCCAGGTGCTATTGATGGATACGATGGGCGCGTTGCTGGACTGCTACGCCGCCTGCGACGTGGCCTTTGTCGGGGGCAGTCTGGTGGCGGCCGGGGGTCACAACCTGCTTGAGCCCGCTGCGCTGTCCCGTCCGGTGCTCACCGGACCACATCACGCCAATGGGCGCGAAATCCTGGCGGCCCTGCTGGCAAACGATGGCGTGCGCGTGGTGCGGGACGCCGCGGAACTGGGACGGGCGGTGTCGGGACTGCTGGCAGATGCGAGTGCGCGAGCGCGCATGGGCGCCCACGCGCTGCAGGTCGTGGCAGAAGGTCGTGGAGCGTGCGCGCGGGTGATGGCGCTGCTGACGCCGCTGCTCGATCCGGCAGCCTGAGCCCAACCCGAGCGGTCGGCCGCCTAGGGTTGGGCGGGCGGCGCGGCGCCCATGGTCGCGGTCAGTGATTTGTTCAGCTCGACCAGGGTGGCCCGATCCAGCGTTCCCGCCGCCAGCTGCAGTGCGATGACATCGTTCATGTAATCGTAACGCGACTGCGCATAGCTGGTCTGGGCCTGAACCAGACTCTGGCGCCCCTGCAGGACTTCGACCGCGGTCCGCGTCCCTACGTCATAGCCGGCCTCGGTCGCCTGCAGCGCCACCTGTGCGGACTCCAGGCCCTGGCGCAGCGCATTCACCTGCGCGATCTTGCTGATGAGACCGTTATAGGAGTCGCGCGCCAGGTGTTCAGTCTGACGCGAGACCAGCTGCATTTGATCCTTGGCGGCAATCCATTGGTACTGGGCCTGGCGGACCTGGGACTGGATGCCCCCACCACTGAAGAGGGGCACGGTGACCTGGAGCTGGATCTCGTTTTGGCTTCCCGATTGGGGGAAGCGCAGGCTGACCGGCGGTCCGCCGATGGCGAAAACATCGTTCAGGGTTTCGTTCTGTACGCCGCGGCTGGCGGTGATCGCCACGGTGGGCAGATGGCCGGAGCGGCTGATTTCCACCGCATCACGCGCCACATCCGCCGCCAGGCGGCTGGAGATCAGCGCCAGGTTCTGATCCATGCTGACCTGCACCCAGTGCTCGGGGTCTGCCGGCTTGGGCGGGTTCAGGGCCATCTCCTCGCCGGGTTTGGCGAGCGCCGGGTAGTCCTGATCGGTGATCTCGCGCAGGGCCTGCTGCATGCTCGCCAGCTGCCGCTTGGCATCGATCACGGCGGCGGCATCCTGATCGTGGGAAGCCTGAGCTTCCTTGACATCCGTGATCGGGATCAGGCCCACATCGTAGCGCTTGTTGGCCTGCTCGAGCTGCTGGGTGACCGCCGTCAGGGCGGCCTGGTCGGCATCCACGACATCCTGGGCCGCCAGCACGTTGAAGTATGCCGTGGCCACGCGTTGGATGAGACTCTCCTGCGCCGCCTTGTAGTCCGCTTCGGCCTGCGCAACCTGTTTGTGGGCGCGGCCCAGGGACTTCCAGTTCGCCCAGGAGAACACACTCTGTTGCAATTGCAGGTTGTATTGCCGTTCGTCTGTGTAGCCGGAGATGTCGTAGGGCAGCGCCTGTTCGGTGCCGTTGGGGCCGGGATAGGGCTCCACCGTACTCTGGTCCGAGCTGGCTCTCGAGATCTGAAAATTGCCACTGACCTGCGGCAGCAGCGCCGCCAGGGCCTGGGGGGAGGCCTCGCGGGCGGCCATCCGGGTCGCGTCCGCCGCATGGATCTGCGGATCAAACTGCACGGCATCGTCGTAGACCTGCACCAGGTCCCGGGCGTGCGCCGCGCCCACGAGGGCCAGCGAGACCCCAGCAGCGACGATTGCGAGCTTCATATATCCCTTTTGTTTCAGCGTATTACGCTGAAATTATTGGTGTTGTACTTCACTATATCAGGCGCCGAGCCAGTTGAGAAGCCGCGCAGCTCTAGCGGTGCGGCCCAGTTTTTCAGATTGCTGACTGCCCTGAAAGGTTCAGTACGTGCCGACGCTGGGGTCGACGTCGTCCGCCCAGGCTTGAATGCCGCCCTCGAGACTGGCGACCTTGGTGAAGCCGTTCTGCGCCAGGAAGCGGGCCACCTTCATGCTGCGGGTGCCGCCGTGGCACATGACCACGATGTCGCGGTCGCGGGGCAGTTCGGCGAGCCGTTGCGGGATTTCCGGCATAGGAATGTCGAGCGTGCCGGCCAGCCGGGCCGCGTCCAGTTCCCACTTCTCGCGGACGTCCAGGACCAGGGGTGGTTGGGGGGAATCCAGCTGCGCTTTGAGCGCGGCGGGGCTGATTTCCGGAATTTCGGGCGCTGGGGCCATGGTCAGTCCTTCAGAAAGTGAAGCTTTCGGCGCGGCGTGCATTAATCAGCGGATCAATGCAGGTCTCGAACAGCACGGTGCGCTCCCATTCCTGGTCGCCCAGGCGCTGCAGGAGCCGGGCCTGCTGGACCGGGGGATCGCCCACAATCACAAACATGCGGCCGCCGTGGGTCAGCAGGGTGCGGAAGCGCTCATCGGGCAGGGGCATGGCGCAAGTCAGTACCACGACTTCGTACAGGCCGCCAAACGGGCTGCCCGCGGCGCGGGCCGCCGGGGATGCGACCTGGTCCGAGGCGGCATCGGCGGTGACCACCTCGATGTTGCGTATGCCCGCGGCGCGCAGGTTGGCACGCGCCATATCCGCCAGGTCCGGATACAGCTCGATGCTGCGGACACTCGCGGCGTTGATCGCCATGCAGGCCGTCATGAAGCCGGTGCCGGTACCGACTTCCAGCACTCGTTCAGTACCCTGAAGATCGAGCGCCTGCAGAATCTTGCCGACGAGGCTCGGGCGCAACATGTGCTGGCCGTGCGGCAACGGTATTTCCGTGTCCGCAAATGCCAGGTATTTGACGTTGTCCGGTACGAAGAGCTCCCGGGGCACCGTGCGCAGCGTGCTGAGGACGCGTTCGTCCAGCACATCCACCGCGCGCACCTGCTGTTCAATCATTTGTTCCCGGGCAAGTTCAGTCTGCATCATCCGTCGACTCCGTATGCGGGCCATTATGTTATCCGGCCCGGTCTGTGCCGCTGCAAGTTACGGCTTTTCATCCCTGCTGCCAAGCGCAGGACAAAGAGGATGCATATGGTGAATGCCTGAGGCGCAGCGATCATCCTGCGCTATGCTGGCACGAAGGACTATAGGGATGCGTGCACGAGAAAACCAACTCAACGTGCCACGCCCCAAAAGACTAGGGGAAACATGACCATCGTCGGTCTATCGTGCGTATTACTTGGCCTGATCGCAGGCCTGCTGGCGGTGATGTACCTGTTGCAGCGTCGGGCGCTGCTCGCTGTGGACGATGTGTCACAGCAGGTGCAGCGCATTGCCATCGGTGGACGCATGAGCGGTCGGGTGGAGGTTCCAGCCGACGGCGCGGAAGTCTCGCTGCTGGCGACTGCAATCAATCATCTGTTGACGCGGGTGTCCAGTGGGGCCGAGCGCGATCGCGGCACGCCGCGACTGTTCGCAGAGCTCGGCGATCGCATCCACGAGGCGGTGCTGGTTCACCGCGACACCATCCTGCATGCGAACCGACAGTTCGCGAGCCTGATGGGCGTGGAGCGTACCGCGCTCATCGGTCGCAGGCTTGGTGATCTGGTGCCCCCCGGATATACCGAACTGGTCAATGAGAACATCGCGCATCGCCTGGCCGGTGAACCGGCCGCCGAGCGTTATGAAATTGAAATGGCAGGTCTGACCGGCCAGGTCACGCGGCTGGAGATCACCTCTGCTGTGATCGACTATGAGGGCGCTCCGGCGTTGCTGGTGACCGGCGTGGAAATCATTCCCACCCAGACGGTACAGACGCTGCGTGGGGTGACGGCCGAAGAGGAGGAGCAGTCGCGTCAGAACGCACGCCGTGCCAGTGCGCTGGAGGCACTGAGTGATGCCGTCGTCACCACCAATGAGTCCGGCATCATCGAGTTCATGAATTCCGCCGCTGCGACGCTGACGGGCACCAATGCCGAGTTCGCCGTCGGCAAATCGCTGTCGGAGGTCATCGAGCTGGTTGAGGACATAGACAGCACCGCCACGCGCGCCACCGGCTCGCACAAGACGCTCTCGGCCGATGAGCATGCGACCGGCAGCCGGCGGGCATTGCTGCTCTCGCACCGCAGTGGCACCGAGAGTGCGGTTGAAGTTTCCAGCGCTCCGATCAAGTCCGCGGACCTGGATGTCACGGGCACCGTGCTGCTGCTGCGTGATGTGACCGAGCAGCGCGGCATCACGCGCCAGATGTCGTATCAGGCAACCCACGACGCACTCACCGGCCTCATCAACCGGGGTGAATTTGAGCGCCGGGTAGCCGATGCCATCGAGAGCGCGCACCGCGGTGATGGGCACCATGTGCTGCTGTACCTGGACCTCGACCGCTTCAAAATCGTCAATGACACCAGCGGGCATCTGGCGGGCGACAGCATGCTGCGGGAAGTCGCGAAGCTGTTGCGCGATGCGATTCGCGACAGCGATACGGTGGGCCGGCTGGGCGGCGATGAGTTCGGCATGCTGCTGGTGGGGTGTCCGCTGGAGAAAGCCCGCCAGATTGCCGATGATGTGTGCCGCAACGTGGGCGACTATCGATTCATCTGGAAGGACAAGCTGTTCAATATCGGTGTGTCGGTGGGTCTGGTGGAAGTCTCGCGCGAATGCGGGACGATGGAGGAACTGCTGTCAGCGGCGGACGCCGCCTGCTACGTGGCGAAAAAGGAAGGGGCCGGACGGGTCGCGGTGTATTCGGCGCGCGATGAAGCCCGGGCGCGTCAGACCGGCGAGATCCAATGGCTGCATCGTCTGCAGTCCGCCCTCAAGGAAAACCGCTTCCAGCTATATCAGCAGACCATCGTGCCGGCGTACGCCGATGATGGTACGGGGCCGCGCCTCGAGGTCCTGGTACGCATGACGGATGAGTTCGGCAAGGAGATCCTGCCGGCGGAGTTCATGCGCGCAGCGGAGCGTCATAAATTGATGCGGCTGGTGGATCGCTGGGTGGTGCAGACGACGTTCACCGCCGTGGGGCGCGGCGTCATCGCGCTGACCGACCGGCACACCATTGCGATAAACATTTCCGCACAGACGCTGGGCGACCCGCAGTTCCTGGAGTTTGTGGTCGAGTGCCTGGATCGCACCGGGGCGCTGCCGACCCAGATCTGCTTTGAGATCAGCGAAGCTGCGGTCATCGCCAACCCGGAACAAGCGCGCCGCTTTGTCGGCGTACTGCACGGCATGGGCTGCCAGTTTGCGATCGATGACTTCGGCTCCGGCATGGCCTCGTTCTCCAATCTCAGGAACCTCCCGCTGGATTATCTGAAGATTGATGGCTCCCTGACCCAGAACCTGGCGGGCGACAGCGTCAACCAGGCGATGGTATCGGCCATGATCAAACTGGCACGCTCCTTGAAGTTCAAGGTCATCGCCGAGCAGGTGGAAGATGCCTCCTGTGCGGACGTGGTGCGCCGCATCGGGGTTGACTTTCTGCAAGGCTATGCCATCGGCCGACCCAAGCCGCTGCCGATCGCGGCCTGACGAGCCATCTTTGTTGCAGCGCGCAGATTGCAACAAACTGTTCGCCCGCTGCTCGGCCGGTAGCCGCCGGGGTGTTGACCCGTCAAGGCCGCCCTTGGGCAGGGGCCAACCATCCATTGCGGGTACCGGTAGGTGGGAGTATAAAAAACTGGCACTTCGCGGCCATACAATAACGGTTCTTAGGATTAGGGGTCGGAACGCTTATGCAGCTCGCCCAACTGTGGCGTCAGCACAAGGACGCCGGTTGTCCATCGGAACTGATGGGCGTGGAGATTGCCGGTACCGAGGCGCGTGCGCTGGATGCGGAGATCACCTCCTGTGTCAGCGCCATGTTGAGCCATACGCTGATCGTGGATGAGCGCATCGAACGGCGCCTGGTGGAGGTTCGTGCCGACCTCACACGCCGCCAGCTGCGGGCCGAGCCGCCCGTCGCCCAATACTGCGCGCGGCTCAATCAGCTGGTCAGCGCCGTCCTCACCCGCGACAAGATCGGCCACTCCTGAGATTGCGCGGCTGCCGTGGCTGCGATGCAGCCACGGACCCGTACGGTGCCCTGTGCCCTAGAGGAGTGGCACCAGCAGCAGCGCCACGATGTTGATGATCTTGATCAGCGGATTGATGGCCGGGCCCGCCGTGTCCTTGTAGGGATCGCCCACGGTATCCCCGGTGACGGCGGCCTTATGCGCCTCCGAACCCTTGCCACCGAAATTGCCTTCCTCGATGTACTTCTTGGCGTTGTCCCATGCGCCCCCCCCGGTGCACATGGAAATGGCCACGAACAGGCCGGTCACGATGGTGCCGATCAGCAGCCCGCCCAGGGCGCGGATGCCGGCACCATGGCCGAGCGCGAGATTCATCAGGACCACCAGTATCACCGGCACCAGGATCGGCAGCAGTGAGGGAATGATCATTTCCCGGATCGCCGCGCGGGTCAGCAGATCCACGGCACGGGAATAATCCGGCTTAGCCGTGCCCTCCATGATGCCCTTGATGGTGCGGAACTGACGGCGCACTTCCTCCACCACCGAAGCTGCGGCACGACCCACGGCTTCCATGGCCATGGCGGCGAACAGGAAGGGGACCATGCCGCCGATGAACAGACCGATGATCACCGCCGGATCCGACAGCGAGAACACCGCAGTCTTGCCTGCAGCTTCGAGATTGTGAGTGTAGTCGGCGAACAGCACCAATGCGGCCAGACCCGCAGAGCCGATGGCGTACCCCTTGGTGACGGCCTTGGTGGTGTTGCCCACTGCATCGAGCGGATCGGTGATATCACGCACCTGCTTGGGCAGCCCGGCCATTTCCGCGATGCCGCCAGCATTGTCGGTGATGGGGCCATAGGCATCCAGCGCGACAATCATGCCGGTCATGGACAGCATGGCCGTCGCCGCGATTGCAATGCCATACAGCCCGGCGAAGGAGAAGGCAGCCCAGATGGCCACGCACACCGCCAGCACGGGCAGTGCAGTGGACTTCATGGAGACGCCCAGACCTGCGATGATGTTGGTTGCATGTCCGGTCTGCGAGGCCGCTGCGACCTTGCGCACCGGGCTGTACTCGGTCGAGGTGTAGTACTCGGTGATGACGATGAGTGCAGCAGTCAGGGCCAGGCCGACAATGGTGCAGGCGAAGAGCGCATGGGCCCGCTCCGGCATGAGGCTCTGGGTGATGAAGTAGAACGCGACGCCGGAAAGCAGCGCGGACACCACCACACCCTTGTACAGGGCGTTCATGATCTTGCCGCCGCTGACCCGCACAAAGAAGGTGCCGATGATGGAGGCGACAATGGACGCCGCACCCAGCGCGAGAGGATAGACGGGACCCTTGGCGCCCGCGTCCGCCATGGTCAGCCCGCCGAGCAACATCGTGGCGACGATGGTCACCGCGTAGGTCTCAAACAGATCAGCGGCCATGCCGGCGCAGTCGCCCACATTGTCGCCGACGTTGTCGGCGATGACGGCGGGGTTGCGCGGATCGTCCTCCGGGATGCCCGCTTCGACCTTGCCGACCAGATCAGCGCCTACGTCGGCACCCTTGGTGAAGATGCCGCCACCCAGACGCGCAAAGATCGAGATCAGGGAGCCGCCGAAGGCGAGACCCACCAGGGAGTGCAATGCGCGGGCCTGTCCGAGGTGTGGCAGTATCGCGCTGTAGTAGCCGGCCACGCCGAGCAATGCCAGCCCCACCACCAGCATGCCGGTGATGGCGCCACCGCGGAACGCCACGGAAAGCGCGGCACTCAGACTTTGCGTAGCGGCCTGTGCGGTACGCACATTCGCGCGCACGGAGATGTTCATGCCAATGTAGCCGGTCGCCCCGGAGAGCACCGCGCCAATCGCGAAGCCGCCTGCGGTCCACCAGTCCAGGGCGAATCCGAGCACCAGCAGCAGGATGATGCCGACAATCAGGATCATTGAGTACTGACGATTGAGGTAGGCGCGAGCGCCGATCTGGATCGCTGCGGCGATCTCCTGCATCCGTTCATTGCCGGCCGGCAATCGCAGGATCGCCATGACCGAAATCAGACCGTACAACACGGCCACCACACCGGCTGCTATCGCCACCCACAACCAACTCGCGGCATCCATCAGCAAATCCCCCAAAGATCCAATTCCAGACTTTTTGTTGATTGCCGGTCAGTGGCTCGGCAATGACTTGGCAACATCGATTTGAGACCCGGGCCGGGCCCGGGCAGCCGAAAACTTATATCACACAGGCACACAGGTGGGCGCGCACCGTAGTGCAATTCAGACTTTGAATCCGGTCTTGAGCTTGCGCCGCACGGGCACACCCTTGACCCGTACATAGTCCGGCAGCCCATCCTTGTAGGGCGGATAGGCTTCGCCCGCCACCAGCGGTTCCAGGTAGCGGCGACAGGCTGCGGTGATACGGAAGCCGTCGGCGCTGATGAAGTCGCGGGGAAGCATCTTTTCCTGATTGGCGACTGCAGCCAATGGCACATGGCCGATGACCCATTTGTAGGGCTTCGAGGACTTGCGCACGATGGTGGGCATGACGGCATTGACGCCTTTGACCGCCAGCTCCACGGCCGCCTTGCCGCAGGCATAAGCCTGCTCCACGTCCGTCCTGGAGGCGATATGCCGGGCCGCGCGCTGCAGGTAATCGGCTACGGCCCAGTGATATTTGTAGCCATGGGCTTCCCGCATCATGTTGGCCACAACTGGCCCGACGCCGCCGAGCTGTGAATGCCCAAAGGCATCCTTGGTGCCGGCCTCGGCCAGGAAGCGTCCATCCGGGTAGGCGGCCCCTTCCGATACCACGACCACGCAGTAGCCATAATGGTCGACGCTGAATTTGACCCTGGCGAGGAAGGCCGACCGGTCGAAGGGGATTTCCGGGAACAGAATAATGTGTGGCGGGTCTGCGGGCTTGCGTCCGGCCAAGCCGGCGGCGGCGGCGATCCAGCCGGCATGGCGGCCCATGACCTCGAGCACGAACACCTTGGTCGAGGTGCGCGCCATCGAGGCTACGTCCAGCGCCGCTTCGCGCGTGGAGACCGCGATGTATTTGGCTACCGAGCCGAAACCCGGGCAGCAGTCCGTGTGCGGCAGATCATTGTCCACGGTCTTGGGGATGCCGACACAGGTGAGGGGGAACCCTGAGGATTCCGACAGCTGCGACACCTTGAGTGCGGTGTCCATGGAGTCATTGCCGCCGTTGTAGAAGAAGTAGCCGATGTCGTGGGCACGGAAGACCTCGATCAGCCGCTCGTACTCCGCGCGGTTGTGCTCCAGGCTCTTGAGTTTGAAACGTGCCGAGCCGAAGGCTCCAGCCGGCGTGTGTTTGAGGCCGCTGATGGTCTGGCGGCTCTCCTTGCTGGTGTCGATCAGATCCTCAGTCAGCGCGCCGATGATGCCGTCGCGCCCCGCGTAGACCTTGCCGATGTGGCGGGGGTACTTGCGGGCGGTTTCGATCACCCCGCAGGCGGAGGCATTGATGACCGCCGTCACACCGCCCGACTGAGCGTAGAAGGCATTGCGTGCCGCGCCTGGTTTTTTGGTTTTCAGGGTCATTTGGAGTCGCCGTGCGCGCCGGAAGGAAGGCTCTGCAGAATAGCCAAAAAGCCACGAACAGTCTGCCTTTCGGCGGCTTCATTGACCAAGCCCCGCGTGGCCGGTAACGTTGCCAGCCACCTTAAGTCCAGGAAGATCGGCCCAGAGGCCGACCAGGGGCCGAATGCACATGCGAATCGTATTATTGGGGCCGCCGGGCTCGGGCAAGGGCACTCAATCGCAGCGCCTGATCGAGAGTCACGGGATTCCCCAGATCTCCACCGGCGATCTGCTGCGTGCCGCGGTGGGCGCGCACAGTCGGTTGGGGATTGCCGCAAAGTCGGCTATGGACGCTGGCAGGCTGGTGGATGACCAGATCGTGCTGGGCATGATCCAGGAACGACTGGCGCTGCCGGATGTGCGCAATGGTTTCATTCTGGATGGTTTCCCGCGCAACCTTTCCCAGGCGGCCGCACTGGAGAAGCTATTGCAGCAGTTGGCGCAGCCGCTGGATGCCGTGGTGCTGATGCAGGTCGACAATGAGGAACTGGTGCGCCGCATCGGCGGTCGCCGCACCTGCCGCCACTGTGGCCGCGTCTTCAACGTGTTCACCTCGCCGCCCGCGCCGGGCGAGCTGTGCCCAAAATCCGGCGGGGAGCACGACCTGTTCCAGCGTCCCGACGACAACGAGGCCACGGTCGCCGAGCGCCTCAAGGTGTATGACGAAAAGACCCGGCCGCTGGCGCAGTTCTACGAGGAGCGTGGACTGCTGCACAGGATCAACGCCGAAGGGAAACTAGCGGTGGTGACAGCGCGGCTCGAGGCAGTGCTGGCCGCGGCCGTCAGACAAGCAGCGCCGAGGAAGCAGGTCCGGAAAGTGGCACGGAAGGCGACCCCGAAGCCGGCCAAGAAATCAGCCAAGAAATCAGCCAAGAGATCGGCAAAGAAGCCGGCAAAGAAGCCGGTCAGGAAGTTCGCCAAGAAGTCAGTCCGCAAGGCGCCGGCGCGCAAGAGCGCTGCCAGCAAGGCGCGCCGCCACCGCTGAAGGTCGTACGCGGGTGTTCAGTTGCGGCGGGTCAGCTGGGCGACGGCGCTGACCAGTTCATCGGCGTCCGCGGGACGGGTCAGATGCATCTGGAATCCGGCGTCATGGGCGCTGACGGCGTCTTCCGGGCGTGCAAAATCAGTCAGGGCGATTGCGGGCAGTTCCTGCGCACTCAATTTGGCGCGGACGGCACGGATCAGGTCATACCCATTGCGCCCGGGCATGCTCACGTCCGCCACCAGCACATCGGCGTGAAAGGTGCGCAGCGCCTCCAGCGCTGAATCAGCGCTATTGGCGGTGGCCACCAGTGCGCGGGCGCTACTGAGGTTCTGCCGCGAACGCTCCAGTGTCTCCTGGTCATCATCGACCAACAGCACCCGCAGCCCGTGCAGGTCGGCACTCTCCAATGCCACGACATCGGCAACCGTTTCATGCGGCGCAAGCCTTGGCAGCAGGGCGCAGAAGGTGGCGCCATGACCTTCGCCGGCGCTGCGCGCCCAGACTCGTCCGCCATGCAGTTCGATCACCTGCTTGACGATCACCAGCCCCAGGCCGAGCCCAGGGGGTCCGCGCCGTGGACCTTCGCTGCGACCAAAGCGGTCGAAAACCAGATTCAGGGCACTGGGACTCAGCCCAATTCCGCTGTCGGTGACATTCACTTCCCAGTTCCCCTTGGCGCGCGCCAGGGTGGTGGTGATGACCCCGCTGCGCGGCGTGAACTTCACGGCATTGTTGAGCAGGTTCCAGATGACCTGCTGCAGGCGCTGACGATCGCCGAAGACCAGGCAGGCCTGGGCCGGCAGATTCTTCATCAGCCGCACGCCCTTGGCATCGGCGGTGGCCTGCATGGTCTCGAGCGCCGCTTCCACGATCTGAGCCAGATCGGTTTCCTCCGGATCCAGCCGCAGGCGGCCGCTCAGCAGTCCGCTCATGTCGATCAGATCATCGACCAGCTGGGCGAGCATGCGCACATTTCGGTCAATGGTCTGACCCCCGCGCTGCACGTCTTCGGGCGCCAGACGACCGGATTCCAGCAGGCGCGACCAGCCGAGCACGGCATGCAGCGGGGCTCGCAGCTCATGTCCCAGGGTCGACAGAAACTCATCCTTGAGCTTGCTGACACGCTCAGCCTCCGTGCGCAACGCGCGCTCGTCGGCCAGCCGTCGGCGCAGATCCTCAGGTTCTTGACCGCCGTTGCCGTCCGTCAGGGCCATTTTTATTCCATTCTCGCCGTACTGATACTGGTCGCACGGTGAATCATAGCGCCGCGAGCAGCCGCTCACCGATGACTTCGCGCCGCCAGCCGCACAGGACGCCCCCGTCCTGGCGGCCGTCCGCAAGTTGTTCAAGGTCGCGCCGGGTGGCGAGGATCTCCGGGGGTAGATTCAATTCGCTGGCCACGGCCTGGTGCACGGTGGACAGTTTCTTGACCAGTGCGGTCTTCTGCGGATCCGGGGCGCCGCGGGGGTTGAGGCGCGGCAGCACCGCCGGCAGCTGTGCGGCCGCGATGAGTTCGAGGATTTCCGCGCCATTGTGTTTGACGAAGCCGGGTTGCATGTCGGCCAGACCTGTCAGCTCCTCGACGGTGCGCGGCACCCTGACCACGATGTCCCGCAGTACGGCGTCATCCAGGATCCAGCCGCGCGGGCGATTTCGCTCATCGGCACGGCGCTCGCGCCACGCCGCCAGCAATTGCGCCAGGCGCGACCGATCGGGGTCGAGTCCCTTCAGGGAACGAACCCGCAACCAGGCCTCCTCCGGGTCGACGCTGTAGTCGGTGGGATTCTGCAGCGCTGCCAGTTCCTCCTGCAGCCAGGACAAGCGATCCAAGCGCTCCAGTTCCCGGAGCAGGTGATCGCGCACCGGCAGCAGGTAACGCACATCGTCCAGCGCGTAGTCGATCTGCTCCGCGGAGAGCGGGCGACGTGACCAGTCGGTGCGCGTGTGGGCCTTGCTCAGTTCGCGGCCCGTCACGCGCCGGACCAGTTCGGCATAGCCGATCTGCGCGGGCATGCCGCTCAGCGCCGCGGCGATCTGGGTGTCAAACACCGGCATGACGAAGCCTGCGGCGGGCAGCAGCACCTCAATATCCTGGCGGCACGCGTGCATGACCTTGACGGTGCTCCGGGCACCAAGCACCGGGCGCAGCGCTGACAGGTCCGCCACGGCCAGGGGATCCACGCACAGCGCACCTTGGGCATCCGCTATCTGCAACAGGCACAGCTCCGCCCGATAGGTACGCTCGCGCAGGAATTCAGTATCCAGTGCAATGGCGGGGGCAAGCGCCAGGCGTTGGGCCAGCCCTTCCAGGCCCTCCCGGCTAGTGATCATCATCGTTACTCTTGATCCGGATTTTCTCTGTTAATGTGCGCATTATGCGAGTGATTTGCCGGGCCCGGAAGCCATGACCGAGCTGGTGCGCCTGTACGGGCAGATTGCCCTGCTGCGGAAAGGTCCACAGGATGTTCCAGCAGTCGGCTTGCTGCTGCTGCTGACCGTGGTGGCGTACTTTGCGGTCAATGTGCTGATGGTGCTGTTGCTGCCATTGCTGACCGGTCCTTGGTTGCGGGCATTGCTGCTCGATGTGACCTTCACCGTCGCGTGGTACTGGGCGCTGCTGCGTCTGATGGGGCGCAGCGAGCGGTTTGTGCAGACCGCATCGGCGATACTGGGTTATCGCACGATACTGACGCCGCTGTCGCTGGCATCGGAGTGGCTGATGCGGCGCCTGGGTGCCAATGAGACCTGGCAGCTGCCGGCAAGCCTCGCGTACATCGTCGTCGTGGCGTGGATGGTTGCCGCCAGCGCTCGGGTGCTGCACGCGGCGCTGGAATGGCCCATGACGGCCTGCGTGGCACTGGTCATTCTGGAGTTGATCGCCGGCTGGCTGCTGATGGCCGCTTTGCTGCCGGGGCTGCGTTGAGGCTGAACATTCAATCGGTGAGTTACTGATGCACGTTCATATTCTGGGCATTTGCGGGACGTTCATGGGCGGGATCGCCGCCATTGCCAAGGCGGCAGGACACACCGTGACCGGGTCAGACCACAACGTCTATCCACCGATGAGTACCCAGCTGCGGGCGCTCGGCATCGATCTGGTGGAGGGGTTCGAGGCCGCGCAGCTGGATATCGCGCCGGATGTGGTCGTGGTCGGCAACGTCATGGCACGCGGCGTGCCCGTCGTGGAGGCGCTGCTGGATCGCGGTTTGCCCTACGCTTCCGGTCCTGAATGGCTGGCGCGCGAGGTGCTCAAAGACCGCTGGGTGATTGCCGTGGCCGGAACGCACGGCAAGACCACGACCGCATCACTGGTCGCGTGGATACTGGAATACGCAGGATTGGCGCCGGGCTTTCTCATCGGTGGCGTGCCGGCCAATTTCAATTCAAGCGCGCGTCTGGGGGCGGCGCCGTTCTTCGTCATCGAGGCGGACGAATATGACACCGCCTTTTTTGACAAGCGTGCGAAGTTCGTCCACTACCATCCGCGCACGCTGGTGCTCAATAACCTGGAATTTGATCACGCCGATATCTATCCGGATGTGGCGGCCATACAGCGGCAGTTCCATCACCTGGTGCGTACCGTGCCCGGTTCCGGCAGCATCATCTGGAACGCCGGTGATGAGCGCCTCGCACAGACCCTGAAAATGGGCTGCTGGACGCCGCTGCAGGGGTTCTCTGGCGCGCATTCGGCGCAATCGCGCTGGCACGCCGGTGCGGGCGGTGCGGTGGACTTTTCCCGCTTCGAGGTCATCGAGTCCGGCGCATCCCGCGGCACCGTCGAGTGGGAGCTGATGGGTGCGCACAATATGGACAATGCCCTGGCAGCCATTGCCGCTGCCCACCATGCGGGCGTTCCAGTGGCCACGGCCATCGAAGCCCTGCGCAGCTTCAAGGGAATCGCCCGGCGGATGCAGCTGCGGGGCGAGGTCCATGGCGTCCGTGTGTACGATGATTTCGCGCACCATCCGACGGCAATCGCGACCACCGTGGATGGTCTGCGGCGCCGCGTCGGTCAGGGGCGCATCCTGGCGGTGCTGGAGATGCGTTCCAACACCATGCGCATGGGTATCCACAACGAACATATTGCGCCGGCGCTCGCCGCGGCGGATCAGGTCTTTGTCTTCACGCCGCCTGACCTGGGATGGAACACCGCGCCGCTGATGCGGGAGCTGGGCACCCGCGGCT
The DNA here is from genome assembly GCA_036489445.1 of Steroidobacteraceae bacterium. Taxonomy (GTDB): domain Bacteria; phylum Pseudomonadota; class Gammaproteobacteria; order Steroidobacterales; family Steroidobacteraceae; genus DAIDKA01. The sequence continues at coordinate 13,332 of DASXFV010000056.1, read as the reverse complement.
TTGCCGTGGCGAGCGTTGACTCCATGGCGCACACCGTGGCTGCGCAGGCGGCGGCCGGTGACAGCGTGCTGGTCATGAGCAACGGTGGCTTCGGCGGACTGCACGAGAAACTGCTGGCGGCGCTGCGCCAGCGCTACTCATGACCCAAACAGCCGCCACTGATGCGCAGGCAGCCGAGCTGCCCCTGTTTCCACTGCATACCGTACTGCTGCCCGGCGGTCCCTTGCAGTTGCAGGTGTTTGAACCGCGTTACCTGGACATGGTCGGGCGCTGCATGCGCACGAGCAGTCCCTTCGGCGTCGTGCGGATCCTTGAAGGGTCCGAGGCCGGTGCCGTCAGCGAAACGGCAGTGACCGGGACCAGCGCCCGCATTATCGATTTCCATACTCTGTCGAACGGTCTGTTGGGGCTGCTGTGCCTGGGTGAGCGCGTGTTCCGGCTGGTGTCGCGCCACAGCCAGTCGGACGGCCTGGTGCTGGGCCAGGTGACCTGGGTGCCGCCGCACGCGACCGTGCCGGTGGCACCGCAATTCGCAAACCTGGTCGCAGCCCTGCGCGGGGTGCTGCCGCGGCTGCCACCAGCCTACGCCCACATTCCGCAAAACTTTGCCGATGCGGAATGGGTGGGTTACCGCCTGCTGGAATTGCTGCCGCTGACAGCTGCGCAGCGACAGCACAGTCTGGAAGTCCACGACCCGGTGCAGCGCCTGGAATGGCTGGCACCGATGCTGCCTACGAACGCCTGATCCGCGAGCCATAGAACCAGTTCAGTCCGAATCCGACCAGCACCGTCCAGGCGCACACCAGCCAGCCGACTACCCCGTCGAAGTGGCTGAGCAGGCCATGCAATGGATTGGCAGGATCGGCGATGGACGTTGCACGTGCGAAGGTGATGACCCACACCCAGCCTGCGTGCAGTCCCAGGCTCGCGGCGATATTGCCGGTCTGCATGCGCACCGTTGCCAGAACCACCCCGACGGCGAACAGGCAGATATAGGCGTCAGCGACGTCCACAGGTCGTGCAAAGGCGCCGAACGAACCCGCCAGCATATCGATACCGCTGCGCCAGCTGATCTGGTCCGGCGGGATATGGTAGGAGCTGACGAAGTGCGTCAGGGCATAGATGAGCGAAGTCAGTACCGTCGCGGTCAACGCGCCCGATTCACGCGCGATACCGGTCCACATGGCCCCGCGCAGGAAGGTCTCCTCGATGAGCGCGACCACGATGCCGCGCAGCAGCCCCTGCACGGCAAGCTTGCCGAAGGTCGGCAAGCTCAGTACGACTCCCGGACGCAGCAGGCGCAGATGCAGCGCGAGCATGATGAGAATGATCAGGCCCATCAGCACGACGCCCAAACACAAGGCGAGACCGGCTGCGCGCAGGAACTGTCGCGGCGGCGGACCGAACCCCAGACTGTTGCGGTCGGCCAGGCGCAGGCGTCTGGCAACCAGGAAAAAGCCGACGCCGAGCGTGACCATTCCGAGGCGATCGGCCACGCGGTGGAAGGGAAACCCGAATGCCGGGTCCAGCAGCAGCCATACAGGATAGGTAAGGCCCGCCATGACGGCGAGTGCCAGCAGTATCAATCCCAGGAACCAGGCGAATGAGGACATGCGGGTGGCGGTGGCGTTGAGTGAATTCTTGGCAATTGCACCAGATTTGCCGCTGGTCTGCCGCAGCAATTGTCCTGAAAATCCTCACCCCAACCCCCCCGTGGTGCTTGCCGATGGATCTGGCCGCTGCCAAAGCCACCTTGAAGTCCCTGGTCGAAGGCGTCGATCCGGTGACGGGCTATCCGATTCCCAAGTCCCTGGTGCTGCACCACGCGATGGTGATCCGTGCCCTGTTATGTGCCGTGGCGGTACTGGACGCGGACGAGGCGCGGACCCGTCGGCGGGCCCGCCTGCCCAGCAACACGGGGCGGCCCTGGCGGCAGGCTGATGATGCGCAGGTCCTGGCGGCCTTTCGTGACGGCGAACCGCTGCTGCAGATTGCCGCCGACCACCACCGCAGTCTCGCCAGCGTGGAGTCGCGTCTGGAGCGTCTGGGTGCGCTGGCGCCGGAGCAGCGTCTTACGCGCAACCGGTATGTGACGCCGACGGTGCGTAGATCAGTCGGCTAGGCAGCCGCGACCTGCGGATCACTTGGCGATCGAGGGGGCGATGCGCGACAGCGTCCACAGGCGCAGATATTTGCGGTGCACATAACCTGCTTCGATGCTGTGAAACACCCAGCCCCGCCAGCCATCCAGAACGCCACCTTTCACAAACATGCCGCGCAGGAAGCGCCACAGGGGATGAACGACCACTGCCGGCAGACGGCAGCTGCGTCCAGCCCGGTGCATCTCTTCGCTGATCAATCGCGCGTAGCGATCCATACGGTTCAGATGATCATCCAGGCTGCGGTAGGCGTAGTGCTCAAGGTGCGCCGTTAGATTTTTGACCGGACCCTCGACCGCGACCTTCTCGTGAACTTCATGACCGACCCAACGTGCCGTGGCGCGGTGGTACAGACGGATCTTCCGGTCCGGCCAGGCGTTGCCATGGCGCAGAAACCTGCCGAAATATTCGGTCAGCCTGGGCACGGAGTAACCGCGCGCGCCGGCAAATCCGCCTGCCTGCAGGCGCACGATTTCACTGCGCAATTGCGCTGTGACAATCTCGTCCGCGTCGATGCACAAGACCCAGTCATGCAGCGCTGCGGCGGTCGCAAATTGCTTCTGGGACCTGTAGCCCGGCCAGTCGCGATCCAGCACTCGGGCGCCCAATGCCGCGGCCAGCTCGCGGGTGTTGTCGGTGGAGTGTGAGTCGACTACGATGATCTCATCACAGAAATCCAGGGCCTTCAGGCATCGCTCAATCCGATCCGCTTCATTCAGGGTTATGATGCATGCCGAAATCGCCGCGCGGGTCTCGTCCACAATCGACACTCCATAGCCATGCGCCAGGCGCCATTAGAGCACTCACCCTGATCCAGAGTACACGCGCGTGAGCCGGCTGGTGTTCTTTGATCCGTCGTGCCCACTGCCCTACGACACGCGCGACCTGCGTGCGCGTGCAATGCCTGGCACCGAGGCAAGCGTGGCCCGGATTGCCGACGCACTGGGTGCCTGGGTCGTGCAGCACAATCGCGCGCTGGCATGGGAGCGGTATGTGCCCCCGCAGCGCATGCACGGGATCGATCATGCCGTGGTGATCCGCGATTCCCGCGCCTTGGCCCAGGCGCAGGAACTGTTCCCCGGTGCGCGCTTGCATCTTTGGCTGCACGACAAGATGCGACCGGCCTCCAAGCGTGGCCGGCGTCTGCGAGGCACCGCCGGCCTGCTGCGTGCCGCAAACGTGTCCGTCATCTGCGTGTCGCACACGCATCAGCGGGACGTCCTCAACACGCTGCGGTGGGCCGGTGTTCCGGATCTGCCGGTCCGGAGCCTCTACAATCCTGTCGCGGACGGATTGCAGCCCGACGGCTCAATCATTGATGACCGGCGGCTGGTGTTCTTTTCCTCCCCCAACAAGGGCCTGGCCTTTGCACTGGATGCCTTCGGTGCGCTGCGCCGTGCGCTGCCGGATCTATGTCTGGTGGTGGGCAATCCAGGCTACAAAGTCGGCGCGGCGGGGGCATTTGCGGGCGTGGTGTTTCTGGGGTCGCAGCCCCAGGCGGCTATCCACCAGCAGGTGCGGGGCGCCTTGTGCACGTTCCAACCGAATTTCCTCATTCCCGAGACCTTTGGCCTGGTGTACGCCGAGTCGCATGCCCTGGGTACGCCCGTGCTGACCCATGATTTTGGCGCCGCGGTGGAAATCGTTGCCGATCCGCGGCAGGTGCTGCCGGTGAAGGCAGCGTACCGCTGCTACGAAGGCATGGTCGGCAGTCTGGCACCGCGCTGGCGCAGGGTCCCGGCGCGCCTGGCGGATGGCCTCGGCCTGTTTGATGCCTACGTGGCGCGCATCCGTGAATGGCGGACCGGAGGTCGCCCGGTGGTCGGGCCGGATCCGCGATTTGCCCTGAGCACGGTGACGGCTCAGTGGCGGGAGCTGTTCGGAGGCTGAGCCACACCGGGCGCGCCAACGCTGAGCACCGGTGTGGCGACAATGCCGGCGTTGCGCAGCAGATCCAACAGGCCGCCCTTGCCGACCACGTGCAGCGCGCCGACCACGACGAGCACATTGTGGTCGGAGTTCAGGAAGGCCTCGATCTGCGGCAGCCAGCGCTGATTGCGCTCGCTGACCAATACGCGATACAGCTCGGGGAACTGCTGGTAGGCGTCGGAGAGCTCGGCCGCCAGTTCGTGGTTGTCGCCCTTGCGCCAGGCCTGGAGCATCTGGTCGGTATCACTGCCGGTATCCTTGAGATCCTGCAGGGTCAATTCCAGGAACCGCGCCTGATCCTCGGCGGACAGGTGCTCCAGTTGCCCGAGTTCCTCATCCAGGGTCTCAAGGCCTGCGGTGGGCCGACCGTCCTGCTGCGTGCGGGCCACCAGCTGTTCCTCGACACCCGATTGCGGATCGTAGCCGAGCTTCAGGTACATGAGGTCGGTGAGCGTCAGTGCCACCACCCAGGGACGCAGCACGGCGAGCTGCTCCAGGGGCAATCCCAGCGCGGTGGCCTGGGCAACCACGCGCGCGAAGCGTTCCGGCCCCAGCGCCTGCGTCATCGATTCGCCTTGCGGATAGCGCCCGTGTTCCAGCATCCAGGCGGAGACACTGCTGGTATCGAGTTTCCCCAGGTCCATCTCCATGACCAGCTGGCTCGAGTCGTCATAGGCGCGCGTGAAGGCGCCGGGCAGTGTGCTGGCGCCGGGTTTCAGCAAATGCACCGACTCGGCCAGGTAGACCGTGTTGTGCGCCCCATGCAGGGCCCACACCGGGCTTTGCGCGCGGACGCTCAGGCTGCCGAGTAGGCAGAGTGCGAAGAGCCACTGTCGCATGAGTCCACCCAGTGCAGATTGGTGAAGAGGCTGCCGTCGAGCTTCAATTCCAGGGTGCGAAAGGCCGGCGGCCGCCCGTCGATGGCGAAGTCGTGGGAAAAGGGCAGGAACTGCGCACAGGTGGATGGGGTGGCAAGCAGGCGGACGCCGCGGCGCAAGCCATCAAATTGCTGATGAACATGGCCCCACAGAACGGCCCGCACCGACTGGTAGGCATCGATGATGCGGAAGAAGTCCGCGGCATTGTCGAGGCCGATCTGGTCCAGCCAGTCACTGGACATGGCCACGGGATGATGGTGCAGACACACCAGCACCGGGGTAGTGGCCGAGGCGAGCGCGCTGCGCAGCAGTTGCAGCTGCGCCGGGGCCAGATGGCCGCCGTCCTGGCCCGCTACGCTGCTGTCCAGCAGCACCACGCGCCAGCCGCGCAGATCCAGGCAGCCGGAGGTGATGAACGGCGAGTGGGCGAGCATCCGCGACATGACCGAGGCATCGTCGTGATTGCCCGGGATACAGCCCACCGGGACGCCCAGGTTGGCGAACTCGCGGCGGAACACCTCGTACCCACGCGGGTCGTCATGCACGATATCGCCGGTGACCAGGATGGCATCGGGCGGCCAGCCGCTTTCCTGCGTGCAGGCTATGGCCTGCGCGAGGGTCCGGCGCAGCGTTGCCAGCGGCTGAATGCCGCGCAATCGGGCATCTTCGTCCGCGGACAGATGCAGGTCGGTGAAGTGCAGGAGACGAAGTGGCGTCATGATCCGGAGAAGTTTGCGAAACCTCAGGTCCTCTTCGATCGCATCGTAGCAGAGCAGGCAATCCTGGCCGGTGACGTGCGTCATGGCGGCACAATCGGGCAATACGACAGCTCGGCGGACGATATGTTCCATTGCCGCCCCTGCCGTATCTGGGGGACAATGCGCCCGCGCCCGTGCGACTTCCTTCGCGAAGGTCCTGAGGGCCTAACCAACCTGCTAACACTCTGATAAGTAGAGCAAAGAGGACTATTCGACATGGCGATAAAGGTGGGTATCAACGGATATGGCCGCATTGGACGTAATGTACTGCGCGCGCTGTATGAATCCGGACGCACCCATGAGATTCAGATCGTGGCCATCAACGATCTCGGGGATGCAAATACCAATGCCCACCTGACCCGCTACGATACCGCCCACGGTAAATTCCCCGGCACCGTCACGGTGGACGGCGATTCGATGGTGGTCAATGGCGACCGCATTCGCGTCCTGGCGGAACGCGATCCGGCGAAGCTCCCATGGGGAAAACTGGGCGTGGACACGGTGCTGGAGTGCACCGGCCTCTTCACCAGCAAGGCCAAGGCCGGGCTGCATATCACCGGCGGCGCACGCCGCGTGGTGATCTCCGCGCCCGCTGACAAGGATGTCGATGCCACGGTGGTCTACGGCGTGAACCACGCTGTTCTGAAGGCCAGCCATACCGTCATTTCAAATGCCTCCTGCACCACCAATTGCCTCGCGCCCATGGCCAAGGTGCTCCATGCCCATATCGGCCTGGTTGCCGGTGTGATGACCACCATCCACTCCTACACCAATGACCAGGTGCTGACGGACGTGTTCCACAAGGACCTGCGCCGCGCGCGCTCCGCCACCATGTCGCAGATCCCGACCAAGACCGGCGCCGCCGCCGCGGTGGGTCTGGTGCTGCCCGAACTCAGTGGCAGGCTCGACGGTTTCGCGGTGCGTGTGCCCACCATCAATGTGTCACTGGTGGACCTGAGCTTTACGGCTGCGCGCGCCACCTCGGTCGATGAGATCAATGGGCTGATGAAGGCTGCGGCCGCGGGTGAGCTCAAGGCCGTGCTGGCCTACAACGATGCGCCGCTGGTGTCGGTGGACTTCAACCATGATCCGCATTCCTCCATATTTGACGCCACCCTCACCAAGGTGGTCGCTGGCACGCTGGTGAAGGTCTGCGCCTGGTATGACAACGAGTGGGGTTTCTCCAATCGCATGCTCGACATCACGCTCGCCTGGTCCAGGGCGGTTTGATGAAAGTGCGCCGCATGACGGACCTGGCTCTCGCTGGCAAGCGGGTGTTGATCCGTGAGGATCTGAACGTGCCGGTGGCCGACGGGGTGGTGACCAGCGATGTCCGCATCCGTGCGGCATTGCCCACGCTCAGGCACGCCATGGATGCGGGCGCGAAGGTGTTCGTGATGTCGCATCTGGGTCGCCCGCAAGAGGGCGTCTACGACGAACAGTTCTCGCTGGCCCCAGTGGCAAAGCGGCTGGGGGAACTGCTCGGGCGCCCCGTGGAGCTGCGCAAGGACTGGCTTTCAGGCCTGGATTGCCAGCCCGGGCAGCTGGTGTTGTGTGAGAACGTGCGCTTCAACAAGGGCGAGAAAAAAGACACGGAAGATCTGGCGCGCGCCATGGCCGCGCTGTGCGATGTGTTCGTGATGGATGCGTTTGGCACCGCGCACCGCGCCGAGGCGAGCACCCATGGTGTCGCGCGTTTCGCGCCGGTGGCCTGCGCCGGCCCCCTGCTGGTGCGGGAACTGCAGGCGCTGGAAAAGGTGCTCGCGACGCCGGCCCGACCGCTGGTCGCCATCGTGGCGGGCTCCAAGGTCTCCACGAAACTGACGGTACTGCAGTCGCTGCTGGGCAAGGTGGACCATTTGATTGTCGGGGGCGGCATCGCCAATACGTTCCTGGCGGCCACCGGCATGGCGGTCGGCAAATCGCTGCACGAGGCTGACATGCTGGACACCGCCCGCCAGCTCCTGGAGCAGGCGCAGGCCCGCGGCGCGGCCATTCCGTTGCCCACCGATGTGGTTGTGGCCACCCAGTTTGCAAGCACCGCCAAGGCACAGGTGCGTGCCGTCGGTGACGTGCGCCCGGATGAACTCATTCTGGACATCGGTCCGCAGACGGCGAAGGATTTCGCCGCCCAGTTGCGAACGGCCGGCACCATCCTCTGGAATGGCCCGGTGGGGGTCTTCGAGTTTGATCAGTTCGGCGCGGGCACGCGGACCCTGGCGCATGCCATCGCCGACAGTCAGGCCTTTTCTGTAGCCGGCGGTGGCGATACGCTCGCAGCCATCGAGAAATACGGTGTGGAAGAGGGCATCTCCTATATCTCCACGGGTGGCGGCGCCTTCCTCGAATTCGTCGAGGGCAAGACTTTGCCGGCAGTCGCCATGCTGGAGGAGCGCTCGTGATAGGCCTTAACAGCCCACAAGGAATTGTGAACACAGTGAAGCAACTGAAGCGCACCAAAATCGTCGCGACCGCGGGACCGGCGACGGATGACCCGAAACTGCTCATGGAGATGATGAAATCGGGTCTGAGCGTCGTGCGGTTGAATGCCTCACATGGCACTCGCGCGGATCTGAAGCGGCGCCTGGACCTGGTGCGCGACGCGGCGGCGCGCTGCCGGGAATGCGTGGGGCTGTTGCTGGACCTGTCGGGTCCGAAAATCCGTATTGAGGGTTTCGCCAATGGCCCGATCCAGCTGGAGGAGGGCGCGCCGTTCGCGCTCGACACGGCGCTGGATCCCAAGGGCGGCGACATCAACGTGGTGGGTACAGCCTACAAGAACCTGCCCCACGATGTGGTGAGCGGGGACGTGCTGCTGCTCGCGGACGGGCAGATCGTTCTGGATGTGATCAGTGTCGAGGGCACGCGCATCCACACGCGGGTGAAAGCAGGCGGGCCGCTGTCCGATCGCAAGGGTCTGAATCGCCAGGGAGGGGGCATTTCCGCGCCCGCGCTATCCGACAAGGATCGCGACGACATCCGCTTCGCCGCTCAGGAGAAGCTCGACTATGTGGCGGTCTCCTTCGCCCGGGATGCCGCCGACATCAAGCTCGCGCGGCGCCTGGTACGCGAGGCCGGTGGCGATGCGCGAATCGTCGCCAAGATCGAGCGCCATGAGGCCATCACCAACCTGGACAGCATCATCGAAGCGTCCGATGTGGTGATGGTGGCGCGTGGCGACCTGGGTGTCGAGATGGGTTATGCGGAGGTGACCAGTCTGCAAAAGACCATCATCTACCGCTCCCGTGCCCTGAACCGGGTCGTGATCACCGCCACGCAGATGATGGAATCGATGATCCAGAACCCGGTGCCGACCCGTGCCGAGGTGTCTGATGTGGCCAACGCTGTCATGGACGGCACGGATGCGGTCATGCTGTCCGCGGAGACGGCCACCGGCCGCTATCCGTTGAAGGCCGTGGAAGCCATGGCGGACGTGATCCGCGGCGCCGAGAAGTACCAGTTCGGCCATGCCCTGCCGCGACAGCGCGAAGACGGCAGCATGTTCAAGGGCACGGAGGAAGCCATCGCGATGGCCGTGATGTACGCGGCCAATCACATGGACGTGAAGGCCATCGTGGCCCTCACCGAGACCGGAGCCACAACGCTGTGGATGTCGCGCCTGCGCTCGGACATTCCGATCTACGCCTTTTCCCGCAACGAGGCGACCGCGCGTCGTGTGACCATGTACCGCGGCGTCTATCCGGTGATGTTTGATGTCGTGGGCTGCGACACGGTGGAGACGCTCTACAACGCCATCTTCGCGCGCCTGCTGGAACTGGACCTGGTGCATCAGGGAGACCTGGTGATCGTGACCAAGGGTGAGCTGTCGGGTGTGCAGGGCGGCACGAACTCGATGCAGATTCTCAAGGTCAACCTGATCTGATGCGCGAGCGGCCAGTCGTCGGGCTGGTCCTTACGGGAGGCGGTGCCCGCGCCGCCTATCAGGTCGGCGTCCTGCAAGCGCTTACCGAGCTGCTGCCGCGCAATCGCAATCCGTTCCCCGTCATTGCCGGAACTTCGGCCGGTGCGGTGTCGGCCAGTGTTCTTGCCTCCCAGGCCCATCACTGGCGCGCCGCGGTGTCGGGACTTACGGATGTGTGGGCAAATTTTCGCGTCTCGCAGGTGTTCAAGGTGGACACCGGTCACATGCTGGTCGCGGGTGCGCGCTGGGTGACGGCGCTGATATCCGGAGGTGTCGTGGCCACGACGCCGCATTCCCTGCTGGACAATTCGCCGCTGCGCGAACTGCTGACCTCGAAGATCGACTGGGCGGGCGTGCGCACCAGCATCGAACGCGGTCATCTGCGCGGCCTGGCACTGAGCAGCACCTGTTACCAGACCGGCCAGTCGATCGCATTCTTTGATGGGGCGGAGAAGATCAACAACTGGGCCCGCACCCAGCGTGCCGGCCGGCGCGAGCGACTCGGGCTCGATCATCTGATGGCGAGCGCGGCCATTCCGGTGTTGTTTCCTCCGGTCAAGCTGGGAGAGACGTTCTTCGGCGACGGCTCCATGCGGCAGCTGAACCCCCTGAGCCCGGCAATCCATCTGGGCGCCGATCGGCTCCTGATCATTGGTGTGCGGGCGCGCCGCGAGGCGGGTGTGACGCCGGAGAATGGCGCGGAGCCGGTGCCGACGCCGGGTCAGATCTTCGGCTTCATGCTCGACACGCTGTTTACCGACTCGGTCTATGCCGACGTCGAACAGACCGATCGTTTCAACCAGCTGGTGGACACCCTGCCGGAGGGCAGCTCGGTACACACCCGGGTGCTCAAGCATGTGGACACTCTGATGCTGGCGCCCAGCGTAGACCCGCGGGTGATTGCAGCGCGCCACGTCAAGGAGATGCCGCGCGGGCTGCGCACCCTGCTGCATGTGATTGGCGCCAAGGATGCCGGCGGCAGCCAGCTGGCCAGCTATCTGATGTTTGAAGCCAGTTTCACCCGGGAGCTGATTGCCCTGGGGTACCGGGACGCCATGCAGGCTCGCGAAACCCTGCTGGACTTCATGAGCGGTGCGCCTCTGGCGCAGCCGACACTGGTCTCATCACGGGCCATCGTCACGTAAGATAGCCCGCACGCCTTCCTTCCAGAGACTACGCATGCAACACGCTCTTCCAGTCACCCGCACGGATGACTTTGCCGCCTGGTATCAGGCTGTGGTGGATCAGGCCGACCTCGCCGAGGAGTCCGGCGTCCGCGGCTGCATGATCATCCGGCCCTGGGGCTATGGCATCTGGCAGCGGATGCAGGAGATCCTGGACCGCCGCTTTCGCGAGACCGGACATGAGAACTGCTACTTCCCGCTGTTCATCCCCCTGAGCTACATCGCCCGCGAGGCCGAGCACGTCGAGGGGTTCGCCAAGGAAATGGCGGTGGTGACGCATCATCGGTTGAAAATGATCGATGGGGTGCTCAAACCGGATCCGGATGCGAAGCTGGAAGAGCCACTGGTTGTGCGCCCGACATCCGAGACGGTGATCGGGGCGGCCTTGCATCGCTGGGTGCGCTCGCATCGGGATCTGCCGCTGCTGCTGAACCAGTGGGCCAATGTCGTGCGCTGGGAGATGCGGCCGCGGCTGTTCCTGCGCACCGCCGAATTTCTCTGGCAGGAAGGTCACACCGCGCATGCGACCGAGCAGGATGCACGCGAGGAGACCGCGCGCATGCTGGAGGTATACCGCTCCTTTGCCGAGGATGTGCTGGCGATGGCAGTGGTGGCGGGCGAGAAGCCCGCCCATGAGCGCTTCCCGGGCGCGGCCAACACCTATTCCATCGAAGCCATGATGCAGGATGGCAAGGCGCTGCAAGCCGGCACTGCGCATTACCTGGGCACCAATTTCGCCAAGGCACAGAGCATCCGCTATCAGACCGAAGCAGGCGACCTGGCCTTCGCGCACACGACGAGCTGGGGAGTGTCCACGCGTCTGGTGGGAGCCGTGGTGATGACCCACGGGGATGATGACGGTCTGCGTCTGCCGCCGATCATCGCGCCCCGTCAGATCGTGCTGATTCCGATGCTGCGCGACAAGCCGGAGGACGCCGGGGTGCTGGAGTTCTGCGAGGGCCTCGCTGCGCAGTTGAATCGCACCCAGGCCTTCGGCGAACCGGTGCGTGCGCTGGTGGACCGCAAGCCCGGTCGTGCCATTGACAAGCGCTGGACCTGGATCAAGCGCGGTGTACCGGTGATCTGCGATATTGGTGCGCGCGATGTGGCTTCGGGCCATGTCACCTACCTGCGGCGTGATCAGCTGCGTAGCGGGGAGAAAATCCAGTCACAGGCCCTGCCGCGGCAGCAATTCGTGGAGCAGATCAGTGAGGTGCTGGGCAGCATCCACAGCGCGCTGCACGAGTCCTCGAAGCAGCAGCTGGCGGCGAACATTCGCACCGATATCAAAACCTTCGCCGCGCTCGCGGCGCACTATCAATCCGACGCCAAGCCCGGCGCTGACCCCGTCGGAGGCGATCCGGCGGCCGATGAGGAGGCGGGCGGTGCTGATTTTCGCGGCTGGGCGCGGGTGGCCTGGGCGCGGCCGGAAGGCGCGGCCCTGGCGCAAGTTGCGCAGCAGCTCAAGAGCCTCAAGCTCACGGTGCGCAACGCACCCCTGACGCAGGAGCCGCTCACGGAGCAACGCTGTGTGTTCAGCGGCGAGCCGGCGCGCGAGTTCGTGCTGGTGGGGCGTTCATACTAGGGAGGCGGGGGCAGCCCGTTGTGGCGGGCAATCGCCTGTGGAAAGCGCGATGTGAAGCGTGTGAGCAGTTCCTCCACCACGTACACCGAGCGATGCCGACCACCGGTGCAGCCCACCGCGACGGTCAGGTAGCCGCGACTGGTCGCCTGGTACTCCGCGATGCGCCCGGTCATGAAATCCTCGATGTCATCGATCAACTGCTGCACAGCCGGGTGGCTCTTCAGGAACTCGATGACCGGCGCATCACGACCCGTGAGTGGACGCAGGGTCGGCTCCCAGTAGGGATTGGGCAGAGTACGGGCATCGAATACGAAGTCCGCATCCCCGGGAATGCCACGTTTGAAGCCAAAGGACTCAAAGGTGATCGTGAGGGGGCCGTCGGCCTCGTGCCCCACGGTCCGATGTACCAGGTGGCGCAGGTCATGCAGGCCCATACGCGAGGTATCAATGATCCGATCGGCGGCATTGGCGATGGGCGCCAGCAGCTGTCGCTCCAGCTGGATGGCCTCGGGCAGGCCGCGCTGGTCGGAACTGAGCGGATGCTTGCGGCGCGTCTCGGCATAACGTCGCAGCAGTTCCTCATCTGCCGCCAGCAGGTACACCACCTCGCAATGGATCCCGCTGCGCTTGAGCTCATCGAGCAGTCCGGGGACGGTGGCAACCTCCTGCGGGGTGTTGCGCGCGTCCAGGCCGATGGCGGTGCGCTGATAGCTGGCCTCGGCGCTGTGCACGGTGTGCGACACGAAGGGTTTGAGCAGTGCGGCGGGCATGTTGTCGATGCAGTAATACCCGAGGTCCTCGAGCATATGCAGGGCAATGCTTTTGCCGGCGCCGGACATTCCGCTGATAACAATGATGCGCACGATTGGACCGTAGGCCAAAGGGGAAGAGGAAGTGGGCCCCGGCGGGCCCGGGCG
>DASXFV010000037.1:0-12492 GCA_036489445.1 Steroidobacteraceae bacterium | reverse complement strand
ATGCCGTTGGCGTCGATGTCGAACGACACCTCGATCTGCGGCATGCCGCGCGGCGCGGAGGGAATGTCGGTGAGGTCGAACTTGCCCAGCGACTTGTTGTCGCCGGCGCGATCGCGTTCGCCCTGCAGCACGTGAATGGTCACGGCCGTCTGGCTGTCGTCGGCCGTCGAAAAAGTCTGCGCGGCGCGCGTCGGAATGGTCGTATTTTTCTCGATCAGCTTGGTCATCACCCCGCCCAGGGTTTCGATACCCAGTGACAGTGGCGTCACGTCCAGCAGCAGCACGTCCTTGACCTCACCGGCCAGCACGCCGCCTTGGATGGCCGCGCCGACCGCGACCGCCTCATCCGGGTTCACGTCCTTGCGCGGCTCCTTGCCGAAGAAATCCTTGACGTACTTCTGCACCAGCGGCATGCGCGTCTGACCGCCGACCAGAATCACCTCGGCCACGTCGGAGGCCGCAAGGCCCGCATCCTTGAGCGCCACGCGGCACGGATCTATGGTCTTCTTGACCAGGTCCTCCACCAGCGATTCCAGCTTCGCACGGGTGAGCTTGATGTTCAGGTGCTTGGGACCCGAAGCGTCGGCCGTGATGTACGGCAGGTTCACATCGCTTTGCTGCGTGGAGGAGAGTTCGATCTTGGCCTTCTCGGCCGCTTCCTTCAGGCGCTGCATGGCCAGCGGATCCCGGCGTACGTCCACGCCGGACTCCTTCAGAAACTCCTCGCCCAGGAAATTGATGACCCGCAGGTCGAAGTCCTCGCCGCCCAGGAAGGTATCGCCATTGGTGGACAGCACTTCGAACTGGCGCTCCCCGTCCACTTCGGCGATTTCGATGATGGAGACGTCAAAGGTGCCGCCACCCAGGTCGTACACCGCGATCTTGCGGTCGCCGCCCGCCTTGTCCAGGCCATAGGCCAATGCTGCCGCGGTGGGCTCATTGATGATGCGTTTGACTTCCAGACCCGCGATGCGGCCGGCATCCTTGGTGGCCTGGCGCTGACTGTCATTGAAGTAGGCGGGCACCGTGATCACCGCCTCGGTGACCGGCTCGCCGACGTAATCCTCCGCGGTCTTCTTCATTTTCATGAGCACGCGCGCGGAGACTTCCGGCGGTGCGATGTTCTTGCCCTGCACTTCCACCCAGGCATCGCCGTTTTCGGCGCGGGCGATCTTGTAGGGCACCATCTTCACGTCGCGCTGCACGACTTCGTCGTTGAACTTGCGGCCGATCAGGCGCTTGACCGCGAACAGCGTGTTCTGCGGATTGGTGACCGCCTGGCGCTTGGCCGGCTGGCCGACCAGCACCTCGGAGTCCTTGGCAAAGGCGACCACCGAGGGCGTGGTGCGATCACCCTCGCTGTTCTCGATGACACGGGGCTTGCCGCCTTCCATGATGGCCACGCACGAGTTGGTCGTGCCCAGGTCGATGCCGATGATCTTTGCCATATCCTGATACTCCGGAAATTCTCTTTTAGGTCCGTCCCGCAACGCACTTTCTGGGTGCAAAGCCGAACGATTCAAGTCCGCGCCTCAAGGTTTTCCTTGCCCGCCTCTAAGCCGGAGCCCGCGCCACGATCACCCGCGCCGGGCGCAACAGCCGGCCGCCAAGCTCAAAGCCCGGCTGCACCACCTGCAACACGGCATTGGGTTCCGCGGTGGCCGATTCCTGAGCCATCACCGCCTCATGCCGTGCCGGGTCGAAAGGCTCGCCGGTGGGAATGATCTGCCGGATATTCAGCCTTTCGAAGGCCTTGACCAGCAGCTTCAGGGTTGCCTCCTGCCCTGCCGCCAGGCTCCTGGCATCGGCGCCCGGGGCGGCGCTGACCGCCGCCTGCAGACTGTCCAGCACCGGCAGCAGCTCCACGGCGAACTTCTCCAGGCCATACCGGCTGGCGTTCTCCACATCGCGCTGCGCCCGCTTGCGCACATTCTCGATCTCCGCAACGGCCCGCAGGTACTGGTCCTTGTGGCCGCTGGCCAGCTGCTGAGCTTCTGTCAAAGCATGGCGTAGCTGCGCCGCATCCAGACCCTGGGTCTCACCGTTCATCGGCTGCGCCTCATCCGGCGAGGAAGCCTGTGCCCCAGTCATTAAATCCTCCGAAAACAATAAGTTGCAGACCTAGCCTTAGGTGGCGCCTGCGATTCGCGGGTCGCAGATTAACTGATTCCTGTGGGCGAGCGCCGGGAATTCAAGGCGGCGCCGAGCAATTTCGCCGTCACATCCACAATGGGAATCACACGCTCATAGGCCATGCGCATCGGTCCGATCACCCCCAGCACCCCGACCACCTGGTCGCCCAGGGAGTACGGGGCCGTCACCAGGCTGCAATCGTCCAATATCTGGTACCCGGACTCGTGGCCAATGAAAATCTGGACCCCCTGCGCCTTGAGGCTGTGGTCCAGCAGATGCAGGAAATCGCGCCGTTCATTGAAGGCCTCGAACAGGCGCTTGAGCTTCTCCACGCTGGAGAGCTGGCCAACCCCCATCAGGTTGGTTTCACCGGCAATCACATAGTCGCGCTTGTCCTGCGCCGGATCCGCCACATTGAAGACCTGCTGCGCCATGGTGATGGCATCGAGCATGATCTGGTTCATGTGTTCGCGCGTCTCGCGCATCTCGCGCAGGATCTCCTGGCGCACCTCGCTGGGGGATCGGCCGACGAAGTGCGAGTTCAGGAAGTTCGCCGCCCGCCGCAGTTCCTCGGGCTGAAAACTGCGCTCCAGCTGGATGATGCGGTTCTGCACCTCGCTGTTGTTGAGCACCAGCACGGCCAGCACCCGGTTTTCCGACAGCGGCACGAATTCGATGTGAGTAATGGCTGCCTGCTGGGAACTGGGCAGCGTCACCACCCCCGCCAGCTGGGTGACGCTGGAGAGCAGCTGCGAGGCCGTGGCCACCAGCGCCTTGGCATCCATCCCCCCGTCCAGCTGCCTGCGAAACTCGGTGACCGAGTCGTGATCCAGAGGTTGCACACGCAACAAGGTGTCAACAAAGAAGCGGTAGCCCTTGTCGGTGGGCACACGCCCGGCCGAGGTGTGCGGGGACGCCACAAAGCCCAGTTCCTCCAGATCCGCCATGACATTGCGGATGGTGGCGGAACTGAGGTTCAGTCCGCTGTCACGCGAGAGGCTGCGGGAGCCCACCGGCAGGCCGTCCCGGATATAGCTTTCCACTAACAGCCGCAGCAGGCGCTGTGCCCGATCATTGAGGCTATCGTCGCGGACATCTGAAGACATAACTGCAGTGAAGCTAACCACCGCCATGGGTGCAGTCAAGGCGCAAGGTGCAAGGCGCCCTTGGGCCGCGCGCGGGCCCATGCTACAAAGGCGTCGCACGCCCATCGCATGGGCATCACGGCAAGTGCGGACTTAGGTTTCAATGACAGCTTCCCTACGCGTGTGCGCGCTGATCGGCCGGTTTACCGACCCCCGGGTCATGGAGTCGGCCGCGGTCCTGGTGCCACACCTGGTCCAGCGGGGCATTGGCATCCTCACCTGCGAGAATCCCGGCGACATTGCCGGCGCCGATGCCGTGCAAATCGTCTCCGAGACCGAGCTGGCCGAGCGTGCCGATCTCATTATTGCCATCGGCGGGGATGGCACCTTGCTGTATGCGGCACGTCTGGCCACCGCGCGGCGCGTGCCGCTGCTGGGCATCAATCGCGGGCGCCTGGGTTTCCTGACCGATGTGCTGCCGCAGGATGTCCTGACCTGCGTCGACGCCGCGCTGGATGGGGGCTGCGAGGTGGATCGGCGCCCGCTGCTCACTACCACCTTGGTGACGGATGGCGCCACCATCAGCACCGGACTCGCGCTCAACGACATCGTGGTCGAGAAGCTGGCCACGGGCAGCATGATGGATTTTGAAACCTGGATTGATGGCCGGTACGTCAACACCCATGCGGGCGACGGTATTGTCATCGCCAGTGCCACCGGCTCAACGGCGTATGCGCTGTCCTGCGGTGGCCCCATCGTCGATCCGCACCTGGAGGTGCTGGTCATCGCACCCATCTGTCCGCATACCCTGTCGGACCGGCCCATCGTCGTGTCCTCGGCCGCCAATATCGAGATCCGACTCCTGGAGCGACCTGAAAGCCGGGCCCAGGTGGTCTGTGATGGCTTCGTCCTGGGTGAGGTGCAGCCCTGTGACCGGGTGCAGGTGCGCCAGTCGAACAACGGCGTCACCCTGCTGCATCCGCCGGGGTACGATTACTTTCGCCTGTTGCGCTCCAAGTTGCACTGGGGCCGCGGCAGCACCGATCGCTCCCGGTAGACCCTCATGCTCACCTATCTGCATATCCTGGACTTCGCCATCATTGATGAGCTGGAACTGGACGTGCGTCCGGGACTGACCGTGCTCACTGGGGAAACCGGCGCGGGCAAGTCCATCCTCGTCGATGCACTGCAGCTCATTGCCGGCGGCCGCGCCGGAGCGGAAGTCGTCCGCCATGGCGCACAGCGCGCCGAGGTCACGGCGACTTTTGAGCTGGCCCAGGCACCGCGTGAACTGTCGAGCTGGCTTGCCGATCAGTCGATCACGGTCGAACAGGAGCTGTCGATCCGGCGCGTGGTGACCGCGGATGGCCGCTCACGCGCTTATCTGAACGGTCAATCGGTGACCGTGCAGCAGTTGCGCGAGGCCGGCAACATCCTGCTGGATATCCACGGTCAGCATGAATTCCAGAGCCTCACCCGCAGCGCCGGTCAGCGCGAGTTGCTCGATACCTACGGGCGTCACGAAGCCGTCGTCGGGGAGGCCGGCATCGCGCACCGCGTGTGGCTGAAACTGCTGAACGCCGCCCTGGAACTGGAAGGCAGGGCCCGCGATCGCGACGCCCGGCTGTCGCTGCTGCGCTACCAGGCACAGGAGCTGTCCGCGTTGGGACTGACCGCTGATGAGTTCGTCGCGCTCACCGAGGAGGCGACCCGCATGGCCAATCGCGGGCGACTTACCGAATCCGTACAGGGCGCCCTGGGGTACCTGTATGAAGAGGATACCGGCAGCGCCCATGCCGCGGTGTCGCGTGCTCTGCAGCAACTCAAGGCCGTCGCGGCGCTGGATCCGGGCATTGCCGCCGTCGTGCCGCTGGTGGACGGCGCGGCCATCCAGATCCGCGAGGCGGCCCGGGAAATGCAGCACTACCTGGATTCACAGGATTTTGATGCCGGACGCCAGGATCAGGTGCAACGGCGACTGGCCGCCATCGAGGATCTGGCGCGCAAGAACCGCGTGGCGCCCGCGCAGCTGCACGAGCGCGCCGCGCAATTGGCCACCGAGCTTGCGCAGCTGGAAGCCGCGGAGAGCGACCTGGCCACGGTGCGCACGGATCTGGCCGCGGCACTGGAACGCTATCGTGAGCAGGCGCGGCTGTTGTCCGCGCGACGGGCCACCGCCGCCCGCGCCCTGGCCAAGACGGTCACCGCCCATATGCAGCAACTGGGGATGACGGGTGGCCGCTTCCAGATCGATGTCACGCCGCTGGAGTCCACCGAACCGCAGGCTCACGGCATCGACCAGATCGAATTCCGGGTCACCGCCAATCCCGGTCAGCCGCTGCGCCCGCTGTCCAAAGTGGCCTCAGGGGGCGAACTGGCGCGCCTGTCACTGGCCGTGCAGGTGGCCTGCGCCGGGCGCGACTCGCGCTGCATGGTGTTCGATGAGGTGGATTCCGGCATTGGGGGCGCGATTGCCGAAATCGTGGGCCGGGAGCTGCGAACTCTGGCCGGTCAGGCCCAGGTGCTGTGCGTGACGCATCTGCCCCAGGTGGCCTCCCAGGGGGACCACCACCTGCGGGTCAACAAGCTCACCGACGGCAAAACCACCCGCACTTCCTTGTCCGACCTGGTCCCGGATGAGCGGGTCGAGGAGCTGGCACGAATGTTGGGTGGCGTGGATATCACCACCAAGGCGCGTGAACACGCCCAGGAGATGCTGCGTCAGGTGGACGCTAGGTCTTCGGACGGTGCGCGCAAGTCTGGCGGACGCAGTGGCCGTAAATGATCAGGGAGTGGTCCCGGATCTCGAACCCCAGCTTCTTGGCCACCGAACTTTGCCGCTCTTCGATACCGGTATCCATGAACTCTTCGACCCGGCCGCAGTCCAGACACACAATGTGGTCATGGTGAGTGCCGTGGTTGACTTCGAAAACTGCCATTCCGTCTTCAAAGTGATGCCGGGTCACCAGACTTGCCGCCTCGAACTGCGTGAGCACGCGGTACACCGTGGCGAGGCCGATGTCCTCGTTGGACTCCAGCAATGAGCGGTAGATATCCTCAGCCGAAAGATGGCGTGTCGGACTGCTTTCCAGGATTTCCAGGATTTTCAGCCGTGGCAGCGTTACCTTCAGACCGGCCTTGCGCAGGTCCTTACCTTCCATGCCATGTTCTCCTGATCCCGGGCCGCGTCGGTCCGGGCGATGCGGTATCATGCATCAATTATCCCGTTTTCAAGTGACAAGTCACGTGATCAGATTGCAGCTGAATCGTCCGTGGCGCCGCCTTGGCGCCACTCTCGCATTGGTCGGTCTACTCGGAGCAGCCTCCGGCTGCGTATACGTGGTCACGGTGCAACAGGGCAATTACCTGGAAAAGCGCAATACCGACCAGTTGACCACCGGCATGACCAAGGTGCAGGTGCGGTATCTGCTGGGCACCCCCATGATGCCGTCGATCTTTGACACCGATCGCTGGGATTACCTGTACTACCTGAAGGTGGGACGCAAGCCCCCCCTCCAGCGCCAGTTGACCGTGTATTTCAAGGACGACAAGGTCAACCGGATCGATAAGCATTCGCAGGAGCCGGTGACCCCGGCTGAGCCGGCCCGCCGCGTCCTGGAGCCTGCCCTGTAAAGGGGGGTTCAGCGCCCTCGGACACGCGCGCGGCGGCTGGTCCGCGGGTCGTTGAGCAGCGCGCGGTAGATCTCCACCCGATCCCCGTCGCGCGGTACGTCCACCCGCCGGCAAGGCTCCCCGAAAATGCCCAGCGATTCCGAGTCCCACGGCACCGGGTCCGCCTCCCCTTGCGCCACCGCCTGCAACCGCGCCTGCTGCAGCACCTCGGCCACCGTGGCCCCCGCCGGCAGCTCCACAGCCCACAGGTACTGCCGCGTCGGCAGTGCGAACGCCACGGTGCAGCATTTGCGGCTCACGGCGGCAGCACTGCGCTGGCTGCCAGCGCCCGGGCACGCGCCACGAAGGCATCCACCAGGGACCCCGCCGTCTGCTCAAACAGCGGCTCGAACACCATGCTGGTGAGCCGATTGGCGAAGGCAAAGCGCAGCAGCAGGTCCACCCGGCAACCGGGTTGGCCGGGGATATCCACGGGGGTGAAGGTCCAGTCCCCTTCCAGCATCTTGAAAGGACCGCTCACCAGTCGCATGGAAATGCGACGATTGGCGGTAAGCTCGTTGCGTGTGGTGAACTGGGAATTCAAGGGTCCGCGGTGCACACCGACGGTGGCAACGATGGCCTGGTCGGTCCTGGACAGCACCTGCGCGCTCGTGCACCACGGCAGGAACTGTGGATAGCTTTCAATGTCGTTGATCAGCGCAAACATCCGCTGCGGAGGCTGCGCAATCAGTGCCGAGCGCCTGACTTCCCTCATCGGTAGAATTGTGCCCGAAGAAAATGAGCCAAACCAAACCTGAACGCAAATTGATCGCCGAAAACCGCAAGGCGCGCTTCGATTACTTTATCGAGGATCGCTACGAGGCCGGCATGGTGCTGCAGGGCTGGGAAGTCAAGGCCATGCGCGCCGGCAAAGCGCAGCTGACCGAATCCTATGCGTACGTGAAAAACGGCGAGGCTTTCCTGTACGGCGCCCATATCGCGCCCCTGATGACGACTTCCACCCATGTCATCGCCGAACCTACCCGCACCCGCAAGCTGCTGCTGAATCTGGCCGAGCTGGAACAGCTCACCGATGCGGTGGATCGCAGCGGCTACACCCTGGTACCGCTGGAAATGTACTGGAAGGCCGGCCGCGCCAAGCTCTGCATCGGCGTGGCCAAGGGCAAGAAGCAGCACGACAAGCGCGCCACGGAAAAGGACCGCGACTGGCAGCGGGACAAGGCCCGCATCCTGCGCACGCGCTGAAGGCGCCGGGCGCGCGCAGCACCGCCCGCCTCTTAAGGCGGTTCCGGAAACGCGTACGCCAGGTTGAAGGTCACCTGCGAATCCGTCTTCACCAGACCCGCCGGCGGGCTGCTGTTGTGCCGGACCTCGTAGCCTATGGTGATCGCCAGCGCCTTGCTCATGTTCACCTGCAGACCCAGATCATTCTGCAGCAGCGTGTTGTCCGACCCGGACTCCGTATAGATCACCTCCGTCAGCTTGGTGCTGGTATTGAAGGCGTACATGCCCTTGATGGTGGCCGTAGCCACCGCCCCGGTTTCAACATCCAGGGGTGTGCGCGCGATCACATCGCCGGCGGCGTCCTGGTCGAGCAGCTCGGGCCGCAGGCGCCGGTAACCCACACCGATTTGCGCATCCAGCGTCGCATCCGCCAGCTTGATGAAGGAATAACCTGCGCCAGTGGAGACCGTTTCCTGATACTGGAAACCGCTGAACTTGTCATCGTCGTAATGCAGCGCACCAAAGCCGTAGAGGCGATTCGTGAAGTTGTAGTTGGACTGCCATTGCGCTTGCAGGCTCTCGGCGTTGACGATGTCATTCGACTCCCCGTACAGCCCGGCCAACTGCAGATCATGTTTCCAGGCATCCACCGTGTAGATGACCTCGAGCTTCGCATTCGCCGTCTGCGCGTTGGTATTGCCGTGCGAGGACACATACCCTACCTGTGCCTTGACCGCCAGGGGTGGCGGCGGCGGCGCCGGAGCATCGTCAGCCCAGCCCCACGCCGGCGCCAGCAGCACACCGGCAGGAATAAATGCCTTGAGAATTCTTGAGACCATGTTCTCTCCTGGTGGAGTTGCGGAAAACGCGCGGATTTAAGCACTGACACGCCGCACAAGTCACGTTACTAAATCTTCGTGCAAGCAGCATCAATGACCGGTGGCAACGCCAGGGCATTGATCAACACTGGCAAAGGTTGCGTACGTCGGATACAGCGCCATGAGCCGGCGTGTCACGCCATTGGTCCAGCCGAAACCATCCTGCAGGGGATATTCCCCGCCGCTCCCGCCGCCATGGGTCTGCACATTGTATTTTTCGACCAGCTTGCCGCTGTGCGCATATTCCGTGGCGACAGTGACCAGCCACCGGCAGGCAATAGCCGCCGCCAGTGGCCCCTCCCCCGCGGTACGCAAGCCCCGCACCGCGATCCACTGCAGCGGTGCCCAGCCATTGGGTGCATCCCACTGCTGCCCGGTGGTCAACGCGGACGTGACAAGTCCACCGCGCCCGAGCAGCGAAGTGCGCACCACGGCTGCTACCTGCCGCACCTGCGCAGGGGTGCTCAAGGACTCAAACAACGGATAAAGCGTCGCAGCCGACAATACGACTGTCCGCTGCCCATCAGTCCAGCGATAATCGGCATAGAAGCCCTGGCGCGCATCCCACATATACCGGTCAATCGCGTGGTGGCGAGCGGCTGCACGGCGTGCAAAGTCCCTGGCACAGGACCGATCTTCCGTCCGCTCGCAACCTGCGCGGATCGCCTGCTCCAGACCAAAGAGCAGGCTGTTCAGATCCACGGGCAGGATCTGGGTGGTCTGGATGGACGCCAGCGAGTGCGGATCCCGCAGCCAGCGGGAGCTGAAGTCCCAGCCGCTCTCGGCCGCGGCGCGAATGTCACGATACAACTGCGCCGAGTCACGGCCGCTGCGATGGGCCAGATCGACATCCTCGCGCCAGGATTCATCGCGTGGCTCGTCCACATCGTCCCAATATCGATTCAACACCTCGCCACCCGCCAGTCGCACCACGCGCCGGTGTGCCCCTGGAGCCATCAGCGTCGTGGCGCCCGCCATCCAGAAGGCATATTCCCGTTTCAGTTGCGGCAGATATCGCGCCCAGGCTGCTGCGGGATCCTGCTGCTGACTCAACGCCACCATTTCAAAGAAAAACGGCGGTTGGGAGCGGCCCAGGTAGTAGGAGCGCGTGCCGTTGGGTATATGGCCGTAGGTATCAATCAGCGCGGCGAAATCGCTGATCATGTCCTGCACCAGGTCCTGTCGGCCACTTTGTTCCAGACCGAGCATCGTGAAATAGGAGTCCCAGTAATACAGCTCCCTGAAGCGCCCGCCCGGTACCACATAGGGCTGCGGCACGGGCAATGCCGAGGAATATCGCGGCACCGTCGCGCTGTGGCGTTCCAGCTGTGACCATAGTTCGTCGATGTGGACGCCCATGGGCAAACCTGCGACGGACTGGCCCGATAACTGCGGGGATGACTGCACCGTCGGGACCATGAAGTTGCGCGCGACAAACTCTCGCAGGGCCTGCCGCGTTTCCGGACGCTGCGCGTGAAAGCGCTGCAGGATGACTTGCGGCGCGGTGCGTGGTACGGCGTCGGGAAATGTCTTGCTGTCCGCGAAAATTGCAGCGGACTGCACGGCGGCGAACAGGTCCTGAAACAGATCCTGTGGCGACTGCGGCGCTGCCGATGCCGCGGCGACTCCCGCGAGCAGGCACACGCTCAGCAGCGCAAGCACTGCGCGCCAGCGCCCCGGCCGCGGCAATGCAGTACTCATCTATTCACTGTTCCGCACAGCCGGGCCGAATGCTCCGGGCTGCAGCCGCAACTGCGGCAAGGTATCGGGCCACCGGGATCGGATGCGGGCAATGAACTTCTCGCGAATCTCGCACCGCAGGTCCCAGGAAGTCGAAGAGTCGGCCGAGGTGGCCAGAATCCGCAGCTGAATGCTTTTCTCGCTCGAATCCACCACCTGCAGATTCCAGAAGCGCCGGTCCCAAAGCCTGCTGCCCTCGATGATCTCCTTCAGGACTGCGCGCGCCTCCTCAACCGGAAAGCCGTAGTCCACCCAGAGTGTGACCTGTCCCATGATCTGCGATGAGGTGCGCGTCCAATTCGCGAAGGGCTTTTCGATAAAATAACTCAGCGGCACCACCAGGCGCCGGTCATCCCAGATGTGAATGACCACGTAGGTGAGAGTGATCTCCTCAATGCGCCCCCACTCCCCCTCCACCACCACCACATCATCCTCACGCATCGGCTGGGCCATTGCGATCTGGAACCCGGCGAACAGGTTGCCGATGGTCTTCTGCGCCGCGATGCCGGCGATGATGCCGACAACGCCCGCCGAGGCGAGCACACTGGCACCGAGCTGGCGCACCTCGGCGAACAGCATCAGGATCGAAGCCAGCGTGAACAGCCCGATCGCCACGTCGATCACCCTGCCGATCACGCGCACCTGCGTGTAGACCTTGCGAGCGCGCAGATTGTCGGTGGCCTTGATGTCGTAGCGGCGCAGCAGTTCCTGCTCACCGACCCGCACCGCCTGGAACAGGATGACCGCGACCGCACCGATAAACAGCACGCTGGTGCCCCGCGACACGAAGGTCGCGTAGCGCTCCGGGAGATCCAGGATGGGCAATGCCAGGATGGCCCCCAGAACCACCACCATCACCCGGAGGCTGCGACCCAGCAGCGGCAACACCAGATCATCCAGCCGTGTCTGTGCATGGGTCGCCCAGGCCACCAGCCGCGACTCCAGCACCTGCGTCAGGCGGTAGATCAGCCAGACCAGGACGATGAAGCTACCCGCTCTGGCGATCATGTCCACCAGACTTTGGAATATTTCCACCGCACCGGCGGGTGCGATCCGGGGCAGCACCGCACCCACACACAAATACAGCGCATATCCCCAGATGAACACTTGGGCAGGTCGGATCATCGCTGCCGCTGCGTGATGTCCCGACGCCCCGGCGGGGGCAGTGCCAGCAGTCGGGGCGCTGACGGCACGCGCGCGCTGGCGCCGTCCGATGGCTGCCAGCAGCGTGCTGATCAGCAGCGCCAGCACCAGTACTCCCAGGACGCTGCCTAGGTCCACCCACGACAGCTTGCCCACCATCGGTCGCTGGGCAGGCGCGCCGGCGAAATCCAGGATCAGCGTGCGAAACAGAATGACCAGAGCGCCGGAGGTGGCGTCCACTACTGCAGAATTGTTCATGCGCCTCCCGGTGATGCGACCACGGCTGAACAGCCGGCAGGCGCTTCGGGCTCAGGCTACGCGGCACCCTGGTGCAAATACCGGAATACCTGCAGTCGGAGTCCTCTTACAACGCCGCCAGGGCGCTGCCCCTTTGGCGGGCCTTGCAGGGCCAATTGGGGTATAGTCAGCCGGTCCAGAAGGGGGCGACCGGTTTCGACGCGGGTTGCAAAACTTCAGGGGCGTGCCGAGGTGCATGGGTCCTCGTTAAACTCTTGTGCAAATTATAGTTGCCAACGACGACAACTTCGCTCTGGCCGCTTAACCCGGCCTAACCTCAGACCAGCTGGTGCCTGTGCCACTGACCCTGGGGACGCGCTCACAGGATCGCTCTGCATCGTGCTACGGGGTGCAGCGTT
>DASXFV010000001.1:0-2668 GCA_036489445.1 Steroidobacteraceae bacterium | reverse complement strand
CTGCTGGGCGGCAAATACATTGGAATCGGGCCCGGAGGTTCGGAAACCTTCCTCAAGCAGGGCAGTCAAATAATGTTGACCCAATCAGCGCTGGTATTGGAGAACCTCATCAACAAGTTCTTCTCCAGCCAGGCCAGCAAGCCAGCGGATTCCGGCAGCTCCGGCAGCTCCAGCAGCCCTGGGGCCGACAGCACCTCATCGGCGCCGAAAAAGGAGACCTCAAAATGAAAGCGAACTTCCCGGTGACAGCAGTCCTCCTGTGCAGCCTGGCTGGTTTGGCGTCGAGCGCTGCCGTTGCGGCCCCTGCGGCCCCAGCAGCCACGAGCGCCCCGGTCGTCAATACCCAGGATCCGACGCAGCTGGTGCAGGATGTCGCCTCGAATATTCTCAAAGAGCTGGATGCCCATCGCGACGCCTATCGCAAGAACCCGAAGATGGTGCGGGCGCTCGCGGACAAGTATCTGCTGCCGTACTTTGATACCCGCTACGCTGCGCAGTTGGTGTTGGGCAAGTACTGGCGCACCGCCACGGAGGATCAGCGCACGCGATTCATCAATGCGTTCCAGGATTCCATGCTGCAGAACTACGGCAATGCGCTGGTTGAGTTCACGGCCAATCGCATGAAAGTGCAGCCGGGCCGGGTGGATCCGGGCTCCAACCTCGCGACCGTGACCACCACCATCAATCGCGATAACGGCACGACGCTCCCCGTGATCTACGTGCTGCACAAGACTCCCGAGGGCTGGAAGGCCTGGGATGTGAGGATCGAGGGCATCAGCTACGTGAAGAGCTTCCGGGATGACTTCGCCGCGCAGATCGCCCAGAACGGATTGGAAGCGGTCATCACCCGCCTGCAATCGGGTGCCCGCCCCGCCAACCTGCCGGCGCCGAGCAAGTGAGCCAAGGCCCAGCGCAAGTCGCGGTCGCAAGTCCCGGTCGCATCCTGATCAGTGAGCCACTGACTTTTCAGAGTGCGCGACGCGTGTGTGCGGCTGGTATCGAGTGCTTCACCCGCGATGCCAGTCCAATGATTGTCGTGGATTGCGGCGGGGTCACGAATGCGGACAGCGCGGGCCTTGCGGTACTGATCGAATGGCGCCGCTGGGCCCATCAGCGGGGGCAACAGCTGAAGTTCGCCAATCTTCCCGTCCAGATCAGTGCCATTGCGCACCTGAGTGAAGTGTCCGAGGTGCTGGCGGACGCAGCGGCCTGAAGCGACTATTTGCTGTCCGGTGCGGAATCATCCTGCAGGGATTTCTGCAAATCCAACTCCTCCTGATCCACGGCGGGGCCCTTGTCACCGCGGATCTGGAAGTCGCGCTGCTGTAGAAAGGCGTTACGCGCGAAGGCGTAGCGGTCGAAGACGTTCTCCTGATCGAGCAGCCGATAGATGGGAATGATGGTCTCGGTGGTGTCGTTGATGATCTCGAGTCCATACAATCCGTAGCGTACCGGCAGGCGGCCGATGTACTGCAGGGGACCCAGATACGCATCCGCCACCCGACCCGTGGTATCGCGAATATCCGAGGGCCCGAACAGCGGCAGCACCAGGTAGGGCCCCGGGGGCACTCCCCAGGTACCCAGCGTTCGGCCGAAGTCGTTGTCGTCCTTGGGTATCCCCGCGCCCGTTGCCGGATCGAGCAGGCCCGCCAGGCCGATTGTGCTGTTCAGCACGAAGCGGGCGCTTTGCTGGCCGAAGGCGCTGAATTTCGCCTGCAGCAAGTCGTTGACCATGACGGCCGGGGTATGAGCGTTCTCAAAGACATGGGCGATACCCCGGCGCACGAAGGTCGGCGTGACCTTCGTGTAGGCATGCCCGACGGGGATCGCGACATGATGAGCCAGGACGTCGTCGACCTTGAACATCGTGCGGTTGACGCGCTCCAGCGGATCGCGGGGATCCTTGACGGCGCCGGCGGGCAGCGTCGCGCAGCCGCTGGCCAGTGTCAGGATCCAGAGCGCGCCGGCAAGGATGATCAGCCTTGAATTTCTTGGCATTTGGAATCGGGAGTGGTGAATCACCCGCTAGTGTAGCAAGTGCCACTGCCGGGCGACTCAGCAGCGTTCTTCAGTCCCCAGGATCGCCGTTATTGCCGCTGGTATCCGACGCCCGACCGCCATGGGCGCGGCGGTCTTCCAGGATGGCGTCCCGGATTTCCTTCAGGCGCGCCTGAAAGCGCTTGCGCTGCACCTCGGTGAGGTTCGGCGAGGCGAGCGCCAGTTCCAGCTGCTGCGTGGCCATCGGGAACTCGCCATTGGCGATGTGGTACTCGCCCATGTAGTAGTAAGCGTCCCCGGCATCCCCGGCGCTGCTCGCCGCCAGTGCGGTCAGGCGGATTTCCGCAGGGGTGGATGGCGTATTGTTGAAGAGGTCGAGCAGCAATTCGTGTGCCTTGACGGCCTGGTTGACACTGATCAGGGCCTCGCCATAGTGCACCGTCAGGGGAATATTGCGCGGAAACAGCGTCTCCGCGCGGGCAAAGGTCGCCAGTCCCTCCGGCACATGCCCGGCGGCGATCTGCGCCTGGGCCAGCAGGGTGTGCAGCATGATGATGCCCTGGTTGGCGGCCAGCAGGGGCTGCAGAATGCCAATGGCATCCTGCGGATGGCCGCGCTGCACGAAGGCCAGCGCCTGGCCGTACAGGGCTGCCAGCGGCGGATTGCGCAT
>DASXFV010000092.1:0-11912 GCA_036489445.1 Steroidobacteraceae bacterium | reverse complement strand
AGCGGAAAGGACGTCAAGGGTTCACCGCTGTTATAAACGTTCAGAGTCTGACTGGTGCTGGCGCTGGTGCCAAAGGTCGCCACATCGGCATCCGGAGTTCCCGAACCGGAAGGGCATGACAGGGGTGGCGTCGTGCCGGTCACACCGACGGGAGCGTAGGGGCCTTCCCAATACGTGCCGTCGTTGTTGCCGGCCGAGCTGAGCATCAGAACCGCGGGATTCTGGGCAAGGATCTGCGTGATGGCGCTGCTCTGATCATTGTTCTGCGACATCAGGCCATCGCCGGGAAAGCCGGTGTCATCCAGCAGGATGGTGGCGCCCGCATTGATGAGCTGCGTCAGGCAGGAAGTGAAGTCCACGAAGGTCGAGGGTCCGCAGTACACCAGCTTCGCCCCCGGTGCGACGGCGTGAACCTCCTCCAGCAGCACCGTGCCCTCATCCGCCGCCACCGGAGTGGTGTTACCCGCCGGATAGAGCACTTGGATGGAGCTGGGCAACTCACCCCGCGACTGGATGGTGCTGAGACTGTACACGCCGCTGGATTGGATGCCGACGGTCGCACCGGTCCCGTTGGTGCCGGTCTGGGCGACGAACTGGTCGGCCCGCATGATCGATATGCCGTACTGGTCGATGCTCAATGCCGCGGTGCCCTGCCTTTGCACCGCCTCGCGCGCCAAACTGCGCGTGACGGGTTGCAGCGCCCGAGGAGGAATGGGCAGCACATAGGACGGTGCGCTGATCCGGATGACGCCCTCGATGGCATCAATCTGCGACAGGGCAACAGGCGGTGCCCAACCCTCGACGATGCACAGGGCACCGGCCTTGACCGATGAACTTACCGACAGTCCCGCGGCAGCGAGCTCGGCGACGGGTGGCGCCAGGGCGCAATCGAAATGGACATCGATCTGCACCCTGCCTGCGGCATCCACATGCGCGCCGCCGGACTCCAGGGCCGCGGCAGTCGCATTGGCCGCATCGGCTGCCGCTGCCGGGCACGCGAGTGCGGCAGCGACCAACGTCGACATTGCGGCCAGGACCGCGACAGCATTGAATCCCCCCATGGTGGGCAGATTGTGCCATAGGGTCAGTCGGTCATGACTAAGGTTTTGGCCGCCGCATCTGAAATTTCGAGCCCGGATCCAGGCGGAAGTAATCATCCATTCCGCCCCCGCGCATGATGGGTTCACCCGCGAGAGTATCGTAGCGCCCGTCACGGATCAGATCGTGGCGGATATGTATGGCGATGACTTCGCCGAGCACCAGCCAGGCATTGATCTGCGCTCCCTGACTGTCGCTGAGGCGCACCAGCTGCGACATCCGGCACTCGAACGACACCGGGCTTTGTGCGACCCGAGGGGGGGAGACCAGCTTGGACGGCGCCGCGGTCAGTCTGGCGAGTTCGAATTCATCCTGCTCTGCCGGAACCTCGGCAGAGGATGCGTTCATGGCCTCGGCCAGCGATTGGGTGGCCAGGTTCCAGACAAACTCACCCGTCGCCTTGATGTTTTCCACCGAATCCTTCCAGCCGATGCTGCAGAAACCGATGATGGGTGGCTTGTAGTTGAAGAGATTGAAGAAACTGTACGGCGCAAGATTGTGGATGCCCGTGCTGCTGCGGGTGGAGATCCAGCCGATCGGGCGCGGCGCGACAATGGAGTTGAGCGGATCATGCGCCAGCCCATGGCCGTCGCGCGGTTCGTAAACGTGATATGTGCTCATTCGCTGGCGTCCGCTGCAACCTACTGACCTCAATAGATTAGCAGCAGTACGCCAGCCAATGGGGCCGCTGGCGTCGCCGTGCGCCGGCCAGCGGCCCGCTGCGAGGGGCTAGGTGCTCGAGCGTGGTTTGTAAGAGAACTTCTGGCCGGCCACGGTCGCCTGATACATGGCGCCGCCCTTGACGATGGTGAACACCGCTACCCCTTTGTAGTAGCCGCCTGCGGTCAGGGCGTCCTTTTTGCCGCCGCTGGCCCCTCCGGTCGCCCCCTCGGTGCCCACCGAGCCGGAGGCTGCGGCGGTAATGGCGACCGCGCTCACGCCTGCATCAAACGCATATTGCCCGCTCGTGAATTCATCCAGGGCGCGCTTGTCCTGGAAGAAAATGATCTGGCTGTAGGCCTGGCCGCCGGCCTGGAAGCCGACGCTCACCTGTGTCATCGAGGTATTGCCGATGTACCTGCCCATTACATAGACATGGCCGGTGCCATGCGCACCACCCACGATGAAACCGCCTTTACCTATGGTGGGGAAGACGGCATATGCGTAGCTGTCCTGGAAGTACGCGGCACTCTCGCCCGCATTGCGAAACAGCCTGATGGTGTCGCCGTACGACCCGGCCATCGCTGTGCCAATCGGCAGTAGCAAGGCCGCCATCAACAACAGGAATTTACGAGGTCCGTTCATGTTCAATCTCCAGCCCACCCACATTGGGTGGGGCTATAAGCATCGATAGGGGTAAGCATGCCAAGTCAGCAGCGTCGCCGCCGTCAGATCGCGCCCCTGCTGTACGTAGTCGCAGCGGCAGTCAGTCTGAGCACTACGGGCGCACCGGTTCGCGCCCAGGCCTTCGCCGCTGCCAAGGCCTCCCTCACGGACTACACCATCCAGTCCATGATTGGGGCTACGGGACCAGGCTCAGGAACAGGAATGCACCGAACACCACAATGTGCACCAGCCCGAGCATGAGGTGGGTGCGTCCCGCAACCAGCGTGATCGAGGTGACGAAGAAGGCGAGCACCACGAGTACCAGTTCCTTGGGTGCAAGTCCCAGAACCAGCGTGGTTCCGACCAATCGGGAACTGATCGCAATGGCCGGAATCGTCAAGCCGATGCTGGCCAGAGCCGATCCGAGGGAGAGGTTGAGGCTGGTCTGAATCCGGTTCGCGAACGCGGCCCGCACGGCTGCCCACGCCTCCGGCAACAACGTCAGCATGGCGATGCTGACGCTGATCACGGACTTTGGCAGATTCGCCTGCGCAACGGCCGTCTCGATGCTCGGGGAGACTTCGTGGGCCAGTCCGACAACGGCGATGAGTGCGGCCAGCAGTGCGCCGAAGCTTGCGAAGGTTTGAGCGATGGAGGGTCGTGCCGCGTGGGAGCCTTCATCGGCCGGATTGCCCTCGGGGACAAAGTAGTCCCGATGGCGCACGGTCTGGACAAAGACAAATCCGCACCACAGGGCCACTGAAGCGATGGACGCAAAGGCCAGTTGCGATGCGGTGTAGGTGGGACCTGGGCTGCTGGTCGTGAACGTTGGCAGCACCAGAGCGAGTGTCGTCATGGCGGCGAGCGTCGCGAGGCTTGCATTGGAGCCGAGCACATTGAAGGTCTGTTCGCGATGCCGCACGGCACCGATGATCAGGCTGAGGCCGATCACCCCGCCGCAGGTAATCATGATCACCGAATAGATGGTGTCGCGCGGCAACGTGGCGGCACCGGGAGCGCCGGAGAGCATGACGGTGGAAATCAATCCCACCTCGATGATGGTGACGCAAATGCTGAGCACTACCGTGCCCAGCGGTTCGCCGACGCGATGCGCCACCACTTCGGCGTGATGCACGCTTGCGATCACCGCACCGATCAATGCAACCCCGCAACCGACCAGCGTCCAGACATTCAGCGGCAACACCGAGCTGGCGAGGACGCTGAGGTTGGCTACGATCGGAACCCACCAGGGCCAAAGCGACACGTGAACTTCCTCAAAGTGGTGGGAGACGCCCGACGGGCCTGGACCGCCGGAGTCGGGATGACGACTAAAATATTAATGGTGTCAGCAGCTTAAACGAAAGGGCGGCCCGACGGAAACCGTCTGGCCCCGAGTACTGTGTGAGACTGCGCAACCTCAGGCAAGATGGCGCAGCCATGGAAAATGCAGCCTCAGCCACTCTCGACGCCTGGGCGATTGCCCACGCGGCAGCCATGGCGATCGGCACGTTTGATGCTGAACACCCGGCGCGATTCGCACTCGCGCCGAGCGGTGGCCTGCGCCGCCTCGCGCCTGCTGATTCCGACGCCGTTCTGCACTGGAATCCGGCAACGGGCTGGCAGTCAGCGCTGTGCGCCGGTGATCCGCACGGCGATCTTTTGGAGCTGTACCTGCCGATCAGCAGCGCGAGCACTGCGCGCCCCATTACGATCGGGCATCTGGGTCAGAGTCTGGATGGGTTCATCGCCACGCAGTCCGGAGATGCGATTTCGGTCACGGGGCCGGAGAACATCCTGCATTTGCATCGGCTGCGCGCACTGTGCGATGCGGTCATCGTCGGTGCGGGCACTGTTGCTGCCGACAACCCGCGCCTGACCACGCGGCTGGTAGCCGGCAGCAACCCGGTGCGCGTCATCCTCGATCCCGGTGGCCGGCTGCCTCCTGGCCACACGGTATTCAATGACCGGGCGGCCCAGACCCTGAGAGTCTGCGCAGCGGGCACCCCTGCTGCGGCCGCGGCCCGTGGACGGGGCGAGGAGACCCTCGAGGTGGCCACCTGCGATGGGGCGCTCGACCTGAAGGATCTGCTGCGGCAGCTGCGCGCCCTGGGTTTCAGCCGGCTCTTCGTCGAAGGTGGCGGGGTGACCGTTTCGTCATTTCTTCAGGCGGGCCTTCTGGATCGGCTGCACCTGGCGATCGCGCCGCTGCTCATCGGCGAGGGTCGTCCCGCGATTCGCATGCCGCCGCGGCTGCGCCTGCAGGACTGTCTGCGGCTGCAGCATCGCGTTTATCGCGCCGGCTCCGACATCCTGTTTGATTGTGATCTGCGTGCGCCGATCAACGGGTCGACGAACGGCCATGGCGCATTCTCGTCCGCGGCTCTGCAACGCATCCTGTAGCGTCCCGCCTCAGCGCATGCCAGCAGCGGCTGAAGTCGCGATTGCTTCCAGGACCTGCGACAGGCGCACACCAGCCTGCTGCCAATCCGGCAGCGTGCTGCGCACGGCCGCGGCGCCACTGGCCAGCTGCCGCAGCAAGCCAGGCTCATTCAGTACCCGGGTCAGCGCCGCACGCAGCTGATCAGCATTCTCAGGTGCAACCAGCAGCCCGGCTCCCGTGCCAACCAGTTCCGCGATCGCACCGACATGTGTGCTGATCACCGGTAACCCCCGCGCCAGTGCCTCGGCGACGGCCATGCCATAGCCCTCAAGGCGGGTCGGCAACACGAACAGGTCGGCAGCTGCATACCACTGCGCGAGTGCGGTGGGGTCCACTTCCCCGACTAGATTCACACGGCCGTCGAGGTCAAGCCGCTTGAGCTGCGCCCGCAGGCGGGCCACTGTCGCCGGATTGCGGGTCAGGCTGCCGACACAGTGCACATGCCAGCGCAGCGAGTGCAGCGCTGCCAGGGCATCGAACAGCAGATCATGGCCCTTGCGCGGGACCAGCGTGCCAACACACAGCATATTGACGGTACCGGCGCCCGACCCACGCGCGAGCGGCGCGGCGTCGGTTCCCGGTTCCACGACCGACACCCGCTGGGGATCGACTCCAAGGCCCAGCAATGCCCGCTTGGTCGCCTGACTCGTGACCAGCACGTGGCGCACCCGCTGCAGTGCCAGGCGTTCCGAATGCGCCAGATGCAGGGCAAGTTCGGGCGCCAGCCCGCTCTCCGCGGCCAGCGGGTGATGGATCAGGCCCACGAGGCGCAGTCTTGCGGCGTGCGGCTCGATGACCTGTGGCATCGCGCCCAGGGCGAGTCCGTCTACGAGTACCAGGGCGTGTGCCGGTAAGCCTGCGAAGAGACTGCCTGCCTGAGCGAGGGCGGCGGCGGAGGGCTCAGGAAAGCTGCCATCCAGCGTATGGACTGCGACTCGCCAGCCGAGCGCACGCAGCCCCGCGATGGCCCGACGATCGTAGCCATAGCCGCCGGTCGCCGCCTGCAGATCCCCTGGAATGACGAATTCCAGCGAACGTGCGCTCATCGCGGACTGATCTCGCCCTCGAAGGCTGCCCAGGCCACGTGCGATTCATGCA
Organism: Steroidobacteraceae bacterium; assembly: GCA_036489445.1. Classification (GTDB taxonomy): domain Bacteria; phylum Pseudomonadota; class Gammaproteobacteria; order Steroidobacterales; family Steroidobacteraceae; genus DAIDKA01. The sequence goes on along the minus strand of DASXFV010000092.1, from coordinate 5,950 downwards.
GCGTCACGCGCAGCGCGGTGATTGCCGATGCGGATGCCCCGAGCCGCCCCTCGTGAATCGCCCGCGTCAGCCGATCGAATATGGCCCTGGCGAGGAACTCCGTCGTCGTGTTGCGTCCGGAGAATTCCCGTTCCGCATCGAGATTGCGGTAGTTCATGGCAGCCAGCACGCCGCGCAGCGCGGTGCCGGCCAGGCCGATGTCCACGACAATGCCATGCTCATCCAGTTCGGGACGCCGAAATTCGGCATCCACCACGTAGGTGGCGCCGTGCAGTCGCTGCGCGGGTCCGAACACCGCGCCGGAGAAGCTGTGGGCGATCATCATGTGATCGCGAACACAGACCGTATACATCACAGGCTCCTTGAGGTTGGTTGCGCCGCCGCTCAGGCGTAGTTCACCCGATGCATGATGACATCGCCAGGTGCGCGTGAGATCCGCTCCAAGGTCTGCGGGAGGTCCTCGAAACGCCCCTCGCTGTTGATCAGCACATCCAGTGCCGGATCAGCGAGCAGCGACAGGGCGAGTTCCAGCCTGCGCCGCAGGCTCCAGCGCGCGCGGCGCGCTGGGCCGATGCCACCCACCTGGGAAGACTTCAGAGTCAGGCGGCGTGCATGGAAGGCCTCGCCCAGGGCGAGGGCTACGGTGCGATCACCGTACCAGCTCAGCTCGATGACCGTGGCCTCGAAGCCCGCGAGGCGCATCGCGAGCGCGAGTCCCTCCCCGTGGCCGCTGGAATGTAACACGATGTCCGCATCGGGCCTTGCGGTGGCGGGCTGGGAGAATCTCACGCCCAGCGCTGCCGCGATCACTGCCCGATGCGGATTCACATCGATGAGTTCGACCTCGCAGCCCGGTATCCGGGATGCCAGCCAGGCCACCAGACAGCCGACGCTGCCACCGCCAATCACGCTGATCCGGTCGCCGGGGCCCGCCTCCGAGTCCCACAGTCCATTGAGTGCGGTTTCCAGGTTCGCCGCGAGCACCGCCCTTGCGGCCGGAACCGATTCGGGCACCCGGTACAGCGCATCGCAGGGAACAACATAGTGTTGCTGATGGGGATAAAGACAGAACACCACCTGCCCAACAAATCCGGGCGGTCCCTGCATCACGCGGCCAACATTGATGTAACCGTACTTCACCGGTCCGGGGAACTGCCCCGCCTGGAACGGTGCGCGCATCCGCTCGTACTCCCCTGCTGGCACGTGGCCGCCGAAGATGATCGATTCGGTCCCACGGCTGACACCACTGTAAAGTGTCCGTACACTGGCTTCCTGGGCCTGCGGCGCCGGCACCCCTTCGCGGCGCAGCTCGCCGCGGCCCGGAGCCGCGATCCAGAACGCGAGCGTATCGTTCCGACTCATAGGACCTCCTGAGGGTTGAGTGGCACCATGTTGATGGCACGGGCCGTGCACCACGGTCTTCTGCGCAATGCGCTGATCTGCATCTTACCGGCTGCGCTGATGGTCGGTGGGGTTGCCCAGCTGGGGACCACCCGGCTCGCCCTGGGTCCTGCCTACTGGGTCAAGGCGGCCGCCGTATTCGTGGCCGGCACGGCGCTGGTGCTCATCGGACTGCCGAAGCATCACCCGTTTGAGTCCTTCGGTGCGGCCAATCAGGTCACCCTCGCCCGTGGTGCCTTGGTCGCGCTGCTGGCGGGTCTGATCGGCGAGCGCGGTGTTGCCGGTGTGCCGCTCCTGGCGACGCTGGTTGCGGTGGCCGTCGCAGCGCTGGATGGTGTGGATGGCTGGCTTGCCCGACGCACCCAGATGGCGAGCCGTTTCGGCGCCCGCTTTGATATGGAAACAGACGCTGTACTGATTCTGGTGCTGGCGGTGCTGGCGCAGCAGTTTGGCAGGGTCGGAGTCTGGGTGCTCGCCTCCGGCCTGCTGCGCTACGCCTTTGTCGGCGCCGGCGTGGCGATGCCGTGTCTGCGCCATCCGCTGCCTCCCAGCGAGCGACGCAAAGCTGTCGCGGTGATCCAGGTCGTCGCGCTCATTGCCACCCTTGCGCCGTTCATCCCGGCCGCTTGGGCCGCGCCCCTGGCGGGGATCGGGTTGTGTGCGCTGACGTGGTCCTTCCTGCTGGATGTCGTCTGGTTGTTCCAGAACGCCGCGCAGTCACGTTTGACCGCCTCCCCGCAGTGATCCTCACCCAGTTGCGCTGGACTCGCCTGCGGCAAGGAGCCTGCGTGCTCCTCGCCATCCTGCTCCTGAACGCCTCGGTCACGTTCCACAATGTGTGGCCGACGCTGGGCGTACATTGGCCCGGCGAACTGTCAGTCGAACTCGCCGTGCTGCTGCTGGTGCTCGCGCTCACGAATGCGTGGTGGAGACCCACATCCCGCCCCGTGCTCGCGCTGCTGTCGTGGCTGATCGTGCTGTTCGCGCTGGGGCGGTACGCGGATGTCACGGTGTCCGCGCTGTACGGGCGGGATATCAACCTGTATTGGGACGCACCCCAGTTTGCCGCAGTCGCCGGCATGCTGGCGCGCGTGGCCTCGCCGTGGGCGGTGGCAGGCGTGTGCGCAGGTGCTGTCGTGATCCTGGGCGTGCTCTATCTGATCGCGCGGTGGTCGCTGGGACAGATCGATGGTGCCTTGCGGATGTATGGCCGCGCACGCTGGGGCTTCGCGGCGGTGGGACTGGTGCTGTTCGGCTGCTTTCTCGTGCAGCAGACCAGCGATTCGATACCGCGGATACCGCGCTTCTCCATTCCTGTGAGCCGCACCTACGCGGCGCAGATCATGCGGGTGGCGGATGCGGTTTCGGGGCGCGCCAACCGGGAACTGCCTGCCTCCCCGCCCATGCATTCGAGTTTTTCCGCCCTGCATGGCGATGATGTGCTGCTGGTGTTCATGGAATCCTACGGCAGCTCAACGTTCGATCGGCCGGAATTCCAGCGGGCGCTGCTGCCCGCGCGGCAACGGCTGGCGGCGGCGATTCATGACACTGGGCGCGGCGTGGTGTCGGCATTCGTCACGTCGCCCACCTTCGGCGGCGGCTCGGTGCTGGCGCATTTGAGTTTGCTGTCCGGCGTCGAGGTGCGCGACCAGGACCATTACGCGCTGCTGATGACGCAGCACCGGCCGACTCTGGTGTCGCTGTTCAAGAACGCCGGCTACCGCACCGTGGCCGTGATGCCGGGGTTGCGCGAGAGCTGGCCCGAGGGCGCGTTTTACGGGTTCGACAAAATCTACGGCGCCGACGATCTGGATTATCACGGTCCGGGATTCGGCTGGTGGCGCATCCCGGACCAGTATTCGCTGGCGGCACTCGATGCGCGCGAAATGCAGCCGCATCCACGCAAGCCATTGTTCGTATTCTTTCCTACGGTCTCCACCCACATGCCATTCGAGCCCACCCCGCCGCTGCAGCCGGACTGGCAGCGGGTGCTCTCCGCGCAACCGTTCGACGCTGCACCCTTGCGACAATCGCTGACGCAGACCCCTGTATGGACCGATCTGGGCCAGGCGTATGTGAGCTCGGTGCAGTACTTTCTCGACACCGTTTCCAGCTATTTACGGGCCCGAGCCCAGGACAGATTCGTGTTGATCATTCTGGGCGATCACCAGCCTGCGGCCAGCGTGAGCGGCGAGGGGGCGTCGTGGGATGTCCCGGTGCATGTGATCGCGAGTGAACCGGCGATCCTTGAATCGCTACAGGCGCACGGCTTCCGACCGGGACTGGTGCCGGTCAGACCCACGGCAGGAAAGATGAATGAACTGGCCCCATGGGCCCTTGCCGCATTCGGCGAATCGACGCATGGCTTGCCGCAGCTGGCGCGAGGGACCGCGCCTCGGCCGTGAGCAGCTTCTCCGCGCCTTGGCTTGCGCTGCGAGAACCACTCGATGCCGCCTCGCGCTCCTTGCGCCTCGGCACATCCCTGGCGGAATCGCTGCAGGCGACACGGTCGGAAAATTCACCCCTTGCAGTGATCGATCTCGGGGCCGGGACCGGCGCCAACCTGCGCTATGCGGCGCCCCTCATCGGTGGTCCGCAGGAGTGGCTGCTGGTGGACAATGAGCCCGCACTGCTCGAAGCCGCGCAGGGCCTCTTGCGGACCTCGCCTCTGCCAGCGTGCCGGGTCCGCTGCATCGCCCTGGACCTTGCAACACAATTGGATCGCGTGCCGCTGCGCAGCGGCACGTTGCTGACCGCGTCTGCATTGCTCGACCTGGTATCGGAGGAATGGCTGCGGGCGCTGGTCCGACGCGCAGCCGACGTCGCCGCCCCAGTGTGGTTCACCCTCGCTTACGATGGACACATCGTCTGCGATCCGGCAGAGCCGGAGGATCGGGAAATTCAGGAACTGTTCAATCTGCATCAGCTGACGGATAAGGGCTTTGGTGCGGCACTGGGGCCCGGGGCAGGGCGCATGGCCCAGCAGATCCTGCTGCAGCACGGTTACCAGGTGCAAGGCGCGCCCAGCGACTGGCACATTGGCCCGGACCGGGCAGCGCTGCAGCACGCCCTGCTCGAGGGCTGGTGTCAGGCGGCGACCCAGATCGCACCGCACCGGACGGCTGCATTGCGCGACTGGCTGACCCGGCGACGTGCGCATGTTGATGCCGCCCGTTCCAAACTGCGGGTCGGGCATGTGGATATGGTGGGGCACCCCGTGGGGGACGCCGCGGGTCACAAGGTGCATAATAAGGTTGTTAATTGAAGGAGGCCGTTTATGCGAAAAGGTTTATGGATCGTAGCTGGAGCTGCATTGCTTGGTTCGAGCTTGGCGATGGCCCAGGACCAGGCCCCCCGGCGCGATACGGACCAGCCGAATACCGCGCGACCGGAGGCGGGGCACCCTGAGGCCGCACGACCCGATCATGCAGCGCCCAATCGAGCAGCGCCTGGGCCGCGTCAGCCCGCCCATCGTGCACCGTCGCACCGCACCGCTGCCGCGGGACCCCCGAGTCTGGGACGACGCCCAGCGCACCGCTTCCTCAGCGGCGGCGGCTGGCACCGCAGCATCCGTGGACCGGCGTTCCACTATCCCTCAGGGTTCGCTTATCGCGCCTGGGCGACGGGCGCGATTCTGCCGTCGGTGTTCCTGACGGACGCCTACTTCTACGATAATTACGCGACGCTGGGCCTGGCGCCACCGCCTGCGGGCTATCGCTGGGTACGCTACGGACCTGATGTGCTGCTGGTCGACGTCCGCAGCGGGCGTATCGCCGATGTGGTCGATGGAGTGTTCTACTAAATTTTCGAAAAGATCCAAAGTCCCTGGTTCAGCCGCCGCAGCAATTGCGGCGGCTTTACCCGGCCACCTTCGGCAGCGCTGCCTGCAAGGCGCTCTTCAACCAGTCCAGCAGTTTCACAATCCGGGCCAACTTCGCCCGATGCTGCGTGACGTGTGCCCGGAACCAGGTTCGGGGCAGACGAAACCCGCTCAGCACCGGCACCAGTTGCCCTGATCTGATGGCTTCCCCACACACGTACCGCGGCAGCATCGCGATGCCGTTGCCGGCGAGCGCGGCTGCGCGCAGCGTGACGTTGTCATTGGCGATAAGTCGCGCGCGCACGTCCACACTGAGCTGCCCCTGCTCGCTGTCGAATCGCCATGCGGTGCCCAAGGGTTTGAAGAACAGACCATCGTGATCGGCCAGATCCCGCGGATGCGTGGGTACGCCGCGTCGTTCCAGATATTCCGCTGAGGCGCACAGCACCTGCTCAAACGGGTACAGCGGCACGTCGATGACGCCTTCGTAGCTGCTGGCGGCATGGCCGCTGATGGCGAGATCAAAGCCTTCCTCCGCCGGGTTGACGGAACGATCCACCAGCGCCAACTCCATGGTGATGTGTTCGTGCGCACGCAGGAAGCCATTCAAGGCATCCGACAGCACCAGGACGTTGAGCGTCGTGGGGACCATGATGAGAATGCGCCCTTCGAGCCGATCGCCGGCGCGCTTCAGACCCCCGAGGGCGTCGTCGAGGTCCGCGACCAGGC
>DASXFV010000042.1:0-42130 GCA_036489445.1 Steroidobacteraceae bacterium | reverse complement strand
TTTACGTTTCGAGGCTCGACACCTGCCCGTCAGTTGGATCGGTAAAAGACACTACGATTACGAGTATGGCTGCCTACGCAAGACACGACACAGCGTTCCTTTCTCAGCGCGCGATATTTTTGATCGCGATCGTCCTCCTCCAAATCGCGGTGGTTTATGTGTTCGAATCGGGATTGGCGACCCGGGTCATCCATATGGCCGAACCGCCCCTGGAGACCACCATCGTCCAGGACGTGAAGCAACGCGATCTGCCGCCGCCGCCGCCGCCGCCCAAGATGGAACGTCCGCCGATTGAAGTGCCGCCTCCCGATGTGGTCATCAACTTGCCGCAGGAGCCGACGTCCACTGCGATCACCAACGTGACGAGCAAGCCCGTCAGGGCGCCGCCGCCGGCGCCCCGCGCTGCAGTCATCGTGCCGGCGCAACTGGACATCAAGCACTCGCCGTCGGCGCAGGACTACTACCCGCCGACGTCGATCCGCATGAACGAATCCGGTTCCGCCGTCATCAAGTTGTGCGCGGCGTCCGATGGCAGCGTGGCGGGCACCCCGACGCTGGTGAAGAGTTCCGGCTCCCCGCGCCTGGATGAGGCCGCCATCAAATGGGGCATTCACGTCCGTATGCATCCGGAAACGTCCGATGGCAAGCCAATCGGGGGTTGTGTGCCCTTGAAGGTCACGTTCGTCCTGCAGGGCTGAAACCAACAACCGTTCACCCAGGGACGCCCTTCCGGGGCGTTCCTGCCGATCTCAGACGAGGAAACTATGGAAAACCACGCAACTGCTGCAAACGCATATAGTGTCAGTGCCCTGATCAACAACCACGATCCGCTGTCGCATGGGGTGTTGATTGTTCTGGGTCTGATGCAGTTCTTCTCCTGGTACATCATCCTGACCAAATTGTGGGATCAGCATAAGCTGGCCTCCTCATACAAGGCGGTGGAGCGGACCTTCTGGACATCACCTTCGCTGAAGGATGGCGTCGAGCGTCTGAAAAAGGGCGACCCGTACCGGATGATCGTTGAAGAGGGTCTGCGTGCCGCCGCCCATCATGACGGTCGCCTGACCGACCGCATCGACCTGCACGAGTGGATCACCATGTCGTTGCAGCGCTCGGTGGCCAACGTGAATGGAACCCTGCAGTCGGGCCTGGGCTTCCTGGCTTCGGTGGGCTCCGTTTCCCCGTTCGTCGGTCTGTTCGGTACCGTCGTCGGCATCATCAAGGCGCTGCTCGCCATCGGTGTCTCTGGCCAGCCCAGCATCGATCGCGTCGCCGGCCCCGTCGGCGAGGCGCTGATCATGACCGCCTTCGGACTCATCGTCGCCGTACCGGCCGTGATGGGCTACAACTGGCTGGTGGGCCGCAACAAGAACCTGCAGGAAAACCTGCGGAATTTTGCCGCTGACGTGCACGCCTACCTGGTGGGAGGGGCTCGGGTCGGCGGTCCGGAGGGCGCCCGTCCCGCGGCTGCGCTGGCGCCTGCCGCTGCTGTTGTCCGCAAGTAATTGTAATTGCGATCCGCGAACCGCAACTCCTCCATGCACGCCGGGGTGCAAACCCCGGCCTTTCGCGGCAGGTGAATTGTCATGTCAATGAACATCCAGATGGAAGGCGAGGACCAGAGCCTCAATTCGAGCATCAATACGACCCCCCTGGTCGATGTGATGCTGGTGCTGCTGATCATCTTCCTGATCACCATTCCGGTGATCACCCAGCATGTCAATGTGAAGCTGCCCGATGCTGCAAACGTCGTGACGCAGACCAAGCCCGAGAACATCGTCATTGCGGTGACCGCCAATGGCGACATCTACTGGAACAACGCCCTAGTGGCCAACTCGGCGGAATTGCTGAAAAAGGTCGAGGATAAAGCCGTGGTGAAGCCGCAGCCCGAGATCCACATCCGCGCCGACCGGGACGCGCAGTTCCAGTCCGTGGGCCGGGTGCTCTATGCCATTCAGCGCGGTGGAATCGTGAAGGTCGGATTCATCACCGAACCCGACGCGGCCTCCCTGGCCGAAAGCATCCGCAACGCCGCGCAAATTCGCTAACGCTGCAGGAGACTTCAAGACCATGGCAATGTCAGTAGGCGGTAGCGGCGATGCAGAGATGTGCGACATCAACACCACGCCGTTGATAGACGTGATGCTGGTGCTGCTGATCATGCTGATTCTCACGCTGCCCATCATGAACCATGCTGTGAAGCTGGACATGCCCAATCCCAATGCCCCGCCCCCGCCCCCTACGCAGGTGCAGCCCGAGGTGATCGATCTGGAAATCTATTCGGACGGCACCATAGTCTGGAATGGCAATGCCATACCGGCGACCAACGAAATGCGGACTTTGGAAGGCTACTTTCAGAGCGAGGCGGGCAAGGATCCGCAGCCTGAGATCCATCTGCGTCCCGACCGGCGTGCGCGCTACGATGTGGTGGCCAAGGTGCTGGCCGCTGCCCAACGCAACCACATGAAGCGCATCGGGTTCGTCAACGTGGCTGAATTCAGTCAGTAATTCACCGGCTTAGAGAGTTTATGAACAAAGTTGCGAAAGTCGCCATGGCGGGTGCCGTGGCAATGGTACTGGGCACGCTGTCCGGAGCCTTGTGGCCCGGTGTGGCGGCCACTGCGGTGGCGGCGGACGCCCCCGCCTCGGGCAAGCCGCAGGTCAGTGCGGCCGCCGGCAAGGATCTGATCGCGGCTCAGAAGGATATGAAGGAGCAGAAGTGGGATGACATGCTCGTGGAGTTGGACAAGGTCAAGGCCAACCCCAAGAAAAACGAGTATGACGAGTTCCTGATGAACGAGTTCTACGTCACCGCTTACTTCAACAAAAAACAGCTGCAGCAGGTGACCGGCCCCCTCGAGGCCACGATTGCCTCCAAATACAGCTCCCCGGAGGATGTGAAGAAGCGCGTCGTGGTGGCAGCGGGGCTCTATTACGAACTGAAGAACTATGACAAGGCCATCGAGTACGCCAACCGGGCCATGAAGGATGGTTACGGCACCGACAAGCTGCAGTTGATTGCCGCCCAAAGCTACTATCTGAAAAACGATTTCAAGGACGCCAATCGCGCCATTCAGGGCATGGTGTCGGACGAGATCAAGGCCGGTCAGGTCCCCACCGAGGAAAACCTGAAGCTGGGCTTGAGCGCTGCGAGCAAGATCAACGATGACGCGGCGTCAACGCACTGGCTGGAACTGCTGGTGACCTATCACCCCAATGCGGAGTACTGGCAGAATCTGCTGGACGGCCTGTACCGCGGCAAGCCGACCGACAAACAGCTGCTGCAAGTCTATCGGTTGTCGCTGGACGTGGGCGCCATCAAGCGCGGCAGTGACTACGCCGAAATGGCCCAAATGGCTTTGGATGCGGGCTCGCCGGGCGAAGCCGTGGCAACGCTCAACAAGGCTTTCGCGGACAATGTCTTCACGGCAACGGCGGACAAGAACCGTTACGAGCACCTGCTGAACTCCGCCAAGAAGCAGGCCGCGGCAGACCAGGCGACTCTGGCCAAGACGGAGGCAGAGGCTGCCGATGCCCCCAACGGCGATCGTCTGATCGGCACCGGGATTGGCTACTTTGGCTACGGCAACTACGCCAAAGCGATCAAGGACATCTCGGCGGGCCTGGCCAAGGGCACCGGCAAGAGTGATCCGGAGGATGCCCGCCTGCTGTTGGGCATTGCCCAGTTCAAGTCCGGTGACAAGGATTCTGCAATCAAAACCTTCAAGTCCGTCAAAGGCGATCCGACGCTGCAGCGTATTGCTGGGCTGTGGGTGCTGCACGTAAAGGCAACCGCGACCGCCTGACACAGCCGGTATCGGCGCCAAGGAGTTCCTGCACATGAGTATCAAGGCTGGCGATCGGATGCCTTCCGGAACGTTCAAGACCACCACGGCGGACGGTCGTCGCGACGTCACCACGGAAGATCTGTTCAAGGGCAAGAAGGTGGTGCTGTTTGCAGTGCCCGGCGCGTTCACGCCCACCTGTGATGCCAAACACCTGCCGGGGTTTGTGCAGCTGGCGGATCAGTTCAAGGCCAAAGGTGTGGACACCATCGCCTGCTTTGCGGTCAACGATGTGTTCGTCATGGCGGCCTGGGGCAAACACGCGAACGTGGGTGACAAAGTTCTGCTGCTGGCCGACGGCAATGGCGATTACGCCCGTGCCCTGGGGCTGACCCTGGACGCGCGCGGCTTCGGGATGGGCGAGCGCAGCCAGCGCTTTGCCGTCATTGTCGATGACGGCGTCGCGAGCCAGGTATTCGTGGAAGCCGGTGGCGAGTTCAAGGTCTCATCCGCCGAGCACGTGCTGGCGGCGCTGTAGCGTCCGCGCGTCCTAACCCAGCAGCTTGCTCAGTTCGGGGACGATCTCAAACAGGTCGCCCACCACGCCATAGTCCGCCACTTCGAAAATGGGCGCTTCGGCGTCCTTGTTGATGGCGACGATGGTGCGGGCATCCTTGATCCCGGTCAGATGCTGGATGGCGCCGGAAATACCGATGGCGATATACAGCTCCGGGGCAATGATCTTGCCGGTCTGTCCCACCTGCAGCTCATTGGGCGCGTAGCCTGCATCCACCGCGGCGCGCGAGGCGCCCACGGCGGCCCCGAGCTTGTCCGCCAGGGCGAACATCAGTTTGAACCCTTCAGCGCTGCCCAAGGCGCGACCGCCTGAGACCACGCGGCGTGCCGTCTGCAGATCCGGCCGGTCGGAACCCGGCGCCGAGACGGACACAAACCGGGTATGGGTGGGCAGGGTGACGCTGGGGGCGACCGCCTCGACCGTTGCGTTGCCACCGGTCCCTGCGGCCGCAAAGGAGGCCGTGCGCACGGTGCCGGCAATTTGAGTGCCGGGGTGCACCTCCACGGTGACGATGGCGTTGCCGGCGTATACGGGCCGGCGAAAGCGCGTCGCGGTCTCGATGGCCATGATTTCGCTGATCTGGGGTGCGCCCAGCAGCGCTGCGACCCGCGGCAGCAGATCCTTGCCGAAGGTGGTGGCCGGTCCCAGCACATGCGTGAAGTCCTTGGCGAGGGCCACGATCTGAGGCGCCAGTACGGCAGCCATGGGGTGCTCGTTGGCGGGGTTCGCCACCGCCAGGACTTGGTGCACGCCGGCCAAGGCGGCCGCCTGTGAGGCGACGGCGGCCGGGTCGCGGGCCAGCACGGCGACCGTGATGTGCGCGCCCGTCAACGCGGCCGCGCAGCTGACGCATTTGGCGGTGCCGGGGTTCAGGTGCGCACCGTCGTGTTCGGCGATGATGAGAATGCGGCTCATACCAGCCCCTTGCTGTGCAGGGCTGCAACCAGTTCGGCGCAGTCCTTGACCAGGATCCCTTTCTGGCGCTGCGGCGGGGGCTCGAAGCGCACCACGGTGGTCTGGGATGCGATGGGCACCTCCAAAGAGGCCACTGGCAGGACTTCGAGCGGTTTTTTCTTGGCCTTCATGATGTCCGGCAGCTTCACGTAACGCGGCTCGTTGAGGCGCAGGTCCGTGGTCAGGACGGCCGGCAGATCCACTTCCAGGGTCTCCAGTCCCGCGTCCACTTCACGCGTCACCCGGGCGCTGTCACCCACGAGTTCAATCCTGGAGGCGAACGTGGCCTGTGGTCTATCCCACAGGGCCGCCAGAATCTGCCCGGTCTGGCTGTTGTCATCATCGATGGCCTGTTTGCCCAGAATGACGAGCATGGGCTGTTCGCGCTGGACCAGCTTCAACAGCACGGCGGCAGCCGCCAGGGGTTCAATCGATGCATCCGCGCCGCTGGCGGACGTCTCAACCAGGATGGCGCGATCCGCGCCCATTGCCAGCGCGGTGCGCAGCTGCTGCTGCGCATCCGCGGTGCCGATGCTGACCGCGATCACTTCATCGGCGGCGCCGCGCTCGCGGATGCGCAGTGCCTCTTCGAGCGCGATTTCGTCAAACGGGTTGATGCTCATTTTCACCCCGTCGGTGACGATTCCGGAGCCATCCGGCTTGAGGCGAATGCGCACGTTGTAGTCAACGACGCGTTTGATGCCGACAAGAATGCGTTTCATGACGCTCAGGTGCCGGTGGCCGGCTGGCCGGCCGAGCTGGCCGCTGCCACCACGGCGTCGCTGAAACGCTGGCGAATGATCTGGGCCGTTTCGTGCAGCTTCGGGATGAAGCGTTCCACGGCCAGCCGCAGTGGCACTGCGCTGGCGGAGAAGCGTACGGCGACGGTGGCCAGTACCCGATTCCCGATCAGCACGGGAACCGACATGGCCACTTCCTCCGAGACGCGCCGGGTGCGCACCGCCGTGGCATAGCCCTGTTCACGGGTCTCCTCGAGAATCTTCTCCACCTCAGGGCGGCTGCGCGCGAGCTTGTCCTCCTCCAGGGTGGAGCGGCTGAGGATTTCCAGCAGCGCATCACGCTGTTCCGGTTGGCAGTAGGCCAGGTAAACGCGGCCCGAGGCGCTCATCAGCAGGGGGATTCGAAAGCCTGCTGTGAAGCGCTCCATGGCCAGCGGGCTCGCATGATCGGTGGTGTCGCGGATCAGCATGGAAGTGCCCGACGGCGACATCAGGGTCACCGGCCAGACAATGTCCCTGCACAGATCGTTGATGCAGGGACGGGCGATCTGGGTCACCCACGCCTCGTCGTCGAAGCCGTCGGCCAGGCCGCGCACCAGCAGCGTCAGGCGATAGCGGTCATCGGCCGCGTCCCGGTAGACATATCCCGCCTGGCTGAGGGTCTCCAGAATTCGGTAGGTGGTGGTGCGGGGCAGCTTGGTCGCGCTGGTAACTTCGGACACCGTGGCACCATTGCGGCAGTTGAGGACCGCCAGCGCCTCGAGGCCGCGAATCAGGGCTCGGATGGGTCGTGTTGATTGCATGGCGCGAAGTGTAGGAAGCGCGGGGCCCGCTGTCCAACCCGACTCGTTGCCATTTAGAGACATGCATCGTGCATCGTCTGGCCGGAAACGCTATCCTGCAGCCTATGGGCCAGAATTCCACTTCCACCCCGGTCACGACTATCCGCCCCAGCGAGGGCTTGCGCCACGTCCGTTACGAGATCCGTGGCAGGCTCGCCCGTCGGGCGCACGAAATGGAGCGGCAGGGTTACGAAATCGTCTCGCTGAACATTGGCAATCCCGGTGCGTTCGGTTTCCGGACGCCCGAAATCCTGCGCCTGGCGATGATTGAAAACCTGGCCAATTCGGAAGGCTATTCGCACCAGAAGGGCATCTTCCCGGCCCGCGAAGCCATTGTCATGCATCAACAGGCCCGGGGCGTGCAGGGTGTGACGGTTGATGACGTGTTCATTGGCAATGGTGTCAGTGAACTCATCGACCTGGTCCTGCGCGCGCTGCTCAATGAGGGTGACGAAGTCCTGGTGCCCAGCCCGGACTACCCGTTATGGACCGCGGCGGTGACGCTCAATCGCGGCCGCGCCGTACATTATCCGTGTCAGCCGCAGAACGGCTTTGTGCCGGATCCGCAGGCGATCGAGGCCATGATCACGCCGCGCACCCGCGCCATCGTGGTGATCAACCCGAACAATCCCACCGGCGCGGTGTATCCGCGTGCGGTTCTCGAACAGATCGCCAACATTGCCGAGCGCCACGGCCTGGTGCTCTACGCCGACGAAATCTACGATCAGATGCTGTATGACGGCGCGGAATTCGTGCCCATGGCGACCCTGGTCCGCGACACCCTGTGCGTGACCATGTCAGGCCTCTCCAAGGTCTACCGTGCCTGCGGCTACCGCGTCGGCTGGGCCGTGTTCTCCGGGCGCCTGAAGGGCGCTGCGGATTACCTGGCGGCGCTGGAACTGTTGAGCTCCCTGCGCCTGTGCAGCAACGTGCCGGGGCAGTGGGCCGTGACCAGCGCCCTGGGTGGCTACCAGAGTATCCGCGAGCTCATCATGCCCGGCGGCCGTCTGTATGAGTCGCGCCGCGCCATCATGAGCGCGGTGGCACAGAGCCGCTTCCTGCGCCTGGCGCCGCCGCCGGGGGCCATGTATGCCTTCATCGAAGTGGATACGGCGCAGCTGCCGGACTTTGACGATCAGCGCTTTGCGCTGGATCTGCTGGAGCAGAAGCATGTCCTGGTGGCACCGGGCGTGAGCTTCAACGTCCCCTACCGTACCCACTTCAGGATCACCAATCTCCCCGACTCGGTGATTCTGCGCACGGTGTTCGCGCGCATCGAGGAAGTCCTCGCCGGATATGCCGCGGCTCCCCGTAGCAGCGCTGAGCAGAAGGTTGTCCGCGCCGACAAGCGTTTTGGCTGAAGTCGGTAACGGGTCGCGTTGCTGGAACTAGCGCCCCATCTCGAAGCGGTTTTAAACGCGGGTCAGACCATCGTCGTCCCGACTGCGCAACGCGCCGCTGCGCTGCGCCTGGGCTTCGCCGCCCACCAGCTCCAACAAGGTCGACGCGCCTTTCGCACGCCGGATGTCCAGAGTCTGAGCGGCTGGCTGCGCGGTCAGTCCACCCGCCAGGGCGCGGACAGCACAGCCCAGCGCCGGTTGGGCGCGAGCGAGGAGTGGCTGCTGTGGCGTGCGGCGGTGGCGGAGGCGGCTGCGCGGCTGTCGCTGCCGCCGACGGGCCTGGTGGATGCCGTGCGCCAGGCCGCGGCGTTGCTGTTTGAATGGCGGATACCGCCGGCCGCGCTGCGTCAGTCGGGTACACCCGAGGCCCTGCTGCTCAGCCACTCGCTGGAGGCCATCGACGCACGCCTGGCACAGCTGGGTGCCACCGCGCCCTGGCGGGCGCTGCAGGACCTCGCCCGCGAGCCACCCGCTGCCGCGCCCCTGTTCGCAGGCTTCGGATACCTGACCCCGGCCCGCGGCGCGTTGCTCGCGGCCTGGGCGCAGCGCGGGACCGTCGTTGCGGAGGCGGCATGTACCTTTGCCGCTGCACCCGGCAGCGTGGTGCAGGCTCCGGATCCGGCCACCGAACTGGCGTTGGTTGCGCAGTGGTGCCGTGCACGATTGAGCGCGGCTCCCACGGCGCGGCTGCTGGTCATCGTGCCGGACCTGGCACAGCGCCAGGCGGAAGTGCGCCGCGTGTTCGATGAGGCGCTGGATCCCGGCTACCTGCGCGCCGACCTGGAAGCGGCGGGCACACCCTATGCGGTGGAGGGCGGACGACCGCTACTGAGCTATGCACCCATCGCCGCGGGGCTCAGCACGCTGCAGCTGCTGGGCTCGGACGTGGAGCTGGCGCAGATCTCACAGTGGCTGCGTGGCGGGTTCTGGTTGCAGCCTGATGCGTCCCGGCGCGCCCTGCTGGATGTGTGGCTGCGCTCGGTGGTGCCCCCGCGCCTGCGTGTCACGCAGCTGCTGCAGGCGCTGCGCGCCGCGCCGCCGGCACTGCTGGCCCCTGCTGATGAGATCGCCGCCTTGCTGGTGCGCCTGCAGGACGCCTTTGCCGGGGGCTCGCGGGCCGGCATGGGTACGTGGAGCGGGCGTTTTGCGCAGGTGCTGGCATTGTGCGGTCTGCATGCCGGTGCGGCACGTCAGCGCGGCAGTCACGCGCAGCAGGTGCTACTGCGCCTGGATGAGCTGCTGCAGGAGTGCGCCGCCTTGCCGCCTGCGCTCGGGATGTTCAATGCTGCGGAAGCCCTGACGGTGTTCACCCAGTTGCTGACGCGCACACGGTTCGAACCGGCGACGGGTGATGCCCCGGTGACGGTGACCGCCTCGCTGGCGGATCCGGTGCT
Organism: Steroidobacteraceae bacterium; assembly: GCA_036489445.1. Taxonomy (GTDB): domain Bacteria; phylum Pseudomonadota; class Gammaproteobacteria; order Steroidobacterales; family Steroidobacteraceae; genus DAIDKA01. The sequence continues at coordinate 32,438 of DASXFV010000042.1, read as the reverse complement.
GCGCTACGACGGGATCTGGGTGAGCGGCCTGCACGCCGAGGCCATTCCAGAGCGCGCACGCTTTGACCCCCTGATTCCGGTTTCGCTGCAGCGGCAGGCGGGCATTTTCACCGCGAACGCCGCGGCGCTGGTCGGTCAGGCCCAGCAGGCGCTGCAGACACTGTGCCGCAGCAGTCACGAGTTCCTCCTCAGCGCACCTGCGCATGCGGACGATCTGCAGCTCGCCGCCTCGCCGCTGCTGGCGCCCTATGCACACAGACTCTATTCGCCATCGGGTAGCGGTGCGGGGCTCGCGGGCGCCATACGCGCCAGCCGCCAGGTCGAATCCCTGGTGGATGAGCGGGGTGCTCCCTGGCCCGACGGGGTGCCGTTGCCGGCCGGCACGCGGGCGATCGAACTGCAGAGCCGCTGTCCCTTCCGGGCCTACGCCCAGTTGCGACTGGGCGCAGAGCCGCTGGAGTCGCCGGAGCCCGGTATCACGCCGCGCGAGCGCGGGCGCCTGCTGCACCGGGCCTTGGAACTGCTGTGGCAGCGGCTCGGCGGCTCCTCCGGCCTTGCGGCGGCGCGCGCCGAGCAGGCGCAGTCGCGGCTGGTCAGTGAATGTGTCGCGCAGGCCGCCAGCGAAATTCTGCGCGGGGCCGATACCGAAGGGGGCCCCGACGGTGCGCTGTCCGCGGCGGCGGATGCCACCGGGCTGCTGGAGCTGCGACGTGCCGCCATCGAGCGCGAGCTCGGACGAGCGGGGCGGCTGATCAACACCCTGTGTGATGTGGAGGCGGACCGCGCGCCCTTCAGGATCCACGAACTGGAGGCGGCCCATCGCCTGGTGATCGCCGGGGCATTGATCAATGTGCGCATTGACCGCGTCGATGAGTTCGTGGACGGCACGCATGCCATCCTGGACTACAAATCGGGCCGGGCGCTGACACCGGATTGGGAAGTGGCGCGGACCACTCACCCGCAGCTGCTGGTCTATCTGCTGGCCGCGGGCGTGCCGGTCAGCACTCTGGCGGTGGCACATCTGGATCCCAAAGCGGTGCTGTTCAAGGGTATCGGCGATGCGGATAGCCGCCTGCCCGGCGTCAAAGGCGTCACGTCCCCCGCTGCAGATCCTCTCGCTCCGGCGAACATCTGGTCGCGCCAGCTCGGCGTATGGAATGAGCAGGTGGCGCAACTCGCCGGCGACTTTGTCGCCGGGCTTGCGCGCGTGGATCCCATGGACGGGGCCTGCGATTACTGCCATCTGCATGCCTTCTGTCGTATCGCGGATCTTGCTACGGCGCAGCAGGAGACCGCGACAGCGGCAGTGCCATGAGTGCAGTGGCCTCATTGGATGAAACGGCAGAGGACCTCGCGGCCGACCAGGAGGCGCGGATACGGGCCGTGGACCCGGACCGCTCCGTGATCCTGCAGGCACCCGCGGGCTCCGGGAAGACCACGGTATTGATCGAGCGGCTGCTGGTGTTGCTGGCGCGGGCGCAGGAACCGGAGGAGATCCTGGCGATCACCTTCACGCGCAAGGCAGCCGCGGAAATGGCCCTGCGCGTGGCCCAGGTGCTGCTGCCGGAGCCTGACCCATCGGGACTGGAGGCGCGCGCGCAGCGGCTGCACGCTCTCGCGCAGGCGGTGCGTGAACGATCGCAGGCGCGCGGTTGGCGGCTGACGGAAAATCCGGGACGGCTGCGGATCCAGACGCTCGATGCGTTGAATCGCGCGCTGGCGCTGCAGATGCCGCTGGCGGCACGCGGCAGCGGTTCCCTCGGGGTGTTGCCGCAACCGGGCAGCGCATACCGGACCGCGGCGCGGCGCACGTTATTGGATGCGCAGTCGGACCCCAGCCTGCGGGCGGACGTCCAAGTGCTGTTTGAACGCATGGAGAATGATTTCGGGCGTTGCGAGGCATTGATTGCGGGCATGCTGGCGCGGCGGACGCACTGGCTGCCCTACCTGGCGGGGGACGCCGCGGTACATCTGGCCGCACGCGTTACGCGCAGCCTCGAGGCTGTGGTGGAGGCGCGTCTGGCGCGCGCGCGGCAACTGGTGCCTGCAGCGCTGCTGCAGGCGGGTCTGACCATCGGTAGTGAGACCGCCCGGCATCTTCAGTCACGCAATGCGACGCCGGGACCGTGGAGCGAATTCCTCGCCGCGGACAGCCTCATGAGTCCCTCGCTGCGCCAGTGGCAGGCACTGGCAGCCATGGCGCTGACGCAGACCGGAACCTGGCGCAAGCGCCTTGATGTGCGCGCGGGATTCCCGCCCGAGGACCTGCAACTCAAGCGTCGCTGCACCGAATGGCTCGCCGAGCTTGCCGCCCAGCGAGGATCACTGGAACTGTTCAACGAAATCCAGCTGCTGCCGGATCCGCAGATCAGCGCCGATGAGACGCAGGTGCTGGGTGTGCTGGCACGCCTGCTGCGCCTGGCCGTTGCGGAGCTTGACCTGGTGTTCACCGAAATGGGTCGGGTGGACTATCCGGCGATCGCAGCCGCGGCACGCACAGCACTGGGGAGCGTGGATGATCCGACAGATCTGGCCCTGCGGCTGGACAACCGCATCCAGCACATCCTGGTGGACGAGTTCCAGGACACCTCCCTGGAGCAGACCCGCCTGCTCGCACTGCTGACCGCCGGCTGGATGCCGGAGGACGGGCGCACGCTGTTTCTGGTGGGCGATCCCATGCAATCGATTTACGGCTTTCGCGAAGCCGAAGTGGGTATGTTTCTGGGTGCGCGCACGGCGGGCATTGGCACGGTGCCGCTGGAGCCGTTGAGCCTGCGCCGCAATTTCCGCAGCACCGCGCAACTGGTGGAGTGGAACAACCGGGTTTTTGCCCAGTGTTTTCCGGAAACCGACGATCCGCGCACCAGCAGCGTTGCGTATTCGCGCAGCGTGGCCGCGCGCACTGCTGGCGTTCCCGGCGCCGTGCACCTGCATCGTGTGTTGCCCGGGGATGCGGTCGGGGAGGCCCACAGCATCGCCCGCATCGTGGCGCAGTTGCGTGCGGCACAGGCTGATTCGAGCATCGCCATCCTGGTCAGCGCGCGTGCTCATGCCGGCCCCATCGTCGCGGCGCTCGAGGCCCGACAGATCGCGGTTGCGGGCGTGGATCTGGTGTCGCTTGCGCAGCTGAGCATCGTGCGCGATCTGATGGCACTGACGCAGGGGCTGGATCACCTCGGGGATCGCACCGCGTGGCTTGCAATGCTGCGTGCACCCTGGTGTGGTCTGACGTTGCGCGAGATCAGCCAACTGGTCGGGACGGGTCGCAGCACCACGGTGTGGCAGCGGGTGTGTGACCCACAGGTCATCGCAGCGCTCGCTCCTGATACGCAGGCGCGGCTGCAGCGCCTGCGCGCGACGCTGGCGCCCGTTCTTGAGTACACCCGCCACGAACACCTGAGCGGGCATGAGAGCCTGGCGCGCCGCGTCGAGACCGCGTGGCTGCGGTTGGGGGGACCTGCGGCCTGCGCGCATGAGGCTGATCTGATTCACGCGCGGGCCTATCTTTCTGCTCTGGCGCTGTGGTCGCAGGAACCGGATTGGACGGGTCCGCAGGAACTGCCCCGGCGTCTGGATCGCCTGTTTGCCGCGCATGCAGCGGGCGCCGGGCAAGCCGTGCAGATCATGACCATCCATCATGCCAAGGGCCTGGAGTTCGATCATGTGATCCTGCCGGGACTGGGGCGCACACGGCGCCGCAGTGAACGCCCGTTGCTGCAATGGCTGGATCTGCCACACGGCACCAGCGGCAGCGACCTGTTGATGGTCGCGGTGCCACCCGCGGCGGCGGCCGGCCCCACGCCTCTGGGGCGCTATGTGACACGACTGCAGGAGCAGCGCGAACGCAACGAGGCGACCCGCCTGCTGTATGTCGCGGCCACGCGGGCGCGGCTGCAGTTGCATCTGTTCGGGCAACTCGAGGATTCAACCGAGGCAAAACCCGATCCGGCCCCGCGTGCGGGGACGCTGCTGGAGCGCCTCTGGCCGGCCATCAAGGACCAGTTTCCGCCCCAGGCCGAGGGCGCCGCAGCGATCGCACCGGCGCAGACGGCACCGCTGCCGATCCTCACTCCAGGACCGCTCGAGCGCCTGAGCGCCGCGTGGCAGCTGCCGCAGCTGCCGCAGGCACCTCAACCTGTGACCCTGCCGATCGCCTCCTATGAGGCAGCGTCGTCCGACGCCGCTCCCTCCGGTTGGCCGCTGCCACAGGCTGCCGGGGACCTCGTCGAGCGGGCCGTGTGCGAGGTGCTGCGCAGTCTGGCCCGTCGCCGCCGGCACCTGCGCGGCGATGCTGCGATGCTGCTCGCGCAGCTGCTCACCCGCCTGCAGCGCCTGGGGTGCCCGGAGCAAACCGCGGCGCCGTGCGCCGCCGAGGGACTGCAGATGTTGCGGGCATGCCTGGATGACGCGCGCCTGCAGTGGATCTTTACCAGCCTCAGCGCAGCGGACGCGCAGGCCGAAGTGCCGCTGGCCCTCACGGGGATGTTCGCCGGACGGCTGACCAGCATTCGCGCTGACCTGAGCTTCCTGGACCCCGGCGGTACCCGCTGGCTCATCGACATCGCACCCCAGCCGCTCACCGAGCTCGAGACGGCTTTCGGATTGCGGCTCAGCCGCCATGTGCAGCTGGCCCAGGCGTTGGATGATGCGCCAGCGCGGGCTGCGGTTTATCTACCAGGGAGCCAGCTCTTCTGGGCCCCGCCGCCCAGCTCGTCAGAAGGTTCCTGATATCGAGAACGGTCGCTTGCCTGCGGCATCCGGCGAGCCCAGGTATTGGAGTACCTGCGCTAATTCGGGCGAGGCGGACGGTCGCGCCGCCACCTGACCTTGCACCAGGTAACCCGGGTCATGCGTGAACTGCAAGGTGGCATCGAGCGCCAGGGGACCTCCCAGGTCGTGCACCACACCGCTGGGCATATCCGCGCGACCGGGTGCGACAACCGGACCGAAGCGGGCCTGGTAGCTGCCGAAGGCTTGGCCACGCGAGCCGATGAAATCCCGCACTTCCAGTTCGCCCTGCAATCCGGCAAGGTATTTTCCGTTCCACTCGACACGCGATAGTTTGCCCAGCAGCTGGGCATGCGCGCCGGCAGGCAATGAGGACACCAGGGCACTGCTCAGCGGCAGATCCAATGTCACATCGCGCCCATGCAGCGCCCCGCCGAACCCCAGCGCCACCGCACCCCGCAGATAGCTGCCCTGGTTGGTCAGATTCAGCTGCAGCTCGAGTCGACCGCGCAGCAGCTGCAGGGGATGCAGATCCCAGGTCAGATCGCCCACGGCACTGCCGCCGGCGCTCAGAGCAGTGCAGGTCCCGCTCCACGCACTCCCGGTGAGCTGCTGACACTGCATCCCGTGCGGCAGCAGCGGACTGATCCACCGCGCCGGGAAGCGCACGATCAGTACCAGCAGGAAGCCTGCGGCGGCCAGAATGAGGGAGCGCCGCAAAACCGATCAGTCCGTGCTGGCCGTGCGCAGGACGATGCCGGCATTCACCAGGCCGGGAGCACCTGCGGCATCGATGGTCGCGGATTCCACATGAATGCCGTTTTGGCGCGCCAGACGCGCGAGCCACACCACCAGAGTGTCGAAGGGGGCCTTGTCGAGGCGTACGCGCAGCAGACCCGGACCACTGGGCTCGCTGCTGTTCAAGGAAGATCCCAGGCCGGATTCGCGCGCTGAGGTGTCGATCACCGCGATCAATGAACGCTGCGAAGCGGGCGTCGGAGTTGCGGCGCCCGCGGCAGCCAGTTGTGGTGCGACCGACCGCATCCAGGCGAGGTCCGAGACCTTGTGCTGTACCCGTGCATGGGCGCGGGACACGCTGCTGTCCAGGGGTACAAAGATGGCGAAAATCGCGGCGCTCAGCAGCAGGGCGGCGCCCACCGCGGCAAGCCGCTGATCACGCGGGCTTTGGGCTCGAAACCAGGTGACCAGCGGGTCCATGCTCAACTTCCCGGCTTCATCTGGATCCGGCCTTGGTAGGAGCCGCTGCTGGAGGTTCCGGAGGTCAGATCCGCCTGCCAGCCACCCGCGCGCAGCTGCTGGCTGATGTGGTCCAGCGCGTTGGCCCCGGGGGCGGTGACCTGCAGTTCCAGCATGCCTTGCCGATAGCTGAGCGCCTGCAAGGCGGTGCCGCTGGCGCCGTTGCGCGCCTGCGCCACGGCCGACAGCATCGCCAGCAGCCCTGCGCTATCGGTGCTGCCCTGAAGCGCAGCCATCCGCACCTCCATGCGGCGTCGGGCATTGGAGGTGTTGTGTTCGCCGGGCATCGCCTGCTGGAAAGTCTCACTGATGGAGCGGTCGAGACGCCGCTCGGTGTGCTTGAGCATCAGCAGTTGCGTCGCGCTGCCAATGCCATGCAGCACCAGCAGGCCCAGCAGCATGGCAGCGGCGATGCGCCAGGCCCTGATGCCGCTGGCCAGCGGTGACACCGGCGCGTACGCGCCCTGCAACAGGTTGATGGCGGTGGTTCCGGGCAAGGACTGCGCGAAGAGTCCGAGCGGGCCCTCCGGCAGCAGCTGCACGGACAGCCCTTCGAACTCGGCGCGCACGGCCTCGATGGTGGCGCCGTACTGCCGCCACTCGGCCTCTCCGGCATACACCACCAGGCCATTGCCGCCGAATTCGCCTGCCGTCGCCTGCGCGGGACGCAGCAGTTCCAGAGCCTCGGCCAGCGTCGTCAAGGGCAGGGTCACGGGCTGGCGACCGGCGGCCCGGACGATGACACTGTCGCCACTGAGCACCAGCACGGCCTGCCCGGGATTTTCGGGCACCAGGCTGCTGTCCGCATACACGCATTCCGGGACGATGTCGGCAGCGCGCAGCTGGGCCAACCAACTCTCGAGCAGGACGCGCGACACCACGGCGACCGGGACGAGGGGGGATTCCCCGAGGCGCCGGCCCACGGCGAACTGCAGGGAGTCAATGTCCTGCGCCAACTGCTCTTCCAGCGCGTACGGAACGATCTGCTGCATCCGGGCGCCGGACTTGGCCGGCACCTGCGCATCCGTCAGCAGCACATCGCTGGCCGGAGCCAGGACGCAAACACGCCGGCCTGCCGCGTGCTGTGCGGCAGCCACCATGGGACCGCTGCGCCGGGCTTCCAGGATGCGCCCCACGCCGTCGGCCGCCAGGTACTCAACCGTACCGGGATCGTTTGTCAGTCTGATGAGTAGCCAGTCTGCCATGCGTCAGTCTGCCGTAAAGCTGCGCTGGATGGATCGCACGCGCAGGTCCCCTTCCTGATGCAACAAACTGTACAAGGCGAATTGCGTGCTGCCAATGGTGACGATGCTGGTCAGCGTAAAGTAGTTGGATACCACAGTCACCATGGCGCCGGACTTTTGTTTGGCAGCCGGATCCGTGAACAGGGCTTCGAAATCCTGCATGGCAGGAAAGCACCCTTCCTGTCGATTCTTGGCAAGGTTCTGGGCATCGGAGAAATTGGTGGTGCCTTCCGGTCCCAGCGCATCGAGCAGTTCAGGGCGCGCGGAACACAGATTGACAGCCACGCCTTGTGGCAGGGCGGTGATGAACGGGGCGAGCTTCAGGTAGCGATCGCGCCCGAAGCCCGGCAGTGCCAGGATCTCACTGGCGCTGGTAATGAACATGTTGGCCGCACGATAGGGCGGTATCTGCGACAGGTACACACTGTCCTCCGCGCCATCGGGATTGTTGGGCACAGTATCCGAATCAATCCAGTCGGCCATCATGGGCGCCCACTTCGGCTCCAGCCCGAGGATGGTCAGCAGATTTTCGAAAACCAGCACCGCATCCGGGTTCGTGGAGCCGTCGGAGTTGACCAGATTGTTGAGATTGAAGCGCCCCTGGGCATCCTCCAGCCACGCTTCCAGTGTCACACCGGGCACCAGATCCACGGGTCCGTAGGGAGTGGCCCAGGGTTGCCCGGGATAGGTGGTGGTGGGAGTTGCCTTGCGCGTCTCGCGCAGGGCGTAGGCGCCAATGGCTTCGGCTGCCATGGCGACCTGCAGGCTCTGGTCGAACGCGAAGGTCGCCGAGCCACGCCGCGCGGTCATCGCATTCTCATACCCGATGGTTGCCGCCAGGATGGTGGCCAGCGCGACCAGCAAAATGGCGGTGATCAATGCCACGCCGCGCTGGCGTCCGGGGCCGGGCCTTGCGCGACGTGTGTTCACGACGGCACCTCCACCACGCGCACGATGTGGCCCCAGTCCTCCAGCTCCAAGGTGATCTCGACGGCAAAGGGCCGGGTGCGCAGCGTGCTGGTGCCCAGCGCGGGCCATTGAGTGACCCATTGTCGCGAGTCGTTCATGAAGCGGAAGGTGACAGATTTGACGTGAGTGAGCAGGTCGCGGCGTACGGGCAGGCTCGCCTCGGTGCCATCCAGTATCGTCCAGTGCATGCGCCGCAGGATGCCATTGGCGAAACGATAGGACACCCGCTCCAGAGTCGGCCGCTGGATGCCCGCGGGGTTGGCCCAACCGCCGCGCGTGAAGGCGACCAGGTCCGGGCCCCCATCATCCGGAGTGGAGTCCGAGTCATCGTCGGTATCGGCATCCGGCTGTGCCGGGGCTGAGCTTGCGGAACTGGTGTCGGATCCGGAGAGGCCGTTGGCGCCCTGCGTGGTGATGCACGCCAGCCAGTTCTGTCCCAGATTGTCACGCACCGGACGCGCCGCAAGCTCGGCGAAATCCTGCACCATGACGCGTACGGCGGTCTGCACCTCGCTCAAGCGCTCCTGGTGCTCCTTGACCTCCGTGTGGTTGCGCAGTGCCTGGTTGATGGCGCCGTAACCGATGCTGAAGATGACGGCCGTGATGAATAACGCCACGATGAGTTCGATGAGCGTAAAGCCACTCCAGCGCGTCGGTGAAGCTGGCGAGCTCATGGTGAGTCCGCCGGGCTCTGCGGGGTCGTGGTGGCGGGGGGCGTCGCCGGTGCGAAGAACGTCGAGGGTGCACTGGAGACCGGCGCGCTGGAACCGGGTGCGCTGGAGGTAGGCGCGGAGCTGGGGGTGCCGGGCAGGGAGGGATCCGGGTACAGGGACTGCAGCTGGGGTGGTGCCACGGCATCGCCCACCGCACCGGTGACGGTCGCCATCCAGCCCTGCGCATCGACCGTGGACGTATCGGCGGGCTCGACCCGCACGTCAATGCGGAACACTCCCGGGAAGCCCAGGTCCGAGACTTCCTGGTGCCATCGCCAATGCCGCCCTGCATAGTCCAGCTCGCCGTCGGTGCTGCCGGCGGAGGGCAGGGTACCCGACAGCCGCACCTGCTCCAATTGATTGAAGCCGATCCACTGTGCAAAGGTCTTGTCGCGCAACCACGTGGCCGTATCCGCGGCCGAGCCCAGCGTCTCCAGTAATGCCGACATGCCCAGTGCCACGATGACCAGGGCAACCAGCACTTCGATGAGCGTGAAGCCGCGGTGCGTGGTCACGTGACGTGGTCCTGGGGAACCTGGACCTTGATCTTGCCCTGATGATCCGGCAGCAGTGTCACCGTCTCATCGGTGCCGTCCCGCCCCAAGGTCAAGCGGAAGGAGGTCAGATCGCCATTGGAGAAGATCATCACATGGGGTTGCAGGTCCGCGGGTGCGATCTTCTTTTTTTGCTCATCCGCCAACGAGGCTAGCACCACTTCGCGACCTTCGATATCCAGCTGCAGCTTGATCGAATCCGGCAAGGTGCGTGCGCGCAGCGCATCGTCATCGTCGACCGGCACCCACAAATTGCGGCGCGCGTCGAAGGCCAGGAACTGGTAGCTGTGATCCGTGCAGTACAGGCCCAGTTCCCGGGTCTGCAGCTCACCTTGTTCCTGGGCGTAATTCATGAGATCGGCAATGCGATCGCCCTCGGTATGCAATTCGCGATCCGGTCCGGTGAACGACATCGACAGCAGCGCCCCCACGGTGATGATGCCGATAATGACGACCACGACCAGGATCTCGAGCAGCGTGAATCCACCGCTCGAGCACCGCGGGCCCCCGCGGACCGATCTAGGGACCGTTGGCGCTCTCAGAGGTCCCGGGCTTCGCATCCATGTTCCAGTTGCCGACGTCCGCATCTTCGCCCTCGCCACCTTCCTGACCGTCGGCGCCGAAGGAGTAGAGATCGTATTCGTGGCCGTGGGTGCCGGGGTACACGTACTGATAATCATTGCCCCAGGGATCCTTGAGGGACCCGTCCTGGATGTAGCCACCCTTGCGCCAGTTGCGGATGGTGGGATCCGCGGGCTGTTGGATCAGTGCCTTCAATCCCTGGTCCGTGGTCGGGTACTTGAAATTGTCCAGACGGTACAAGGTGAGCGCCGTACCCAGGGCCTGGATGTCCTCTTTGGCCTTGGCAACACGCGCATCGCCTACTTTGCCGACAATATTGGGCACAATGACCGCGGCCAGCAGACCGATGATGATCACGACCACCATGATCTCGATCAGCGTGAAGCCGCTGGCGCGGGAAATGGTGAGCGGCTTTCTGGAGAACATGCGCATGGTGGTACCCACGTGGGTGAGGGGTTCAACGAATGGCGGCGGATGATAACAAATGAATGCGGCACTCCAGCGCGAACGACTGCACCGTTTGGCAAAGTCGCTCAATTGCGACGGTCAACGGGGCCTGCTGCTGCTGAGTGTGTGCGTGGTGCTGCTCGTCATCCAAAGCGGCGGTGCCAGCGCCCAGCTCGCCCTGCGCTACGACCGGGCGCAGCTGGCGGCCGGTCAATACTGGCGCCTGCTCAGCGCACATGTCATTCACTTGGGGTACGAGCATGCGGTGCTGGACGTGGCGGGTCTGGTCCTGATGTGGGCGCTGTTTGCCCGGGACTATTCCGCGCGCGGCTGGCTATGGATCATCGGGCTGTCCGTGCTGGGCGTTGATACCGGGCTGTGGCTGCTGTCTTCGACCACGCAATGGTACGTCGGTTCCTCGGGTGTGCTGCATGGTGTACTGGCGGCTGGAACCTGCGCGCATCTGCGGCGCCGGCAGCCGGATGGCTGGGTGCTGGCGGTGTTCCTGGTGGGCAAGCTGGTGTACGAGCAGACGCAAGGTGCGCTGCCCCTGACCGCAGGGGGCGCCGTGATCGTCGATGCCCACCTGTACGGGGCCGTCTCCGGAGCCCTTGCTGCGCTGCTCCTGCGGGGGTTGACCAAGCCGGTATAATCGCGCCCCTTTGGCCGCGTTCAAGAGAGCACCCATGTCATTTGCCTTTGTCTTTCCCGGCCAGGGATCCCAATCGGTCGGCATGCTGGCCGACTTCGCCGCTGAGGGCGAGGTCCGCGCCGCTTTCGATGAAGCCTCCACGACGCTCGGCTACGACCTGTGGTCGCTGACTCAGACCGGTCCAGCGGAGCAGCTCAACGCCACGCAGTACACGCAGCCGGCCATGCTGGTGGCCGGGGTGGCGCTGTGGCGTCTGTGGCGCGCACGCGGCGGGGCTGATCCAGCGGAAGTCAGTGGTCACAGCCTGGGCGAGTTTACGGCGCTGGTGTGCGCGGGGGCCCTCTCCTTGGCTGAAGCGGCCGACCTGGTACGGTTTCGTGGTCAGGCGATGCAGGAGGCGGTGCCGGCAGGCACCGGCGCCATGGCGGCGATCCTCGGCCTCACGGATGAACAGGTGGCGGCCAGTTGTGCCCAGGCTGCGCAGGGGGAAGTGGTGGAGGCGGTGAATTTCAATGCCCCGGGCCAGGTGGTGATCGCCGGTGCGCGCGCGGCCGTGGAACGGGCTATCGAGGCCGTGAAAGCCGCTGGCGCCAAGCGCGCCCTGGTCTTGTCGTTGAGCGTGCCGTCCCACTGCAGCCTCATGGCACCGGCAGCGCAGCGGCTGGCCAGCCGACTGGCCGATGTGCGCCTGGCGCGGCCCCTCATTCGTTACGTCAGCGCGGTGGATGCGGCCGCCCATTCCGAACCGGATGACATCCGGCAGTTACTGGTGCGCCAGGTGGTGAGCCCCGTGCGCTGGCAGGATACGGTGCGGGCGCTGGCCGCCAATGGCCATGCCCAGCTCATCGAATGCGGCCCCGGCAAGGTCTTGAGCGGCCTGAATCGGCGCATCGAGAAGCGGCCCGATCTGGCCTGCCTGGCACTGGAAGATCGTGCGACATTTGCAGCGGCGCTGGCCGCGACCGGTTCCTGAGCATAGGTGTGGCAAGGAGTAGTACGAGCATGTTTGACAACGATGTGGTGCTGGTCACGGGAGGGTCGCGGGGAATTGGCCGCGCCATTGCCTTCGGCCTCGCTGCCGCCGGAGCGCACGTCATTGGCACCGCCACCACCGCGGCGGGTGCCGCCGAGCTCACCGCGACTCTCGGCGCGCATGGGCTGAAAGGCCGGGGTGCGGTCCTGGATGTGTCGAGCGAGGCCTCGATCGATGCGCTGCTCGCGGATCTGGATACCACCGGCAGCATGCCCAGCATCCTGGTCAACAATGCGGCGATCACGCGCGACGGGCTGTTGCTGCGGATGAAGCCGGACGACTGGAACCAGGTGATCCAGACCAACCTCACTGCGGTATACCGGCTTTCCAAGGGCGTATTGCGCCGCATGATGAAGGAGCGCCGCGGCCGCATCATCAACATCACCTCCATCGTCGGGATCACCGGCAATCCGGGCCAGGTCAATTACTCCGCGGCCAAGGCGGGCGTGCTCGGCTTCACCAAGTCGCTGGCCCAGGAGGTCGCCTCGCGCGGCATCACGGTGAACGCCGTGGCACCCGGATTCATCGATACCGACATGACCAAAGCCCTGTCCGCCGAGCAGCGCGCGGCCCTGGCGGGCCGCATTCCCATGGCGCGGCTGGGCGCAGCCGAAGATGTTGCATCGGCGGTACTGTTTCTGGCCTCACCGCAGGCCGGCTACATCACGGGCGAAACGCTGCACGTCAATGGCGGCCTGTACATGCCCTAGAGTGTGCGCCCGGCAGCTCCGGGTTTCCGCGTTGCAAAATGCCCACATTGGGCCACCGGCGCCGCCCCGGCCGGGGGCGGGGGCCGCTGTCATGGGTGTTTCGCCTGAAAAAACAACCACTCCCGCACGCTTTGCCGTGCTGGCAGACAGGGGGGTGTTCCCCTACAATACCGCGCCCGTGCCGCCGACCATCGGCTGGCGCATGAGACAATTCTTCACAAGGACAATCGCGTAATGAGCACCGTTGAGCAGCAGGTAAAGGCCATCGTCGCGGAGCAACTGGGCGTCAAGGCTGAACAGGTCACGAATGACGCCTCGTTCGTCGACGATCTGGGCGCGGACTCGCTGGACACGGTCGAACTGGTCATGGCTCTCGAAGAGGAGTTCGAAATCGAAATTCCAGACGAGGACGCCGAGAAGATCACGACTGTTCAACAGGCCATCGATTATATCAACGAGCGGCGCGCCAAGGCCTGACCTGCGCCAGGCGCTGGCAAGTCGGTGGCCATCACGGCCACCCGCGGCTCGCATTTCGATCGTTCGACAGAACTGTTCCTAATTGGGTTGAGTACCGGGGCTGCGAGTGAGCAAACGTCGCGTCGTCGTAACAGGTATGGGTGTGGTTTCTCCGGTCGGCAGTACTGTGCCCACCGTGTGGGATGCCATTTTGAATGGGCGCAGCGGCATCGGTCCCATCACCCGCTTTGATGTCTCCGCATTTCCGGTGCGATTTGGCGGCCAGGTGCGTGACTTTGACCTTGATGCCTATATCTCAGCCAAGGACGCCCGCCGCATGGACGATTTCATGCACTACGGCGTTGCCGCAGGCATCCAGGCCATGCTGCACTCCGGTTTCGACATCGCCAGGAGCGACGCCAACCGCTGCGGGGCCATCATGGGTGCCGGCATCGGCGGGTTGGGCACCATCGAAAGCGAGTATGGCGGTTACCTGAAGGCCCACAACCCGCGCAAGGTCTCGCCGTTCTTCGTCCCGGCCACCATCATCAACATGATCGCCGGACATCTGTCGATCAGGTTCGGACTGAAGGGCCCGAATCTCGGCGTCGTCAGTGCCTGCACTACCTCCACGCATGCCATTGGCTTTGGCATGCGCGCCATCCAGTACGGCGATGCCGACATGATCATCGCCGGCGGCTCGGAGATGGCAACCACTGTATGCGGCCTGGCGAGCTTCGCGCAGGCCAAGGCGCTCTCGGGCCGCAATGAATCCCCGCAGGAGGCCAGTCGCCCCTGGGACAAGGATCGGGACGGCTTCGTGCTCAGCGACGGCGGCGGCGCCGTCGTGCTCGAGGAGCTGGAACATGCCCGCGCGCGCGGCGCGATGATTTACGCGGAAATGGCCGGATTCGGCATGAGCAGCGACGCGTACCACATCACCGCGCCGCCGGAAGATGGGGCCGGGGCAGCGCTGGCCATGACCAATGCGCTGCGCGATGCGGCCATGAACGCGACTGACATTCAGTACATCAATGCCCACGCGACCTCGACGCCGCTGGGCGACAGGGCCGAGACGGCGGCCATCAAGAGTGCCTTTGGTGATCACGCGTACCAGGTCGCGGTGAGTTCGACCAAATCCATGACCGGGCACCTGCTGGGCGCCGCCGGAGTGCTGGAGGCGATCTTCAGCATCCTCGCCATCCGCGACAATGTCGCCCCGCCGACGATCAACTACCACACACCGGATCCGGACTGCGATCTGGATTTCGTACCCAACACCGCCCGGCAGCTGCCGATCGATGTGGCACTGTCGAACTCCTTCGGGTTCGGCGGCACCAACGGTACACTGGTCTTCCGCCGCTTCAGCGGCTGAACCGTGAATTCGCGGAGCGCACGGCTGGATGTGCCGCCCGCCGTGCTCAGACAGCTGGCGGTGGCCCAGCCACAGCGCTATCCGGCGCTGCTGGAGAGCGCCGTCGCGGGCCCTTTGGGAAAGGTCACGATTCTGGCGGCCCAACCGCAAGCGGCGATGTGGGCTACCGCAGATGGTCGCGTGCACGGTCGCGGTGTCGAGCCACGCGCCGGCAGGTTCCTGGATGCCCTGGAGCTGTGGTGGCGCCACAGTGCGGGCTCCGCGGCGGCTCGCGAGACCCAGACGCCGTTTGCACCGGGCTGGGTGGTGTTCCTGGGCTATGAAATGGCCGCCGACATCGAACCGCATCTGAGCCTGCCACCGACCCCATTGCCGTGGAACGCCTTCGCCTTGCGCACCCCTTGCGCACTGGTGCATGTGCTGGAAAGCGATACCGTCTGGGCAGTGGCGGAAGCGGCGGCGACGGGTTTGCTGGATGAGGTGGTGGCCGACGCCGAACGCATGGCCGCGGCAACGGCGGCGCATACCGGCATACGCTGTGCCGATCCGGGTGAGCGGGCCTTCGAGGTGGCCGAAGAGGACCCGGCGCTGTACATCGAGCGTGTGCGGCGTGCCCAGGAGTACATCCGCGCGGGCGATATCTACCAGGCGAACCTGTCGCGGCCCTGGCAGGTGAGTCCGACCGCTGCACCGGGATCCGTAGCCCATGCCCAGGCTCTGGCTCCGGGGCTGCTGTATGAGCGGCTGCGCCGGCGCAATCCAGCACCGTTCGCCGCCTTGTTGCAATGGCAAGGGGTCAGCGTGCTCAGCTCCTCCCCCGAGCGACTGCTGCGGGTGCGTGGCAGGGAAGTGGATACGCGCCCCATCGCCGGCACCCGGCCGCGCACACTGCGGCCCGGGGAGGATGCCCCCGAGGCGGCGGCGCTGGTGGCGCATCCCAAGGAGCGCGCCGAACACATCATGCTCATTGATCTGGAGCGCAACGATCTGGGCAGGGTCTGCGAGGCAGGTACGGTGATCGTCAATGAGTTGATGGTCACCGAGACCTATGCGCATGTGCATCACATCGTGTCCAACGTCCAGGGCCGGCTGCGCCCTGGCGTCACCCCTATCGGTGCCCTGCAGGCCGTGTTCCCCGGTGGCACCATCACGGGTTGCCCGAAATTCCGCTGCATGCAGATCATCGCCGAACTGGAAGGCCAGGGACGCGGTGCATTCTATGGATCGCTGGGCTATCTGACCTCAGGCGGGGAAATGGATCTGAACATCCTCATCCGGACCATGACGGTGGCGGACTCGCAGATCACCTTGCGCACCGGCGGCGGCATCGTCGCGGATTCGGATCCCGAGCGCGAGCTCAATGAGACCCGTGCCAAGGCCCGGGGCATGCTCGCCGTGTTTGATGAGATACCGCAGGACCTGGCTGCCAGAGGCTCCACGTGAGCACGGCCGGCGCCGCTCCTACCGGCCCCATCCTGACGCTGGTAGACGGGCAGCCCGCCGTGGGTGTTGACGTACTGGATCGCGGCTTGCACTACGGCGATGGCCTGTTTGAGACCATTGCCTGTCGCGCAGGCCGGGCCCGTTTCCTGGACCTGCATCTGCAGCGCCTGAGGGAAGGCTGCGAACGCTTGAGTTTTCACTACGCTGATTTCTCCAGTCTCGCGCAGCAGATTCGCGAACTGGCTGCCCGCCAGCCGGCCTGCATCATCAAGCTCATCCTCACCCGCGGCAGCGCCACGGCGCGCGGCTATGGCGCCCGCGGTGACGAACGGGCCCGCTGTGTGCTGCTGCAATACCGTTGGGACGCTCCCGATCCGCTCCCCTGGGAGCGCGGCGTCGCGGTGCGCACCGCGCGGGGCCGTCTCGGGGAGAATCCCGCTCTGGCGGGGCTGAAGCACACGAACCGTCTGGAACAAGTCCTGATCCGTGGCGAATGGTCAGATCCCGGCATCCAGGAGGCCCTGATCTACAGTAGCTCCGGGTGGCTGGTCTCAGGCACGATGAGCAATGTGTTTGTGGTGAAGCAGGGTCAGATCATGACCCCTGCACTCACCAGCGCCGGAATCCGCGGCGTGATGCGGCGCGTCGTCATGGATGTGGCACGAGGCGGGGGCCTGGAGGTCTCACAGATAGCCGTGGATGCGGCGAGCCTGGCGGCTGCCGAGGAGATCTTTCTGACCAATGCGCTGATTGGAATCTGGCCGGTCCGTGCCCTGGACGGACGCAGCCTGACAGTGGGCCCGGTGACCCGTCAGCTGCAGCAGTGGCTGCTGCCACTGCTGAACGCGCCGGCGAGCGCCGCTGCGGATGGGCCAGCCGAGGATCCGGGCCATGCGTAAGCCGGTGTGGATTCCACTGCTGCTGCTGGCGCTGCTGGTCGCGGCAGCGGCGACCGGGCGCATCTGGCTGGGAATGCAGTTCGAGGCGCCCGGGCCTGCGCCGCAGGCCATGCGGGTCACCGTCATGCCCGGTCTGAGCGTGCGTGGGGTGCTGGCGCGGCTGCACAGCGTCGGGGAGCTGAACTGCGCCTGGTGTACTCAGCTGTACCTGCGGTTGACGGGACGCAAACTGACGATCAAGGCCGGCGACTACGAGATCGATGCGCATGCCAGCGCCAGCGACGTGATCGAGATGCTGGAGGAGGGGCGGGTGCTCCTCGAGCAGCTGACAGTGGTGGAAGGCACGCGTTTCAGTGATCTGCGCCTGCAGCTCGCCAGCGATCCCCACGTGCGCTGTCTGCTCAAGGGACGCACCGATGTGCAGGTCATGGCCGCCATCGGTCATCCGGGCGTCGCCCCCGAGGGACGATTCTTTCCGGATACCTATCGGTTTGCGTCCGGCACCACGGATGTGGAAATCCTCAAGCTGGCCTACGACAGTATGAGCGATGCCCTGGCTGAGGCATGGAACATGCGCATCGCGGATCTGCCGCTGCAATCACCTGACCAGGCCCTGGTGCTGGCATCCATGGTGGAAAAGGAGACCGGATTGCCTGCGGAGCGGCCGCGCATTGCGGGAGTTTTCATCGCCCGGCTGCGCAAGGGCATGCGCCTGCAGTCCGATCCCACCGTGATCTATGGACTGGGCGCCGCCTATGATGGACACATTCACGAACGCGATCTGACCACGGACACCCCCTACAACACCTACACCCGCGATGGTCTGCCACCGCTGCCCATTGCCCTGCCGGGCCGTGCGGCGCTGCTGGCGGCGGTACGTCCGGAAGAAACGGGTGATCTTTACTTCGTGGCGACCGGCGATGGGCAGGGTGGGCACCGCTTTTCCGCGACGCTCGCCGAACACAATCTGGCCGTGCAGCACTATGTGCAGAAGCTGCGCCATCCGGCGGGACGTCCATGACGCGCGGGCGCTTCATCACTCTGGAGGGCATCGAGGGCGCGGGGAAGTCGACCGTGGCGCGCTATGCCCGCGACTGGCTGCAGGGCCGGGGCTTGCCCGTGGTGCTGACCCGGGAACCCGGCGGTACCCTGCTGGCGGAGCGGGTCCGCGAGCTGGTGCTGAAGCCAGACGGTGAGGCGCTCCCGCCGGCTGCGGAGATGCTCTTGATGTTCGCCGCGCGCAGCATCCATCTGGCCAATCTGATTCGTCCGGCATTGGCCCGCGGTGAGTGGGTGATCTGCGATCGCTTCACCGATGCCACCCGAGCCTACCAGGGCGGTGGTCGCGGCTTGGATCAGGCCGGCATCGAGTCCCTTGCCCGGATGGTCCATGCCGACCTGGAGCCTGACTTGACCTTGCTGCTGGACTTGCCGGTTGCCGTCGGACTGGAGCGAGCCCAGGCGCGCCGCGGCCAGATCGATCGCTTCGAGCGGGAGCAAGGACCGTTCTTTGAGCGCGTGCGGGCCGCGTACCTGGAGCTGGCGCGGCGTGAGACCGGGCGTTTCTGCATCGTGGATGCGGCGCGCGAGCTGCCCGCCGTGCAGGCCAGTGTGGCCGCAGCATTGCAGGCCCTGCAGTCAGGGATCCCGCTGGCGGGCGAGCGCTGATGCCGCGCGCGACAGCCGAAGCGCCGCACGCTGCCGTAGCGCCGGGCGCGGTGGCGCAGGCATCATGGCTCGATGCGGCGCGCGAGCAGTTGGCGGCCACCGTACGCCAGCAGCGGGTGCCCCATGCCGTGCTGATCCAGGACTGCCCGGGAGCGGGCGGTGCCCAGCTGGGGCTGTGGATGGCGACCTTGCTGCTGTGCCGGGCGCCCGAGGGGGAGCGCCCTTGTGGCAGCTGCGCGGGCTGTACCGGCGTGGCCGGGAATCGTCATCCGGATTTCACGCACGTCGGATTCCTCGAGGACTCCAAGCAGATCCGGATCGAGCAGGCGCGGGAGCTGTCGGCCCATCTGGCTTTGGCCAGCCATCAGGGCGGCTACAAGGTGGCGCTGATCGATCCGGCCGATGCGCTGAACTGGAACGCGGCCAATGCGCTGCTGAAGACCCTCGAGGAGCCGCCCTCGCGCACGGTGCTGATCCTGGTCGCGCAGCAACCCTCGCGCCTGCCGGCTACCATTCTGAGTCGCTGCCAGCGGGTGCGGATCCGGGCCCCGGAACGCGCACCGGCGCTGCAATGGCTCAACCGGTTCGTGGGCGAGGGGTCCTGGGATGCGGTGCTGGATGTGATCGGCAATGCGCCACTGTTGGCCGCCGAGCTTGATCCGCGAGCCGTCCTGCAGGTCCGTGATGAAACTCTGGCGGGACTGCGTGACCTCGCGATCCGGCGTGCGGACGCGGCGCAACTGGCCGATGTCTGGAGCCGTTCGGAGCTGCCGCTGCGCCTGGCCTGCTTTGAGAACTGGCTCACGGAACGCATCCGCCGCGGCCTGGGCGCCGGGACATATTCCGTGGAATTGCGGGATGGTACGCACCCGGAGCGCGCCGATCCGGGGTCAAATGTGCCCAGGCTTTTCGATCTGCTCGACCAGTTGCGCAGCTTGCGGGCCGCGTTGGCCACGCCTGTGAACCGTTCGCTGGTGCTCGAGAGCCTGTTACGCTCTATTGTTGTGTAATTCATTTCCATCGTGCATCGAACCTGTCAGTAGCTCAGACATCTAATCAACACAGCAATGGGACCAAAACCCGGACTCCTCACCCTCACGATCAAGGACAAGAGTGCCTTGTACCTGGCGTACATGCCGTTTGTCCGCAATGGGGGCCTGTTCATTCCGACCAACAGCAATTACCGGCTGGGCGATGAGGTTTTCATGCTCCTGAACCTGATGGGGGAGGATGAGAAGCTGCCGGTGGCCGGTCGAGTGATCTGGGTGACGCCCAAAGGCGCCCAGGGCAAGCGCACCACGGGTATCGGCGTGCAGTTCAGTGAGCAGGATCGCGGTCAGACCCAGAAAAAGATCGAGACCTATCTGGCCGGCGCCCTCTCCGGCGACAAAGCCACGCATACGATGTAGCTGGGCCCGAGGTTAGCGGGACTGGTGCAGTCCAACGGCTCCGGTTGTCAGGCCGCCGCGCAGCACATAGGCATCGAAACCGCGCTCCACCAGGATGTAGGCCGCCGCGGAGCTGCGCCGACCCGTGTCGCAATAGACCACGTAGGGCGTCTTCGGGTCGAGCGTCGAGAGCTTCAGCCGGATGAAGTACAGCGGGATATTCAACGATCCCTCAATGCTCATGTTCTGGTGCTCGCTGGGCAGGCGCACATCCAGCCAGCGACCACCGCGGGCCACGATGTCACGGGCCTGGTCGTAGTTGGTCCACTGCAGCAGCGGCTCATTCATGAGCTCGCGAAAGTCGTCCTTCGCCAGCCGCATCAGCACGCCATCGGTTTGCATCGTGATGGTGGCGTTGCGCTTGGCCTCCGCGATGAGGGCTTCCTCGCCGAAGGTATCGCCCACACCCAGCTCCGCGAGCTTGATGCCGTCGCGATTCAGTGGAGTTTCACGGGTCACCACGCACTGACCCTTGACGATGACATAGAAGTAATCGCCTTCATCACCCTGCTTGATGACCACATCCCCGGCCAGGTATGGCACGCGCTGCATGCGCATGAAGATGGCCTGGATGTTCGCCGGTGGGATGCGGTGGAAGGAGCGCGTCTGCAGCAGCGTCGTCATCCAGTCATCGCCCGTGGCACCGCCGTTCAACTGCGCCTGCAGTTCTTCGACCTCATAGGTGCCTGTCTGGTCCCAGGTGATCATGACATCGAGCAGCTCGCTGTCGATGGACAGATAGGAAATCTCATCCACCGCACGGGCACTGACCGTGCGCGGCAGATTCGGGGAGAGGGGATTGCGCGCATCAGCGGTACCGCCGCGGATCATCGCCACCGTGCGTTCACCTTCACGCAGTTCGAGCATGCCGCTGACCAGCCAGATCTTGCGCTTGTCCGTGTCGCCCTCCTTGAACAGGAAGCGACCCGCGGACATGGTACGGATACTGACTTTCTTGGCGAGCGCCGCAATGTTCTCGCGTTTCAGCCCGTCCAACGGCGCGAAGGTTTTGAGAATCTGAACGCTGGCTTCACGTTCTTCGGTCATTTGCACGGCTAATTATGCTTGGATGTTGTGCCCTTGATGAGCATTTGATGGTAGCACAGCATCAGTGCTGCTCCGGTACGCCGTTCACGGTTTGCGGCCCCTGGTCAAGCACACTCCATCCGGGGTCCGGGCGGAACCGCTCGCCGTGCCGCGTGGTCAGGTCCGTCAGTCGGCGCACACTATCGGGGATTCCGCGGGCGTGGGCGTAGGCAATCGGCCCGCCGCGAAAGGGTGCAAAGCCGGTGCCGAAGATCACGGCGGCATCCAGCAGATCCGCATCCGTCACCACACCCTCGCGCAGGCAGGCAACCGCCTCATTGACCAGCGCGAGCAACAACCGATCGGTCGCATCCGAGGGTGCGGTGCCGCTGGCGGGGGGTTTGACCGGATGCCCGTCGTGCCAGGGGTAGAAGCCCGAGCCGCTCTTGCGGCCAAGTTTGCCGGCCGCAACCAGCGCCGCAAGTTGCGGATGGACGGGCGCGGGTTTGCCCAATTCCGAGGCGATGATCTCGCCCACATGACTCGCGACATCCAGACCTACCACATCGGCCAGTTCAATAGGGCCCACGGGCATGCCGAAATCGGTGGCCGCGGCATCGATCGCCCGCAGTGGCACACCCTCCTGGGCCAGATTCATGGCTTCGTGCAGGTAGGGCATCAGCACCCGGTTGACCACGAAGCCCGGTGCGCTGCGACATACGATGGGCAGCTTGTCCAGGCGGCGCGTGAAGGCGACGGCCAGTTCCTCCGCCTCCTCGGACGTGTCGGCGCCGCGCACCACCTCCACCAGCGGCATCTGTGAGACCGGATTGAAGAAATGCAGTCCGACCAGGCGCTCGGGTCGCGCCAGGTTCTGCGCCAGGGGTTCGAGCTGCAGGCTCGAGGTGTTGGTCGCCAGCAGCGCCGTGGACTTCATGCGCGGCTCGAGCGCGGCATACAGCTCGCGCTTGGCCTCCAGGCTCTCGAAAATGGCCTCGATGATGACATCCGCATCCGCCACGCCATCGCCGCCGACATCGGGGCGCAGGCGCCCCCGTGCGGCGGCAATCCTGTCCGGTTCGCGCAAGCGCTTCTCGAACAACTCCACCGCGCGCTTCAGGGCCGGCTCGATGTATTCAAGACCACGATCCTGCAGGGTGACATTGAAGCCGCGCAGCGCACACCAGGCCGCGATGTCGCCGCCCATGACGCCAGCACCGATGACATGCACGGCCTTGACGTCCGCGGCCGCGCGGGTGCTCTGGGACTTCAGCCGATCCTGCAGCAGAAAGACACGGATCAGGTTGTGGGATGTTGATGTCTCGAACATCGCGGCGATGGAGCGCGCCTCGGCTTCGAATGCGGTTTCGCCATGCGCGCCATTGCGGGCCCACAGGTCGATCATGGCGTAGGGCGCCGGATAGTGTGCCCGGGGCGCCTTGGCGGCGACCTGCCTAATCAGCGCCGGCTTGATGAATGGACGCAGCGGCGCGAGGCTGAGCAGACGCTCAACCAAGGGTGGACGTTGCGGGGCGGGGGGATGCAGCACCATCTGGCGCGCCGCCTCCTCGAGCTCCTCGGAGGCGACCAGCCGATCGACGAGTCCGATACGCCGGGCCTTGTCGGCGCGGACGGGCCGTCCCGTGAGCATGATCTGCATCGCCGGACGCACCCCCAGCAAGCGCACCGCGCGGACGCTGCCACCAAAGCCTGGATGAATCCCCAGCTGCACCTCCGGCAGTCCCAGCTGCAGCCGCTCGTCGGCAACCGCCACACGATAGCGGCAGGCCAGGGCCAGTTCCAGGCCGCCGCCCAGGGCGAATCCATGAATGGCGGCCACCGTGGGGCAGGGCAGGCGCTCGAGGCGCTCAAAGGTGACCTGCCCCGCGCGCGTGAGCTGGTAGCCGGCGGCAGCATTGGCGAGCGTTGTGAACTCATTGATGTCCGCGCCGGCGATGAACCCGGACGGCTTGCCTGAGCGGATGATCACCCCGCGGGGGGGCGAGCGGGCCAGGGACTGCAGCAGCGCATCCAGTTCCCGCATCACCTGCTGCGACAAGGTGTTGGCGGAAGTATCCGGCTTGTCGAGGGTCAGCCAGGCGATGCCCTGGTTGTCGCGATCCATTTTCCAGGCGGAGTTGGTCATGTTCTCTTGCGGAACCTCATGCGGCACTGTCGTGGCGTAGCGCGCCGGTCAGGATGTTGAAGTCGCAGACCAGCGGACGATGATCGGAGAACCTGACATCCGGCACCCTGAAGTCGGTGACCTCGATGTCGGACGTGACCAGGACAAAGTCCAGCTCCACGCGCGGTACCCGCGCTGGGAAGGAGGGCAGCTCCAGAGTGTTGGCGCTGCGCAGTCCCGAGGCGCGCATGAACAGATAGATTTCGTGGTTGCCCCAGAAAGTGTTGAAGTCCCCGGCCACGATCACCGGCTTGTTTGATTTCACGATCAGGTCGTGCAGGGACCGCAGCTGGTACTGACGATGCCGGTACTTGAGCGACAGATGCACCAGGAACACGCACACCTCATCCAGCTCCAGCTCGATGATGAGGCGCTTGATGCCGGTGTCGAAATAATGGAACCGCTCGCCCGTCACATGCGGCGCTGAGAGGAAGGCATTGGCCTGCTTGCGGACGATGGGTACGAACTGATTCAGCGAGCGGGTGCCGTATTTGCACTCGTAGGTGGAGAAGTGCCCCAGCTCATGGGCGATGTGTTCGGCCTGATTGACCATGCCGGAGCGGATCGACCCGGTGTCCACTTCGATCAGTCCCACCACATCGGGACGCTCGCCCTTGAGGAAGTCCGTGATGCCGCTGAGCACCCGCCGGCTGGTGCGCAGGTAACCGGCACCGGGCAGTGGCAGGTGAAAGGCAGCTCCGGTGCCCGTCGCGTAGCGAATGTTGTAGACGACCAGACGCAACGGTTGCCGCTCTCCATGCCTTTTCCGGTGGGTAGGGCTTTGGAGTGTACTCTCAAGAGCACGGATTTTGCGGCCGGCCGCCTGCTGTGCCAGACTTCGCTCATGTCACAGGCGCACCCCATTCAACTGTTCGTGACTCACGGCTGGGACAACAGCGACGACTACCTGCGCGTTTTCGAGTATCTGGAAAGCGCGAACAATTTTTTCTACAAAAACTGCAGCACCCCCGACCACATGCCCGCCGGTGACAAGGAAGCGCTGCGCGAGAGCCTGCGCCAGCAGATCGCACCGGCTGAAGTGATCATCGCACTGCCAAGCCTTGCGGAGGGCAACCGCGATCTGCTGCAGTTCCAGATGGTGTTTGCTCAGGCCTGCAACAAGCCGGTGGTGTTGATGAAGAATTTTGGCAGCGCCACGCCGGTGGCCAAGGTCATCGCGGACCTGGCCAATGAAATTGTGGACTGGGACGGTCGCGCGCTGGTGGATACCATCAAGCGCCAGGCCCGGCACGAGGAAACCAATCGCTGGGAAATCATCGAGTTCAAGCTCGACTGACGCAGCCGCGATGGCGCGGGATCTTAGGCCTCGAGCAGATACAATGGTGCGGGCGCCGCGGTGCGCGTCGACTGCGGTGAGCGGGCCATCACCGACAGCATCTGCACGACGGTTTCCGCGATGTTCTCCGCTTCGTGGCTGGACATCTTGCGGACCGTGGCGCGAATGGCATCTTCGCCGCGTTGCGGTCGCTCACGGGTCAGCGAGCACCGCACATTGTGGAACTGCTCGCGGATTTCGCGCGGCAGTTCCTCTTCGGCGACCGCGGACAGATGATTGCGGTAGGCGTCGGTCAGCCGATCCTTGAGGGATCCGGACCGCGCCAGGGACAGGGTAGCCCCCTGAAATTTCTCCCACGTCGTGCTCATTGCGACCTCTTGATTGGGGTGGACAACGCCTCGCGCGGACATCGCTTCGGCCGTCGCTACGGTGGCGTTTTGGTGTTGTTTGACAAGTAAACCCTGCATCGTCCCGCTTTCCTTGCTGAATATACGCCCCGCACTACGAAAAACAATGTCAAACCTATAGTGGCGACAACGGGGTGATAGACTCTGGCAGTGTCTTAGGTAACGGCATCGCTGCATTGATTCTTAAGACAATCTGCGCAAATAGTTTTCGCCCTTTTTTGGGGCGTCAAGCTTAAGCTTGAGCTGGGAATCGGGGTGGTGGTCTGCGCCCTGCGCAGCAATGGCGTATGATTCTGAATCAGGATTTAGAGGGGCTTCAGTCGCCGTGGATCTATTCTCTCCAAAGCATTTGCTGATTGTTCTGCTGGTGGTGCTGATCGTGTTTGGCACCAAGAAGCTGCGCACCATCGGGTCGGATCTTGGCCAGGCTGTGCGCGGTTTCAAGGACTCCATGAAGGAAGGCGAGCGCGAGGCCGAGAACCCCCCACCACCCGTGGAAGCCCGTCAGATCACTGACCAGGAGCGGGAGAAGGTGAAAGCCGCCCCTGACAAGGCGCCCGCTCACGCCGAGAAGACCTCCGACGAGAAGACCTCCGTCTAATTTCCGGATGATGACAACGATGTTCGGCACTGGCGGCCGTGGCTGGCGCGGCCTCAGGTTGGCCAGCGCTTTGGCCGGTATCTGGGCAGTGAGCAGCTGCATGAGTGCGGGACCCGTGACCACTAGCGCCGATACCGGGCCGCTGCAGCAAACCGTTGCCAGCTTGCGGCAACGGGCGCAGGCGCTGCGGGACATCAACGACATCAAGCGACTGCAGCGGGCCTACGGGTACTACATTGATGTCGGTCAATGGGACCAGGTGGCCAACCTCTTTGCGCGCAATGCGACCCTGGAAATTGGCCTGGACGGCGTGTTCCGTGGCCAGGATCGGGTCAGACAGTACTTCCTGGCGGTGGGCGGGGGTCATACCGGCCTGGCACCCGGGCAGGTCAATCAATACCTGCAGTTGATGCCGGTCATCAATCTGGCGCCGGATGGGCTGCATGCCAAGGGCACCTGGCGCGCGCTCATCCTGGCAGGACAGTCCGGCAAGGGCGCCTGGTGGGGCGAGGGGCCGTACGAAAATGAATACGTGAAGGAGAACGGGGTTTGGAAGATCAGTGCGCTGCACTGGTACCAGACCCTGATGACTCCCTATGGCCAGGGCGGCTGGGCGCGCAACCCGGATGTGAATGGCGGCCACTATATTCCGGCCTCACTCACACCGGACTCACCGCCGACCGAGCTGTACAAAGTCTGGCCCGGTGCGCACGTGCCGCACTTTCATTTCAAGAATCAGGCGCCCAGTCTGCGCACCGATGGGGCTCAGGGCAGCGTCGGCACGGTGGCGAAGGTGGATTGGACCGCGTCGCAGTTGCGTCAGCAGCTCGGGGCGCTGGCGCAGGAAGTGCAGCGGCTGGAAGATCAGAACGCCATCGAGAAGCTGCAGCGCATCTATGGCTACTACATCGACAAGGGTCTATGGGGTCAGGCAGCGGACCTGTTTGCGCCCGAGGGTGCGGTGGAAATCGCCGGGCGCGGGACCTATGTGGGCAAGGCGCATGTACTGGCCTATCTGCGCGCGATCGGGCCGGAAGGGCCGGTCGCCGGACGTCTTTACGACAACATGCTGTTGCAACCCATCGTGCATGTGAGTGCCGACGGCACCACTGCACGGGCGCGCTGGCACCTGTTCGCCCAACTCGCGCAGGCCGGCAAGTTCCATGAATGGGGCGTGGGCATCTATGAGAACGAGTATGTGAAGCGCGGCGGGGTATGGATGATCCGCCGGCTGCACTTCTATCCCACGCTGTACACGCCCTATGCCGCAGGCTGGGCGAAGCAGGTGGACAGGTACTCGCGATTCGAACCGGACCTGAAACCTGACCGGCCCGAAGCCGCACTGCGGGCGCTCCCTGCGCAGGCACCCTTTGACTATTCGAATCCGGTGACCGGGACCGACCCGGGTGGGGCTACCACGGGCGGGGCCACCGCGCCGATGGCAATTGGGATCCCATCTGCTGGCGCGAGCGCCGAAGCCCTGACCGCGGACACCGCCGCGCTCGAGCACCGTGTGGGTCTGCTGGAAGATGCAGCAATCGTAGAAAACCTCCACGCCATGTATGGCTACTACCTGGCAACGCTCGAGTGGGATGCGCTCACGGATCTGTGGGCCCCGGACGGCACCATCGAGATTGCCTTGCGCGGTGTCTATGTGGGCAAGGCTGCCGTGCGCCGTAACCTCAATCTGTATGGTCAGCAGGGGCTGGACGACGGCGTGCTGCACAATCATATGCAGTACCAACCGGTCATCGATGTGGCCAGTGACGGTCAGACGGCCAAGATGCGCTCACGCGCCTTCAGCATGATGGGCAACTACGGCAAGAACGGCACCTGGATGGGCGGAATCTACGAAAATACCTATGTGAAGCTCGATGGTATCTGGCGCATCAAATCTGACCACGTGGTCAACACCTACTTTGCCCCCTACGATCTGGGCTGGAAGGATCTGCCAGCGCGCGAGGCGCCGGGCATCACGGGATCCAATCCGCCGGATGCGCCGCCGACCCTGCATTTCGAGATGTACCCACGCTCGTTCCTGCCACCGTTCCACTATGTGAACCCGGTGACGGGAGCCGCTGTGAAGTGATCACGAGGTAGACATCACTGCTGCGTGAGTTGCGCCGACAACTCATGCAGCGATACCATCGCCGACCGGTTCACGAGGACAATGTTATGCGTCGATTTCCAACTGCTGTCGTCAGCGTCGCCGTGATGATCGGTCTGATGGCCACCTTCAGCCCCGTCTTTGCACATCATTCCGGCGCGATGTTCGATATTTCCAAGAAAGTCGATATCAGCGGCACCATCGTCGATTTCAACTGGAGCAACCCGCACGCCAATTTCAAGGTGAACGTCGCGCAGCCCGGCGGGGGTTCCGAGGTGTGGGCGGTGGAAATGAACAGTCCCAACAACCTGGTGCGTGACGGCTGGAAGCGGACGACCCTCAAGCCGGGTGACAAGGTCACTGTGACCGTGCGGCCACTGCGCGATGGGACGCCCGGCGGGCAGTATGTCTCGATCGTTCTGGCCGATGGCAAGGTGCTGGGCGGCGAACAGCAACGCTGATCACGATCGACGATCGAACAAGAATTCAAGGGGAGGGGGCGAATGATGCAATTCACTGGCAGGAAGCTGGCCACGATACTGGGTGCAACGGTGCTGCTGCTGGCGGGGACGCTCGCCGGCGCACAGCAGGCGGCGCGTCCCGGGCTCGGCCAGAAACAGGAGGATGATCTCGCCCACAAGCACGACGGGTACTATGGCGCCCTCGCGCCGCAGAATCTGCACAAGCCCCGTCCCAAGCCGCCGTTCGACATGACCGGCACCTGGTTTGTGAACCTGCGCCATGGCTTCGCGGACTTCATGTTCGGCCCGCCGTACCCGGAATTCTATGCGCCGGCGAAGCAGGCGATGGTGGATGCCGCCGCCGCCCGTGCGGCCCACCTGCCGTACCGCGACAGTATTGGCGAGTGTTTCCCGGCGGGAATGCCCATGATCATGACGCGGGTCTGGCCCACGGACATCATCCAGTTGCCCACCTCCATTCACATGATTTTCGGTTTCACGAACAGCTACCGGGTCATCTATCTGGATGGCCGTAAGCACACCGACCCGGATATCGCCATTTCCACCTATAACGGCGAGTCCATCGGTCATTGGGAGGGCGACAGCCTGGTCGTCGACACCAAGTACCTGGAACCCAACGAGCACTGGATCGACCAGGGGCTGCCCATCTCGGATCAGTTTGAGATCGTCGAGCGCTTCCGCCTGCAGGACAAGGGCAAGACGCTCGAGATCCAGTACACCATGACGGATCCCAAGAACTGGAAGGGCGAGTGGCACAACACCAAGCACTTCATCCGCGAGGATTACAGCGATGTGCCGGAAGTGGAGTGCCTGCCGAACCTGAACGCGAATCTGCCCAGCACGCAGAAGGGCCATGCTGCCGCCGAGAATCAGGACTCCGCAGCGAAGCCCGCGGCAGCAGGATCGCAGCCGGCCGCCAAGTAGTTCATATGAACTGCGGGCTGGCCGCCTGCATCATTTGGCCGGCCAGCCCGGATCCATGCGGTACGGCGCGCTGTACACCGTGGCCTCGACCTGGCGGATTTTGCCGTCGATGACCTTGAACGTCTCGAAGATCAGGAAGCTGAACGGGCGCGAGAACGCGCCTTGCGGCTTCAGCGCTCGGCCCCGTTCCATGGGAACCGACTCGAGATTGCCGCGATGATCGAACGTGACGATCGCACTGACGATCTGATTGTCCTCATCGATGACCGGATAGCGCCGGTGCGTTACCGATGTCACGATCGCCAGCATCCCCGCCGCGAACTGCGCCTGGCAGCTCATTTTCGTCACCGCATTCGCGCCCGCATCCGTGCGCAGCGTCATCTGGCCACCATTCTCGAACCGCGTGCACATCGGGTCGAGCGGAGTGATGTCGCCGCGGGCCTGGGTGATGCCTTCAAAATACGAATCGGCGACGTCTGCGAGCTGCTGGCGGGATAGGTGCCGGTTCGGCGCCACAGCCTGCTGCCAGATGGGGCGCGGAACTGCAAATTGCGCCATCGCGGCATCATCCGCGTTGCGGCGTATGACAGTCGTTTCAATCTCTGTGATCTGCCGGTTTTCGACCTTGAGCCGCGCGGCGAACATCGATGGCAGTCCGCTTTCGACGAGGCCGGCATAGATCATGATGCCGCCTGAGGCGGGATCCGTGACCACGAGCTTGTTGGCGCCGAGCCCCTGCGCCGTGGCCCAGAGCGCATCCCCGATGGCGAGCACCTGGCCGTTCTCGGTGTAGCGCACGCCCGGTGCGAGCGGAGCGGCAGAGGCGTCGTGGTGCGTGACCGCATACAGGAAGCGATCCGCAAATTCCTCCAGGCACTCATGGCCGCAGATGACCTTGTAGATCGAAGAGGCGGCTGCCATTGCGGCAGGCGAAGTCGCGTTGGGTCGCGATGCGGTCGGCGCCTGCGCAAGGGCTACAGGCGCGAAGCCGCCCGTGGAGGTGATACCGAAAAGCAATGCTAGCGTACACGCGCCAGCGGCACGGGTGCGTCGGACCCGCGAAGCTAGCGCCTTCAGGTTCACCCGAGACGCCCCCTCGAGTTGCATGTCTTGAAATTGCATTGGATGCCCCTGCGACGTGTGAAGAACGTCGTGCCGCAAGATTTAAATTGGGCGGGCACGCTTGCGCGTGCCCACCTTGTCTTCAGATTGCGAAAGACAGTGGCCGTCAGAGCTTGAGTTTCACGCCCAGATAGAAGCGGCGGCCGACGGTGTCGTAGTTCGCGTCGGTAGCACCGATCGCAGTGGTCGTGCCGGGGGTGGCACCTACCCACACCGGCCAGGCGTTCATCAGGTTGTCGATGCCGCCACGCAGTGTGATAGCGTCGGTCAACGCATAGCTGGTGAAGAAGTCCACCTCGTTATACGCATTAGCTGCGCCGGTCGTGCCCACTGAACTCGGATCCGGGCCGGCTGCAGGCAGGTGCTTCCAGCGGAAGCCCAGGGACGCCGGGCCCACCGAATAGCCAAACGTGCTGAGCACATTATCCCGGTATGAGTTGTTGGTGATGGTACCCGTGTAGTTGATGTAGGCCGCGCCCTGGAACGGTGATACGGCATAGCGATCCAGGTAGTTGGCCACGATGTTGACACTGATGCCACCCGGCACCGACTTGAACAGATCGGTGTCACCGAAGCGCAGGCCCCAATCCACTTCCAGGTCGATACCGCGCGACTGGATGCCCCCCTCATTCACATAGGGAGCGACGTAGTTTCGGGGAGCGCCGTAGAAGTCCCCGGCCGATGGCGCATATTCACGATTGATGTATGCACAATACGGATTGCCGGCCACCAGCTGTGCACCCGTGTAGGTGCCCGGAGCGGATCCGATCAGACTGTTGTACTGGGCATCCAGACACTCCTGATAGACCTGCCCGAAGCTCGGTTGAGCGATCGCGCCATCGATCTGGATCTGGTACCAGTCCACGGACAGGCGCAGGCGCTGCGTGTACGGATTCTGGAAAGGCGAGTTGAGGACGATGCCCGCGGTAACGGTTCGCGCGACTTCGGACTTCAGATTCGGATTTCCCGAATTCAGCCCCAGCACGAAGGGAAACGGCGCCGGTGAAGGACCGAAGACGTCGTACTGATAATTGTTGGCACTGCCCCCCGGGGTCATCAGCGCTGCAGCCTGCGCAGCCGGGGTACCGCCCCTTTCGATGAGGTACTCACAGGCCGCCTGCACATTGTAGCGATTGGGATTGGTGGCGACGTTACCGTAGGAAGGTGTCGCCCCGGGGTAAACGGCGCAGGGATCGTAGCTTACGGTGAGATTGCTGCCGCCCAAGGGGGTGAACAGTTCGGCAATGTTAGGCGCGCGGTTGGCAACCTCCAGACCGCCACGGACATTCACCGAGTCGTTGACCACCCAGTTACCGAGCAGTTTCCAGGTCTTGACGTCACGGCCTGAGCTGGAAATATCCGCCCCTGGCGAAGCCTCGCTGTAATCCGACAAGCGGATACCCGGATCGATCTCGATGGACTTGGCAAAAGGCAGGTCCTTGACAATCGGAATCGAGAACTCGGTATAGACTTCCGCTGCTCCCGTCTGTCCGGTGACACCAGTGGGCAACGCAATGTTCTGATCGACATTCGGGGTCGCCTGCAGTGCGGTGTAACCCGAATCCGGCGTGAAAGTGTATTCTTCCTGCCGATAATCCGCACCCAGTGCGAAGCGGAACCTTCCGGCGTTGAACGGCATGTCGAACAGGCTGCCCTGCAGGTCGCCTTCGTAGACGTTCTGCTCGATCGTCGTGACGTTGTTCAAGGCCGGATCGGCGTAGGCATTGCAGTTCGCCGAAGCCAGTGTCCCAAGCGGGTAGGTACCGCCGGTGGCGGTAAAGATCGGCAACCCCGAGGTGCAAGTGCCGCCGACCGAGATCGAGCCCGGATTGGTCCAGTTCTGGCCGTACAGATTCGCGCTGGCCAGAGTTTGCAGCCTGCTTATATTTGGGAAGCCGTTCAGCTGGGCATTGATGTTCGAGTCGCCCGTCTCACCGTACACATCCCAGGTCCAGTCCTTGGTGAGGCTGGATCCCGGAATCTCGCCGCGCAACCCGGTGGTCAGCTGATAGACGGAACTCGTCGTATCCGTCGAGTAAGGGCCAAAATAGCTGTTGCTGCCACCATATGACCGGGGCGCGTTCGGATTCGGCCGGGAGCTGAGCAGAT
>DASXFV010000016.1:0-68222 GCA_036489445.1 Steroidobacteraceae bacterium | reverse complement strand
CTGGCGGAGGCGGCGCGCTCCCAGCGGCGTTTCGTGGCTGATACGGCGCATCAGCTGCGCACACCCATTACCGGGCTGCTGGGCAACCTGGCACTCCTCATGAAGGAGCCGGCTGCGGCCCCGCTGCACCCGCGGCTGCAGGCCCTGCACACCGGCATGGAAAACCTGGCGCGCTCGGCAAACCAGCTGCTGGCGCTGGCGCGAGCGGATCCCTCCACGGGGTTCACCGAGCAGTTCGAGGCGGTGGATCTGAAGGCCCTGGCCGGGCGGATCGTGGAGATCAACCTGGACCGCGCGTTGGCTGCGGGACTGGATCTGGGCGTAGAAGCGGGGCCGGTGGCGGTCCATGGCAATGCACGGCTGCTGGAGGACCTGCTGGGGAATCTGGTGGACAACGCCATCCATTACACCCCGCCGCGCGGTCATGTGACAGTGCGCGCGGCGGTGCGCGACGGTCGGCCTTGTCTGGAAGTCGAGGACGATGGGCCGGGTATCGCGGAAGACCAGCGCAGTCGCGTGCGCGAGCGCTTCTACCGCATTCCCGGGACGGCCGGCCATGGCTGCGGCCTGGGATTGGCCATTGTGTCGGAGATTGCCGAGGCGCATGGGGCGCAGTTCATCCTGGAGACCGGCGCCCAGGGTGCAGGCACCCGCGCCCGCGTGCTCTTTAGTGTGACGCGGTTATCAGTTTGAACGTCTAAGTGCGTCCGGCGGGCGTTCAGGCGGGGTCGTCAGATTCACGCAAGCTTGCATGTCTACTGTCGCCGCCATGTGCAAAGCTCCAGAACCCGCCTTCTTCGAGCCGCGCCAGGCGCTTCCTGGCCAGTCCTGTCATGCCCCCAGGATCGGGCGGATGACGGGCGTTTCACTGCTGGAGCTGATGGTGGTGCTGACCATCGTGGCCATCCTGCTGGGTGTCGGGACCTCCTCCTATAAGAGCATCACGGCCTCCTACCGCATTTCCAGTGAGATCAATGGCCTGCTGGGTGACATGGAGTACGCGCGCTCCGAAGCCATCAAGCAGGGTGAGAACGCCGTGATCTGTGTGTCCACCACCGGCACCGACTGTACGGCGAACAACGTCAACTGGAATCTGGGATGGATCGTGTTCCTGGACCCCAACAATACCAAGAGCACTGGCGGCAACGCCACCCTGGTTCTGCGCAAGCAGGGAGCCTTCACCGGCACGGACACGCTGACCGACGGAGTGACCAGCAATGTTTCGTTTGATCGGGAGGGTCTCGCGCTGGGCCTGCTCACCACCATGAGCGGCAACGGCGGCGCGGTCCTGCCGCTGCACGATGCCACCGGCAATGCGACATGGACGCGCTGCCTGGAGATCACCAACGTCGGCAATGTCTCCGTGCAACAGCCCGCCACTCTGCCGACCTGCACTTGAAGGCAGCACATGAGTTCATACATGAACATGCAGACCAGGTTGAATACGGCAGCGCCGCAGGCTATGGGCGGCTTCAGCCTCGTTGAAGTGATGGTCGCACTCGTCATCATCGCCGTCGGGATGCTGGGCATTGCCAAAATGCAGGCATTGGCGCTGTCCACGACCGAAAGCTCCGGCACCCGTTCGCTGGTCGCCATCGAGGCCGCCGGTCTTGCAGCCTCGATGCATGCCGATCGCGATTACTGGGGCGGTGGCGGACCGCCACCGCCACTGACCAATGTGACGGTGGCGACCACCGGGCCCGGTACGACCAGCGTCACCATTGATGTTCCCGCGCTGGCCGGCGCGCAGGACTGCGCAGCCGCCACCTGCACCCCAACGCAGATGGCTGCCTACGACGTTCAGCAATGGGGCGCCGCGCTGGCCCAGGTGGTGCCCGCGGCCAACGCGGCCATCAACTGCAATAACACCGCGGTGCCGTTGAGCTGCACCATCCAGATTACCTGGCAGGAAAACGTGACCAGCGCCAACAACGCGACGGCGGCGGTCAGTTCAGCGGCCGGCACGCTCAATTCGCCGCAGTACACCCTGTATGTGGAGCCCTGACATGCCGCATTGCTTCAGACCCGGAAGGGCGCTGCGCAGCCAGCGCGGATTCAGCCTGGTCGAGTTGTCGATCGCCATGCTCATTGCGCTGTTCCTGCTCGGTGGCCTGGTGACACTGGTCATGGGAACGCGCAAGACCAATGCTACGCAGAGTTCGCTGTCACAGCTGCAGGATAATCAGCGCATTGCGATGACGCTGATCGCCAATGTGGTGCAGAAGGCGGGTTATTTTCCGGACCCCAAGACTCAGATGCTGAGCACGTTCAGTGCCGAAACGCTTGCCGGGGTGGACATGGCTTCTGGCCAGGTGCTGGGGGGCACGTACAACGCGGCGGCGCCAGGTGACAGCTTCGCGGTGCGCTTCTTCACGCCGCAGAACGACACCACCAATGGCAATGCGGTGATCAACTGCGCCGGCCAGAGCAACGCGACGGGCTCCACCAATGTCTGGTACACCAATGTCTTCCTGGTGGGCACTGTCAATGGCACCCCGTGGCTGCAGTGCCAGGTCCGAACCAGCGGGGCCGGTACGGTGCTCACCGTCAACCTGATCCCCAACGTTACCCAGATTTCAGTGTTGTACGGCGTGTCGTCCAACACCGCCGGGGATGATTACAACATCGTCCAGTACCTGAATGCCGGGCAGATGACGGCCACCAGCTGGCTGAATGTCACGGCCGTAAAGGTGACGTTGACCTTCCAGGTTCCCCAATATGGCTCGACCGGCGGTCAGATGACCGCGTGCGGCGGTTCGGCAACGTGCACGCAGACCTTCCAGCGTGTCATTCCCATCATGAGCCGCGCCGGAGTGAACACATGAGTTCTCGAGTCCTCAGAGGGCGCGCCCGCCAGCAGGGCATGGTGCTGATTTCCAGCCTGCTGCTGCTGCTGGTCGTCACCATTCTCGCGCTGGCCATGTTCCGCAGCATGGGATTGGGGGAGAAGATTGCCGGCAACGTGCGCGAGAAACAGCGCGCGCTGCACGCGGCAGTGGTGGCGGAGCAATACGCGGAGTGGTGGCTGAGCTCTCCCGGAAATGCGGCGCAGGCGCCCGTGGTCTGCAATGCCCCGGCCAGCGCCAATGTGTCCGTGACCAACGTACTGATCTGTGCGAATGCGATCGACACCAATCCCGCGACGCTGCCCTGGACCGCCAGTGGTTCGCCGGTCGGGTTCACGTATTACCCGAACGCCACGGGTGCCACGGCGACGAACATGAGCTTCGTGGCCGATGCCAATGGCTCTTATTCGAACACTTATTACACGGCACCCACTTTCTATATCCAATACCTCGGCACCGGCGCCGATGGCGGCGGCAGTGTGTACAAGATCGACGCGGTGGCCTACGGCGGCAATTCCCTTTCAGTCGCCGTGGTCGAGAGCACGTACGAGATCGGTGTTGCCGTCAACAATCTCGGAGGTCTGTAATGAATTCTTCGACACGCTTGCTGGCGCTGATCGCGCTGGTACTGGGCCTGGCTGTGGCGCCCGCCACCTTTGCGCAGACTCTGCTGACTGAGGACTTCACCAGTACCACCAGCAGTGCCACGGGAGGCGTCGGTAACTGGCTGTTCTTCAATGGCGCCTGCCTCACCGCCGGCACCAGCACGGTGCTGACTGCGCCGGCCACCAGCATACCGGCCTGCACGGCTGTTCTGAATTCGTACTACGTGAATGCTGCGGACGGCGACAAATATCTGGTGGGTGGCGCCAATGGCTTTCTGGGCGGCACCTCAGCCCCGGCGTCACCCTCGCTGCAGCAGCCCGATCCCGACCAGAGCGGCGCACTGCGCTTCACCAACGGCAGTCCGTTTGGCAATCAGGAACGCGGCGCCATCGTCTCCACCAACGCCTATTCCACCAGCGCTGGCATCCAGGTGACCTTCAAGACGGTGACCTATGGCGGATCCGGCGCCGACGGCATCAGTTTCTATCTGATGGACGGCTGCGTGCCGGTGGCGGGCGCCATCATGCCGGCAAGCTGTGCGTCCAATCCGATCTATCCGACCGGCTCGCCGAATGTGCCCGCCATTGGCGCCACCGGCGGCAGTCTGGCGTTCACCTGTTCGAACACCAATGGTCCTGGAAGTGGTACCGGGGTCACCTACGACGGTCTGACCGGAGGCTACCTGGGTCTGGGCATCGACGAATACGGCAACTTCCTGAACCAGGGCGACAACACGGCCAGCGGCTACGGCTTCCAGCCCGGGCGCATCGGACTGCGTGGCGGCGGAGCCATCTCCTGGCCCGCGCTCAACAATGCCTATGGCACCAATCCCGGCAATGCCTCATTGCCCTTCTATCCGGCATGGCTGGCCGCCACCTGCAGCGCGGGTAGTTTTGACGCCGCGACCGGCACCTGCGGCGTGTGTCCTGTCATCGGCCCGACCAATAATACTTCCGGCGGTGTCACCACCTCCACGGCCACCACGACGACCTATGGCAACGGGATCTGCACCAACACGACCACCACGACCACGGTCACGGCAAACTGCAATTCGGGTTATGCCTATAACCCGAATGCTACGCCCGCGGTGTGCGGCAGCTGCAGCAGCGGCACCTATTCCGCTACTTCCAGTACGTCTTATCCCTCCGGTTACTGTGGGAAGGCCCCCAGCAGGTCCGGCACGTGTTCCTCGCCGTTCGCGCTCGATAGGACCCTGAGTCTGTGCACCACGACCTCATCGAGTGACCTGACGACCCGGACTCCGTTGAACACGGGAACGGCGGGCACCACCACGACGGTTTCCACCAGCACGAATCCGCCCACCAGTCAGCCGGCCTACACGCCCAACGTCTCGGCCATCCAGGCCGCCATTCAAAAAACCTGCAGCTCCGGTCACCTGTGGAACTATGCGACCAGCACGCCCACGGACGCGGGCGCCGCGACGTTGAGCAACGCCGGCAACACCGCGAAAATCCTCGACTACGCGCCGATCCCGGGCGCCTACTCGATCCTGCCGGGCAGCAATCCGCTGTACAACGGTGCCGCGGCGACCCGCAGCGCGGCGACCCCGATTTTCTACAACCTGAAGATCACGAGCGATGGCTATCTGAGCCTGTCGTACGCCTACAACGGCGGCGCCTACATAAACGTGATCGCCAACCAGAACATCCAGGCCTCCAACGGCACGGTGCCCAACTACGTGCGCTTCGGTTTCGCGGGATCCACCGGTGGCGCCACCAATGTCCACGAGATCCTGTGCTTCAAGTCCGCGCCAGCCGTGCAGTCCGCAAGCTCCGCGGGTGTCAACGAAAAGCAGTCCGCCAAGGTTGAATCCGGCACCTTTGCCTACTTTGCCTACTATGACCAGAACAACTGGGTAGGCCGCGTCACGGCGAACGCCTTGAACTCGGACCCCACGACCGGCAATGTGACGGTCGACACGACGCCGACCTGGGACGCGTCCTGTGTCCTCACCGGCGTGCTGAGCGGACAGAACTGCTCCACCGGAGTGGGCGGACCGACGGCAGCGATGACTCCGGCCAGCCGCGTCATCCTCACCTATAGCGGCGGCGGCGTGCCCTTTGAATGGGGCAACCTGAGTACCGCCCAGCAGGCCGCGCTCACCCAGGGGGACGCGAACTCCACGCAGTACCGGTTCAACTATCTGCGCGGGGATCGCACCGACGAAATCAACTCGGCCGGTACCTGCCCGGATGCGGCGAACACTCCCTGTTTCCGGGCGCGCACCAGCATCCTGGGGGACATCGTGGATTCCAGCCCGACCTGGGTCGGCCCGCCGCAGTCCCCCTACACCGCAACCTGGAGGGACAAACTGTTCCCGACGTCGGACCCCACGCCGGAGAACTCAGGCACGCAGACGTACCTGCAGTTTGTGGCGGCAGAGCAGACCCGGCCAAACGTGGTCTATGTGGGTTCCAACGACGGCATGCTGCACGGCTTCCGCAGCGGCTCGTTCAATGCCGACGGAACCTTCAATCCGGCGAACAATGATGGCCAGGAAGTGCTGGCCTACATGCCCGGTTCGCTGCTGCTCAGCCCCAGCACCGGGGGCGCCTGCGCTTCGCTGGCCGCCACGGGGTCCATCGTGCAGAACATCCATGGCGTGACGCCGGCCTACACCACTGGCGGGTCCACCCAGCCGGCGTGCGTCACCTCGGCCCTGGATTTCAGCAACACCCAGTACGGCCACAACTTCTTTGTCGATGCGACGCCGGGAACCGGCGACCTGTACTACAGCGGAGCCTGGCATACCTGGCTGGTGGGCGGTCTGGGCGCGGGTGGGGCGGCCCTCTTCGCCCTCGACGTGACCAATCCCACGGCGAGCAACTTCTCCGAGGGCAACGCCTCGAGCCTGGTCATTGGCGAATGGACTCCAGCGACCATCAGCTGCGCGACGGATTCCGGCTCGACCACCTGCAACAAGAGTCTGGGCAACACCTATGGCACGCCCATCATCCGCCGGCTGCACGATGGGCGCTGGGCGGTCATTTTCGGCAATGGTTTTGGCAGCACCAACGGTGACGCCGGTATTTTCGTGATGACCATCGATAGCAGCGGCAACAAGCTGTTCTACTATCTGAGCACCGGCAATACCGGTACGGCCCACAATAATGGTATTGCCTATGTCACCAGCGCCGATCTGGACGGCGATCACATCACGGACTATGTTTATGCCGGCGACCTCATGGGCAATCTGTGGCGTTTCGATCTGACCGCCGCCGCCGAGACCTCCTGGGCCGTGAGCCCCGGTCCGCTGTTCACAACGCCCGCGGGCCAGCCGATCACGACCGCGGTGACGGTATCCTCGGGTACGACACCTGCCGGCGGCAACACCGTCATGCTGGCCTTTGGTACCGGAATGCGCACTCAGTTCACCAACGCAGCCCCGGTGGCTTACCAGTCCACCACACAAAGTCTCTACGGAGTGTGGGACTGGAACATGTCCAGCTGGAATGCCAAGTCGGGCACGCCCCAGTATGCATCCTTGAGCGCGACGGCTACCGGCTTGACCGCACCCAACTACACCCTCGCACAGGCCAATCTGCAGAAGCAAACCTTTACTCTGAACGCGGATGGCGTGACGCGGGATATCAACAACCCGATCGCGATCTGCTGGGCGGGCTCCACCTGCACGACGGGCGCGCAGTACGGCTGGTACCTGAACCTGATCGGCGCCGAGGAGCAGATCGTGTTCAACCCGCAGCTGCTGGAAGGTGTATTCACCGTGAACTCGGTGGTGCCCGCCAATAACCAGGTGCTGTCCTGTACCACCAACACCGATACCGGGTTCACTTACGCAATCTCGGTGCTGACTGGCGCTGCGGTGCCGAACTTCTTCGTGTCCTACCACGATGCCGCGGCTGCGGGCACGGAAACCAATGCGGTGGGTACGTCATTCCCCGTCACGTCCGCGACCGGATCCCTCTGGCTGGTGTCACAGACGGTCACCAACCAGCCACTCCTCACCCAGGTCAACCCTGGCGCCAATGGCAAGGGCCGGCGCATCACCTGGGTGCAGCTGCGATGAGGACTACCCCATGATGAGCATTCCTTTGAATTCGAAGCGGCGGCCTCGCAGCCGCATCGGCGGCTTCTCGCTCATAGAACTGATGATCGTGGTTACGATTATCGCGATTCTGGGGGCCATCGCAGTGCCGATGTATAACAGCTCGGTGCGCAAGTCCCGGCGCACCGAGGCGAAGACCGCATTGCTGGATCTGGCGGCGCGCGAGGAGCGCTACTTCGGCACACAGAACATCTATTCGAACAGTCCGATTGCTCTGCAGTATGTTGCCAGTGGAGGCGCCGCGGCCTGGCCGGTATCGATCGGCAGCTACTACTCGATCTCCAGTGTCACTGTAAGCCCTGCGACGGCGACCCAGCCGGCGACCTACGTGCTGCAGATCACGCCATCGGCCGGCAGTTCCCAGCTCCAGGACACGGCCTGCCAGACGTTTCAGCTGGATCAGACTGGGGCGCGGACCTCAACGGACAATGGCGGCGCTGAT
Organism: Steroidobacteraceae bacterium; assembly: GCA_036489445.1. Taxonomy (GTDB): domain Bacteria; phylum Pseudomonadota; class Gammaproteobacteria; order Steroidobacterales; family Steroidobacteraceae; genus DAIDKA01. Next base: position 60,241 of record DASXFV010000016.1, on the reverse strand, counting down.
TCGACTGCGACCTGCTGGCCGTGAGACACGCGCCGTCTCACCGCTGACCCTTGCGGCTGGCGTCAGCCACCGGTCTTGAACAGCTGATCCTTGAGCCTGAAGCAGGTGGAGATGTCCTCATCGCCATGACCCTGGGCGATGAGCTGCGCGTACTGCGCCCGCATGCGTTCCACAACGGGCAGTTCGACGCCGAAGGTGGCGGCCATGTCGTGGCAGATGCCCAGGTCCTTGGCATGCAGCCGGACGCGAAATCCAGGCGGGTAGGCCTCGCGGATCATGTTGGGCGCGCGATGCACGAAGTACCAGCTCGAGCCGGCACCCTTGCCCAAGGTCTCCACCAGTTTGTCCAGCGGCAGGCCGTTGGCTTTGGCGAAGGCCATGGCCTCACCCACGGCCTCGATGATGCCGGCGCACATGATCTGGTTGGTCGCCTTGGCCGTCTGACCGGCGCCTACCGGTCCGAAGTGCGCCAGGGTGCGCCCCATGGCGGTAAGCACGGGTTGCGCCAGCGTGAAGCTCGCAGGGGAGCCGCCACACATGATGGCGAGAGTGCCATCGCGGGCGCCTTCCACACCGCCGCTCACCGGGCAATCCATGAAATCCACACCTGCCCCCGCTAGACGTTTTGCGACCGTGCGAGCCGTGTCCGCGCTCACCGTCGAGCAGTCGATGATCAATTGTCCGGTGCGCAGTCCGGGATAGAGTGCATCGGCGACTGCCATGACATCCTGGTCCGTCGACACGCACAGGACGACCACGTCGGTGTCCCGGGCCACTGCAGCAGGAGTCGCCGGAGCGGTGCAATCCAGTTCGGTGGCCAGCGCCACCGCCTTAGCGGCGGTACGGTTCCAGACCGCCGTGAGCAGCGCCGCCTTGCGCAGATTGCGGGCCATGCAGACGCCCATCGCGCCCAGGCCCAGGAAGCCCACACGCATCGCGTTCAGCTGCTGGCGTCGCTGGCGCAGGCTTCATCCATGGCCTGGCGAGTCTTGACACGCTCAGCATCGGCCTGTGCGTCGCTCATGTACTCCCGGGGTGCGCTGGAATCGGTGCTGGGCTGGTAGATGCGGCGGGCATGGATGAGCTTGTCGTACTGGTCCTTGAGCTGCTTGCACTGCTCCGCACGCAGCGCCGCCATATCTGACTGCACCTGCTTCGCGGCCGCCGCTTTGCCCGGGTCGGGTGCCAGGGTGTGGTCATTCGCCGCCGCCGGGGCCTCGGTCGGGGGGGCGGGCGCGGCCCGGGAGTGATCGCCCTTGATGAGCTGCGCGCCGGGGGTCCACTGGTCGCTGTAATGAACCTGACCCTGCCCATCGACCGTTTTGTAGACGTCGGCATGGGCCGTCGTGACGACCGCGGCGAGTACGCCTAAGGCAATTGAAGTGCGGCGCATGAAGGGCCCTCCGTGAGGCCGAGTGTACCGCCGATCGCGCTGCGGCGAACCTTGAACTCCGTCACATTCGCGGGCAATGAGGTAACGGGGAAGGGGAAAACAAAACCCCGGTCTCACCTGTGGCGGGACCGGGGTTGAGTCAGCCGCGGTGTCAGGTCCCGCGGCTACTGTGGAACGGCTCAGTGCCCGTAGGCACGCTCGCCGTGGCTGGAGATATCCAGGCCCTCGCGCTCTTCCTCTTCCGTCACGCGGATCCCCATGACGAACTTCAGGATCCCGAAGCCGATGAGGGCGACGACCGCCGTCCAACAGGCGACGATCAGGACCGCCTTGAGCTGGATCAGGAACTGCGCCCAGATGCCAGGATAGCCGACCTTGCCGGTCACCCAGTCCTGCACGGAGCCCGGGCCACCCAGGCTGGGGGAGTTGAAGATACCGGTGGTCAGGGCACCAAACGTCCCACCCAGGGCGTGGACGCCGAACACATCCAGTGCGTCGTCAGCGCGGATCATCTTTTTCAGACCGGTGACGCCCCAGAAGCACACCACCCCGACACCGAGGCCGATGATGAAGGCACCCGGAATACCGACGTTACCGGCGGCAGGGGTGATGGCCACGAGCCCGGCGACCGCGCCCGAAGCAGCACCCAGCATGGAAGGCTTGCCCTTGACCAGCCATTCAATGCCCATCCAGGACAGCACGGCGCAGGCGGTGGCCAGGTAGGTGTTCATGAAGGCAAGCGCCGCGGAGCCGTTGGCTTCCAGAGCCGATCCGGCGTTGAAGCCGAACCAGCCGAACCACAGCATCGAGGCGCCGATCATGGTCATCGTCAGGCTGTGCGGAGCCATCGACTCCTTGCCCAGACCGACGCGCTTGCCCAGCAGGATGGCCCCAACGAGGCCGGCCACGCCGGAGTTGATATGCACAACGGTACCGCCGGCGAAGTCCAGAGCGCCCATCTGCCAGATGTAGCCAGCGTGTGCGTTCATCGCATCAGAGACACTCGCCGACGTGTAGGCATCCGGGCCTTCCCAGAACCAGACCATGTGCGCAACCGGCAGGTAGGCAAAGGTGAACCAGATCACCATGAACACCAGCGCGGCGGAAAACTTGATGCGCTCCACCAGCGAGCCCAGGATCAGACAGCAGGTGATCGCCGCAAAGGTCGCCTGGAACGCCACGTAGACCAGCTCATTGAGCGGTGTGGCCTTGTCGAAGGTGGACGCATTGCTGAAGCTGCCGTCGGCTGGATTGAACGTGCCATTCAGGAACAGCCTACTGAGGCCACCGATGAATGCATTCGGACCCTCCGTGAAGGCCAGCGAATAACCGTACACGCACCACAGCACGGTGATCAACGAGAAGCCCACGAACACCTGCATGAGCACTGACAGCATGTTCTTTTCACGGACCAGGCCGCCGTAGAACAGCGCCAGGGCCGGAACCGACATGAAGAGCACCAGGGCGGTGGAGGTCATCATCCACGCCATGTCGCCTTTGTTCGGCGTCGGAGCCGCAGCTGCGGCTGCCGGGGCCGAGCTGGCCGGCGCCGCAGTGGCCGTCGTCGCAGCTGCAGCCCCTGCAGGGGCTGCCGCGGGAGCCGAAGCTGTCGGGGCGGATCCGGCATCCGCATAGCTGGCGCTGGGGGTGAAGCTGACCGCAGCAAACGTCATCGTCGCCAGGGCCATCAACAAAGCCGACCGCCCAGTGACGGCACGGAACAGGGATCGCAAAGGGGTGCCTGCCTGCGCCAGCCATTTGGGCTGGCGGGTAGGCTGCGAGGTCATTGGAGCGGTGAGCATGGTCTCTCCCGGTGTTGTTTCGTTTTCGTAGAAATCTTCAAATCCGCCAATCGAGCGTGTTGCGTCAGTTTTGCAGGCAGACACCGCGCCTCAGGCGCGGGTATGCTTTCGGTGGCGCGCTAGAAGGGTGCAGATTCCGTGCCACGGAAATTTCCTCCGGGAATTCCGAGGTTTACGGGCGTTTGGGACCCTGTTTTGCACCAATTTAGAGCCCACTTTGGGGCGCATGCGTCAATCAGGGGCAAGCCACGGGAGTTGCAGAATTATGGAACCGTTGTCCGTAAACGAAATCGCCAGGCGGCTGCTGGACAGCCTTCCGGCCGCCGTTCGTGGCGCGCAGGCTGATCTGGAGAATAACTTCCGCGTCGTGCTGCGCAGTACGCTGGGTAAATTGGATCTGGTCACTCGCGATGAGTTTGACGTGCAGACCAAGGTGCTGGAGCGCACCCGCGCCCGGCTGGCGGTCCTGGAGGCGCGGCTGGCGGAGCTGGAACAAACAGCCAGCCGGAGTGCCGGGTCGGCCTGATGGCCATCGCCGCGACCTACTGCCGCGGCCAATTGGGACTCACGGCACCTCTGGTCCAGGTTGAGGTCAATCTGAGCGCTGGCCTGCCGGTGTTCAGCATCGTGGGTTTGCCTGCCACAGCGGTGAAAGAGAGCAAAGAGCGGGTGCGAGCCGCGCTCACCAATTCCGGATTTGAATTTCCCGCCGGCCGCATCACGGTCAATCTAGCGCCGGCTGATCTGCCCAAGGAGGGCGGCCGCTTCGATCTGCCCATCGCCTTGGGGATCCTCATGGCCTCGCACCAGGTCCGCGAGGTGGCAGGACCCGGCGCTGGCATGCAGCGCGAGTTCTACGGCGAATTGAGCCTCAGCGGTGAGCTGTTGCCGGTGCGCGGTCTGACACTGGCGGCCGCGCACGCCGCGCGCGCGGGTCACGAGATCATCGTGCCACTGGCCAACGTGCGCGATACCCGGATTGTTCGCCATGGGCGCACGCGCGGTGCATGCAGCCTGCTCGAGGTGTGTGCGCATCTGCGCGGCGAGGCTCGCGAGCCGGTCGATCAGGCTCGGTTGCCCGCCGGCGGCCGCCGCCTGGCGCGGGCGTCGGGTCTGGCCCGGGGTCTTGAAAATCAACCCAGCGCGGTGGCGCCTCCGGTACTGGATCTGACGGATGTTCGGGGCCAGCAGTTGCCCAAGCGCGCGTTGATCATTGCCGCAGCGGGCGGTCATAGCCTGCTGATGACCGGGCCGCCGGGCTCCGGCAAGACCATGCTGGCTCAGCGCCTGCTGGCACTGTTGCCTGCGCTGTCGCAGACCGAGGCGCTCGAAGTGGCCACCATTGCCTCGGTCAGTTCGCTGGATCTGAACATGCACAGCTTCGGCACACGCCCGTTCCGTGCCCCGCACCACACCGCCTCAGCGAACGCGGTAGTGGGCGGCGGTCCGCACGCGCGACCCGGCGAGGTCAGCCTCGCGCATCGTGGCGTCCTGTTTCTGGATGAGCTGCCCGAATTCGATCGGCGGGTACTGGAGAGCCTGCGCGAGCCATTGGAGAATCGCACCGTGGTCATCTCGCGGGCGCGCGTTCAGGCCCAATACCCGGCGGCCTTTCAGCTGGTCGCGGCCATGAATCCCTGTTCGTGTGGCTACCTGGGTGATGTCTCCGGCAAGTGTCGGTGCACCCCGGCGCAGGTTGCCGCCTATCGGGCGAGGATTTCCGGGCCCCTGCTCGATCGAATCGATCTGTTTGTCGAGGTGCCCCGGGTGCCCGCGGCTGACATCGCCGGACTGGGTGGCGCGGCCGCCCTGCCACGCACGATGAGCACGGCCGCTGCGGCCGCCATCGTGGCGCGTGCCCGGGAACGGCAGATGCAGCGCCGTGGATGTTTGAATGGTGAGCTGCCGCAGTCACAGCTGCAGGGGCTGGTCAGGCCCTCGGCGCAGGCCGCAGAGTTGCTGGAACAGGTTTTCGAACGTCTCCGGCTGACGGCCCGCTCCTATCACCGGGTGCTGCGCGTCGCGCTGACCATCGCGGACCTGGATGACAGCGATGTCATCGGCCCGGTGCAGATCGCCGAAGCGGTGCAGCTGCGACGGATCGCCGGGAGCTTCAGGTCCGAGCCTGCGCTGTGAAGGGCTCGGCAACCTTGCCGAAGCGCCGCTGCCGCCGGGAAAACTCCTCCAGCGCACGGCTCAGATCCGTGCCCGCGAAATCCGGCCACAGACAGTCGGTGAAATAGAGTTCTGCGTAGGCACATTCCCAGAGCAGGAAATCACTCAGACGCTGATCACCGCCGGTGCGGATCAGCAGATCCACGTCCGGCGCCGGGGCCGAATGAGTCACCGCGTTCAGCCGCGATCGGAACTGCGCGAACCCATCGGCGGCGGCGTCAACGTCGACGGTGCTGCCGGTGTCCGCTGCGGCCATGAGGATGCTGTGACGGGCCGAATAATCCACCGCCATGCGCAGGTGCATGCCGCGGCAATGGGCGGTGCGGCGCTCGCCATGCTCGACGGCGCGCAGCAATGCCGGGCCCAATCGGTCGCGGCGCCCGATGATGTTCAGGCGAACCTGCTGTTCGATGCAGCGCTCCGTCTCGGTGAGCAGGTAGCGCCGGAACAGTTTGAGCAGGGCGCCCACCTCGCCTGAGGGTCGGCCCCAGTTATCCGAAGAAAAGGCATACAGCGTCAGGGTGCCGACGCCGGCGGCCACGGCAGCCTCCACGATCCGACGCACGGTTCGCGCGCCTTCGATATGACCGGCGGTGCGCGGCAGACCGCGGCGACCAGCCCAGCGGCCGTTGCCGTCCATGATGATTGCCACATGCATAGACATCAAAGAGTACTCTACATTACAAAGTCGATGGGCAAAAAAACACCAAGTTGTGGACTATGCACGCCGCGTTGCCCGGATGACCGCCTCGATATGTTGCAGGTAACGCTCCAGCGCCTTGCGTCCAACGCTGGTCAGGCGGTATTGCGTGCGCGGCCGACGTTCCTCGAAGGTTTTCCGACAGGAGATATAGCCCGCATCCTCGAGCTTGCGCGCATGCGCACCCAGGTTGCCATCGGTCACCGCAAACAGCGTTTTCAGGTCGTTGAACGTGAGCTGATCATTTACCGCCAATGCGCTGAGGATGCCCAGCCGTACCCGGCCATAGATGAGCCGGTCGAAGCGGTCATCTGCGGTCGAGCTGTTGCGCGCGGCGACCGGCGCCTGCCGTACTCGCTCCGTGAGCGGCTCGGCCGGTTCCCTCCTGGCATTGACTCTGGTGCTCATGGCAAATCCTCCCTGGCCCGTCCTCCGATCAGGATACCAAACAGCAGGTGCAGACCGCCGAACCCAATGCCCAGAATGGCATTCTGAAAGTTCACCGGTACCTGCAGGGCAATGATGCCCAGTACCGCGAGCAATGCCCCCATCACAGCCAGCGCGCGGCGGGTCAGAGTGCTCGCAGCCATTACGGCGCAGCCGTACATGAGCAGCCATATGCCTGGAATCAGGGCGGCCTGCGCGTGCAGCCACAGCTGCCAGGTCAGCACCGCGCCGACCAGCAGCGGGGGGCACAGGCACATCAGGAACTTGCGCAACGGCCCGCGATACAGCGCCGTGCCGCGGCGGACGACCTGATGAAACATCAGAGCCGTGCCAAAAGCGATGGCCACGAGCCCGGCGAGCAACCAGATCTGCAGCCAGTGCGCGGCCAGCGGTTTGAGGGCGACCAGCAGGGCGGCCAGAATGCCGACCGCGCCCATGGCGATACCCGCTGAGCCTGGCACCGCCAGCAGGCCGGCCGCATCGATCGAGGCGCGGATATACTGCAGCGTGCCCAGTGCGTGAGTGTCCAGGGCCACTGTGTTGGGGCGGCCGGATTCGGGATCGATCATCGCCTTAGCCATGCTGACTCCCGCAACCGTCCCGAAGGAAAACCCCTTGGGATCAGTGCTTGACCATGTCCATCATGTGGTCGACACCCTGCTCAATGATGGCATCCGGGATGTCGGGCCGGTTGCCCTTCGGCGGCATGGTGCCCGTCTGGCCGGTAAAGCCGTGGATGGCATGGTCGTACAGGAGCGCCTTGCCCTTGGCGATTCGCGGCAGCCACAGCGCCGCATCGCCGGCTTTGGGTGCACCGGCTATGCCCAGCCCGTGGCATGCGGAGCAGACCTCTTCGTAAACCTGGGTCCCATTTTTGGGGATCGGCAGCGCCACACCGGCGCCCGCAGGTGAGTCAGGCTTGATCGCCAGGCTGGTGTTGTCCTGCCCGACGATCGCTTCCTGCGAAAGGGGCTCGATGCGCGAGGCCACGCTTTTTGCGAAGTCCCGCTCCTCGACGGTGTCCGATTCCTGGGTATGCGCCGCCACCGTGCGTGCCAGAACAATGATGCCAATTGCGATCAGGACCAGAAGGCCGATCACCATGCTGAAAGTATTGACGAAGTGCGTGTCCTGCTTGCTCACTATTAGCGCCCAACACCAACCGCCCCAAGAGTGGGCGCCGAAGTATAGCGAGTAACCGTCGCGCTCTGGAACAGCGTGATGGGGATGCGGCGTGCAGCGGCGAAATTAAAGCGCTGAACCTGCCGGGACGTGCACCACGGCCCCCCGGGCTGCAGGCGGGGGGCACAGCCTCCATGCCCTCTGCTCCGCGCTGCTTCATTCGTGGTATTTCAAAGGCTTAGGGCTTAGTCATTGATTCCCGATCATGTCCGCCCGTGTGATCCGCATTGCCCGCAGACGACCACAGGGCGGCGCATGCCCCTGCTGATGTATCAGGCAAGATCGAAGCGATCGAGGTTCATGACCTTGGTCCACGCCGCGACGAAGTCGGTCACGAACTTCTGCTGCGAGTCCGCGGAGGCATACACCTCTGCCAGGGCGCGCAGCTGGGAGTGCGAGCCGAAGATCAGGTCGACACGGGTGCCGGTCCACTTGAGCTCATGGGTCGTCCGGTCGCGTCCCTCATACACGCCCTCGACCCCCGCGGCGGGCTGCCAGTGCGTGTTCATGTCGAGGAGGTTGATGAAGAAGTCGTTGGACAGGGTGCCAGGCTGCCGGGTGAAAACGCCGTGCGGGGACCTCGCGGTATTTGCACCCAGGACGCGCAAACCACCGATGAGGACCGTCATCTCAGGGGCTGTCAGGGTCAGCAACTGTGCCCGATCCACCAACCACTCCTCAGGCGAGAGGCGCTGGTTGCCGCGCAGATAATTCCGGAAGCCGTCAGCGGTGGGTTCGAGTGGCGCGAAGGCATCACGGTCGGTCTGCGCTTGCGATGCGTCCATTCGCCCCGGTGTGAAGGGGACAGCCACCGCGTAGCCGGCGCGCTGTGCGCTGCGCTCGACCGCTGCGTTGCCGCCGAGCACGATCAGGTCCGCCAGCGAGATCTTTTTCCCCGCAGACTGTGCAGCGTTGAACTCCTTCTGAATGGCTTCGAGCGCCTGCAGCACCTGTGCCAGCTGCGGCGGCTCGTTGACCTCCCAATCTTTCTGGGGCGCGAGCCGGAGGCGCGCACCGTTCGCCCCGCCGCGCTTATCGGAGCCGCGGAACGTCGATGCTGAGGCCCACGCGGTGCGGACCAGCTGGGAACCAGACAGACCCGAGGCGAGGATTTTCGCTTTGAGGCCCGCGGTATCCGCCTCTTCCACCAAGGGATGATCCACAGCAGGGATCGGGTCCTGCCAGGAGAGGGTTTGTTGCGGCACGAGCGGGCCGAGATAGCGCACCACCGGGCCCATGTCACGATGCGTCAGCTTGAACCACGCCCGGGCAAACGCGTCAGCGAATTGTTGCGGATGCTCGTGGAAGCGCCGAGAGATCTTTTCGTAGGCAGGATCGAATCGCAAGGCGAGGTCAGTGGTCAGCATGGACGGCGCATGATGCTTGGACGGGTCATGCGCATCCGGCACCGTGTCCGCGCCTGCCGCTTCCCTGGGCCGCCATTGATGCGCACCGGCCGGGCTGCGGGTCAATTCCCACTCGTAGCCAAACAGGCTCTGGAAGAAATGGTTGCTCCATCTGGTAGGCGTCGCGGTCCAGGTGACTTCCAAGCCACTGGTGATTGCATCCGCGCCTTTGCCGGTACCGAATTTGCTTTTCCAGCCCAGGCCCTGCTCCTCGATGCCGGCGCCTTCCGGTTCCGCGCCCACCAGTGATGCATCGCCGGCGCCGTGAGTCTTGCCGAAGGTGTGGCCACCGGCAATCAGTGCCACCGTCTCCTCATCGTTCATCGCCATCCGGGCGAACGTTTCGCGAATGTCCCTGGCCGCCGCGAGCGGATCCGGCTTGCCGTTCGGCCCTTCCGGATTCACGTAGATCAGGCCCATTTGTACGGCGCCGAGGGGACTTTGCAGCTCCCGCTCACCCCTGTAGCGCTCATCCGCCAGCCACTTGCCCTCGGGTCCCCAGTAGATGTCCGCTTGCGGCTCCCAGACATCCGCGCGGCCGCCGCCAAAGCCGAATGTCTTGCAGCCCATGGATTCCAGAGCCACATTGCCCGTAAGAATCAACAAGTCGCCCCAGGAGATCTTCCGGCCGTATTTCTGCTTGATCGGCCACAGCAACCGCCGCGCCTTGTCGAGGTTGGCGTTGTCCGGCCAGCTATTGAGCGGTGCAAAGCGTTGCTGCCCCGCCCCAGCGCCACCGCGACCGTCACCGATGCGGTACGTGCCTGCGCTGTGCCACGCCATCCGGATGAACAGCGGGCCGTAGTGTCCAAAGTCCGCCGGCCACCACGCCTTGGAATCCGTCATCAAAGCCTGCAGGTCTCTGATCACGGCATTCAGGTCGAGGCTCTTGAACTCCGCGGCGTAGTCGAAGGCCTCACCCATCGGATTGGACAAGGCGGAGTGCTGATGCAGCACCTGCAGGTTCAGCTGGCTGGGCCACCAGTCACGGTTCGTCTGTGCACGGGTCCCGCCCGCGTACGGGCACTGGCTTTCACTGCTCATGGTCGCTCCAAGAATGTTTCGCTGGGGCCTCATACTGGCAGCCCACGCAGCCATGACTCCAAGCGATAGATCCTATTCGTTCGATAGTCGGCTTCTATGCCGCACCTCACCTTGTTTTTCAAAAGGTTGGAGCGTCGAATCGGCCCATGGCCCCCTCGACACAGGAACGCATGCTCGCCGCAATAGAGGCGTTTTACGACGCGGCCATGGACGAGAGCCTGTGGCCCGACGCGCTCCAGACGCTAGCCGATGTGACAGGGAGCCAGGCGGCCAGCTTCTGGGTATTGGACGGCTCCGAATATCCTCGTCTGCCGACATTTGTCTGCATCAACTTCGATCAGAACAGCATTCGAGATTACGTCGGCGGCATGGCGCAACTGGATCCCACGGTGAGATATCTGGTCGATCATCCAACCCAGGCCATTGTTCACGACGGACTGCTGACCGAGCAGCGCGACAACGACACCCGCGCGTATGACGATTGGCATCAGCGGAGTGTCGAGACGCGCTTTCGTATGGTGGGTCAGACGCGCCCGGCGCCTGCGGTACAGGCAGGCGTTGCTCTGCATCGCACTCGCAGTGCCGGACGGTACGAATCGAGCGATATCGGTGATTTTTCCATCCTCCAGCGCCACCTGGCGAGATCCCTGGCCATTGGATTTCGAATCGGATCGCTAGGGGCGATGCAACAGGTCGGCATGGAATGGCTGGAGAGGAACACGGCCGCGGTGATCCTGCTGGATAAACGCGGACGCACGGTTTTCGTAAATCGCAGCGCGCGAGGCATGCAGTCGCAGCCTGATGGAATTTGGCTGTCGGCCGGCGGGATCGGTCTCTCACGCAAGCAGGACAACGATAAGCTGCAATGCATGATCGGCCGCGCACTGGCGCCGGCCGCATCACCGACGATGTCCATGGGCGGGTACACGATCCACAGTGGCTGGGTCGTCTTGGCGGCACTGCCGACCTTTGCGGATCCAGCATCTGCGACAACATGATGGTGATGTTCAGTGGGCCTCCCAGCCAGCAGCGCGTGGTGGGCATACAGCGCAGCCTCGCCTTTGCCCTGGGCCATGAATCCTCGCCGGATAATGTGAAGGCCGCCTTGCTCAAGAAGTACGGACCCAATCCGATTGTCCTCGGTTCCACCCTCTTCAGCTGGGTCCTGGACGAACAGGGACAACCAGCCGATGTGCCTGCGGCCGTCGCCAGACGCAGGACTCAATGTGCGAGCGACTTCGTCTCCTATGTGAATTCAAATCCTCAGCTCAACGGCGCTCAACCGCTCGCCCAGGCCGACATTGACCGGATGATGATCAATCCATGTCGCGTGGGGGTGGTCGTGTATGCACAACTCTTCGTGGGAGGCATCAATGGCACTCAAGTCGTTAGCAGCTTCCAGGTGAATCTCAGCGAGAATTCCGAGGACACGCGCGACTACATCGCCACCGTGCAGCACATCGCTGGACAGAGCGCGACGCTGCGGCAAAAACAGATGAAGGACGCGCAGAAGGTGGCGGCTCCGGCCATCTGATGTGGGGAAAATATACGGACATGGCATCGCTTCACCCCGTCGAGCTCAGGTCCGGCGCAAATTCGTTGACGCTTGCTCAGCGCAGCGCGTCACCGCTCAACTGAGGTCAGGTCAGGCCCGCAAATACGCCAGGATTGACCTTACGGTCTCCGCCTTCGCATCCGCGAACGACACGCCTGCGGGGCGCCGCAGCACCGCTCCGTGTGACAGTGATTCCAGCATGTGCGTGACCACGAACGCCGTCTGGTCCAGGCGACGGCGCGGCTTGAGCTCACGGGTTCTCGAGGAGAGGGCGGCTCGAAACGCACCATGAAAGCGCGTGGGAAAATCCCGAGTGTCCCCACCTCGATGCGGAACTTCCGAGAACAGCAGCTCGTACAGCTGCGGATCTGCCGCGTGTGCCTCCGTCATTGCGATGACCATGGCGCTGACGAACTCCTCGAGCGATGAATTTGCGTGCCTGACGAGCGCGCGTTCCAGTACGCGATCGATCTCCTCGACATGGCGTTTATGTAGAGCAACGAAGACGGCTCGCTTGTCAGGGAAGTACTGATAGACCGAGCCGACACTGACTCCGGCCACCTCCGCAATGCGGTTGGTGGTGACAGCGGTGACCCCCTCACGCTTCAGTATCCTCACTACGGCATCAAGAATCGCCTCGACAGTGATCAGGGCACGACGTTGGCGTGGTACTCGCCGCCGTTGGCGCCGTGGGGTCACGGGCTTCATGTTGAGCCTCCCGGACACGCAAAATATGAGCAACTCACCGTATACAGGAATCCTGCATCGCATTTTCCCGGCCGGCAAACCACAGTGTAATGCGAGTTAACAAGCCCGTCGTCGTCGTGTAGCCTGGGTTTCAGCAATATGAGTATTCATACACATTGTCAATGACAACTTCCTTTGGAACAAGCACATGATCTATCTGATCACAGGCGCCACCGGCAATATCGGTTCAATGGTTGTCGACCGGCTGCTGGCCTCCGGTGCGCGGCCACGAATCTTTGTCCGCGATCCGGGGAAGGCTCAGATGCGTTTCGGTGACCGCGTTGACATTGCGGTGGGCGACCTGATGGATGCCACTTCGCTTGCAGCAGCCTTGCGCGGAATCAGTCGCCTGTTCCTGGTGAACACGGGCGGCGAGCTTCCACAGCGGGATGCAATGGCCGCATCGCTGGCTCGGGCCGCGGGTGTGGAGCGCCTGGTGAAGCTTTCCACCATGGACGTGCAGCAGCAGAACATCGGGACTGGCGTCTGGCACGCGCGCGGCGAGGCGGCGATTCGCGGTAGCGGAGTGGGATTCACCTTTGTGCAGCCCGCCGGCTTCATGGCCAACGCCTTGGCGTGGGCGCCAGCAATCAAATCCACGGGGATTGTTTGTTGTGCGACCGGGGACGGCAGAATTGCCTTCATTCACCCGCAAGATATCGCCGACGTCGCGACCGTTGCCTTGACGGGGTCAGGATATGAGGGTGCGTCGCTGCCAATCACCGGCCCGGAGGCCCTGAGCTGCGCGCAGATGGTCACTCGAATCGGCGCCGTCATTGGCAGGCCGCTGGCCTTTCAGCCGATCTGCGAACAGGAAGAACGCCTGCGCTGGGGCGCACGCGGAGAGTTGCCGGAATCGATCGATTACCACCTCTCGATATTCCGCGCCATTCGCGCCGGACGCCTCGCGACTGTCACGGATAATGTGGAACGCATACTGGGCCGTCAGCCAATCGGTTTTGATCAATGGGCCCGCGAAAATGCATCGGCCTTCAGATGAAGTGCGCCGCCGCTCAATCGTGTTGGTGTTGATGATGAATGTCGGGATAGTGCTCATGGCTGTGACGTAGGGGTTCGTGGTGGTGTTCGTGGGTGTGCGGTTCCACGGCATCCCAAGGCGATGCGTGTTGGTGCTGGTGGTGGGCATCGTGTGAGTGAGCGTGAGTGTGGGTCAGCCGCTCGTGCACATGGTAGTGGGCGTGGTGCTCCGTGACGTGCAACCAGACACCGATCGCCATCAACAGTGCGGCGCCGTAGAAGACCCAGGTGGCCGGCTGCCCATACAGGAGCACCGCGACAGCCGTGCCGATGAACGGCGCGGTTGCGAAGTAGGCGCCGGTACGTGCCGTGCCCAGGTGCCGTAGCGCTACGATGAACAACACCAGACTCAGTCCGTAGCCAAAAAAACCCAGCGCCAGCGTTCCGGACAGGTAGGGCGGGGTCGGTAGTTTCGCGCCCAGTGCCAGCGCCAGAACGGTATTGGTCGTACCGGCGACCAAGCCCTTGATGCCGGCGATGACGCGTGAGTCAGCTGCCGAGATCTTGCGGGTGAAATTATTGTCCAGTCCCCAGAACAGGCATGCCGCCGCTATGAACAGCAAACCCTGGGCTCGACCCGGCATCGCCAGCTGCGCTGGCCATGCCAAAGCCAACCCTCCGGCGAATATCGCGACGAATCCCAGCACCACCCGGCGGCTGGTCGCCTCCTGAAATACGAACCAGGCGAGCACTGCCGTGAACACGACCTCAAGGTTCAACAGGAGCGAGGCGGTCGCGGCATCCGAGCGCGCCAATCCGAACAGGAGCAGGGCAGGTGCAAGGATGCCGCCGGATGCCGTGGCCGCTGCCAACCATCGCCAGTCTGACCACTTCAGATCCAGCGGCACGAGACCGCGATCCTGAACGACGCGCAGCAGGGTCAGCCCGAGCCCGCTTCCCAGGTACAGCAGTCCTGCGACGAGCAAGGGGCTCGAACCCTCTAACAGTTGCTTCGCAACGGGAGTCGTAACGCCAAAGAGCAGCGCCGACAGCACGGCAGCGGCCAGCCCCGCGGACATTCCCAGGTAGGTCTTAATGCGCTGCTGAGTCACGCCCCTATGCTAAGGAAAGCACACCCGCATAGCTATGCGCCCATCTGCCGTATCCGGTACGCCTGCCTTCCCCTTAGCCGCGCCAATCGACAAGGGTCCCAAATACATCGAAAACCAAGGCCCTGATTTCGCATGGATCCGCATTCATAGAGCTCGTCCGGAAAACACTCCTGCTAAACGCGAATCAGTGGAAGACCGGATTCCGGTTCGATCTGCTTCTGTAACGCGGTTGGACTCTCCGATAGAACTATTTCGCACGTAGGCCGTACTCGGCCTTCCATTAGATGGCCACCATGCGCTGTTCCGTCCTTTCGCCCTACAACAACGTGGGCATGAATCTGGGGCTCATGGTCTTGTACCGCGATGTCGCCAAGTAGGGAAAGCAACTCCACCTGTTCATCCAGTTCGCCGGCTACCTGATATCGCTTGTCCTGCCAATCAAACCATCCGAATTTTACGTGTGACAAGGCGCCGATAGCCTTAAAACTACTGCCGGAGAGCTTTTGCTCTTGTGCGAAGGTCTTCAACGTCTTGAGAATTTCATCTCCCGTGTCGAGGATGATTACAAACGTTTTCGGCCTCGTTTCAATCTGCTTGAACCGCATCGGTGCGTCGGCACGACCAGGCCGACACCTTTGCCTGATCGCGTCGGCGCAAAGGCCATCACGTGCTCGGGACCGTCGTGGCGCAGGTAGTCGCGCCCCTTTCGGCCGAGGAAGACTCCGGCGGGTCTATTCAGTTCGGCCCTGCGGATCTCGGCAAGCTCCGCCCACCGAGCCGAGCCATATGTGGTGACGAGCTTGGATTGCCGAGCGCGCCATACGGACATGCCGATGGCGACGCAGGTAGCGATTCCGCCGCTCGTGGCCGCGATGGCGCCGCCCTTCAAGAATAGGCGCGGTGCATAGGCATCGAACCAGTACCACCATTCGAACAGCCGCCATGGGTGGTAGACGGGCGTGCCGAAAAGGTCGAACCAGGGCGAACCCAGGCGCAGTTGATAACCCAGGTGCGCGGCGGTCCATTGGGTAGCGGCCCAAGTCCCCGCGACTACGATGCTGAAGACCGTCAGCACCTGACCGAATAGCACGCTGGTGCCTTGCATATCGGGCTCCGAATCCCCCTGCTTGCGCGCGGCAACGAAGCACCGCGTAGGGGAGATTCGAGCCGAGATCAGAGACGGTCAAAGACCGTTATCGAAAATGCCGAGACGCGGGGAACAACATTTCCAAGAGAAGCGCTCTTTGGTGAAAGAGCGCAAATTCTGGCGCGCCGTAGCGTACGAAGCGATGCCGACTCCTGCGTATGGGTTTCACGGCGTGTAGCCACGTCACGGCGACGATGGATTTCAGGGAGGACCGCTCTGCACTGGCGCTTCGAATGGATTAACTCGATCAATAAAATGACTCAGTTGCACCGGCGGATTGATATCGGGCCGCAGCAGGTACGTAGTCAGAGTGATCGCCTGTCCAGCCAGCGGACGCACCACGACATCTGGATGCCGGCACACCTCCATTTGCGTTGTACTGGTCAATCCCACTCCATAGCCTGCCGCGATCAATGTGAGCAGTACGTCATGTGTTGTCACACGCTCGACCACTTGTGGTCCGACACCCGCCACGCGCAGAGCTCGCTCAATCTGGCGGCTACAGCCTTCGCAACCTTCCGGGTGACAGAGAACAAGCGGGTAACGCGGCAGCTCCTCCAGGGGAACGTGCTTGTGCACGAGCAGCGGATGACGCGCAGGCACGGCGACGACCATGGAATCAGTCCATATCGGTTCGGCAATAATTCCCTCGCCCGCATCCGCGGACTGGGCGAAGCCCGCGTCGTACAGATCTTCACGCAAGCCCTTTACCTGCTGCCCAAGCGGTGTCTGGAACAGGCGAATTTCAACTTCCGGCTCTTCCGCACGGCACCGGGCTAGCAGGGTGGCAAGCCGAGCCGGAGCGATGGCGTCAGAGAGGGCAATCCGAAGTGTGCCGTGATAACCGCTCGCCGCCGATTTGGCATTGTCTTTGGCTTGGTCAACTGCGGTGAAGACCCGGCGAACGTCCTCAAGAAATACCTGCCCGGCCCAGGTCAGACGGGTGCTGCGCGTCGTGCGCTCGAACAATTGAACGCCGAGGTCGTATTCGAGTTCTTTGACCGCGCGCGACAGTGGTGACTGCTCTATGTGCAGACGCTCAGCGGCGCGAGCAAAGTGCAGTTCTTCTGCAACGGCCAAGAAGTAGCGTAGATGGCGAAGCTCCATGGGATAGTCGTCTAGGTGCCGCCTCGGATCTAACGCGCATCTTCACAGCCCAGCGCGCCAATAGTGCTCTTTCGCGTGTTCTTACGAATCAGTCATCTCGCCCCAACGAGCGATCGAAAGCAGCACGGTTCCAATGAACATCACTCCTGCCGCCAAGTAGAGGCCGGACCGATAGCTGCCAAAATACGCCGCCAGGACCCCTGTGACGGCCGGTGCGATGACCTGCGCCAGACCGTATGCAAGCGTCATTTTGCCCATCATCTTGGCGGGACGCGTTGGGTAATAGCGGCCAGCCATCGTCAACACCAGACTCACAATGCCGATCACTGTGGCTCCGAACAGCACCGCCCCGCACAGAGTAGCTAGCAGACCGGTTATGAAAATCAGTATCAGAATCCCCGCGATCTGTAGGGCGCCGGCAAGAATCAGGGCGTTCAGGTTCCCTGTACGCCGTGCGATGAAATCCCACAGCACACACGACGGTGTCGCTGCCGCGCCGATCACGAGAAAGGCCAAGGCTCCGTGGCCGGCGCGATCCGAGAATTGATCGACGATCGCCACGATGAACGTGACGCTGACGGCGTAGCCCACGCCGGCACAAAAGTATGACGCCATGAGCACCTGCAGAAAGTTCGGGCTCGGCGGAGCGTCCAGCAAGGATTCCCCGGATCGGGTGACCGTGGAGACCGAGGGCCGCGGCAGCCACCCCATGGCCGGCCACAACAAGACAGCACCCAAGAGGGTGAATGCGTACCACTGATGTCGCCAATCCAGCGACCAGCGGTTCATGGCCATCACGGCAGCGGCGCTGACTACGATCCCTAGACCTACACCGGCGAAATGGATGCCGAGCTCGCTGCGGTGGTCGTGCCGCATGAGCCAGTTCAAAATCAGACCACTGCCAAGCAACATTCCAGCCGCGCTACTGAGTCCGGCGAGATATCGCGAGATCACCCAAACGGTGATGCTCGTATGGAGACCCATCATCCCGGTGGTCACTACGGCCAGGATCAGACCTGCGCGGTAGAGTCGGTCCTTCAACACAAGATCGCCGATCAGCGATGCCACCGCCGCTCCACTCAGGTAGCCGGCGTAGTTGATGGAAGCGAGCCATCCGCCCGCGGCAAGCCCGAGCTTCGCCTGTTGCTGCATCAGCGGCAGGAGCGGTGTATACGCGAACCGCGCTACACCCAAGGTCAGGACGAGGCTGAAGACACCGGCGCTAAGGACCTTGAATCGGCCGGGCACTGAAGCCGCCTTTGGACGAGGGTCGATGTAGCCTGAATCATTACGTGCGGGACGGGATAACGCGCATACCGCCGTGCGTGAGCCATCGTGTAACGGCTGCAGAGAGTGGTGATGCTGCGTCACGGATGTCATCCCCAGCCGGCGCTCAGCAACTTTTGTGTCTCAAGCCAGAGCCGATCGACCCACTGACCGGCCGGCAGGACCGGCGCTAGCTGCGCGCTTTGACCAGCCCACACTTGCATACGTTGAACATCACCCTCTCGCGATGCGGCGCGCCGCATCGGCGCCGTGAGAGCGCGTTGAATCGGGTACGGCGCTGCCGCTGGCGCCCCGGCCGCAGTTGCAGCGCGAACATATTCGGTAGCGAGAGCGCGGCCAGCACGTCCACTGAATGCCCGAGTCACCACTGTGTCTTCGGGCGCGCACTGCGCCAGCGCCGCGGCCCATGCAGGGTGGATCTGAGCCTCCGGGCAACGTAGGAATCCTGTCCCGATCTGCACGGCGCTAGCGCCTAAAAACAACGCCGCTGCGATGCCTCGGCCGTCGGCGATACCTCCCGTGGCCACGACCGGGATCTTTACTGCGTCGACAATGGCAGGCAACAGTGCAATCAGGCCCACCAGTTGCGCTTCGGCGGCGTCGGGGTCGAAGCAGCCACGATGACCTCCTGCCTCCATACCCTGAGCGATCAGCACATCCGCGCCAGCCTCCTCGGCCTGACGCGCCTCTGCGACGGTCGAGACCGTCGCAAACCAGGCGACCGCTTCCCTCTTGAGTTCGCGAACGTAGTGTGGTGGGTACAGACCCATGATCGAGGAGATCACCGGAGGGCGAGCCGCCAGCATGGCCTCGCACTGTGCCTCGAAGTTCGGCCGTGCTGCGTCCGCTACCTCAGGCGTCACAGTGGGACCCCAGCACGCGAGGAACGTACACAGCTGCGCTTCGTGTAGAGGATCGCGTCGTGCCTTCTGCCCGGGAATCCAGTTGTTGAGCTGGAAGGCGTCCGTCCCGGACGCCCGCACCGATTGCACCCAGTCAATGATTTCCTCGGGAGACATCAGTAGCGCGCCGCAGGCGCCTAGACCACCCGCCTGTCCGACCGCGATGGACAACGGTGGCAATGACGCCCCGGCCATTGGCGCCAGCAGAATGGGCACTCGCAGCCGGAAGCGGCGGCAAAAGCTCTCGACACGCTTTCGTACATTCGGAGAGGTCGACGGCATCGCTCGGCGGGCTCCTCTTGGGTTACGGGACTCCATGGACGGCGCCACTCGGCCTCCAGGTTAAATGGCCGCCACTCACTGCCGGAGAATATAGATCCTCGCCTATACTCATATAGTGAATAATGTAGAATGACATATTCTTCGTATGAGCATAGTATGGTTCCCGTGAATGCTCCCGGTGTTCCCGATCGCAGCGAGTGTCACGACATGGAACTCTCGGATCTGAAGATCTTCAAAGCGGTGGTCGATGAAGGCGGCATCATTCGTGCCGGGCGCGCTCTGCACCGCGTGCCCTCGAACGTGAGCGCGCGCGTGAAGCAGCTCGAGCTCTCGATCGGCGCGCGTCTGTTCTACCGCAGCAAGCAGCGCTTGACGCTCACCCCGCACGGCGAGCGGCTGCTGGACTACGCGGAGCGGTTGCTTCGCCTCTCGGAGGAGGCGTACGCCGTGGTGCGCGGCGCAGCGCCAGAGGGCGTACTGAAGCTCGGATCGCTGGAAAGTACCGCGGCCGGCCGCCTACCGGGCGTGCTGGCCGCTTATCATCGAGCCTTCCCGGAGGTGAGAGTCGAGCTCGTCACCGGGACCAACGATGCAATGCTGGCCGCCGTCCAGCAACGACGCGTCGAGGCTGCCTTCGTGGCTGAGGCACCGGAGCGCAGTGAGCAGCTATCAGTATTGCCGCTTTTCGCCGAGCGCCTAGTGGTGATCTCAGCGGCGGCTCATCGGCCGATTCGGCGCGCTGCGGACGTGCACGGCGACTCGCTAATCGCGTTCCCGGCGGGTTGCGCCTACCGTCGGGTCTTCGAACGCTGGCTCGGGCGTAAAGGACTGGCGACGTTACGTGTACTGGAAATGAGCTCCTATCACGCCATGGTGGCCTGTGTCGCCGCTGGAGCCGGAATCGCGTTGGTGCCGGAATCGGTGCTGGCCATCGTAGATCACCGTCATGTTGTCCGGCATTCTTTGCCGCGAGTGCACGAATCGGTCGTCACGGGCCTGGTATGGCGCACGCAGGAGGTATCGGCGACGCTTGTCGCCCTGATTGAGTTTTTTGAAGGCGGACGTGTATCAGACCCGGCGCTACCAGGAACTCGGGCGAACAGCCGACGCGGTGGCATTTATAGCGGCAACCTCTCCGCGCATCGCGCAACCCGGGCCGTGGCTAAAGCCGCCGCGCCCCAGGTCGCCATCCAAGATCCTGACGCCGCCACCTGAGCGCCCCTCGCGGACCCCCGTCTCAACTGCCCGCCGGCGCAACATCAAACTGATACGTCGTGTGCTTCGCCGCTGGCCGCGTCGCGAATGTTTCAGTGAAACGCTCCAACGCCGGATACGCATGCAGCATCAGCGTCGGCCGGAACGACAGATGATCGAGCAGACAGAAAAGCGACACCTCCAGCAGCGACAAATCACGCGGTGCCGGTAACGCCGCGAGCGCCTGCTCCAGGTGCGCCTCCAGCCAGCTCAACGCTCCCTCGAACCCCGCACGCGCCTTCGTGAAGTACACATTGTCCGCGGGCAGCTTGCACAGCACCGTTCCAAACACCAGTTGTACCTGCGCCGCCATGGCGTGCCACACCAGCTCCTGCGCATTGCGCGACACCGTGTCGCGCAGTTCCTCCGGCCACACCATGCGCGCTGGCCGCGCCGCCCGTTCCGCGATCGCTCGGCAGATGTTCTGCGCCCCGAACAGCACCGTGTCTCCGACGCGCAGGATTGGCAGCTTCAGCGCCGGATTACCCGCGTACATCTGCGGTCCCAGCGCCGTCATGTCGTACACCGGCACCACCTGCAGCGCCACGCCCAGTTCCTGCGCAAACAGTAACGGCACACGCGTGAAATGCGAGCTGCGCCGCCCAATGATCTGCAAGTCGTTCATCTTCCAACCCTCATCTCGCAATCCCCTGAGTGGAGGCACCCGCAACGTAGCTTTCACGTAACTGATAATCCGCGACGTCGCCCAATTTCCCACGATACGCTTGCGCCTCGCATGATGGCGATGATGGTCTGCCCCAGCCTGGGCTCGATCACCGGCTTCCACGGTACCAAACTGAATCCCATTCCATCCTCCAGCATGGCAAAGCGCCCGCTGGCGAGGAGAATATTGCGCCGGTAGACGCCACTGACTCTCTCGCCGTCGACAACCGGCCGATAGGTGAGACCGGTCTCGCGGGCAATGCTCTTCGCGGCTGTAGCGATGTCTCGCTCGCGCAGCGTGGAGAGCAGATTGCGCGCCAGGATCACTCGTTGTCCGTGCCGTTCCGCCAGTCCTCGCTCGACGAGGAAATCCGCCCTTTGCCGTAGCCCTTCGCGCGCCGCGCTGCCGAAGCCCCGCTCGCCCAGGTCTTTCCCTCCGGCGATCAGTTGCCGGTCCAGCCACGTCGCGCCAATCGCTCGCGTCTGCTGTTCGACGGGCAGGTGCGAGCGCAGTTCCACCGCCACACCACCGCCCAGCCGCTGGGCGTCGTGCCGCCGGCCTTGTTCGGGAAGATCGGCCGGCACGCGCCAGACGCCCTCGGTCAAGCGCTCCACGACACCGGCCCGGCGCAACGCTTCGAGCCGGCGGACGTGAGCGGCGACGACGTCGTGCGGATCGCGGTTTGGCGCGGCCTCCGCCTGGGCAACCCTCAGGTGATCCTCGGTTCGATAGAGACCGTCGGTCGCTAGCGCGGCGATGGTCCGGTCGGATGCTCGCGCTCCGGCCGAGGCACCGACTTCGACCAACGCCCCCTTGGGTATTGCTCCAGCTCCGTCTTGGGGGGAAGCGCGACGTAGTGGGCCTTGCCATCGGTGCCCTCGATGATCAGGTAGCCCTTCTCGTACAGCTCATCCGCCAGGCCCTTGGCGGCGACCCGCCCGACGACCGTGCGGCCGTTCTCACCGGGCTCGGACACGACCAGCTCGCACGGCTCCCCGCGTAGGGCGCGCTGCATCGTGCGCAGGATGTCGCCGCGCTCGCCCATCGCCCGCAAGGTCTGCTCGGCATCGGCGTGGATAGCCCATACGCCGGGCTGCGGCTCACTGGTGAGCCCCAGGCGCTGCAAGTGTTGCAGACGGCCAATCAGGAGGGGTCGCTGGCGCTGGAGTCGTGGCTCGGCCAGAGTCACAGCTCGCACCAAGCCATCGACTGCCTCGCGCTGTAAGGTCCGATCCAGGCTGGTCCAGCGCTCCTGCTCCACTTCGCGCTCAAGACTCTGCCGGATCTCTTGTTCGGTTCGTGGCCCCAGCCACTCGGTCGCCAACTCTGCCGCGCGCTCGCGCATGCCGCGGGTCAGGTACGCCTGCGAGATGATGAGGTCGCGGCCGGTGTTGTCCTTGCCGCGCAGAACGAGGTACCCGGTGTTGCCGACGGAAACTTCACCCTTTGAGTGGCAGCACAGTCCCGCTTGGATGACCTTCCGCTGCACGAGCATGGCGCCGACTTGCGCGCAGGGCGTCAGCAGCAGCTCTGTACACACGGAGTCTGGACCCGATGATGTCCATCACGAGCGTCCGGAGTGACCAGGGAGTGACCAAAATTTAAGTTAAATCGAAGATCAATCGACCGACTCGCGCTCGACATCTACCTGATTTTATTATTGAAATTTGGCGCGCCCGACTGGATTCGAACCAGTGACCCCTGCCTTCGGAGGGCAGTACTCTATCCAGCTGAGCTACGGGCGCACGCGATCGGAAGTTTGCAGTTTACCGCAACGGCGGTGTGGGCCGTGGATTCCTAGTGCTTGTGCTCGCTGGCGGCCAGGTCGTTGATTTCGGCGATCAACGCTTCGTGGCTACCGGCCTTACCCACATCAGTCATGTACTTGCCGTTGATGACGATCAGGGGCACACCCTCGACATGGTAGCGCTGGGTGATTTCCTCCGCGCGCTGCAGGTCGGAGTTCACGGCGAAGGAGTTATACGCTTTGCGGAAGGCTTCCGCGTCGATGCCATTTTCCTTGGCGAATTTCAGTTGCAGCTCGAAGGTCTCCTCCGGTGTATTGCCCATCAGAGGATTCTCCTGCTGGTGCAGGGTCTCGAAGACTTTGCCATCCAGGTCGTTTCGACCCAGCTGCTTCAATGTGTAGTACAGCTGCGCATGGGCGCGATGGATGGGTCCCCACATGACCGGGACGCGCACGAAGTCGATGTAATCAGGCTTGGTTTTGCGCCACGCCGTGAGGTACGGCTCCAGGGCGTAGCAATGCGGACAGGCGTACCAGAAGACTTCGAGTACTTCGACCTTGCCGGCCGGCGCGGAGGTGGGCTGCGCCGGGACGACCGGATCGTAGTTAACGCCCGGCTTCCACTTGCCATCCGGCAGCCGATGCTGCGAAGGCAGATCGGCAATTTTCTCCAGGGACGTGGTGCCGACCGGAGCATCGTCAGTGCCATCAGCTGGGCCCTCGGCACCGGGCTGCGCCACGGCGGCGGCTGCAGAACTGGCTGGGGGATTTGCCACATCCGCCACGGTCGCCGTCGCGCTGGCAGCCTGACCATTGGCGCTCGCTGCCACATCCTGCTTCGCCTGCTCCGGCGCGCTGGTGAGGGCGCCCTGGGTGGTCGCAGGAACAGCCGCCTGGTGGCTGCAGCCGCTGATGCTCAGGGAAAGCAGGGCCAGCAGCAGGACGATCGGTCGGTTCATTCAATAGCTCCCCGGCTCATCGGCGCCGGATTCCGTGTCTAACGCATACCCTGAATATAGGCAGCGACCGCCTGGATGTCATCGCCCGTGAGACGCTTGGCGATGGTGGTCATTATGTAGCCATTGCGGCTGGTCGGCGCGCCGGGCTTGGCACCGCTGTAGCGGGCGCCACTGGCGAAATCGTTGAGCTGCTTGGCCACATAGGGAGCGAATTGGGCACGCAGGGCGGGGTAGTCCGCGACGGAATTGCCCCGGCCCACAGGGCCATGGCAGGCGGTGCAGGCCGGAATTTCCCGGGCCACATCACCAAAGCGATACAGGTCCTCTCCGGCCAGCCACTTGGAGGCGTCCGCCTCCCCGCCCACCGGCGTTTGGGCCTGGAAGAACACCGCCACACTGTCGATGTCCTTGTCGCTGAGGGTGCTGGCCATCTTCTGCATGTCGGGGTTGACGCGTACACCGGCCTTGAACAAATGCAGCTGTTCGGCGGTGTATACGGCATTCTGGCCGGCGATCTTCGGCCACTGAGCGGTGGTGCTGTTGCCGTTTGGCCCATGGCAGGCCGAGCAGGTTGCCGCCTTCAGTGCGCCTGCTTCGACAGTACCGTCCGCAAACGGCGTACCCTGTGCCAGGGTCGCAACCGCCGCGGCGGGTTGCGCGGCGCCGACAACCAGCGCCGCAGTCATGGTTGAAGCCAAACCGATCCAACCTGCTTTCATGAACGGCGACATGCTCATCCGTGCTCCGCCTGCGTGAGAGGTCGCGAATTGTACACTACAGATCCGCCGTACTAAGAGGTCCCCCGCCCGTGAGCCGGTTCCCAGAAGTGAGTTTCATGTTGAGTGCCGCGGCCGGTGCCCAGTTTCCGGCTGACCACGGAGTGGAGATTGCTTTTGCCGGTCGGTCCAACGCGGGAAAGTCATCGGCGATCAACGTCATCGTTGCGCGCCATGGCCTGGCGCGCACCAGCAAGACACCGGGGCGAACGCGACTGTTGAACTTCTTTTCTCTGGGCGCAGACCGGCGCATCGTGGATCTGCCGGGCTATGGATTTGCGGGAGGACCGCGCGAGGAGCGGGCGGGGTGGGCACCGCTCATCGATGCCCTGCGACCCCGCGTCAGCCTGAAGGGATTGTTCCTGGTGGTGGATTGCCGGCGGGGGCTCTCGGGCGGTGACCTGGAGCTCATCGACTGGGCGGACCCGGCCCGGCGGCGCATCCATGTGCTGCTGTCCAAGGCGGACAAGCTGACTCGGGCGGAAAGCATGAAAGCCCAAGCCGCGGCCTTGGCGATTCTGGGTGGTCGCGCCACGCTCCAGCTGTTCTCGGCGCTGCGCCGGGTCGGTATAGAGGAGGCGCAGGAGCGCCTGCAAAGCTGGCTTGAAACTCGCGGGGAATTGATTACACAATAAAGGGCCCCGGTGATCTCAGAAGAGGCCACCGGGGCTAGACTAACCCGGAACAGGTCTCGTGAACCGGGTTACCCGCCCAGGGAGGAAAGCGGGGAGTGCTTGGGACACTCATAGGATTTGATAGGGACGGGGCTTCAAAGTTCAACAGACCAAACATTAAAAACTGTTGAACTTTCAAGTGGTTGCATTACGACATGTTGCAGCAATACAACATCAGTGCGCCTCGTCCCAGTTGGCACCCACCCCGCAATCCACCTTCAACGGTACTTTGAGTTTCAGAGCCTCCATCATTCGGGTGCGTACGGCCGCCGTCACTTCGGCCACCGCATCGGCACGCACCTCCAGCACCAGCTCGTCATGCACCTGCATGATCAGCCGCGCCGGTGGCTGTTCGCGCTCGCACCAGTCATCGACCCTGATCATCGCCAGTTTGATGATGTCTGCTGCGGTCCCTTGCATCGGCGCGTTGATGGCGCTGCGCTCCGAGTACTGCTGCAACTGACGGTTGCTGGAGCGGATATCGGGCAGGTACAACCGCCGTCCGCATACTGTTTCCACGTAGCCCTCGCGGCGGGCCCGCTCCCGGGTGTCATCCATGAACTGGCGCACTCCAGGATAGCGGGCGAAGTACCGGTTCACGTAGTCCTGCGCAGAGCCGCGATCGATGCCCAATTGTCGCGCCAGTCCGAACGGCGACATGCCATAGATGAGACCGAAATTGATGGTCTTGGCGGTGCGGCGCTGGTCGGCGGTGACGGCGGCGGTCGCGACGCCAAACACTTCGGCGGCGGTGGCCACGTGGACATCCAGGTCAGCGGCAAAGGCGGCCAGCAGGCCCGGATCCCCGGACAGATGCGCCATGATGCGCAGTTCGATCTGCGAGTAGTCCGCGGCCAGCAGCACGGACCCCGGTGCAGCGATGAAGGCCTGGCGGATCCTGCGGCCTTCGGCACGCCGCACGGGTATGTTCTGCAGGTTCGGGTCCGTCGAGGACAGGCGCCCGGTTTGGGCCACAGCCTGGTGATAAGAGGTGTGCACACGACCCGTGCGTGCATTGATCTGCAGCGGCAGTTTGTCGGTGTACGTGGATTTGAGTTTCGCCAGGGTACGGTGGTCCAGCACGATGCGCGGCAAGGCGTGTGAACCGGCCAGTTCCTCCAGCACATCTTCGGCCGTCGAGGGCTGCCCGGTCGGGGTCTTGCGCAGCACCGGGATCTGCAGCTTCTCAAACAGGATCTGCTGCAGCTGCTTGGGGGATTCGATATTGAACTGCGCCCCGGCTTCCCGATGCGCCTGGACGACCAGTTCCTTCAGCTGCGTGTCGATCTGCCGGCTCTGCGCCGCCAGCAACGCGCCATCGATCAGCACCCCGCGGTACTCCATGCGCGTCAGCACCGGCACCAGCGGCTGTTCAACCTCCTCATAGAGGCGCTGCAGCGCCGGCACGCTGCGCAACTTCGCCGACAGCACCTGATGCAGCTGCAGGGTCACATCGGCGTCTTCGGCGGAATATTCGGCCGCCCGCTCCACGGGGACCTGGTTGAAGGTCAGCTGCTTGGCGCCCTTGCCGGCGACGTGCTCGAACTTTATGGTCTGGATACCAAGGTACCGCGCTGCCGTAGAGTCCATGTCGTGACGGGTGGCCACGCTGTTCCAGACATAGGATTCCAGCATCGTGTCGAAGCGCATGCCCTGGAGGCGGATGTCGTAATTGGCCAGAACGTGCGCGTCATACTTAAGATGCTGGCCCAGCTTCGGCAGGCCCGGGTCCTCCAGCAGCGGCTGCAGCGCCGCGAGCACCCGCTCGCGGGACAGCTGCTGGGGTGCGCCGGCGTAGTCATGCGCGAGGGGGACGTAGGCGGCGACGCCCGGTTCGATGCAGAAGGACACGCCGACAATCTCGGCGTTCATGTAATCCAGGCTGGTGGTCTCGGTGTCGAACGCGAACAGCGGCGCGCTGCGCAGACGCGTGAGCCAGCTCTCCAGCTGCTCCCAGCTCACGATCGTCTCGTACCGGCGTTGCGGCGGCGTCGGCATTGCGCCCGCCTCAGTAGCAGCGGGCACCGTGCCTTCGGCTGCGACAACCTGGTTGCTGATGGGCGCTGCGCCCGCCGTCTTGTTGTCCGCAGTCTCGCCCGTCAGCTGGCGCAGCAAGGCACGCAATTCGTAGCGCGTGTACAGCGCCTGCAGTTGCGCGGTATCGACGGGCTGCGGCTTCAGATCCTCGAGGCTCAGGGGCAATTCCACATCGGTATCCAGCGTTGCCAGTTTCCGCGACAGCACCAGGGTCTCGATACCGCTGCGCAGGTTTTCCCCGACCTTGCCTTCGATCTCCCGGGCGTGTTCGATGATGCCGTCGGCGGTTTTATACTGGGCCAACCATTTGGCCGCGGTCTTGGGCCCCACCTTGGGAACACCGGGTATGTTGTCCGATGCATCACCCACCAGCGCCAGGTAATCGACGATCTGTTCTGGCCAGACATCAAACTTGGCTTTCACCCCGTCGCGATCCAGACGCGAATCGGTCATGGTGTTGACGATCGTGATGGCCTCGTTCACCAGCTGCGACATGTCCTTGTCGCCCGTGGAGATGATCACCTGGTAGCCGGCTGCCTCGGCCCGGCGCGCCAGGGTACCGATGACATCGTCGGCCTCCACGCCCTTGATCCGCAGCAGCGGCAGACCCTGGGCCTTGAGGATCGCCAGCAGCGGCTCGACCTGTGAACGCAGGTCATCCGGCATTGGCGGACGGTGTGATTTGTAGGCCTCGAACAGGTCATCACGGAAGGTACGTCCTGGGGCATCGAAGACGACGGCCAGTTGGGCCTGCGCATAATCGCGCATCAGTTTCACCACCATGTTGAGCACGCCCAGCATGGCGCCCGTGGGCTCCCCGGCTGCGTTGCTCAGCGGCGGCATGGCGTGGAACGCCCGGTACAGGTAGGAGGAGCCGTCAACCAGGACGAGGGTGGGCTTGGTCATTTGTGGGTATTTCTGACATTAAGTCATGGGGGGCGAATTATATAGACCCCTGTCAACGGCTGGGTCGTGTGCCGCGCTGTAGGCTCACCGCACTCCTTCAGGAGGCCTGCCACGCATGCGTGACCCCACCGCCGCCGCCATTGCCACCAATCGCTTCGGACTCGGCGCCCGACCGGGTGAACTCGCGACCTGTGCCGGGGATCCGCGGGGCTGGCTGGAGGCCCAGCTCAAGGGTGCGCCGCCGGTCATCGGTGACCCGACGCTGCAAAGCACGGCTGCGATGGTCGCTAGCACCGATCAGATCCGGGCGCAGAACCGGGCGCACCGGGCAGTCCTTGATACGGTGGTGAAGCTGGGGGCGCTCTACCGGCCCGCCTACGTGGCTGAAGTGATGGCTCGGTTGCGTCTGGCCGCCACGACGGACCGGCCGTTCCTGGAGCGCATCACGCAGTTCTGGAGCAATCACTTTGCCGTCTCCGTCGACAAGGCAGTCGTGTTGGGTGTGGCGGGCAGCTATGAGCGCGAGGCCATCCGGCCCAATGTCCTGGGTTCGTTCCAGGATCTGCTGCTGGCCGTGGAACGGCACCCGGCCATGCTGCTGTACCTGGACAATTACCGTTCGGTGGGCCCGGACTCCATACTCGCGCAGCGCTCGCTGGAGCGCGCCGGCAAGGCATTGGGCATCAATGAGAACCTCGCACGCGAAATCATGGAGCTGCACACCCTAGGGGTGGACGCTGGCTACACGCAGGCGGACGTCACCGCGTTTGCCAAGGTGATCACGGGCTGGTCCATTGGCGCAGCGGGCGCTGCAGCAGGCCGGGGCATGACTGGCGGCGGCGTGCCCGGGGACTTCTACTTCCGCACCAATATCCATGAGCCCGGCACCCAGACCGTCATGGGACGGCGCTATTCGCAGGATGGTCTGAGCCAGGGGCAGTCGGTGCTGCTGGACCTGGCGCACAGCAAGGCAACCGCGCAACATATCGCCACGCAGCTGGCACGGCATTTCATCGCCGATGAGCCGCCGCCGGATTCGGTCAGTCGCCTGGCCCGGGTATTCAACAGGACCGGTGGCGACCTGCCCGCGCTGTACCGGGCGCTGATTGCTGAAGGGGCGGCGTGGTCGGGGCCCCTGAGGAAATTCAAGACGCCGAATGACTATGTGATCTCCGCGTGGCGGGCGCTGGACATGCCCGTTGATGATGCGCGCAAGGTGCCGCCGATTTTTGCGGATCTGGGGCAGCGCGTCTGGTCCCCGAACTCACCGGCGGGGTGGCCGGACCGCAGCGCCGATTGGGATGGTGCCTCGGCGCTGATGCAGCGACTGCGCTGGGCAGATCAGATCGGTCAGCGGTTAGGCGCGAGCCTCAACGCCGTGCAGCTGGCCCCGCAGATCCTGGGCGCCACTCTGGCGGACAACACGCGCCTGGCGTTGAGCCGCGCGGCGAGCGGCGCGCAGGCTGTGACCTTGTTGCTGGCAGCTCCGGAATTCATGCGGCGCTAGCGGCCGGCTCGATCCTCAACCTCATGCGTGCAGGTATCCTCATGGACACATCACTGATCAAGCGACGCCGATTCCTCCAGGGCGCGGCACTGGCGACGGGAGGTGCGCTGCTGACGACCCGACTGTTGTTCGCCGGTACGGGCGGTGATGCACGTCTGGTGGTGGTGATCATGCGCGGCGCCGTCGACGGCCTGGCGGCCG
Source organism: Steroidobacteraceae bacterium (assembly GCA_036489445.1). Classification (GTDB taxonomy): domain Bacteria; phylum Pseudomonadota; class Gammaproteobacteria; order Steroidobacterales; family Steroidobacteraceae; genus DAIDKA01. Next base: position 30,250 of record DASXFV010000016.1, on the reverse strand, counting down.
TGCCGCCGTATGGGGATCCGGATTATGCTCGGCTGCGGGGCAGCCTCGCGATCGCAGCGCCGGGTGCTACCGATGGCGCATTGCGCCTCGACAACCTCTTCGGACTGCATCCACAGCTGACTTTCCTGCATGAATCATTTGCAGCAGGAGAGTTCGTGGTCTGCCACGCCGCTGCGACGCCGTATCGGGATCGTTCCCATTTTGACGGCCAGGATGTTTTGGAAAGCGGCCTGGTCGTGCCCCATGCCGCGCAGACCGGCTGGCTGAATCGCGCGCTGGCGGCGGCCCCGAAGACGCTGGGCCATGGCAGCGAACGCGGCGTGGCGCTGGGTTCGAATGTGCCGCTGATGATGCGCGGGCCGGCTGCCGTGGCCTCCTGGGCACCGACCCGACTGGCGCAGCTGGACGAGGACACGCTGCAGCGCATCGCCGACCTGTATTCGCATGACCCCATGCTGGGGCAACGCCTGAAGGATGCGCAGACGGCAGATACCATGGCCGGCGATGACGCTTCAGGAATGATGGGCGCCGGCGGCAATCGCTACGAGGAGGTGATCCGCGCAACCGCGGGATTCCTGGTCAATGACTCCGGGCCGCGTGTGGCGGTGTTCGATACCACGGGCTGGGACACTCATGCCAATGAAGGCGGCGCCCGCGGCCAGTTGGGCAACCGCTTCGGTGCACTCGATGCCGCCCTGCGCAGCCTGAAAACTCAGCTTGGAACCACCTGGCGCAATACTGCAGTCCTGGCTGTGACCGAGTTCGGGCGCACGGCGGCCGTCAATGGCACGGGTGGCAGCGACCATGGCACCGGCACTGCAGCCTTCCTCTTGGGTGGCGCGGTCCGGGGTGGCCGTGTGCTCAGTGACTGGCCCGGATTGGCCACCGCCCGCCTGTATCAGCAACGCGACGTTGCGCCAACCCTGGATCTGCGCGCCGTGTTCAAGGGCACGCTGATGGAGCACATGGGTGTTGCGGCGAGCGCGCTGGAGAGTGTGTTCCCGGACAGCGGCAAGGTGCAGCCGCTGCGGGATTTGTTTCGCGCTTAAGACGCCGTTGTCGCGCCGGACCTAGCGCGGCGCAGAAGAGGTTGCAGGTGCCGAAGAGTTCCCGGGTGCCGATGACACCCCGGCAGGGCCGGATGCGGTGGCGGGACGGGTCACCACCCGCGCATTGCGGTCTGGCATGTACAGCGGGCCGCGCTGCCCGCAGCCGGCAAGCGTCACTGCTGCACAGACGGTCAGGCCGAGCAGTGGCCAAAAGCGTCGGGGCGGCATGACAGGTGCTGCAAACATGGCTGCGCCTCAACCTTTGAGCTTCGCCGCGACGCGCCGGTAGGCTTCGCGGAACGGAATGCCTTCTGCAACCACCAGGGCGTAGGCATGTTCGGCGGCATGGATCGAGGGATCCAACTTGATGTTCTGCGGCTTGAATGACATGGCGGCGATGGCCGAGGGCAGCAGGTCCAGGGTCTGCATCGCCAGATCGATGCCGCGGAACAACGGTGCCTTCAACAGCTGCAGATCGCGGTGGTAGCCGGAAGGCAGTTTGGCGAAGATGCCCAGCGCCTCATCGAGCGCGGCATGGGCAGTGGCCGTGCGACCGCGCAACAGCTCGAACACGTCCGGATTGCGCTTCTGCGGCATGATGGACGAACCGGTCGTGAACTCATCCGGTAGCGCCACAAAGCCGAATTCCTGGGTGTAGAACAGCAGCACGTCGGCGGCGAAGCGTCCGAGGTCCAACATCAGCAGGGTGATCTCGAACAGCAGATGCGCTTCGGCCTTGCCGCGCGACAGCTGCACCGCCGTCACCGGTGTTTGTGTGGACTCGAAGGCCAACGACTGGGTGGTGGCCTCCCGATCCAGCGGCAGACCCGGTGTGCCGTAGCCCGCGGCCGAGCCCAGTGGATTGCGGCCCAGGCGCCGCAGCACACCTTCCAGGTTGTTTGCATCGTCGCGGATCTCGGCGGCGAAGCCACCGGCCCACAGCGGCACGGAACTGGGCATCGCCTGCTGCATATGGGTGTAGCCGGGCAGAGCGGTGTCGTGTTCGCGCGCGGCCAGTTCATCCAACGCCTGGGAGACGCGGCGCGCGGCGCTGGCCAGCTCGTGCGTGGCATCGCGCAGGTACAGCCGCAACGCTGTCAGCACCTGGTCATTGCGCGAACGGCCCAGATGGATGCGAGCGCCGGCCGTCCCGATCTTCTGGGTCAACCGGGCTTCCAGGGCGGTCTGGCCGTCTTCGTCCGCCAGCTCGATCTGCCACTCCCCCTTGGCGTGTGACTGGGCCAGGGCGTTCAGGCCCGTCGTGATCGCGGCCAGATCTGCAGCCGACAGCAGCTTCTGATCATGCAGCATGCGGGCGTGGGCCAGCGAGGCCTGCACGTCATAGCGCACCAGCCGCTCATCCAGCAGGTAGTCGTCACCGGCGGTATAGGCGAGTACGCGTGCATCCAGCGGTGCGCCCTTGTCCCAGAGCCGTGTCATGTCAGATCCCTTGCGATGGTCAGGCGGTGGCCGCGCCGGCCGGGCCGGATTGCTGCTCGTTGGCCGGCAGATGGTCGATGTCGGCGACGATCAGTGTCCCGGTGCCTTCGTTGGTGAACACCTCGCCCAGGATGCCCTCCGGTGAGGCGTACGACACCACGTGTACGCGCTGCACCCCACCCTTGATCGCACTTTCAATGGCACGTGACTTGGGCAGCATGCCATCGCTGAGGCTTCCGGAGTCGCGCAACTGCTGCAGGCCTTCCAGGTCGGTATAGGAGATCAGCGAGCCCGGGTCATCCAGACGCTCCAGGATACCCGGAGCGCCCGTGCACAGGATCAGCTTCTCGGCTGACAGCGCCGCGCCGATGGCGGCGGCGACCGTGTCGGCATTGATATTGAGTAGCGTGCCATTCTCGTCGGCCGACAACGGGCTGATGATGGGCAGGTAGCCATTCTCCAGCAGGTTGCGGATGGCGGTCGTGTCGATGCGATCGATATCTCCCACGAGGCCGTAATCCACGATTTCGTTGCTGCCCTCGAGCTTCACGGGCTTGCGCCTGTGCGCCTGGACCAGGCCCGCATCCACGCCGCTGAGGCCCACGGCCTGGACGTTCAGTTCGCGACAGATCGCAAGGATGCGGGTATTGATCAGGCCGTTGAGCACCATGGAGGTGACATCAATGGACTTCTCATCGGTCACGCGCCGGCCCTGCACCATCCGGGTCTTGACGCCCATTGCCTCGGACACCTCGGTGAGCTGCGGACCGCCTCCGTGCACCATCACCACACGCACACCCATGTAGTGCAGGATGCTGATCTGTTCGATGAGCGACTGGGTCAGTGCAGGATTCCCGAAGACACCACCGCCCGCCTTGATTACAAAGGTCTTGCCCTTGTACATGCGGATGTAGGGCGCCGCGCTCCTGAGCGCGCGGATGGCGGCCGTCTGATCGGTCCGATTCATGATCACTGCGAGTCTCCTTTGAGCATTCGATACAGCACTGCCATCTGCACGACCAGGCGGTTGTAGGCCTCGCGCTGCACGATGCTGCGCGGACCGTCCAGCACATCGTCAGCCACGGCCGTGTTGCGCCGGACGGGCAGGCAGTGCATCAGGCGGCAGGCCGGATCGGTGGCCGCAAACCAGCTGTCGCGCACGCACCAGTCGGTGAGCGGTGCCCGCAATGCGGCATCTGCCTCCGCATTGCCGTAGTCACTCGTGGCGCCCCATTCCTTGGCATAGATGATCTGTGCGCCTTCGAGTGCTTCACGACGGTCTGCGGTCTCGCGCACCGAGCCGCCCGAGGAGGCCGCGGCGCGGCGCGCCTTCTCCATGATGGGAGCGGGCAGGGCAAAGCCCTCCGGGCGCAGCACGGTCACCTGCATGCCGCGCAGGGCGGCCATGTGCAGGGCGGTGGCCGGCACGGCCAGCGGCAATGCGCGCGGATGCCAGACCCAGGAGAGCACGAAGCGCCCGGCGCGGGGCACCTGCACATCGTCCATGGTCTTCCAGTCCGCGAGCGCCTGGCAGGGATGGCTCATGGCGGATTCAAGGTTGATCAGGGGCTTGTCCACCAGCTGCGCCATGGCGCTGAAGGTGGTTTCCGCGAGGTCCGCCGCCAGGTTCTTGCCGTCGGCGAAGGCGCGAATCCCCAAGGCATCGCAGTACGAGGCGAGCACAGGCAGGCCTTCGCGAACATGCTCGGCGGCTGCGCCGTTCATGATCGCGCCCAGGCGCGTCTCCATGAGATAGGTGCCCTGACCGGGCGTGATCACGAAGGAGCTGCCGCCGAGGCGCGACATGCCGGCCTGGAACGAGGCGAGCGTGCGCAGTGAGGCGTTGAAGAACAGCAGGCCCAGGATCTTCCCCGCCAGCGCCTGCGGTTCGGGGTGCTGCTGCAGCCGTTGCGCCAGCGCCAGCAGCCCCGTGATGTCCTCGCGCGAGAAGTCGGCGAGATCCAGGAAGCTCTTCATTTGGGCAGACTCAGCAGCGCGGCCCGCAGCAGGTCGACATGCTGCTCCTCGAGGATGTAGGACGACAGCAAGCGCAACACATTGGGATCGGAGCTGGTGCCGGTGAGAATATTGCGCTCCAGAAGTTCGCGCTGAATATCCTTGGCGGGACGGCTGGTGCGCAGGCCCGTGAGGTGTCCGGCGCCCTGGTGACCGATCACCGGTCCCACAATGCAGGTCGCGCGCACATACGCGCCGACACGTCGCACCTGCTCAAGAAGGTCTTCGGACTCGATGGCCTCGATGACCGCCTCGATGGCGGCGCAGGCCAGGGGTCCTGCGCCAAAGGTAGTGCCCAGCGCATCCATCTTCAAAGCGGCAGCGACCCGGTCCGACATCATCAACGCCGCACAGGGAAAGCCGTTGCCCAGCGCCTTGGCGGTGGTGATCATGTCGGGCGTCACGCCGTACATGTTGGCGGCGAAAGGATAACCGGTACGGCCCATACCGCACTGAACCTCATCGAAGATCAGCACCGAACCGGTGGCATCGCACCGCTGGCGCAGCGCCCGCAGGTACGGCGCGCCCAGGTCGAATGCGCCGCCCAGTCCCTGCACCGGTTCCACGATCACAGCCGCGGTCGCGGCGCTGACCTGCTGTGCAATGGCTGCCAGGTCGCCGCGCGGAATAAAAGTCACATCGAATGGCGTGCGCGGGAAGCCGTACCACTTCTGCGCCGCGCCCCAGGTGATCGCACCGGCGGCGGCAGTCCGGCCGTGAAAGCTGTGCTCGAGGGCCACCACGTGTGAACGGCCAGTCATGCGGAACGCCATTTTCAGCGCGTTCTCATTGGCTTCGGCGCCGCTATTGACCAGGAACACCGTATTCAGTCCCAGACCTGCGAACCGCACGAGCCGGTCCGCCGCGCGCAGCCGTACGTCCATGGGCACCGCGTTGGTCTGAAACTGGCAGGAGCGCGCCTGCTCGGTGAGCGCGCGGGTCCAGCCCGGGTGGCCGTACCCCAGCGCCGCGACGGCATGGCCACCATACAGGTCCAGCACGCGACGCCCGTCACGGATGTTCAGCCAGACGCCCTCAGCGGAAACGACCGGCAGCGGATACTGGGCGAAGACCTGTGCCAGATGATCAGGCACTGCGGTGGCAGGGGCCGGCGCGGAGGAGTAAGGATTTGCGTTCATGATTTTCTCAGGTCCAGCCCGGCGCGGGGGCCAGCAAGCCACTGGTTTCGGGCAGGTCGAACAGGCGGTTCATCCACTGCACAGCGCCGCCAGCGGCACCCTTGGTGAGATTGTCGACGACACACATCACGGCAACTGTGCGGCCATTGGCAACCGCAGACAGGTGGGCGTAGTTGCTCGTGACAACGTTCTTGACCCGCGGCGCGGTGGGAGTGACGCGCACGAAAGGTGATGCAGCATAGAACTCCCGCAGCAATCCGAGCACCTGGGCGCTATCGCGCGTGGACTTCAAAGATGCCTGTACCGTGACATGGATGCCGCGGGCAAAGGGTCCCGAATGCGGCACGAACGCGAAGTCCGCTGCAACGCCCGTCGTGGCCAGCGCGCAGGCTGCGACCTCGGGTTCATGGCGATGCGCCAATGCGTTGTAGGCATACAGATCGCCGTGGCGCAGCGGGTGGTGCGTGCCCTCCACCGGCTTGCGGCCCGAGCCGGTGCTGCCGGTGATGCCGCTGACAAACAGCGCGGAGGACACCAGCCCCGACTTCAGCAATGGCACGGCCGCCAGCAATATGGCCGTCGCGAAGCAACCCGGGTGTGCCACGTGTGGGGTCGGCGAGGCCGCCAGGTGTTCGGGCAGTGCGCAGGTGAATTCATGCAGCCGGCGCGGGGCGCCATGCGCGTGTTTGTATACCGCCTCGTAGGCTGCTGCCGTGGCGTAGCGGAAGTCCGCGGAGATGTCCACGACCCGGGGGGAATTGCCCGCATCGGCGGCGATGTTCAGCAGCGAATCCACCAGCGACGCCGCAGCGCCATGCGGTGCGGCGCAGAACAGCGCCGCGCGCGGCAGTTCGCGCATCAGGTTCTCGATCTGCGCCAGGGACTGGAAGCGTGTGTCCGGCCAGACGCTCGCCAGGTGTCCGAAGGCGTTGCCGATCAGTTCGCCGGGCTGACTGTCGGAAAGTATGCCCGCGAGCCTGAAGGCTGGATGTACCGCCAGCAATCGCAGCAGTTCGCCGGCCACATAGCCGCTGCCGCCGAGGATGATGGCCGGAATGGCCTCAGCTGCGGTGCTGGAGGTGGCCGTGGCGTTCATGCCGTTCCCGTGGCTGCAACGTCTGTCGCGCCGTCGTTGGCCGCATCCGGTGAACGGATGGCCAGACCCAGGTGCTTGATGAGGTGATCCCCCAGCGCCGCACCGTTGCCCATGGCGTTGAAAGCCGCAACCTTCATCTGTTCCTGAATGATCTGGACGCCCACCGCGTTGTCGGTGGACGGACCGGTGACGACACAAGGATCGATCTTGAAACGCTCGCGCAGCAGCGTGACACCGCCCCAGGCGGCCACCGGATCGTTGGCCGACAGCACGACCCCGGTCAGGGCGCTGCGGATGTCGGCGCATTCCAGAATGGCATCCACACCATAGGTGCCCAGCAGGCCATCACCCAGCTCAAAGACGATGACGTCCGGCTTGTTTGCCGCAAGCTCCGTGAGCATGGTGCGGGTGAGCGCGGGGCCGTTCGCCCGCGTGGTCGTGACCACGCCCAGATCGGTGAAGATGAGCGAATTGCGCGCACCCGCATCTTCCATGGCGAGGATGTCGCGGCGCAGGGAAACGCCCGTGGCCTTGAAGGCATCAATGGTGAGGCCGCGGTGGCGCATGCGGCTGATGATGGCGCAGGCGGCGGCGGTCTTGCCGGCCTCCATGCAGGTTCCAGCCAGGGCGATCACCGGCACGCCACCGGTGTCGAGCTTGCTGTGCTGGTCCAGCCGGCGTGCCCCGACACGTGCCGGTACACCGATGCGCTCGCCCAGGTACGGGAAAGTCAGCACCCCTCCCAGCACGCGGCAATCAAACGGCTTGCCCTTGTCCGGGTTGGCCGAATCGCACAGACCCAGCACGCCGCCGATGTTCAGCATCTGGATGATGTCGCCCGGCTTCACGTTGGGCGGTACATGTCCCGAATAGCCGAACAGCGCCTTGCGATGACCGAGCGCACCGATGACCACATCGCCCTTGCCCACCTTGGCCATCCGGCCACTGGTGAGTTCCAGGGTGTTGTAGTTGGCCTTATTGGTCAGGACCTCCACCACCACCACCACGCCTTCCTCGGCCGGAATATCAGCCGAGATGCGCACTTCGCGCGCCAGTCCGCAGGCCTGGGTGACGGAGGCGATCTTGTCGACGACGACGCTTCTCACTTAAGCGTTCTCCTTGACTCGTAAGTGGCTCAGGTGCCCTGGCCGGCGCGCCGGTGGAACACACCGGTCAACGAAACAATCTTTGAAAAACCGAGGGCATCGGTGGCGGTCCACTCGCCTGCGGCTTCGCCGTACACGCCGCGCGAGGCGGCCAGCAACGAGTAAGGCGAATCCACGCCTTCGACGAACAGGCTCCCCGGCCGCATCAATACATGCACATCGCCGGTCACGCGCTCCTGCGAGGACACCAGCAACGCCTCGATGTCGCGGCACACCGGATCGAGCAGCTGGCCCTCATGCACCAGATCCCCATAAGGGTTCGCCACCAGTTCCTTGATGCGCTGCTGCCGCGCGGTGAGCACCAGCTTCTCCAGTTCGCGATGTGCATTCAGCAGGGTCTCGGCGGCCGGGGCCTCGAAGGCCACGCGGCCCTTGGTACCGATGATGGTGTCACCGAGGTGGATGCCGCGCCCGAGGCCGAATTTCGCGCCCATCACTTCAAGCTGTTCGATGAGCGTCACCGGATCAAGTTTGCGGCCATCCAGGGCGCTGGGGCGCCCCTTCTCGAAGCTGATGGTGTGCCGCTCGGGCGCCTGGGGCTTGCTGAAGGCGTCGCGGGAGAGCACCCAGGCATCATCCGGAATGCTGCCATGGGAATTGAGAGTTTCCTTGCCACCGATGGTGACGCCCCACAGGCCGCGATTCACCGAGTAGGCGGCGCCCCAGGGTGGCACGGGCAATTTGCGCTCTTCCAGGTACGCAAGTTCATCCTTGCGCTGGAAGGCTTTGTCGCGCACGGGTGCCAGCACCGTGAGTTCCGGCGCCAGGGTGCGCAGCGCCACTTCGAAGCGCACCTGGTCGTTGCCGGCGGCCGTGCAGCCGTGGGCAATGGTATTGGTGCCGAGCTTGCGCGCCATCAGGGCGATGGTCTGGGCCTGCATGACGCGCTCGGCACCGACGCACAGCGGATACAGCTGACCACGGCGCACATTCCCCATGATCAGGAAGCGCAGCACCTGCTCGAAGTAATCGGCGCGCGCATCGATGGTGTGATGCTCGACGGATCCCAGCGCGTGCGCACGTGAACTGAGCGCGCTGGCGGTCGCCGCATCGATGCCGCCGGTGTCGACGGTGACGGTGATGACGGGCCGGCCATAATTCTCCGCCACCCAGGGCACCAGAAAAGAGGTATCCAGGCCGCCTGAGTAGGCGAGGACAATGGGTTCGTCACTCTTGGAAACAGTCTTGGGCATGGTATTCAGACTCTGAAGTTCGATCGAAGGCGCGCGATGAGTTGCTCCTGGGCAGGCTCACCGTGGGTGGCGATGAAAATGGTGTCATCGCCGGAAATGGTGCCCACGACTTCCGGCCATGCGGCCTTGTCGATGGCGACCGCAACGCTGGCCGCGGCGCCGATGGTCGTCTTGACCACGGTCAGGCAGGAACCCGCGGGAAGGATCTGGCGTACGAACTGTGCCAGCGCGCCGAAGTCGCCATTGGCGCGCGTGATCTCATCCGGCGGCATGACATAGCGGCCGCCGGCCTTCAGCACGCCCAGGTCCCGAAGATCCCGGCTGATGGAAGACTGTGTGACCGGATACCCATCGCGTTGCAGCATATGCACCAGGTCGCCCTGCTTGCGCACGAGACCATTGCGCAGGATGCGCACGATGGCGTTACGGCGGTCGAATTGCTGGGTGTCCGAAAGCACGGCAGGCCTGCTGCATAAAGTTGCGCACATTATGCATATAAATGCACGATGGTCAAGTGCAGGCGTCGCCGCGGATCCCGCGACGCTACGCGACGGATGTCGTGGGCCATTCACCTGGCGCGAGTGGCCAGCTACTGTCGCCCGTGACGGTGCCGTCGGCAGCAAAGCGGCGCTCCTGTACATGCAGCGAGCCGTCGTAGCCGATCATCACCACAGTGGAGCAACGGGTGCCGAATACCGGATGCACCACGAATGGGGAAGACAATATTTCGGCCCACTCCGGCGGCAGCGGTCGCGCGCCTGCGGGTCCGTCGGGCAGGCTGCGCGTGCGGTCGGCAAGCAGGGCGAACAATCGCTCGCTGGCAGCCGGCCCCGAGGACGGGCCGCAGGATAGGGCAGAGGAACTCGCCGCGAATTCCTCCGCGAGCCATGCGGTAAACTTTTCCCGCACGCGCGTCAGCTTGGGCCAGGGTGTGTCCAGCAGCAGATTGCTCAAACCGTAGACGCCCGGTTCCAATGCGCGGGAAAAACGCGGTGCACGATTGGATGCATACCACAGACTCTGTGCATCGCTGAGCAGCAGATTGAAGCCTGCGTAGCGGTGCGCTTTGGGTTCCACCTGCTGGAGAGCCAGAGCCGGCATGGTGCTGTGTCGCAACCAGTCGGGTATCAGACCGCCGCGGCTGGGCGCATCGGGACGCCTGGCCTGCACATCGCGGAAGTTGGTGATGATGCCAAAGCGGCGCTGCTGATCCACTGCGAGCCAGGTGCCTTGAGCCGACAGATCGCGGCCGGCCAGGACACCCGGTGCATCGTTCCAGACGGCCATGGGTGCCGTGGGCCGTGCGTGATACTCATCGCGATTGGCGGCGACGACGAGCCGGTAGCGTGGGTGGGTCCGCCAGGCCATGACCAGCAGGCACATCGCTTGAATCAGCCCTCGTCCAGCCAGGAACCGATCAGTCGTCGTGCGATGGCATGCGGCGGCGGCAGCAGCACTCGTCCTGACTTGAGGTCGGCACGCGAGAACCACTGCACGTCTTCCAGTTCGCTGCCGCGCTCAATGATCCGTCTGACACCGGCGGTGGCGCGGAACCCCAACATCAAAGAGGCCGGGAAGGGCCATGGTTGTGAGGACTGGTACCGGACCTCAGCGACTTCCACGCCGGTTTCCTCCAGCACCTCGCGCGCAACGGCATCCTCGAGACTCTCGCCGGGTTCGACAAAGCCTGCGATGGTCGAGTATCGCCCTGGCGGCCAGCTGGCCTGTCTGCCCAGCAGGGCCCGATCAGCATCGCTCACGAGCACGATGATGGCTGGATCGATGCGCGGAAAGAACTCATGCGGCTGCTGCAAATTGTTACACCGCAGGACATGTCCGCCACGGATGGGGAGCGTGGGTGCTGCGCAGATGCTGCAGTAGCGGTGCCTGGCCCGCCACAGCGACAAGCCGCGGGCGTAAGCCAACAGCGCCGATTCGGGCGCGGACAACACCGCCGCAAGTGGGCGCAGTTCGACGAGTTCAGTACCTTCCGGCAGCGCAATTGAGGCGTTCGCGGCCAGGTCAATCAGCACGCACCAGGCGCCCTGGAATCGACCGAGGAGCACCAGGTCCGTTTCATTGGCACCGCGCACCAGGGGATGTTCCGGTGCCAGAAAGGCGATGCGGGCCAGGGCCTGCGTCGGGTTGGCGGCCTCCCCGGCCCTGGGCTCATTGGCATACAGCAGGTGCTGGCCCGCTACCGACACCATGTACCGAGTGGTTGGATCGGCAAGGATGGCGCGCAGACCCGCCGCGTTCTCGCGCAGTTCAGAGCGTCGGTCGATGTACGGACCGGCGAAGATGTTGGGTGGCTGGCGATGCTGCGACATGGGCAACTCATGGGGTCTTGGCCCATCTTAGCAGCGTGGGGGCAGCTGTTTCCGGGTGCCTGACTGCGCGACGTGTAGGCGCACACTGAGAGGCGTCTGCGACATTCACCGCTGCCTGCTGTGGCCTGCCTCAAGCACCATCCCGCCATAAGGGCCCGCATGATGCCAAGGCCAAGGAGGCGATGATGGCAATGAAGGTGTCAGGCACGGCGATGATGGCAGCAGGCGCGCTGCTGGCGGCTGGGTTGTTGAGCGGTTGCATCAGCAGCTCGAACCCATCGCCGCCCGCAAAGACCACAGTGGTGGTGCCGCCAAACAATTCGACGACGGTGGTATGCCAGAATGGCGGTCCGCCGCCCTGCAATTGATCAGCCGCCGTTGAGTTCTCAACGAACCACGTGGACAGCAATGCCCGCGGGGGCGAGCCGCATCAATTGGCGCCACAATTGGCCGGCAAAGACCACGCCTCTGGCGCGTACGGGCTGACCGCCGGTCTGCAGTGCTTCCGCGGCCCAGGTATTGCACGTGTGCAGCGCTGAGTACTGTTGCGGCGCCGCGTAGTAAGTGCTGCCCGCATACGGCCCGGGCGCTAAAGGACGCGGATCGGACCCGGTCATCGAGGCGCGGATGAACGATTGCATCGCCTGCGCCTGATTCGCGCTCAACTCAATCCTGATGACCTGCGATTGCCCGAACGCCAACGTGGGCGGGCCCGCTAGCGCGGTCACCAATATGAGCGCGGGCCCTGGCCAGAGCGCGCGCAGCAGCACCGGGCCGTTTTTCCTCCTGGCCAGCAGATAGCGGCGATCCCCAAAACCAAAAAATAGATACTTCGCCGTCGCGAATTCGGCTTTTACCGGCGCGAGCGATGGGTCGAGATCTGTAGCGGCGAAACCCACATCCACATGCCAGGTGCGCCTTGCGACATACACGGCAACCGGATCCGAGGTTCTCAGGCTGTGGGCGGGTTGCACTGCGGCCGGGTGCATGGCGCAACCGGTCAGGCTCGCAATACCGAGCAGGCTGCACCCGCGTAAGGCGAAGCCGAACAGCTGAAGGACGAGACGACACCATGGCTGGTGCACACGAAGTTCCATTGCAAAGGTTTTAGCATGCACGGCCATGCGCAGGTAGGGACGTGCCCCTACACAGCGACCCTGCTAGGATCCGCCGACGGTCGTGTCGCGCCGTCTCCCTCAGGGAGAACAAGAATGACGTCGATTACAGCTGCGCGCGCATTCAGAGCGCAAACGAGTCGGGGCTATCAGACGATGCTCGTCGGCCTGCTCGGCGTGAACATGGGTATCGTGTTCCTCGACCGGAACGCCTTCGGGCTGCTCGCGCCGATGATCCAGCCCGAGTTCTCCCTCAGCAATACCCAGGTCGGGATGGTCACCGGTGTCCTTGCGGTCACCTGGGCCCTGTCGAGTTTCGGGCTCGCCAGGGCTGCTGACCTGACCGGCCGCAGCAAACTGCTGCTGATCGCGGGCACGGTGACTTTCTCGGTTGCATCGATCAGCTCAGGGTTGGCGGTCGGTTTCCTGACGCTGCTCGCCGCGCGCGCCCTGATGGGCATGGCCGAAGGCGGGTTGCCGCCGGTCAGCACGCATATCGTCACCAGCGAGGTCGCTCCCGAGCGCCGCGGGCTGGCGATCGGCATGCTCTCGACCATCGGCCTTAACGCCATACCCCTATTCGGACCGCTGGTCTTCGTCGGCATCGGGACACTTTGGGGCTGGCGGCATGCCTTCTGGATTGCTGGCGTACCGGGGTTGGTCATGGCTTTTCTGATGTGGAGGCTCGTGCGTAACCCCAAGCGCGATGCACCCACGAGCGCCGTGCCAAAGGGCAGCATCATTCCTCTGGTAAAGCTTCGCAACCTGCGCTTCACGATGACTTTGGCCACGCTCAATATGACCGTCATAGTTGGAGTCACCGGCTTCCTGCCACTCTATCTGGTCAATGTGCTGGGCCTGAGCAATCCAATGATGGGTGTCGTGGTAACCGCCCAGGGTGCGGCCATGATCGCCTTCGGCTTCATTGGACCCATGCTGTCCGACCATTTCGGACGGAAACTGGCCATATTCGGCAGCTTCACGGCCTCCATGCTCGGCTTGCTTGTCCTCGCCTTCAGCGACGGCTCGCTGCCACTGGTCTTTGCCGGCGCCATTCTTGCGGGCGGCATTGCCGGATCCAGCATCCTGATCATGAACGTCATCCCGGGGGAATCCGCGCCACTGCATCTGGAGGCCACTGCGATGGGATTCAATGCTGCGTTTGGCGAGATGCTTGGCGCGGGCGCGATGCCGGTGGTGATCGGCTGGGCAGCCGACAAAGCCGGCCTCGGCATCCTTCCTTGGATACTGATTGGCATCGCTGTGCTGGCCATCCTGGTGACCTTTGGTCTGCGCGAGACGGCGCCCAAGCTGGTCCCCGAGTTCGTCGCCCAACCTGCCTGACCAGGCTCAACGGGCCGAGAGGTCAGGCAGAGGGCCCCCCGCACCCCCGTGAGGGCGCCGGCTGAATTCCTGTCCCCTACGCAAGGGAGACTGTTCTCTATCAACAAGGAATTGGGGCAAGGAGCATGACGCACGAGATGGCTCCGGCAGCGCAAGAGGTGGCTCAAGGCGCCCAGCGCGCCAGAAGGTTGCGGGTCCTCATGGCGCACTGGGACGGCGGCGGAAACGGTCCGCCCCAGCGTGCGCTGGCGCGAGAGCTCGCTCGGCGCGGTCATGACGTCCATGTGCTCACTCATGGCAGCCTCGCCGGAGCCGTCGCCGCCGATGGCGGCAAATTCCATGCGTTAGCGACCACGCCTCAGTGGGACCCCGCTCAGCCTCGCACCGGTGAGGAGGAAGGGGCCTTCGTCGTGCAAAATATCGTCGGCTCGTCCGCCTTCGCCGCCGACTTTTTCGCCGTCCGGGACGAAGTCCATCCGGACTTCTGCCTCATCGACGCCATGCTGGTCAGCACCGTGAACCTCGCGATTGAGCGAGACCTGCCGTTCGCCGCGATCAACCACATAGCTTGGATCACCGAAGGCGGGTGTGCAGGGTTCCTGAACTCGATCACGGCCACATTGCCCGGACCTGCGGCGGGCTCGACGTTCTTCGAGCTTCTGGAACGCGCGCCCCTGGTATTGGCGACCAGTTATCGGGAATTCGCAACCCCGCCTGATTTCGGCCCGCACATCCACTTCGTCGGACCAATCCGCGAGCCGGCCCCCACCGGCCTTGGCCGCGCCGCTCTGCGGATCGGCCGTTCGTTCTGGTCGGCCTCAGCAGCATGTATCAAGGCCAGGAAGCGACGCTGCGGCACGTCTGCCAAGCGGTGTCGGGTCTGCCGATTGATGTTCTGGTGACGACGGGCAGGGGCATCACGCCCGACTCCTTGCCGACTTCAGGCAATGTGGAAGCGCGATCCTTCGTTCGCACGATGAAGTGCTGCCGTCCGTGGACCTTGTCGTCACACACGCAGGCTTCGGCACATTGATGTTCAGCGCGGGGGCCGGCAAGCCGACCCTGTGCCTGCCCAACGGGCGCGACCAGAATGACAACGCCGCGCGGGCGGAGGCACTGGGGCTGGGACGCGCACTCTCACCGGACGCGGCGCCAGCGCAGATCGGCAGCGCGATCACGGCCATGCTTGGCGACGAGGCCTTGTGCGGGGCGAGCCGATCTTTCGCCTCCGGCGTGTCGCGTTTCGGCGATCTGTCCCGCGCGGCGGACCTGATCGAACAGGCGGTCTGAGTGCTACCCGTTGTCACGATCAATCACAGGAGATTGTCATGTTGAATCGGTGGAAAATCGCACTGGGGCTCGGGGTGGCGTTGGGGATCACGGCGTCGATCGCCTCTGCCGCAACGCCGGGGGTCGTGAGATCGGGCGCACGTAGCGATAAGGCGCAGATCGAAGCGCTGGAAGCCAGGCTGGCAGCGGGCTTCAATGCCAAGGACGTCGCGAAAATCATGTCGTGCTACGCCCGCGACGAGCTGTTCGTGTTCGACGTAGCGCCCCCCCGCCAGCACGTTGGCTGGCAAGATTACCAGAAGGACTGGGAAAGCCTCTTCGGCGGGATCACTGGGCCGGTGACGTTCAAGATCAGCGACCTTGACGTGACTGCTGCCGGCTCCGTCGCCTACAGCCACAGCATCCAGGACGTACATTGGAGCGCCGCAGGCGCTGCTGGCGTCGAGATCACGGTGCGCGTCACCGATGTCTATCGGAAGATGGCCGGCGCGTGGCGGATCGTTCAGGAACATGTCTCCGTGCCGGTCGACCTCGGTACCGGCAAAGGCGATCTCATGTCGAAGCCATAGGCGGATTGATCGACCGCTACCTTCGATCACGTGCGCCGCACTTAGTCGGTCCGGTTCGCGCAAGTGCAGGCATTGCCGTGCGAACGCGGCTCCGGGGAATAGCGCGAGGGTCCGTGACCAACTCGCAGTAGACCTCAAGGCCCGACACAAACGCGCGCCGCGTGGCCGAGAGGGGTATGCGGCAATGCAGCATACTGTCCGATCGCCATATCGCGCTGGTGCCGGCGCTTATCCGCAGTAGACGTTGGTCCTATATGATGGGTCAAATCGGCGACCAATCCTACATGCCAGAAGAACCAACAAGCTCCGACCCGCAGGCTGCCGAGGAATCCGCCGGGCCCGCTGCCGTCGCGCACGCCCCTGGAATTGATGGCATCTCGGGTCTGGTGGCGCGCATCCGTGAGCACAAGATCATGCAGTGGGCGCTCGCCTATGTCGGCGCGGCCATTACGATCGCCCACGGTGAGGAGCTGTTGGCACATGCCTTCGCATGGAACGAGGGCATTGCGCGCTGGCTGCTTGCGCTGCTGCTGGTGGGATTCCCTGTCACGTTGATCCTGGCCTGGTATCACGGCCATAAGGGCATGACCCGGGTGAGCCAGGGGGAGATGTTCATCGGCTCGATCATGTTGGTCATCGCGGGCATCCTGCTGGTGGTGCTGGTCCGGCCGCCCGGGCAGACGCCGGCGGCCACCTCCGGGCGCCCGGACACCGGCGCTTCCCATGCTTCGGCAGTTATGCCCGGATCAGCACCGCAGACCGCGGCCGTACAGACTCCAGCGCCAGTATCGCTGCGGCCGCGCATTGCGGTTCTGCCCTTCGAAAACCTCTCGCCCGATCCCAATAACTCCTTCTTCACCGACGGCGTACACGAGGAGATCCTGACGGAGCTCGCCAATCACGCTGCCGGTCTGGACGTGATCTCGAGTACCACCATGTCTACCTATCGGGGCAAGCCCGTCCCCGTACAGATCCTCGCTCGTGATCTGAACTGCACCTATGTGCTCGAAGGGTCCGTGCAACGCGAGGGTAGCGAGGTGCGGCTTACTCTGCAGATGATCGATGCGCGCAACGATACTCATGTCTGGGCGCAGGATTACGATCGCAAGCTGGTGAGCACCATGGCGCTGGAGCGCGAGGTCGCGGCCGCGGTGGCCGCGCAGCTGGCTCTGAAGTTCTCAGGCAGCGTGCATGGTCAGGCCCTGGCATCCAGCCCCGCGGCCTACGATCTCTATCTGAAAGCCCGAGCCACGGAAAGCAGCGCGCTCGCCGCGGGCTCGGCGGCGGGCTTGGAGCAGGCCCGACAGCTGCTCGATCAGTCCATCGAAGCCGATCCGCAGTTCGCGCGCGCCTACCTCGAACGCATGTCGCTGCGGCTGCAGCTGTTCCTGAACGACTATTCCCAGCCCGGGGAGGTGCTACCGCCGGCGCAGGCGGATCTCGCGGCAGCGCAGCGCCTGGCGCCTTCCGACCCGGCGGTCACCGAGTACAGCGGCGTCATGGCCTACGCGACCAAGGACTACGACCATGCGTTGCAGCTGTTCGAGCAGGCCGAGGCCGCGGGGCTCGCCGATCCGGAGCTGCTCAACTGGAAGGACAACCTGCTCTTCGCAATGGGGCGCTACCGGGAGGCCACCGCGCTCAGCGCCCGACTCGCGGACCTCGACCCGAAGAACCAGTCGGCGCAGGACTGGTGGATCTACATGCTCATGGAGCAGCACCAGTACCAGGAAGCACTGCACCTCATCGACGCACTGAGCGCGCGCGATCTCGGCAACGGCTTCTATGCCCACGAGCGCATGAAGGTTCTGGCCTATGCCGGCGGACAGTTCGGGCCCTGGCATGTCAGCATCAACCAGCACTTCAACTTCGCCGGTTGGCGCACTGCGGAGGCGACGCAGTCCAACATAGTCGCGGCCAGAGCCTACTTGCCCCAGCAGCATCGCTACCACGAGCTGGTTGCCCTCATCGACACGTCGCCCGCCGATGATTGGCGCTGCGTCTATTACATGTGGCCGCTGTACCGCGTGGGCCGCATGCCCGTTGCCGAGGCACGCGGGTGGCAGGACATGTTCCTGGGCAACGCCGTCGAGGCGCGGCGCGACGGCGCGCGGATCGCGGCCTACCTCAACCGCACCCCCGAGACCCAATGGAACCGCTGGTTCCGAGACCTGCTGCGGGCGGATGCGCAGCTGTTCATGGGGGAGGGTGCGGCGGCCAACCGCAGCGCCGCCGAGGCCGTCGCCCTTACGCGCACGCAGCCCGATGTCTCCGATCAGATGAATGCCTACGTCTGGAGCACGGAGATCATGGCGTGGACCGATCGCAAGGACGAGGCGGCGCAGCGCCTGACCGAGCTGTCGACCTCGGTTCCCGGATACTGGCCGGGTGAGATCGTGGTGGACCCGAAGTACAATCTGCCCCTGACCGGCAATGCCGGATATACGGCGCTCTCCGCCCGGATTCAGGAACAAATGACCGCATTGCACTTGCGATGAGTTTTTCGGTCATCTGCCGGCTCATTTGACGGCGCGGGTGCCGCGTTTTCTTGACACTATCGGCGCATTAGTAATAACATTGTTATTACTGTGAAATCTTTGCCGGTAACTGTCCGCCGCATCGGGAACTCACTCGGCATTGTGATTCCCAAGCCGGTTTTGGCCCAGGTCGGGCTATCCGATCAGGCCGAGCTGACCGTTGAGCGCGGGGCCATCGTGTTGCGCAAGCCCCGTAAGGCCGCCCGCTCGGGGTGGGCCGAGGCCGCCCAATCAGTTGCGACTCAGGGCGAGGATGCACTCCTGATGGGAGAGTTTGCCAATGCCGCCGATCTGGAGCTTGAATGGTGAAGCGCGGCGAGATCTGGTTCGTTGCTCTGGACCCAACGATTGGAAGTGAGATCAAGAAGTTACGGCCCTGTGTCATCGTCTCGCCGCCTGAACTCAACCAGCATCTGCGCACAGTCATTGTCGCTCCGATGACAAGAAAGGGCTTCATAGCGCCTTTCCGTGTGCCCATGACGCACGCAGGAACAAAGGGCCTGATGGTGCTCGATCAAATCAGAACGGTGGATAAGATCCGCCTGGTCAAGCGCCTCGGCGCGGTCAATGCCAAAACTCTGTCCACTGTTCTGCACACTCTGCAAGAAGGATTCACAGAGTGACGGCCGGCCGCTTCGGCGAGCGCGACCTGCGCCCGTACGACCCGAGAGATTGAAGATGAAACAGAGCATCGATCGCGCTGGAAATGTCAAATTCAATGACAGACGAGGACTCGCGCATGTCGTACTTCGCCCCTGCCATTGATATACCCGGCGAGCCGACAGAGTCACCGCTGGCCATGGCGCTGCGCGCGGCCGTGTGCGCCTGGGCGATCTGCGGAGCCTCGCACATCGCCCGGGCAAGCGACAACAGGCTTCCAGGAATTGCAGCACCCAAGGCCACATGCGCGTCCCTTCCCGGCAAGACTATTGCCGGAGTGACCGTCATCGTCTCCGGCTGTGAAACCGAGGACGACGCCGGGCTGATGACGGCGCTTCTGAGCATCGCAAGCCGCGCGGCCACGCTGGCGGCGCTTTCCGGGCCCCAATACCATGCGGCCTGCCGACGGCCGATGCGGATCCGAAACTGTGCCTGACGGCGCCGCAGAATCAACCCCGCTTTACCGGGGGCTGCGCCGTGATGACGGCGCAGCGGCCGACTTGGCCGTTCCTTGCAGGCGAGCAGTAGGTCGCCTCAGATTCCCAGTACCGTGAAGCCGTGCGCTTGTGCCGCCAATCCGAGCGCTCCGTCGTGAGTTGTCAGGACCGGATCGACACCCGTCGCATCCTTCCAGAGCAGTGCTGATGCCAGATGAATCGCATCGAGGGTTCCCAGCTCCGTCGGCATCGGCTGCGCGGCGCGGTCCAGTACGATCGAGTCGATTTCGATCAACTCCAGCGAATTGATGAGATTAAGAATCGTGGCGCGGCGCCCGGCAATTTCGGCGTCTGACAATCCAGCGCGGACTCGCAACCGGTCCAAAGTACGCAGACATTCGGTCATAATCAGCGCGCTGGAAACTCCGCGATCGATCTGTCGCCACTCCGGCAAAGCGTTCGGCTGTCCAAGCGCAACGCGCAGCAGGACCGATGAATCCACATAGGCGATCATCTGTGACTCTGTCGCTCCTCCAGCAGCAATTGCACGATGTCGATCTTTTGGATGAGCGGCTTTGGCAGCGCGACCTTGTTCGGCTTCGGTGCAGTGGTAGCGGGCTTGCGGATACGCAGTCCTGGCCACTCGCGCATCGGAATGATCTGCGCAACGGCGCGATTGCGGTCCAGGACGGCGATCGACTCACCCCCCTGTACGATGCGAAGAAATTCGCTTAGCCGCGACTTGAGCTCGGCAATACCCACCTCTTTCATGACTATATATGACTATAAATAGTCATGGAGCGCAAGGCGCATGCAGTGGATGACAAGGCATACCCGCGGCTCACTCGGTCTGGCTCGCGCAATACGGGCAACGGTGCGCCTTGAAGGTAATGCGGTCGACCACGGTGAGGGCGCCGCAGTCCTCGCAGCCGGTCAGGGCCAGCTCCTCTCCTTCCGCAAGCGCGCAGATCAGGAACACCAGATGCTCGAAACTGATGTGCGGATCTGCCACCAGGTCGTGGTAGACCTCAAACGCTTGGCAGAGCAGTTCACCGCGTGAGAGGTTGGCCAGCGCCTGGCGATTGACCGGCGCGCCTGTACGTGGCAGAGCGCCAAGCAGGCTGCACAAACTGGCAAGCAGCGAGCTTTCCTCTTTGTGTTGCGCCGAACGCGTGAAGAACGCGCATTGCTGCGGCGACTTGCCGCGTGGCCTCGATACGGCAAAGCCGGGTTCATTCAAATATCCGCGGTAGAGTTTGCGGATCCTGTCATCAGAAAGCCCGGTCCAGGCCCTGATGGTCTGCGTCCGGGCTTCATGGCGGATGAACCGCAACGCGAGATCCAGACGAAACCGGTCACGGCTGTAGCGATTGTCGGAGACGCGCATGGCAGGGCACCTGCTGTGTGAATTGTTGCCGCGGCGCCGTCATCGGCTGGCGGTAGACGCCGTGCTTATGTCGGGTTCCGGATGCGTTCCGCAGCCGTTGTGATAAAAATAGCAAAAATCGGTGAGCACTGCTAAAGATGTTCAGCCCGAAAAATTATTCAAAAGACGGAGGAATGCGATGAAAACGGAAACCGGAGCGGCACCGCGCGTGGCGCAGACATGGGAACGGCAGTCCTGGCTGGGCGCGGCTACGCTTGCCTCCCTGGAGGAAGTCAATGAGCAGGTGCTGGCGCTGCTGCGCGCGCAATGTATGGCCGAGGTGCCACAGGCAGCTTTGACTCGGGATGTCAGCAGCTTACTGTTGAATCTGGATGCGGCCTCGATGCGACGGGCGGCGGCCAGCGCGGTGCTGCTGGTGGATGCAGGGTTCGCGGATGGCCAGCGGTGGTCCGATGCCATCGTCGGGGCCGTAAACGATGGGCAGCCGATCGGTCCGGCACCCTTCTTCACGGTTGATGGGGCCGTGGCCGTGATGCGGCTGGTCATGAGTCATGCCTGGCACCTTGCCCGGAGCGAACCCGCGGCGGCCCGCCTGCTGCTGGGCATGTCGGTGACCAATGGAGCGCTGATCGGTGGGTGCACGCTGACCCGGCTGCTGCGCTTGGCGGAGGCCAGGACCCAATGGCTACGCCCACGCTGGGAAAATCGCACCAGAATATGGTGCGACCTGCTGCGGGCAGCCGCAGCGGCGGATAGCGGCGCCGCGGAGCGTATGCGGGTTCGAGCCTTGCAGCTGCTGGCCGCGGATGCGCGCCAGATGCCGCGCTCGCTCAGCTCCTGAGGCTCACGCCCATAAGTTTCCCAGGGCAGTCATGCGCTCCCGGGAGAGGATGGCGCCACGGTGCTGCACCACCTCCCCTGCCAGACGGTTGGCCGCACGAGCGGCTGCGGGGGCAGTCAGGCCTGCGATGCGCCCGGCGAGGTAGGCGGCATTGAACGCATCGCCGGCGCCGGTGGTGTCGATGGCCGCCACCGGCAGGGCGGGCGCAATCTGAGGGGGATCGTCACCGTAGGCGACGAGGCAGCCTTGCGCGCCCAGCTTGACGATGACTTCGGTAACTCCCAGTCCGCGCCAGCGCGCCACGCTGAGCAGCGGGTCGGAATCACCGAACAGCGCAGCCTCATCAGTGTACGTGGGGAGCGTCAGGGTGACGGTCGGTGCCAGGGCCGCAAATGCCGCGCGGGCCTGCGCGACGCTACTCCACAGTGCCGGACGATAGTTCGGGTCGAAGACCACCGCGCCACCGCGGGCGCGTACCTGCGCTGCGATCTGCACCAACAGTTCGCGCTCCGCAGCGGTGAAGATCGACAACGTGACACCGGACAAAAACAGATATTCGGCGCGCCGCGCGCGCTCCAGCACGGCCTCGATCCCCGGCAGCGTGAACAGCCGGCGCGCCGCCGCGTTCTCCCGCCAGTAGTAGAAGTGCCGCTCGCCGTCGGCATCATTACGGGTGACGTACAGCCCGGGCAGCCGCGTTGCATCCGTGAGCACCAGCGAGATATCGATGCCCTCACCAGCCCAGGCGGCGCGCATCTCCTGGCTGAAGGGATCCGCTCCCAGCGCCGTCAGATAGGCCACCGGTACGTCCAGGCGACACAGATACAGCGCAGTGTTGAAGGAATCTCCGGCATAACCCAACAGCCACCCCTGGTCCTTTCCCTGCTCCTGGCCCTGGCGCAACAGCTCCAGCATGCACTCCCCGACGACAATGACCTGCGCCAACGACAACTCCTCAGGCGGCCGGCTGCGCGCCGCTGCTGAATTCGGCTACCCATGCGCGCAACCGCGCCCGCGCCTGCGGCGGTGCCACCCAGGAGTGCGCGAATCGGCCCGCGGGTCCGAATAGCGCATCGACGATGCCTTGGATGCCGCAGCTGCGCCAGAGCCCCGCCAGCTCCGGACCCATGGGATCGGCAACGGCGAACCGTTCGGCGCGCACGTAGGCGATCCAGGCGCCGAGCGCCTGCAGCAGCGCGGGGCAGTCGACCCCGGACTGTCCCAGGATGCGCAGCGTCGGCAGCCAGCGCTGCGGGATTTTCTGCGAACCGTCCATGGCGATCTGCTTGAGACTGTGCGGACGGGCGCTGTTGGCGAAGCGCAGCAGCAGCGCAGCGGCATACCGCGGCAGCGACTGGTCGGGCGCAGGCGCAAAGCTGTGTGCCGCCTCGTCGCGCATCAGGCGATTGACCAACTCACGCAGCAGCGGATCGGTGATGGCCTGGTGCACGAATTCGTGGCCGCGCAACAGGCCCAGGTACGCCAGCGCGGAGTGCGCACCATTGAGCATGCGCAGCTTCGCGGTCTCATACGGCGCCGTGTCCTGTACCCATTGGGCACCGCCCAGCTCCCAGCGCGGACGCGATCCAGCGAAGCGATCCTCGATCACCCACTGGCGGAATGGCTCGGTGAAGACGGCCGCCGCATCGCGCACTCCCAAGCACCCATCCAGCCAGGCCAGATCCTGCGGCGTAGTCGCAGGTACGATGCGGTCGACCATGGTGGACGGGAAGGTGCAGTGGTTCCGCAGCCAGCGCGCCGTCGCCCCATCATGCCGTTCGAGGAACTGCTCGAGCAGCACTTGCAGCTGTCGGCCGTTGCCGGTGAGGTTGTCGCAGCTCAGGAGTGTGAGTCCGGGCAACGCCAGCCTGCGCCGCTGCCGCAAGCCGGCCGCGAGCAAGCCATAGAGCGTGCGCGGCGGCTGTTGCGGGTCCAGATCGTGGCGAATGTCCGCGGCGGTGAAATCCAGCACCTGGTCCGCTGCGCGCCAATAGCCCTGCTCCGTGATGCTGATGCTGACTACACGGGTCTCGGGCGCGGCAAGTGCGGCCGTGACCCGCGCCGGCTCTTGCGTTGCTACCAGCACCTCACGGACGGCGCCCACGACCCGAGTCGTGTGACCCGAGCTGTCGGACTCGGTCACGGTGTACAGCCCCGCCTGCGGCGCCAGTTGCTCCCGCACCTGCTCGGAGCGCAGCGACACACCAGTGATCGCCCAGTCGCGGTCGCCCGCTGCCAGGGCCTCATCGGTGTAGAGCGCCTGGTGCGCGCGGTGGAAGGCGCCGATACCGAAATGCACGATGCCGCACTGCTGCGCAGCGCGGTCATAGCCGGGCCTCAGGATGCTTGCGGGCAGCCGCGGCATGCTTACGGGGGACAGTCTCATTGCGTTATGGTAGCGCTTACCGCCGACCCGAGGAGTTAGCCGATGCCCGTCATCCAGGACGCGCGCGTGATCGTCAGTTGTCCCGGCCGCAACTTCGTCACGCTGAAGTTGATCACCGACGGGGGCGTGCAGGGACTGGGAGACGCCACGCTCAACGGGCGCGAACTCGCGGTGAGCAGCTACTTGACCGAGCATGTGCTGCCCTGCCTGATCGGCCGCGACGCGCATCAGATCGAGGACATCTGGCAGTTCCTGTACCGCGGCGCGTACTGGCGCCGGGGGCCAGTGACGATGAGCGCCATCGCCGCGGTCGACACGGCACTGTGGGACATCAAGGCCAAATTCGCCGGGCTGCCGCTGTATCAGCTGCTGGGCGGGGCCTGTCGGCGCGGTTGCCTCGTGTACGGTCATGCCAACGGCGAGACCGTGGAGGCCACGATCGCCCATGCTCTCGAGCACCGCGCTGCAGGCTATCGCGCCATCCGTCTGCAGGCCGGTGTTCCGGGCCTGGCGCATACCTATGGTGTGGCGCATGGCGCCCGCTCGTACGAACCGGCTGATGCGGCGCTGCCGCGCGAGAATGTGTGGTCGACGCCAAAGTACCTGCGTGCCGTCGCGCCGCTGTTCGCCGCGGCGCGCGAGGCGCTGGGCTGGGATGTGCATCTGCTGCATGACGTGCATCACCGCCTCACGCCCATCGAGGCGGCGCGCCTGGGCCAGGACCTGGAGCCGTACCGTCCCTTCTGGATCGAGGACGCCGTGCCCGCCGACAACCCGGCGAGCTTCCGCCTGATCCGCCAGCACACCACGACGCCGCTAGCCGTCGGCGAGGTCTTCAACAGCATCTGGGATTGCAAGCAGCTGATCGAAGAGCAGCTGATCGACTACATCCGCGCCACCGTGGTCCACACCGGCGGCATCAGTCACCTGCGCAAGGTGGCCGCCTTCGCCGATCTGTACAACGTGCGCACCGGCTGTCATGGCGCCACGGACCTGTCGCCGGTGTGCATGGCCGCAGCATTGCACTTCGGGCTGTCCATCCCCAATTTCGGCATCCAGGAGCATATGCCGCACACCGAGGCCACGGACCGGATGTTCCCGCATCACTACCGCTTCAAGGACGGCTACATGCACCCCGGCGATGCGCCTGGCCTGGGCGTCGAGATCGACGAAGCATTGGCCGCCGCGCAGCCTTACCAGCGGGCCTATCTGCCGGTAAATCGCCTCGAAGACGGCTCCATGCACAGCTGGTAGGCGAGCTGGCAGCTACATGACCACGCCCCTGCATCTGAATCCTGACCGGCTGTTCCCGCCCAGCGCGGGGGTGCGCTCGATTGCGCGGCGGTTGTACCAGCACGTCCACCAATTGCCCATCATCAGCCCCCATGGCCATACCGACCCGGCCTGGTTCGCCAGCAACGCGCCATTCGCGGATGCCACGCAACTGCTGCTGCAGCCGGACCACTACCTGCTGCGCATGCTTTACAGCCAGGGCATTCCCCTGACGGCGCTGGGCGTGACACCGCGTGGGGGCGGGAGGGCGTCAAACAGCGCCGAGCTGCGGGCCGCCTGGCGGCTGTTCGCGGCGAACTACCATCTGTTCCGCGGTACACCTTCGCGCCTGTGGCTGGACTATGTGTTCGCCGAAGTGTTCGGTCTGAGCGTGCGGCTGTCGGTGGGCACTGCGGATGCGTACTACGACAGCATCAATGCGCAGTTGGCGACGGCGCCCTTTCGCCCGCGGGCGCTATTCGATCGCTTCAGGATCGAGGTTCTGGCCACCACCGAGTCGCCCACTGACCCGCTGCACCACCACCAGGTCATTCGCCACAGTGGCTGGGGCGGGCGGGTCATCACGACGTTCCGGCCGGATCCGGTGGTGGATCCTGAGTTTGAGGGGTTCAGGGAGCAACTGGCGACGCTCGGGGAGCTGACCGGGCAGGACACGCTGACGTACCGGGGCTACCTGGCGGCGCTGCGCAACCGGCGGGCGTACTTCGCCTCCCTGGGTGCCACTGCAACCGACCACGGACACCCCACGGCGGCCACGGCCGACCTCGGCAACGTCGAAGCCGCAGCACTGTTCCGACGCGTCACGGCGAATGCCTGCACGGCGCAGGATGCGGAGACCTTCCGCGCCCACATGCTGACGGTGATGGCGGGCATGAGTCTCGAGGATGGCCTGGTGATGCAGCTGCACCCGGGCGCCTTCCGCAACCACAACACCGCGCTGTTCGACCGCTTCAGCCGCGACCGGGGCGCGGATATTCCCTGCGCCACCGATTACGTGCGCGGGTTGCGCCCGCTGCTGAACCGCTATGGCAACGATCCACGCCTGACACTCATTCTTTTCACCCTGGACGAATCCACCTACGCGCGGGAATTGGCGCCGCTGGCCGGGCACTATCCGGCGTTGCGCCTGGGGCCGGCCTGGTGGTTCCATGACAGCCCGGAGGGCATGCGCCGCTACCGGGCGCAGGTGACCGAGACCGCCGGGTTCTACAACACGGTGGGCTTCAACGACGATACCCGAGCGTTTTTGTCCATTCCCGCGCGGCACGATGTGGCACGGCGTATTGACTGTGGCGTGCTGGCGCAGCTGGTGGCCGAGCACCAGCTGGAAGAGGGGGAGGCCGCGGAGCTCGCGGTGGAACTCGCCCACGGGCTGGCGAAGCGCGCCTATAAGCTGTAACCCGGGGGTGCGGGGTCAGCCGCCGCTGGCCGCGGAGCCGCGCCCGGGGTAAGGTGCAGCGTTCGGCGTACTGCCGAAGCGACTGTCGCCCCGGGGCGACGTCTGTCTGGCACTCCACCAGACCCGGTATAACTGGGGGTCTGTGTCTTAAAGTGCTGCAACGAGGAGGAACTCACCCATGGCGCTCTGGAAAGAACCCAACGCACCGACCAGTCCGACATCGCCCCCGCCGATGCCATCCGGTACCCCCACACCCAGGGAATCCTCCCTGTCGGCCGCTCCCCCCCCGAATACGGAAGCTCTGCGCCGTCCGCAGACCGCGCGGGGCGAACCCAAGGAATCCTTGATTGCCGCGGATCTCACCATCGAGGGCAAGATCGAAGGCTCAGGCCATGTGCGCATCGCCGGATCCTTCAAAGGTGATGTGAACGTACAGGGCAACCTGACCATCGAGGGCGGGGCCCGGGTCACCGGCCAGGTCCGCGCCAGCACGGTGGTCGTGGCGGGCGAACTGCATGGCAACATCGAAGCGGCCGTACGCGTCGAATTGCAGGAAACGGGCATGGTGGTCGGCGATGTGAAGGCCGGATCCCTGACCGTAGCTGCCGGCTCGCGCATGCGCGGCCAGGTTGAATTCGGCTGGGGCGACAAGAGCATCAGCTCGCTGGCTACGGCGAAGGTGGACGCAGCGGTCTCCTGAACCCCTAAGGACCGTCATTTCGATGTCTCCGGGCAAAACCCGCACCTGTCCGCACTGCAAGGCCACCATCCTTGATAGCGCGATGGTGTGCCCGGGATGCCAGCATCACCTGCGGTTCGACCCCGCGGCGCAGCGCATGCTGCCCGCGGCGACGCCGCTGCAGGTGGAAGGCACCATCCGGCATCCGCCCAATGGCGAAACCTGGGAGTACTCGATTGTCCTGGCCGTTCGCAATGAACGCGGTGAGGAAGTCACCCGGCAGGTCGTGGGGGTCGGCGCACTCTCCGCCAATGATGTGCGGTCATTCAGTCTTTCCGTGGAACTGTTCGTGCCGCAGACCCTGGCCCGCGACGTGCGCACCGAGACGCGCGGGGCCCCGCCCCCCGCGCCGGGCACCCCGCTCCGACCCACCCAGCCGGCGGTCAGCAAGTCGCCCTTCCGCGATCCGCGTGATCCGCGGTTGCGGCCGCCCCTGACCGGCCGGGATGCCGCGCCCGCGGCGGGCATCGGTGGGCCTCCCGCGCTGCCGCGGGACCCGCGGCCCCCGGCGCGCGAAACACATGTGCGAACCTTTCCGGCCACGGCGCAGCCGCCGGCCAAGGACCGACCCAAGGGCTGAAGTCACCCGGGCGGGCCGTTGCATCAGGTGTGTTACCCTCTCGCCCCCTCCGCGTCCCTAACCTGGCTGCCTGATTGCCCATGCATGCGCTCGCAGTTTCCGCATTAACAAAGACTTATAAGAACGGTGTCCAGGCCCTGAAGGGCATTGATCTGGAGGTCGAGCAGGGCGATTTCTTTGCACTGCTGGGCCCCAACGGCGCCGGCAAGACCACCCTCATCGGCATCACGACCTCGCTGGTCACCAAATCCGCTGGCACTGTTCAGGTGTTCGGCCACGACATCGATCGGGAACTCGAGGCTGCCAAGTCCTGCATCGGCGTGGTGCCGCAGGAACTGAACTTCAACATGTTCGAAACGCCGCTGACCATTGTCGTCAACCAGGCCGGCTTCTACGGCATCCGGCGGCGGATCGCCCGTGAGCGCGCCGAGCGGTACCTGAAGCAACTGAATCTGTGGGAGAAGCGCGACTCGATGGCCCGCGGCCTGTCCGGCGGCATGAAGCGCCGCCTGATGATTGCCCGGGCGCTGATGCACGAGCCGAAGCTGCTCATCCTGGATGAGCCCACTGCAGGCGTGGACATCGAGATCCGGCGCTCCATGTGGGAGTTCCTGCGCCAGATCAATGACAGCGGCACGACCATCATCCTGACCACGCACTATCTGGAAGAGGCGGAGACCCTGTGCCGCAATATCGCCATCATTGACGGCGGGCGCATCGCCGAGCGCGATCGCATGAGCAGCCTGCTGCGCCGTCTGAATACCGAGACCTTTGTACTGAATCTGCGCGAGCCGCTGAGCGCGGCGCCGGGCCTGACCGGCTATCCGACCCTGCTGGTCGATGCGCATACTCTGGAGGTGGAGGTGTCCCGGGACCAGTCGCTCAACGACATCTTCCTGCGCCTGACGCAGATGGGGATTCACGTCGTCAGCATGCGTAACAAGGTGAATCGGCTGGAAGAGATCTTCATGCGCCTGGTCGAGGGCAAGGCGCAGGTTGCGGGGGGTAACGGCTGATGGACGCACGGGTGAGAACCGAGGCGCCACCGCCCGTGAAGCTGGCCCAGGTGAAGTGGTGCGGTTTCAAGACCATCATCATCCGCGAGTACGGCCGCATCATCCGCATCTGGGGCCAGACCCTGGTGCCGCCGGCGGTACAGGCGACACTGTATTTCACTATTTTCGGCAGCCTGATCGGCCGTCGCATCGGCCAGATCGGCGGCTATGACTACCTGCAGTTCGTGGCGCCCGGGCTGATCATCATGAGCGTGATCCAGACCTCCTATGGGAATGTGGTCTCATCCTTCTTTGGCGCGAAGTTCGGCAAGCACATCGAGGAGCTGCTGGTCTCGCCGCTGCCCAACTGGTTGATCGTCGCCGGCTACACGGCCGGTGGTCTGCTGCGCGGGCTGCTGGTGGGGGGGGTGGTGACACTGGTGTCGCTGCTGTTCGCCAGGATCCCGGTACTGCACCCGTTCATCGTCATCGCCGCGGCGGTCTTCACCTCGATCGTGTTCGGGCTCGGCGGCTTCATCAATGCGCTCCTGGCCAAGAATTTCGACCAGGTGAACTGGGTCCCGGCCTTTGTGCTGACACCGCTCACCTATTTTGGCGGCGTGTTCTATTCGGTGCGCATGCTGCCGCACTGGGCGCAGACCCTCTCGTATGCCAATCCCATCATGCATATGGTGAATGCCTTCCGCTATGGCTTCTTCGGGGTCTCCGACGTGAATATCCCAGCGGCCTTTGCCATCACGATCGGACTCGCGGCGGCGCTGTTCACGGCTGCCGTGGTGATGATGAACAGCGGACGCGGCATCCGGGACTGAGCCGCCCGTCCCGCCCCGCCCCGCCCCGCCGCGTGCCGTGGCAATAAAACTTTCATTTTGCAGTCATTGCAGCGCCTTGTGGCATTGCGAGGCTGTCCACCTCATGAAGGCCGGCACTTTGAGCACATTCGTTGCACGCGTGGACGCGGCTGAGTTGGGCATCTGCCGGACGGTGAATGGCTTGAGTGGCCGGCCGCACGCACGCCGGATGTTCCAGCTGGTCAGCCGCCTGGGGGATGGCGCGCTCTGGTATGCGTTGCTGCTGGCCCTGCTGCTGCTGGGCGGTCGGGCTGCCCTGCGGCCAGCGCTGGTCATGGCCCTCGTCGGTCTCATCGGCGTGGTGCTCTACAGGCTGCTGAAGCAAATCTTCGTGCGCGAACGCCCCTTCATCACGCACAGCGCCATCTCGTTGCAGG
>DASXFV010000012.1:0-24953 GCA_036489445.1 Steroidobacteraceae bacterium | reverse complement strand
TTGCGCTATGCCTCAGTCTAAGGAATCGTTCTCCGCGCCCATAACGATCGAGACGGATCGGTTACGCCTTCGTAGACCCCGGCCCTCCGATGCCGTCGCCGTTTTCGACTATGCGAGTGACGTTGAGGTCGCGCACTTCGCGGACTGGCCGAGAGCCACAAGGGTGGAGGCTATCGCGGCATACTTGAAAGAGTCCGAGCTGGCTTGGCAAGCCGGTCGGGAATTCTTCTGGGTTGCAACACCCATGGATGTCGACCAGGTCATAGGCGGGGCATCGCTCCGAGTTATGGGACATGCGGCTGACTTCGGATACGTTCTGAGTCGTAAATATTGGGGCAAAGGCCTGGGCACGGAGCTGTCATTGGCGATCGTCGCATTAGCGCTTTCCGTTCCGGGTATGCGCAGAGTCTCGGCAACCTGCGATGCGGAAAACTTGGCCTCCGCGCGGATACTCGAGAAATGTGGCTTGGTGCGGGAAGGTGTGCTGCGTTCACTCACGGTTCGCCCAAATATTTCGCGCGAGCCGCGCGACGCGTTTATCTACTCGAAGGTGCAGTAGTAGGGGCCGCACTGCGCGCATTCCAATGCCGCGACTGCCGTCTCATCCCTCTCATTGCGTGCGTCCTGGCCGCAGCTTGACCGTGTCCCGCACGCTGGCCGCCTTCGGGAGAGCACCGTCTGCTGGCGGCGACATTTCTTCATTGAGCAGCTATGCACTATAGATAGCGCTCTGAGCATCTAAGATGCGCCGTCAATGTCCGGAGGGAGAAGGGATGAGAAAGGCGACTGTGGTCTCGTTGTTGGTATCCATTGCGCTATCGGGCTGCGGCGGTGGTGGCAGCAGCGCGAGTTCGGATAGCACTGGTGGCACGGGTACCAGCGGCACGACCGCCAGCACTGGCAGCACAACTACCGGCGACACGAGCAGCAGCGGCACGAGCACTGCCAGCACCGGCACCGGCACCAGCACCAGCACCAGTACCAGTACCAGTACCAGCACCAGCACCGGCTCTAGCAGCAGTTCGACTGGCTTCGTGACCTTCGCGGATACCCTGCCAGCGGCCGGGTCCGAAGGTACTGATGTGGTCCCGGCGGGCGCCGGCCTGGAAGACACTTCAAAATCCGACCACGTGATAGGTAGCGGCACGCCGGCAAGCTGCACGAGTGATGCGGTGGTAACGGCTGTGGCCGCGGGCGGGGTCATCACCTTCAACTGCGGCTCCGCGCCCGTCACCATCCAGATGACTGCAACGGCTCAGATCTTCAACAACGCCGCACCTACGACGGTCATTGACGGCGGTGGCCTGGTCACGTTGAGCGGCATGGGGCAGCGGCGCATCCTGTACATGAATACCTGTGATGAGAATCTGGTCTGGACCACCTCCGCGTGCCAGGACCAGGAGTTCCCGCAGCTCACGGTACAGAACCTGACGTTCACCGACGGCAATGCCAGCACCGAGACCATCCCGGAGGGCGGCGCCATTTACGCGGGGGGCGGTCGCATCAAGGTGGTCAATTCGCGGTTCTTTAACAATACCTGTGCCAGCACCGGACCCGACACTGCAGGCGGCGCAATATACTCAACCAATCAATACCAAGGGCTGCCCGTCTATGTGGTGCACTCCACGTTCGGCGGGGAGTCGACTTTGAGCAATATCTGCTCCAACGGCGGGGCCCTCGGTAGCATCGGGGTATCCTGGACCCTCATCAACAGCCTGCTGACCTACAACCAGGCCGTCGGCAACGGTGGTAACCCTGCGGCCAGCGGTACGCCCGGCGGCGGCAGCGGCGGAGCCATCTACAATGATGGCGACACGATGGTGCTGACAATCGATGGTTCGCAGCTGAGCTACAATCAGGTGAATGCCTTCGGCTCCGCGATATTTTTCGTGTCGGACGATCTCACGGGTAGCATCGCCATCACTGATTCGACCATTACCGGCAATACCGGCGGGTCCTGGTATCCCACCTACCCGCAGATCTCAAACGAGGCGAGTACGCAGATCACCGTGATCAATTCGGATATAGCCGACTGAGCAGGAGAACCCATTGATTACTCACACGGGTGGTTGCCATTGCGGGCGGGTTCGCTTTGAGGTCATCGCACCCGCGCGTATCGAGGTCTCAGACTGTAACTGCTCAATCTGCACGAAGTCCGGATACCTGCATCTGACCGTGCCGAAATCCCGTTTCCGATTGCTCTCGGGCGGGGATTGCCTGAGCACTTATCAATTCAATACGGGAACGGCCCGGCATCTGTTCTGCGGCATTTGCGGAATCAAGTCGTTTTATGTCCCGCGCTCTCACCCTGATGGCTTCAGTGTCAACGCCCGGTGCCTGGATATCGGCACGGTATCGGAACTTGTGATCCGACCGTTCAATGGCCGGGAGTGGGAGGCGCAATATCCCGGCGGTCATGGCCCGAAGCTGGCCGAGGCTGAGTGAAAGCGCCTAATATGCGCCGATGCGAATTTGCATATGATCAAACCGCATAAAAACCTGTCATTTCTGCGACGCGTGGGCTTTGCCCTGGGCGGCTTCTCCCATGCCCTGCGTGGCGAACGCAGTGTGCAGACGCAGCTGGGAGTGCTGCTGCTGGTCTTGGCAGCACTGGTCTACTTGCGCCCACCGGCGGTGTGGTGGGCATTGGTGAGTATCTGTGCGGCCGCGGTACTCGCTGCAGAACTCTTCAACACCGCCGTCGAGCATCTGGCGGACCACCTCCATCCTGAGCTGCATCCGCAGATCCGCATCGTGAAGGATTGCGCCGCAGCGGCCGTTCTGTGTGCGGCCCTGGGTACCATCGGGGTCGCCATTGCGTTGGTGGTGGAGGTCGCCGGGCATTGGCGCTAAAGTGTGGTCACTAGCCTTCGGACCCTGATTCATTGTGGCTGATCTCTACGAAGCCCTCGCCCAGATTCACGCGATCCGCGGGCAGGTAGCCCGTGGGACGGAGTTTCGCGGTTATGGCGCCGAAACGGTGGCGGCCACGGGCCTGCTGGCTGCCGCGGCGGCAGTATTCCAGGCGCTGGCGTTCAAGACTCCGACCCGCGACGTCGCAGGCTATCTGGCGCTGTGGATTGCGACCGCCGCCGTAGCATTACTGGTCAGCGGCTATCAGACGATCGCCCGGACGCGGCGGGTGCACTCCGGCCTGGCGAAACAGATGATCTTCACCGCGGGGGAGTCGTTCCTGCCGGCCATCCTGGCCGGGGTACTCGTGACGCTGGTGCTGCTGCGCAGCGCGCCGCGGGACCTGTGGATGCTCCCCGGGCTGTGGCAGATTTTCTACGGCTTGGGGATTTTTGCATCCTGCCGGTTCATGCCACGCCAGATGCTCGCGGTGGGCGTGTGGTTCCTGGCCACGGGTGCGCTATGTCTGGGCACGGGCACCGGAGCGCGTGCATGGTCACCCTGGGAAATGGGATTCCCATTTGGAATCGGACAACTGCTGATTGCCGCAGTGCTGCGATTCGGCTACCGGGAGGCGGACGAAGATGCGTAGCAAGAAGCAGCCGCGGGCAGGTTTCGCCTACCATGCGCTGGACAGTGTCATTCATGAGCGGGCACGCCTGAGCGTGCTCACCTCATTGGTGACTCACCCCAAAGGTCTGGCATTCGCGGATCTGAAGGTCATGTGTGCGCTCACCGATGGCAATCTCAGCCGCCATCTGCAGGTGCTGCGGACCGCAAAGCTGATCGAGATCACCAAGGACATCGACAACAATCGCCCGCATACCTTTTGCCGGATCACCGCCAATGGGCGAAAACGCTACCTGGAGTATCTGGCCGTGCTGGAACAGGTGATCAGTGATGTGGTGGCGGGGGAGAAGTCCGACACCGCAGGGCAATCCGCCCAGGTTCCGGCCTGAGGCGGAACTCAGTAACCGGCCGCCGATCCGGCCGCGCGCCGGTCATCGCTCGCGCCGTACATCATTCCGACCCGCATGCGGCCGCCGAGCGCCGCATCGAAGCCGGAGGACGGGCGATCAGGGCTGGTACTGACCTGCGGGATCACGATGAGTTCGGCGGCGCCCCAGGGTGATTGTTCAACGATGCTATAGCCCCGGGCCTGCAGAGCCTGCACGGTGTCGGCGGACAGGGCATAGGGCTCGGCAACGATCACGTCCGGCAGCCACTGATGGTGGAAGCGGGGGGCGTTCACGGCCTCCTGCGGCTCCATGCCATAGTCGATGAGATTGATGAGTACTTCAAGAGTAATGGTGATGATGCGCGAGCCGCCCGGACTGCCCACGACCATCACCACCCGGCCATTCTTCAGCACCAGGGTCGGTGCCATGGAGGACAGCGGCCGCTTGCCCGGGGCAATGGCATTGGCGGGCCCTTGCACCAGTCCGGAGAGAGTGGGGACTCCAGGCTTGACCGTGAAATCGTCCATCTCGTCATTCAGCATGTAGCCGGTGCCCGGTGCCATGACGCCGGCGCCGAAAAAGCCGTTGATGGTGTAGGTCACGGACGCAGCATTGCCGGCGGCGTCCGCGACGGAGTAATGCGTCGTCTCCGCTTTCTCGTGCGGCGGCGTTCCAGGTTTGATCAGTGCTGAGGAGCCGGCGCGCACCGGATCGATCTGCGCACGAATGAGCGCCGCATACTCCGGTGTCAGCAGCTTCTCCACCGGGTTGCGCACAAACACCGGGTCTCCCAGCAGTGAATTGCGGTCCACATAAGCGTGGCGCATGGCTTCGGTCATCACGTGCACGGCTTGGGCGGAGTGAAAGCCCATGGCCTTCAGATCGTAGCCTTGC
This sequence comes from Steroidobacteraceae bacterium, assembly GCA_036489445.1. GTDB lineage: Bacteria > Pseudomonadota > Gammaproteobacteria > Steroidobacterales > Steroidobacteraceae > DAIDKA01. Next base: position 20,187 of record DASXFV010000012.1, on the reverse strand, counting down.
AGAATCTGCAGGATTTCGCACATCGTGGTCCCGCCGGAAGAGGGCGGCGGCGCGGAGGCGATCTCAAACCCCCGGTAGTTGCAATACACCGGATCGCCTTCCGTGACCGTGTACGCTGCGAGATCCTGGGTGGTGATGATGCCGCCATGATCATGCATGGCCTGCGCCAGGCGTTTGGCATTGGTGGCTCCGGCACCGGTCTTGTAGAACGCATCGGCGCCGTGGCGGGCGATGGCCTCCAGGGTGCGCGCCAGCTCCGGTTGTACCAGGCGTTCGCCCGGTTGGTAGGTTGAGCCGTCCGGGTGCAGAAACACCCGCGCCGCCTCAGGATCACTACGAAAGCGCCGCGCACCGGCATCCAGAATATCGGTATCGCCGCGCGTCAGGATGAAACCCTCGCGAGCCAGCCTGATGGCCGGTGCCATGACGCGGGCGCGGGGCAGGCTGCCGTAGCGGGCGAGGGCCGTTTCCAGCCCCAGAACGGTTCCGGGTACGGCAACCGCGCGATAGCCATTGATGCTGGCGCCGCGCACCGGATTGCCGTCCGGCCCCAGGTACATATTGGCGGTGGCGGCGCCGGGGGCGGTTTCGCGGAAATTCAGGAAGACGTTGCGTCCGGACTTGGCCAGGTGAAGCACCATGAAACCGCCGCCGCCGATGTTTCCGCAGCAGGGATTGGTCACCGCTTCGGCATAGCCCACCGCGACGGCGGCATCGATGGCATTGCCGCCTTCCTTGAGGATCTCGACACCGACATCGGAGGCCAGATGCTGCGCGGAGACCACCATGCCGTGAGCGGCTTCCAGCGCGGGTTTTGCCGCGGCCGCGGTCGGTTCCGCATGCAGCAGCCCGGCGCAGGCGCCGGTGGCGAGCAGGGCGGGGAGCAACAGGCGCGCAGTCTTTGCAACCAAGGGCGTATCAGTCATGTGGCAAACGGGGATGGCGTCGGACTGCGAATTGCCTTCCTCGGCTGGGCGACCATATCACAACGTCCTAAGGCACGGCGTCTGCGGCCCCTGGGGCCTCCCCGCGCGTCTGCACCGGGTCGGGGGGGGCTGGCGCGCCGTTGAATGGCCAGCGTCGCCAGCAGGCTCACCGCGCCTGCCCCCGACAGGTAGTACCCCACCCACGCCAATCCGTAATGGGTCGCCAGCCACGTCGCCAGGTACGGAGCCAGCGATGCGCCCACGATGCCGGCGAGATTGAAGGTCAGGGAGGCACCCGTGTAGCGCACCTCGGCGGGAAAGAGCTCGGCCAGCGCCGTTCCCAGCGGCCCGTAGGTGAGCCCCATCAGCGCCAGTCCCAGGCACAGGTAGGCCAGCGTTCCTGCGGTGCTGCCGGACCCGAACCAGGGTCCGGTGGTGAGTCCGAACAAGGTGATCGCGGCGGAGGCGAACACCAGCACGCGCACCGTGCCACGTTTCTGCGCCAGCAGTGCGGACAGTGGAATCACGGCGGCAAAGAACAGGACGCCGATCATCTGCAGCACCAGAAAACGCGGCCGGGTGAATCCCAGCGCGGCCGTTCCCCAGCTCAATGTGAATACCGTCATCAGATAGAAAATCACGAACGTGGCGGTGGCCGCGAAGGTGCCCAGCACCACGCTGAGCGAATGGCGCGACAGCAGTTGCAGCAGCGGTACGCGCACGCGCTGGTGGTTCTGGATAACCGCGCGAAACGCGGGCGTCTCGGTGAGCGTCAGGCGCACGTACAGGCCGACGAACACCAGCAGCGCGCTGGCGAGGAAGGGCAGCCGCCATCCCCAGCTGAACAACTGCTGATCATCCAGGCCGGCGGCCAGCGCCAGAAACGCGCCGGTGGAGCATAGAAACCCAATGGGCGCGCCCAGTTGCGGGAACATGCCATAGAGAGCGGCCTTGCCGGGAGGGGCGCTTTCGGTCGCCAGCAGTACCGCGCCGCCCCATTCCCCGCCCAGGCCGAAGCCCTGTCCGAAACGCAGCACCGCCAACAACGCCGGAGCCCACACGCCGATGACGGCATAGGTGGGCAGCAAGCCAATGCCGACCGTGGAGGCGCCCATGGTCAGAAGTGCCGCGACCAGGGTGGCCTTGCGGCCGATGCGATCGCCGAAATGGCCGAAGACGGCCGAGCCAATGGGCCGCGCCAGGAAGGCCAGGGCGAAGGTGGCCAGGGACTGCAGCGCAGCAGTCGTTTTGTCTGACATCGGGAAGAAGAGTCTGGGAAAGACCAGCACCGCCGCCGTGGCGTAAATATAGAAATCAAAGAATTCGATGGTGGTGCCGGCGAGGCTGGCAACGAGCACGCGGCCCGTGCTGTTCGCCCGCGGCGCCTGCGGCAGGTGGCTATCGGATGATGCCGAGGCGACGTGCCTTAACGAAATGTAAGGATTTTTCATTTCAACTTTGCGGGCGGCCCTGCGTTATTCCCTTCAGATCGTCGCCCATAGTGAAAGGAGACTGCAATGACTCAGCCCGTACCTTCTCTTGCACTGGTGATATCCCCGCCCACTGGCATCCCGGTCCGCAAGGTTGCCCTCGCCACCGTGCTGGCTGTGGCCCTGGGCGCCCTGGCGGGCCTGCACACCGCTACTGCCCAGGCAGCCGTGGGCATTGATATCGATATCGCGCCGCCCGCGGCGCGCGTGGTGGTCGCACCACCTCCGCGACCCGGATTTGTCTGGGCCCCGGGCTATTGGCGCTGGGATGGTCATCACCATCGCTGGCATGACGGGTACTGGGTGCGGGCACGCCCCGGCTACCACTGGGTGCCGGATGCCTGGGTCGCGCACGGTCGGCACTATCACTTCGCGCGCGGGCATTGGGAACGGTAAGACCTGTCACAAGCGGCCTGGGTTGGACCCCCAGGCCGCCCGGTCGGCGGGATCAGCTGGCCTGGACGGTGGCCTCACCGTAGGTGCGGGCACCGATGCCGTCGCCTGCGAAGATGCCGTGTTCGGCGATCCACTCGCGTGAGCGGTCGAAGGCTTCCTGCGTATAGGGTTCAAACACCACTCGCTCGCCCGGCCCCCAGCGGCGGGTGTCCATGGTGGCGTGGTAATGCACCGGGAATTCGCGTTTGTAGTAGTGGGTATACTGGTCCGGACGCAGGTCGATATCGCGTTGCGCGCGCCGCAGGGCACGGAAGTACTTGGCAAGATCCTCAGGGTCCGGTGTGCCCTGGATCATGGTGGCGATCATGAACGTCGTGTCGATGATCTTGCGAAAGCCCAGCTGCTCAGCGAAGTAATACGGCCCGCTGAACAGCGAGGCAGCCGCGAGCTTCCCCGTGAGCAGCAGTTCCAGGCGCTTGAACAGCATGCCGTCATTGAAGGAGAGTTTGATCTTCTCCGTCGGGATGTACTGCTCGAGGGCCTGGATACTGGAGTAGTGACTGCCGGACTGATAGCCCACCGAAATGGGTACATCGGCGAGGTCCTCCGGTGCGCGCACCGGGGAGTCCGCCGGCACGAAGATCGCAGCGGGCGTCACCGAGTAGGCGGCCGAATAGAGCTTGCCGTGACCGGCGGCGGCCGCCACATTCACCGTCCAGTGGCAGGCGCAGCTGACATCCGAAGCGCGCCCCGATTCCAGCGACTGATAAGCCCCTACCTTGGCGCCCTTGTCGTGGACCTGGCCGGCGGTCTTCTGCACCTCTTCGTTGAAGGTATATTCGAGACCTTCGTCCCGAAAATAGCCTTTCTCCTCCGCCACCCATTCCTGCAGCCGAAAGTGCGGCTGAATAATGAATTTATCCGACATCAGGCCTTGCTCTGATATCCGGCCTGGAACGTCGAGTATATTTTGTTCTTGGTGGTGATGAATTCCAGCAGCGCCGGGCGACCTTCCTGGGTGGCGGCGATGGCGGTCTTCAGAGCGTGTACCACCTGGGAAGGTTCCGTCACCCGTTCGCTGTGACCGCCCAGGGCCTTGGCCCAATCGGCGTAGTTTCCGGAAATATCGGTCGAGTGATACTTCTCTGTCGAGACCGCCATGGCCTTGAGCTCCATGGCCATGGAATAGTTGTTGAACAATATCGACAGGATGGGAATGCGGTTGCGCACCGCGGTCTCAAAGTCCATGCCGGTCATGCCGATTGCAGCATCACCCCACATGTTGATGCACAGCTTGTCCGGGCGGGCGAGCTTGGCACCCATGGCCAGTCCCAGACCGTAGCCCAGCTGCGTGGTCTTGCCCCAGCCGATATAGCTATGCGCGGTAACGGGTTTCCAGAAGGGCGACAGCTCATCGCGCGGACTGCCCGCATCGTGCGTGATGACGGTGTTGGGCACGTCGGCCACTGACATGAGATCGGCGATGACACGGTACGGTGACAGCGGTTTGTCTTCGCTGGTCAGGTACGGCCGCCACTGCGCCATCCACGGATCATTCAATGCCCGGATGTTGGCATTGACGGCGGGTGTGAGGCCGCGTGGCTTGCCCTTCAACCGCTCGTGCAATGCGGTATACAACATGGCCAGGGTCAACTTCGAATCACCCAGCAACGGATACTCCGTGGGGATGTTCTTATTGATATCCATCGGATCCAGGGTGTTGTGGATGAACACCTTGTCCTTCGTCGGGAAGCGGATGCCGAAGCCGGTGGCGGTGAAGCTGGCGCCGATGCCGAACACCACATCGGCGTCCTGCACATGCTGGAATACCGCACGCGGCATGGAAACGCCGCCGGATCCCAGGGACAGTGGGTGGGTCTCCGGGAAGGCGCTCTTGCCTTCCAGGCTGGTGGTGACCGGCGCCTCCAGCAATTCGGCCACCTTGCGCAGCTCATCCCAGGCCCGCGCATAGTGCACGCCCTGGCCCACATACAGCAGGGGCCGCTGTGCGCCGATCAGGACCGCGGCGACCTTGTCGACCATCTCCGGATCCGGAGCAGAGCGGTACCGCTTGACGGGTACATAGTCGATGGTGCCCGGCACTTCCACGTTCCACATGTCGCCGGGAATCTCGATGAGGCACGGGCCTGGGCGCCCATTGCGGGCCTGGGTATAGGCCCGGCGCAGGGCCGGCACCAGCTGCTCCGGCGTCGTGATCATCTCGGCCGACTTGGTGATGTGCTGATAATTGAGTGTCGCGTTGAAGCCGGGCTTCACCCACGCTTCCCTGCGGGCTGAGCCGGCGGGAATCACGATCAGGGGCACGCATTCGGACCAGGCTTGCGCCACGGCGCCGAAGGAATTCTCCACACCCGGACCGGCCTGCTGACAGAACACGCCGACCTTGTCGCCTGAATTCAGGCGGCTGATGGCATCGGCCATATGAATGCCGATGCGCTCCTGGCGCACGATGATGGGCCGGATACCGGCCGCAGCGGCCGATTCGGTAAGAGGGTTCAAAGGATACGCGAGCAGGTAATCAGTGCTCTCGCGCTTCAAGATCTCAGCGGTCACTTGAGCTACGTTCATCGTCCCTCTCCGATTGGATGGTCCACTCGACTGCGCCGCACAGTCTGGCATGGTCCCGCGCGACATTGGAGTATAAACACCTTGTCCGCGGGCCGCGGGCCGAACCTGAGCGGCTTGATTCGGCAACGGCTCACCTGGGCACCTGGTGCTGCGCACCCGCGGGAAGCGGCGCGGCCTTATGTTCAAGGTCAAGCTGCAGGGCCCGGGCCCGTTCGCCCACGTATGCACGCACGGCCTCGGCCTGCACCGGGGTGATGAACTGCTTCCAGCTGATCATGCCGCGACTGGATAAGGCGCCACCAATGACCACTTCCTGCCAGCCCTTCGGACTGGTCAGGAATGCCGACCGACGCAGGTCCGGCACGATATTTCCCGAGACCGCATCGAAGCCATGGCACAGGCCGCAGTGCTGCCCGTAAACGGTGTCCCCGAGGGCGACCTGGCTGGGCCTGGCGACCTGCACCGGCGGGTTGGGCGGCGGGGCCAGCGGGGGGTCGGGCGGCAGCACGCCCGTGCCACTGAGTTTGAAGGCGAGCATCCGACCGTTGTGCCGGATGCGGGGCGTGCTGGTGTTGGCGATCAATGAAGCACCGGAAATGACCGCCACATATTGCGCACCGTTCACCAGGTAGGTCACCGGTCCTCCGGGCATGGCATCAGGGGTATTCCAGGACCACAACTCGCGGCCATCCGTGGCGCGCAGCGCGACGAAGGTTCCCAGGACACCCTCACGGGAGCGACCCTGGAATATCAGATTGCCGGCGGTGGTGAGCACGCCGCCGCCCCGACCCGGGACGGTAAAGGCCGCCTTGCGGGTGAGGGGGTTCCAGGCCAGCAGATAATCCTTGCGCGGCGGCATGTGTGGGCGGGTTTGCACCGCGCCATGGGTCGCCGCATCCAGGTCGACGCCGATTTGCTCCAAGCCGTCGTCGTACTTGTAGTGCTTGGTCGGCGAGTAGAACGTGGAACTTTGCGCCGCCGGGATGTAGAGCAGGCCGGTACCCGGATTGAATGCCACCGGGTACCAGTTGTGACCCCCACCGCCGCCGGGAATACCCAGCCAGGGCGCATCCTTGTACCGGGCCGCCGGCACAACGTTCGGCCGTCCGGTGGCGAGGTCCACACCCGTGGCCCAGTTGATGCCCGGTACATACGCATCGGCCGCCAGGAGCTTCCCGGTCTTGCGGTCGAGTACATAGAGGAAACCGTTCTTGGGGGCGTGCAGCAGCACCTTGCGAGTGCCCCCGGCCCAAGGCAGGTCGACCAGGGTCATGTCGGCGATGGCGTCGTAGTCCCAGCGATCCCCCGGGGTCTCCTGGTAGTGCCAGCGATACTGACCGGTGTCCGCATCGACTGCGATGATCGAGGAAATGAACAGATTGTCGCCGGTGCCATTGGAGCGGTAATTCTGGTTCCAGGGAAAGCCGTTGCCCGTGGCCATGTAGATCTGGTTGAAGTCCGGGTCGTAGACCAGGGCGTTCCACACCTCACCCCCGCCCCCGTACTTGACCCAATCGCCAGACCAGGTCGGCAGGGCCTTGGTCTTCAACACCTGATCCGAGGCGGCTCCATCCGGCGGTCCGGTCGGATCGCCGGGAACGGTATAGAAACGCCACACCAGCCTGCCGGTACCCGCGTCGTAGGCAGAAACAAAGCCGCGCCCGCCAAAATCCGCACCGGCATTGCCGATAAAAATCTTGCCGCGTGCCGCACGCGGCGCGCCGGTGCTCGAGTACCAGTGGCTCGGATACTCGAACATCCGCACGCTCCACCTGGGTTTGCCGGTGGCCGCATCAAGCGCGATCAGGCGGCCATCCAGACTGGCGATATAGACCTTGCCTTCATAGACGGCCACTCCGCGGTTGACCACATCGCAGCAGGCATGCGCGCCCGTCGGGCCCGGCACTTTGGGGTCGTAGTACCAGATCTGCCGCCCGGTCGCGGCGTCCAGCGCATAGACTTTGCTCCACGCGGTACTCACGTACATGACCCCATCCACCACAATCGGGGTCGCCTCCTGGCCGCGAGTGGTGTCGAACTCCGCCGTCCATGCGGGCTTCAAGGCGCTGACATTGTCGGCGTTGATACCGGTGAGTCGCGAATAGCGCAGCTCTTGCCAGTTGCCCCCATACGTCAGCCAGTTGCCGGGGTCCTGATCGGCGTGCAGCAGCCGTTCATCGGTCACATTGCCTGCGCGATGCGCGCCCGCTGTGGCGCCGCCCGGAGCTTGTGCCGGGACTGCCTGAGGCGTAGACAGCAGCAGTGCCGTTGCACCTATGACGCCCAGGTGCCAATGGAGTGGGGTTTTCATGCAATTCACATTAGGCATGTGTGCGGCCACCAGGGTAATCCCGTAAAATTGGCGTATGAGTATTGTGGATACGAGGGCCGGATGGCAGGGCCCCTTCGGCACGCGACGCAGCGTACTGCGGGGCGCGATTGCCGGTGCCGCAGGCGTGGCAGCCTGTGCCCTGGCGCCGCGCCTGGCGCTGGCCAAGATGGCCGATTCCGTGGCCAGCGCCAAGATCGTGCACACCGCATTGTCCGATTCGCTGCACCTGTTCCAGGGCGCCGGGGGCAATGTGGTCGCAGCCACCACGGCGGACGGTGTGCTGCTGGTGGATGGCGGACTGGAGCAGGACAGTCCGCTGCTGCTGGCCCAGGTGGCGTCGGTATCCGGTGGCGCCAAGGTGCAATTGCTGCTGAACACACATTGGCACTGGGATCACACCGGTTCCAATGCAGCACTCGGCAAGGCCGGCGTGAAAATCATCGCCCACGAGAACACCCGGTTGTGGCTCGGAACCCGTGTTGATTCGAAATGGGAGCACCGCATCTATCCCCCTATGCCGGCCCGCGCACTGCCCACGCAGACATTCTTCTATGGAGCACAGAAGCAGAGCTTCGGCGGGCAGGATGTCGAGTACAGCATCATGCCGCAGGCCCATACCGATGGCGATATCTATGTGTTCTTTCCCCGGGAAAATGTCCTGGTGGCGGGCGGAGTAGTCACCGCGGGCACATACCCGTTGCCGGATTACTGCACTGGCGGCTGGTTGGGCGGCATGATCGACGGGTTGAAAACGCTGCTGGCCAAAGCGGATGCCCAGACACGGATCATCTCCGGTGCGGGGGCCGTGCGCACCCGCGCGGACATGCAGGAGCAGCACGACATGTGCACCGCGATGCTGGCGAAGATCGGCACCAGCTACTACAAAGGACAGACCTGGGAGCAGTTTGAGGCCGCCAAGCCCAGCGCCGAGTTCGATGCGCGCTGGGGTAACCCGGAACCGTTCCTGCAGATGGCCTATGACGGTGCCTGGTATCACGTCAACGAAATTCGCCGCTACACGCGCTGATATGCATTTATCTATGGACTACATCCGCATCAGATCACTGGCCTGGGCTGCCCTCAGCACGCTAGTGCTGGCCTCGGCGGCATCAGCCGACCCCTCCACCACCCAGGCCCACGCGCCCGCCTTCAAAGGCGACTGGCACATGCTGCAGACATACTGCGAGAAGTGCCACAACTCCACGGACTGGGCCGGTGGCGTGGCCTTCGACACGATGAACGCCGACTCGGCCGGTGATGATGCAAGGATCTGGGAAGAGGCGATCATCAAGTTGCGGGGCGGACTGATGCCGCCTCCGGGCAAGCCCCAACCGGATGCCGCCGCACGCCAGGCCTTCGCCCATGCCGCGGAAGACTTTCTCAATCAATACGGGTCCCGGCATCCGAATCCCGGACACATGGTGCTGCATCGTCTGAACCGCAATGAGTACGCCAATGCGATCCAGGATCTGCTCGATGTGACGGTTGATCCCACGGCACTGCTGCCGCGCGATGACAAGAGCGGCAACTTCGACAACATCGCCGAAGTTCTCAAGGTCTCCCCGACCTTCCTCGATCAGTACTTTTCCGCGGCCCGCCAGGTGACCGTCGAGGCGATCGGCAGCCCGCACGCGCGCACACAGGATGTGTTCTTCAACGGTCCGCCGGAGCCCCAGGAATATCAGTACATGCATGTTGACGGACTGCCGCTGGGCACCCGTGGCGGCATGCTCTTCAGCCATACCTTTCCTGCCGACGGTGAGTACCGCTTCACCATCAACGGCTTGGTGGGCGCCGGCTACCTGTGGGGCGAACTGGACCCCAACACGCTGATCATCACCGTGGATGGCAAGCGGGTTTTCGAGAACCAGCTTGGAGGTCCCAAGGACCTGGATGCCGTGGACCTGCAGCAGGCCGCAGGCCTGACCATGATCAATGACCGGTTCAAGAACGTCCCCGTGCACATCACGGCCGGCGAGCATCACATCGGTATCACGTTTGTGCAGACCAGCGCTGCGGAGACCAACGAAATCCTGCATGCCTTCGTGCCCGTGGCCGGCATGGGCCAGCCGGTGAACGGCAACTCCAGTGGTCCCAGACTGGCGAACGTGGAGATCAAGGGACCGACCGTGGCGCAGGGTGTCAGCGATACGCCCAGCCGTCGCAGGATCTTCACCTGCTATCCCAAGACCGCTGCGCAGGAGACCCCCTGTGCGCGCCAGATCTTCGCGACCATCGCCCGGCGCGCGTTCCGCCGTCCGCTCACCGACGCGGATCTGAAGGGTGCAATGGATTTCTACGCCGCGGGGCGCCAGGAAGGCGGTGGCTTCGACTCCGGCATCCAGAAAGGACTGCTGGCGATCCTCGTGAGTCCGAAATTCCTGTTCCGCATGCATGAGCCACCGCCGGACGCAGTGCCAGGCAAGCCGTTTCCGCTGAATGATATCGATTTGGCCTCGCGCCTCTCGTTCTTCCTGTGGGCAGGACCCCCGGATGATGCACTCATCAAGGTGGCAGGGGCGGGCCAGCTGCACGACCCGGCCGTCCTGGATGCGCAGGTGCGCCGGATGCTCAAGGATCCGCGCTCGCATACCCTGGTTACTGACTTCGCCTTCGAGTGGCTGAACATCCACGGCCTGGAGCTGGTCGATCCGGATACCAATCTGTTTCCTGACTTCACCTCGGATCTGGAGCCGGCCTTCGAGAAGGAAATCGAACTGTTCATCGGCAGCGTGTTTGATTCGGACAGCAGTGTCGTGGACCTGCTGACCTCCAACCGCACCTATCTCAATGAGCGCCTGGCTCTGCATTACCACATCCCCAATGTCCGGGGCGGCGAGTTCCGCGCCGTGACAGTGCCGGACTATCGGCGCGGTTTGCTGGGCAAGGGCGCTGTGTTGATGACTACGTCGTATGCGAACCGGACCTCGATCGTGCTGCGCGGCGCCTATGTGCTGGACAAATTCCTGGGTACGCCGCCGCAAGCGCCGCCACCGGGCGTTCCGCCTTTCATGGAGAGCCAGGAGGGCGTGGATCAGCTGACCGTGCGGGCGCGCATGGAGATGCATCGCGCGACGCCATCCTGCAATGCCTGCCATGCCATTATTGATCCCATCGGTCTGGCGATGGAGAACTTCAACGCCCTGGGGCAGTGGCGCGACAAGGACATCGATGCCGGTACGCCCATCGATGCGAACGGCAAGCTCGCTGATGGCACGCCAGTGCATGGCATCAACGATCTGCGCAATCACATGGTCGCGCATGCCTCGCAGTTCGTGGAAACCTTCACGGAGAACCTGATGTCCTATGGACTGGGCCGCGGCCTGGACTACTACGACATGCCCACGGTGCGCGCCATCGTGCGCAACACCGCCAAGGATCACTACAGGTTCTCCGATGTCGTGCTGGGCATCGTCAACAGCCAGGCCTTCCGCGAAGATGAGATTCCCCTGCAGGCTCCCGGTGAGTCCTCAGGCACCATCCGTCGCACCGCCGCCAATCTTGCCGGTCAGGCGGCCCGTTCGCCGACCGGTTCTTTGTAAGGGGCAACCCATGTTTATCACCAAAAAGCACCTCAGTCGCCGCACAGTCCTGCGAGGACTCGGCGTCAGCGTCAGCCTGCCATTGCTGGATGCCATGCTCCCTGCCGCCACCGCCCTCGCGAAGACGGCCGCCGCGGCGAAGCCGCGGGTCGCCTTCATCTACTTTCCGCATGGCGCGGTCATGGACAAGTGGACGCCCAAGGCGGAGGGGGCGAACTTTGATTTCCCCGAGATCATCGCCTCGCTGAAACCCTTCCAGAAGCACGTGACCATCGTCACGGGGCTGGAGAACAAATCCGCCATTGCCGCCCCGGTGCACGCCATCACGCCCGGCACTTGGCTGTCCTGCGTACCGCCGCGCATCAGTCATGATCCCTATGGTGGGGTGACCGTCGACCAGGTTGCTGCGCAGAAAATCGGTCAGGACACGGCCATGCCATCGCTTGAAGTGGCGACCGAAGAGCGAGGTGGAGAAGGGTCCTGCGATCGCAATTACGGCTGCAGCTACGGCAAGACCATTGCTTTCAGCACCCCCTCGACGCCGCTGCCCATGGAGCACAATCCGCGCAAGGTCTTCCAGCAGATGTTCGGTCAGGGTGACACCACCGAGGAGCGCTCGGCCCTGCTGCGTGAGAACGCCAGCATCATCGACCTGGTCAGGAGCGATGCGTCGGACTTGTCGCGTACCCTGGGTGCCCGCGACAAGGCGCTGCTGTCGGATTACCTGGATCAGGTGCAGGAAATCCAGCGCCGTCTGGAAAAGATGGAACATCGCGATGTGTCGCAGATGCAGATCCCGGATGCGCCAGCCGGTATCCCGGCTGCGTTCGATGAGCACATGCACCTCATGTATGAACTCATCGCGCTGGCTTATCAGGCGAACCTCACCCGCGTGGCCAGCATGATGGTGGCCGCGGAAGTCAGCAACCAGCCCTACACCTTCATTGGCGTCAATGACGCCTTCCATCCGCTGTCGCATCACCAGAATGACGCGGCGAAGATGGCGCGTCTGGCCAAGGTGCAGGCCTTCAATACCGCGATGTTCGCCAAGTTCGTCAAGCGGCTGTCGGAGCTGCCGGACGGCGAGGGCACCATGCTGGACAACTCGATCATTCTGTTCGGCAGCAACATGAGCAACAGCAATCTGCATGATCACTTTCCACTGCCGACCGCGATCGTCGGGCTGGGTGGCGGCCGGATCAAGGGCAACCAGCACCTGCGGTTTCCGGACCACACTCCGATCGCCAACCTGCACGTGGCCCTGCTGAACAGGATCGGTATCCCGACAGAGAAATTCGGTGACAGCACCGGACAACTCACGGAGATCTGATTTCAGTGGCGATTCGATCAACCCTGTTCCCGGCCGTGGCGGCGGCAGCCGTGTTGTGCTGTGCTGCGGCGGGCGCCCACGCGGCGGATTCCCTGCTGGATGTCGCCGAGGCCGGCAATTCCGCGGCCGCGATGGCGCTGGTGGACCAGCGGGCCGATGTGAATGCGCGCCAGGATGACGGCACCACGGCATTGCACTGGGCCGCCTACCACGATGATGTGCCCCTGATCCGGCGCCTGCTCAAGGCCGGCGCGAAGGCTGACGTCACCAACGACTATGGGTCGACGCCGTTGGCCGAGGCTGCCGAACGGGCAGATCCGGAGGCGTTGCGGGTGTTGCTGGAAGCCGGCGCGAACGTGGAGTCACCCAATGCGGACGGCCAGACAGCCCTGATGACGGTGGCGCGAACGAGTATCGTGGAGGCTGCCAGGGTGCTCGTGGCGCATGGCGCCAATGTGAACGCCAGCGAGAAGTGGCGCGGCCAGACCGCGCTGATGTGGGCCAGTGCGCAAAGTCAGCCGGCCATGGTGCAGTTCCTGATTTCCCATGGCGCCGACGTCAACGCGCGCGAGGCAGTGCGTCAATGGCCGCGACGCGTCACCGCCGAGCCGCGTCCGCAAAATCGCCCATTGGGGGGCCTCACTGCGCTGCTCTTTGCGGCGCGCGAAGGCTGCGCTGCCTGTGCCGCGGAACTGGCCAAGGCGCATGCAGACGTGGACATGGCCGATCCGGAAGGCATCACGCCACTGATCATGGCGACTCTCAATGCCCAGTTTGATACTGCGGCGGTACTCATCAAGGCCGGCGCGAATGTGAATACCTGGGACATCTGGGGACGCGCCCCGTTGTACTGCGCGATCGACTACAACACCACCCCGCGCGGCGGACGTCCAGACCGACCCTCGGCGGACAAGACCACCGCGCTGGATGTGATCGACATGTTGCTCAAGGCCGGTGCCAATCCGAACATGCAGCTGAAGCTGTTCCCGCCGTACCGCTCATTGGGTCAGGATCGGGGCGGCGATGGCATGCTGACCGTTGGCACGACGCCGTTGATTCGTGCCGCCAAGGCTGGTGACACGGCGTCCATCCAGTTGCTGCTGGCTCACGGGGCAATGCCCGATCTGCCCAACTCTTTGGGGATTACGCCGCTGATGGCCGCGGCGGGTATCGGTTCGACCACCATCGACATTCGCGCCCGGTTTCGCAACGAGCAGAAGTGCATCGCCTCCGCAAAGCTGCTGCTGAAGACGGGCGTCAACGTGAACGCGACCAATAACAATGGCCAGACCGCGCTGCATGGCGCGGCGCAGGCGGGCTGGAACAACTTTGTGCAACTGCTGGCCGATCATGGCGCAGCGCTCAACGCCAAGGACCGTTTTGGCAGCACGCCACTGGATGTCGCGGAAGGCAAGGTGAGCTTCTCCGGTCGGCCCGGAGTGGGCGGCGGCGGGGAGGCGCACAAGGACACGGCCGCGCTTTTGACGAAGCTGGCATCGAAGACCTGATCGGGAGTGCAATAGAAGCGCTAAAGTGGCTGGACCTCCACCTTGCGGGAGCATTCCGATGAACCAGTCAGTGGTGTGGATACTGGCGGCAGGTCTGGGCATGAGCGCGGCCCGTGCAGCCGATACGGCCTCGGTCCCCGCGACTTCCGTGGCGTCCCCCGCGGCGCATTGGGTACAGCGCAAACTCAGTTTCACCTATATGGGCTTTACCACCCATTATTCCTGCGATGGGCTGCGGGACAATGTGCGCGAGGTCCTGCTGGCCCTTGGGGCACGCAAGAAGGATCTGCAGATTCATTCCACGGGCTGTACCCGTCTGACCGGTGCGCCGGAGCCCTTTCCGGGGGTGAGCGTGCGCTTCTCGGTGCTGGTGCCGGCGACACCCGATGAGATCGGCAAGGTCGGGGACACCACGGCGCATGCGACGCGCTGGCAAACCGTTGATCTGGCCAGGTTGCGCGGATTCGAGTTTGACCAGGGGCAGTGCGAACTTCTGGAACAGCTGAAGAAGCAGGCGCTGCCGCTGTTCACCACGCGCAATCTGCTCTACCACTCGAGCTGTGTGCCGCACCAGGTATCGATCGGCAACATTCAGTTCAGCGTCGATGTGCTGCGTCCGTTGCCTGCGCCGACTGACGCGGCCCCGGCTGCCCCAGCACCAGCGGCCTAAAGTGCAGAGCGGCCGTTTCAGCCAATCGCCCGTGACCTCTCAGGCGTTAGGCGCCTGATGCGGCCATTGGCTCTTGAAGGCCTCTGCGACGAACCGGTCCGGGCTGCCCCAGGTGGGCTGGAATTCCCGGGTGGGACCCTCAGCCACGGTTTCGGCAGGCGACAGGCCACTGGTCAGCGCCTTGACCATGCGCTGATAGATGGTGAAGTACATCGCGCGCATGGCCTTGAGATCGGCCAGTGAGATCACCGGTCCGTTGGCCGGAATGATGCGGGTGCTGTCATTGCACACCTTGATGAGCCGGTCGTGCGCGCCGACCAGGCCGGCGATCCAGCCACCGGTTTGCCAGTCCAGG
The DNA here is from genome assembly GCA_036489445.1 of Steroidobacteraceae bacterium. Taxonomy (GTDB): domain Bacteria; phylum Pseudomonadota; class Gammaproteobacteria; order Steroidobacterales; family Steroidobacteraceae; genus DAIDKA01. The sequence continues at coordinate 5,049 of DASXFV010000012.1, read as the reverse complement.
ATGGGCCACCGATCCGCGGACACCACGCCGCCCGCGACCAGGACATTCGACTCGCGCAAGTACACGTACAGGTCGCCGTCGGTGTGTGCCTGGCCGAGGTGGCCGTAATCGGCGTGCTGCGAGCCAAAGGCCAGTGTGCCAGTGGCATAGGTCGTCACTGTCGGCAGTGCAGGGGCCGTGAACGGGCCGTAGCTGCCGGGACGCCAGTCGACGACGATCTTCTGGGTCAACCACAACCGCGTTTTTTCGTGTGCAATGATCTGCGCGCCGCTCCTGCCCAGCCGAGTGTTGGCTCCGGTCTGCTCGGGGTGCCAGTGGGTGTTGAACAAGGTAGCGATGCGCGTCGCGCCGCAGTCCTTGAGTACCACCCGCTGCAGCTGGGCGGCATCCTGCTCCAGACCGCCATCCACCAGCACCAGGCCATCCGGTCCGCGTGCGGCGACGACATTGGCCGCCCCACCCGTGATCAGCCACAGACCATCGGCCAGCGAGGTGGTGACGTAATGCGCCGGTGGCGCACCCGGTGTGGCCTCGCCGGCAGTGGTTTCAGGGGTGGAGGCGCGCGGGGGGGTGGTGCATCCGGACAGCATGCCAGTGAGCACGCCGACGGCGCTGCTCCCCATGACGGTTTGCAGAAATCTGCGTCGCGAAGTGAAAGTCATCTTATTGAGGTATCTGTGCCGTGATCGTGGGCGTTGGCACACCGGACCAGGGTGGCAAGTGGGTGTGCTCTTCCTGCGCGCCGAGTTTGCGCAGCAACGCGGCGGTGGCGGTGAAGGGGGCTGGCTTGGGTTCCAGGAATCCAGGCTGGTAGCGCCCCATGGCGTAGTCGAGCGGAGTCAGGCCTGATTTCGCTTCCGCATCCAGCTTTACGCCCGACTGCACCAGGTAGCTGACCATGTCACTCCACCCCCGCAGCGCGGCGCTATGCAGCGCCGTTTCGCCCGAATGGGTGGCGGCATGTACATTCGCGCCAGCCGCCTGCAGCAGCTTCGCAGTTTCGATGGCCTGGGCCTCCGTGCGGAACTTACCGCGGGTCGCGGGCACGTTGCGTCCGGCACCGGCTGCCGCCAGGAAAGGTGTCACTCCGTCCACGTTCGGCAGGTCCACCAGGGCGCCATGCGCCAGCAGCAGCTGCATCGCGGGAATGTCGGCACCGCGGGTCGCCCGCAGCAACGGCGTGGCCCCGGTGGTGAACATCTGATCGGCGTTGCGGTCGAACACGGCTTGTCGCAGCGGCGGCGCGACCATCAACTGAGCGTTGGGATTGGCGCCGCGGTCCAGCAGCATGCCGATGACTTCGATGCCCTGGGTCTTGTCGGTGGAGGGCTGATCTCCATGCCCGCTGGCGGGCACGGTGTTCATGTCCACCGCCACGTACAGGGGTGTCTGGCCCCACTCGTCCCAACCATGCACCTCCGCGCCCTGAGTGATGAGGAACTTCGCCATATCCCAATGCAGATTGAGGAGCGCGATCTCCAGTGGCGAGACCTTGTCCGGGTCCGGCAGATTCAACTCGGCTCCCGCCTTCAGCAGGATCTGGGTGCAGGGCATACAGCCGTCGCGCACCGCGTACAGCAGCGGCGTCAGGCCGCCCCGATGCATGTCCTTGGGGCGGCCTTCGGCGGTCACTTTGCGCTGCCAGTCATGCACTCTGGAGCGGGCATTGACCTGTGCGCCGTGCTGGATCAGCAGCTTCATCATGTCGGGATGATTCTGCGTCACGGCCCACATCAGCGCGGTCTGACCGCCCCAGGTCTCGCGGGCCTGAACATTGGCGCCGTGACTGAGCAGCAAGCGGGCGGCGTCAAGGCGTCCGGTGCGCGCCACTTCCATCAACGCCGTTTCGCCTTCGGCGTTGGCAGAGTTCACATCGGCCCCGGCCTTCAGCAGCAGTGCGATGACATCGGTTTCGCCCTGAGTTGCGGCCTCGGACATCGGTGTGGCGCCGTAGTGGTTGGCCAGGGAGACATTCGCGCCGGCCGCAATCAGGCGCTTGACCTGTGCGGCATCACCGCGATGCGCGGCCCACAGCAGGGCGGTGGAACCATCGCTGGCCGTGGCGTCCACATCCGCGGCCAGCGCCGCATGGCCCATCACTGCCGCGAGCAGCCCGATCAGCACTTGCTTGGAAACCGTGCTCACAGTGCTTTAGACCTCCGCCAGCATTCCGGTGCTGTTGCCCAACGCCGGCAGCGTCACCCCCGCCCGATCCAGCAGCGTCAGCAGCAGGTTGGCATGCGGGGTGTCCTGCGGATAGTGCAGGTGCTGGTTGCCCTTGATACGCCCATAGCCACGACCCAGCACGGCTGAGGGCAGCGGATCATTGTTATGCAGGTCGCTGTTGCTCATGTTGCTGCCGAACAGAATGATGGAGTGATCCAGCATCGTGCCGTCGCCATCCGGCATGGCCGACAGACGCTTGATGAACTTCGCGAACTGCGCGGTGTGCCAGTTCTGGATGCGGACCAGCTTGTCGAGCTTCTCCGGATCATTCTGATGATGCGACAGCGGATGGAATGCATCCGGCACATTGACCACGTTGTAGGTGCGCATGGTCACTTCCTTGGCGATCATGAAGGATGCCACGCGCGTGAGATTGGCCTGGTACGCCAGCGCCATCATCTCGAACATTGTCCCCAGCTCCTCGCCGAAATTATCCGGAATGCCCTGGGGCGCGTCCGGTACATTGATCTTGCTGGCGGCACTCTGGCTCATCTTCTGTACGCGATGCTCGATCTCGCGTACCGAGTCCAGGTAATCCCCGACCCGGGCGCGATCCGCTGTACCGAGCTGGCTGCGCAGGTTGCCGGCGCTCTCTTTCACGAAGTCCAGGAGGCTGCCGGTCTCGGCGTTGATCTGCTTGCGCTCGGTGGTGGTATCGCCCTGGCCGAACAGCGAATAGAACACCTTGCGCGGATTGTCTTCCATGGGCAGTGGCTGCGTCGGCGTGCGAAACGCCGTGGTGCTGCCGAAACCGCAGCCCACCGCATTGGCGCTGCAGGTGGTCACGCCGCCTTCGCCGGCGATTTCCAGCGAGGGCATGGGGGTGTCCTGGCCAATCCTGCGCGCCGCGAGCTGATCGGCCGTGATGCCGCGGTCGGGACTGCCGGCATGATCGGTCGGGCCCACACATGAGAGCCAGGTTCCCGCCATGATGCCGTGTGGATCGGAACTCTCCCCGCCCTTGTTGCGCAGACCGGTGATCACCGTCAGATGGCTGCGGAAGGGCTCGAGCGGTTTCAGGATGGGGGACATGGGGAAATCGGCGCCGGTCGCGCTGGGCATCCATGCCTTCATCACCGCGCCATGCGGGAAGTAGATGAATCCCATGCGCGGTGCAGGCGCGGCGGCGGTATCGGCCAGGGCGGTCGCCGCCGGAATCATGGCATCCAGCAGCGGCAAGCCGATGGCGGCCCCAGCCCCGCGCAACAGGGTGCGACGGGAGAGATGCTTGCGTGTCAGAAACATGGTGGTCACTCTGGTTGTACGGTTTGGGTCACAAGGGTTGACTTCGCAGCCTCCGCGGGCCGCCGGAACCGGAAGGCATCGCTGGTCACCACCTGGGTGGCGAGACAGGCGAAGCGGTAATTGTCCTTGGCGCAGCTGCGCGTGATGGCGCGCACCGTCGGCATGTCGTAGTACTCGACCGTGCGGCCCAGGGCGTAGGTCATGAGATTCATGGTCAGGGCCTGCACAAACTGATCTGGCTGCGCCAGCAGGGCCTTGCGCAGATCATCCGGCCCATTGATCTGCGTGCCGTCCGGGAGCTTGCCCGAGGAGTCGATCGGCTGGCGGGTCTCCTGATCAATGTCCCGGTACTTGCCCACGGCATCGAAGTTCTCCAGCGCCAGGCCCAAGGGGTCCATGACGCCGTGACAGGCGAAGCAGGCCGGCTTCGCCCGATGTCCTTCCATGCGCTCACGAACCGACAGCGCCTTCTTGCCGGTCTCGTTTTCCTTCAGCGACGGCACATTCGGCGGCGGCGCCGCGGGCGGCGTGCCCATCAGGCTCTCCAGCACGAACTTGCCGCGCAGCACCGGCGCGGTGCGGGTGGGATAGGAGGTGAGCATGAGCACCGCGCCCTTGCCCAGCAGGCCATTGCGCTCGGAACCCGGCAGGGTGACACGGCGGAAGCGGCTGCCGCGGATGTCATTGATGCCATAGAACAGCGCCAGCCGCTCGTTCACATAGGTGTAGTTGGCCGACAGCAGGTCCAGCACGCTGGCATCGCCGCGGAAGATGCTGTCGATGAACAGCTGCAGTTCGGTGCGGAAGTCCTCGCGCTCATCGCCCTCGCGACCGAAGATGCGGCTATCCGGTTCGATCTCCGACAGGCGTGGCACATTCAGCCACTGGAACGCAAAATTGGTGGTCAGGGTCTGCGCACGCGGATCCGCCAGCATGCGGCTCACTTCGCGTGCCATGACGGCCGGGTCGTGCAGCGCTCCTGCAGTCGCCGTGCGCAGCAGCTCATCATCCGGCACCGTGCTCCACAGGAAGAACGACAGGCGCGAGGCGAGGTCCAGATCAGTGATGGGCTGCAGGTTTGCGGTCTTCACCGCACTGGCGGTCCGCGTCGGCAGCTCCGCCCGATAGAGGAAGCTGGGGCTCGCCAGGATGGCGGTGACCGCATAGCGGATGCCCGAATCGAAGTCCGCACCCTCGCGACCATTCTGGTAGAAGGCCATGAGGTCCTGGGTTTCCCGATCGCTGAGCGGGCGGCGGTAAGCACGCTGCGCCAGGCTCAGGACGATGTTGCGAGCGCAGGGCTGCTCATCGGCCGCCGTTGCCGGATGGCAGACGAAGATTTTCCGGCGACTGGCGTTGTCGCTGATGCCGGTGACGTTGAACGGGCCCTTGATCTCGAAGGAGGCCACGCGCAGTACCCGCTCCTGGCCACCGCTGGCGTTGAAGCTCTCCAGGCGGTCATCGGATTCCGCGAAGGTGCGACGCAGAAAAGCCACGGCCACTTCGTGCTGGCCCGCCGGGGCCTTGAAGCGGATGTTCTTCAGACGCTTGTTGATGGCATCGACGGCAGGATCCTGC
>DASXFV010000079.1:0-46058 GCA_036489445.1 Steroidobacteraceae bacterium | reverse complement strand
CATTCGAGCAGGCATTTTTTCTCATGGTTCAACTTCCCTACCTGCAACCGTTTGTTGACGTGAACAAACGCACGTCCCGACTTGCCGCAAACATTCCGTTCATAAAAGGCAATCTCGTACCTCTGTCGTTCATCGATGTTCCAGAGCAGACCTACATCGATGGGCTCATCGGCGTTTACGAGCTCAACCGTGTTGAACTTCTTCGGGATGTCTACTTGTGGGCCTACGAGCGGTCGGCCCGCCGCTACAAGACCGTACGCGATTCGCTGCCGGAGCCGGACGCGTTTCGCCTCAGATATCGCGCGGCTTTGACTGAGGTTGTCAGCACAGCTGTCCGCCAGCAACTTCCGATCCGAGAGGAAACGATCATCCAACTCGCTCGCCCACTTGTTGCTCGCGAAGACCTGGACGAGTTCATCCACCTTGTTCTAGCCGAGCTTGGAGAATTACATGAGGGAAACATCGCACGATTCCGGCTGCGTCCATCGGAATTTCGGCGGTGGCACGCGGCGCTAAACACCCACTGAATGCGGCGCCGGGGCGCAGCCCGGCGCCGGCGCCATTTTACTTCGCCTTGCGCGAAACCTCGTAGGTTCCAAGACCCGGCTTGTAGCTCTTCTCATCGATGAACTGGCGGATGCCTTCCTTGCGACCCTCGCCGTCAAAGGAATTGGCGGCCTCCTGGGCGCGGATCAGATAGTCCTCCGCGTTCTCGTAGGTCATTTCATGGACGCGGCGCACGGCATCCTTGGCGGCCTTGAGGGCGACGGGGTTCTTCTTCAGCAGTACTTCGCACAGCGCCACGACCCGCTGCTGCAACTGAGCGAGTGGCACCGCCTCGTTCACCAGCTTCCACTCCGCGGCCTTCTTGCCGGAAATGCCCTCACCGGTGAGGGTGTGGTACATGGCATCCCGATAGCTCATCAGGTCGGTGGCGACCTTGGTGGCGCCGCCGCCCGGCAGAATGCCCCAGTTGATCTCCGACAGGCCGAAAGTGGCCTCCTCGGCCGCGATGGCCAGATCACAGGCATACAGCGGTCCGTAACCGCCGCCGAAACACCAGCCGTTCACCATGGCAATGGTGGGCTTCTGGTACCAGCGCAGTTTGCGCCACCAGGCATAGGCTTCCGCCTGCGCCTTGCGGGTGCCCTTGAGTCCTTGCGCCTCGGTCTCGCGGAAATACTCCTTCAGATCCATGCCCGCGGACCAGGAGCTGCCCTCTCCGGTGAGCACCAGCACGCCCACATCGTCGCGGAACTCCAGTTCCTCGAGCGCCTTGAGCATGGCGCGATTGAGCGGTGGGCTCATGGCATTGCGCTTGTCCGGCCGGTTGAACTTCAACCAGGCGATGCGGTTCTCGACGTGGTAGGCCACGACATCGGTGTTGCTCATGATCGTATGTCCTTAAGGTTTCACCATGCGCTCGAGGCCGCGCAGGTAGGGGCGCAGGACGGCGGGCACAGTGATGCTGCCGTCCGCATTCTGATAATTCTCCAAGACCGCCACCAGCGCCCTGCCCACGGCCACACCCGAGCCGTTCAGGGTGTGCACCGGTTCGGGCTTGCCCGTGGCAGGATTGCGCCAACGGGCCTGCATGCGGCGGGCCTGGAAGGCTTCGAAATTGCTGCAGGATGAGATCTCGCGGTACTTGTCCTGTGAGGGCAGCCACACTTCCAGGTCATAGGTCTTGGCACTGCCAAAACCTGTGTCGCCGGCGCACAGGGCCACCGTGCGATGCGGGATCTGCAGTTTCTCGAGCACCGTTTGGGCGTTCGCCGTCAACTCCTCGAGCGCCGCATAGGATTTGTCCGGCGCCACGATCTGCACCAGCTCGACCTTGTCGAACTGGTGATTGCGGATCATGCCGCGGGTGTCCTTGCCGGCCGAGCCCGCTTCCGAACGGAAGCAAGGCGTGTGACAGACGAACTTCAGCGGCAGCGACTCGGCGCTCAGGATCTGCTCGCGAACCAGGTTCGTCACCGGGACTTCAGCAGTCGGAATCAAATAAAACGGCTGCTCGCCGCGCACGGCGAACAGATCCTGCTCAAACTTCGGCAGCTGCCCGGTACCCACCAGGGCCGCCGCGTTCACCATGTACGGTGCATACACTTCCGTGTAGCCATGCTCCACGGTGTGCAGGTCCAGCATGAACTGCGCGAGTGCGCGATGCAGCTGGGCCACCGGGCCGCGCATGACCACGAAGCGCGCGCCCGCGATTCGGGCGGCCGCTTCAAAGTCCATCCCACCCAGTCCCTCGCCCAGGGCAACATGATCGAGCGGCTTGAAATCAAAATGGCGCGGCTCGCCCCAGCGGCGCACTTCCTGGTTGGCGGTTTCGTCCCGGCCTTCCGGCACGGACTCATGCAGCAGGTTCGGCAGGTTCAGCTGCAGCGTGTCCAGTTCGGCCTGAACCGACGCCAGCGCCGCATCGATCTGGCCCATCTCCTGCATCAGCTGCTCGCCGCGGGCCAACAGTGCGGTCGCATCCTCGCCCTTGCCTTTGGCGTGGCCGACGGCCTTGGCATTGGCGTTGCGCTCGGCGCGCGCCCGATCGGCCTCGATCTGCGCGCGCTTGCGCTCCTCCTCGAGAGTCGTCACGCGCGCGGCATCCAGCACAAACCCACGGCGGGCGAGATTACGCACCACGCCGGGCAGATCAGCACGTATCAGCTTCGGATCAATCACGTCGAACCATTCTCGTCAGTTTTTTTGGCCCGCAGGCGGGACAAGGCCTCGCCAATGCGGATCTCCAGCCCCCTGGGCGCGGGGCGATAGTATCGCCGATCCGGCAGCTCCTCGGGCAGATAGCGCTCACCGACCGCATAGGCATCCGGTTCATCGTGGGCATAGCGATAGCCCTGCCCATGCCCCAACTCCTTCATCAGGCGCGTCGGGGCATTACGCAAATGCGCCGGCACCGGCAGGGTGCCGAACTGCTCCACGTCCTGGACGGCCTCGCCCATGGCGACATATACGGCATTGCTTTTGGGGGCACAGGCCAGATACAGCACCGCCTCGGCGATCGCCAGTTCCCCTTCGGGGCTGCCGAGCCGGTCGTAGGTCTCCCAGGCATCCAGTGTCAGACGCAAAGCCCTGGGATCAGCCAGGCCGATATCCTCAACTGCCATGCGCACCACGCGGCGGGCCACGTACAAGGGGTCGCAGCCCCCGTCCAGCATGCGCGCCAGCCAGTACAGGGCAGCATCCGGATCGGTGCCGCGAACCGATTTATGGAGGGCGGAAATCTGGTCATAGAACTGGTCCCCGCCCTTGTCGAAGCGGCGTCGGCCACCACTGGCGACCTCCTGCGCGATCGCGACCGTCAGCGCACCACCCGGCCCGTCCACGAGGCCTGTGGCCAGTTCCAGCATGTTGAGTGCGCGACGTGCATCCCCGTCGGCCGCGCGGGCGATGAGATCCAGCGCCTCGGGCTGCGCGCGCAGCTGTTCTGATCCCAACCCCCGCTCACTGTCGCCCAATGCCGCGTTCAGCACACCCACCAGGTCCTCGATACCCAGCGCCTTCAGCACATAGACCCGGGCGCGTGACAGCAACGCGCTCACGACTTCAAAGCTGGGATTCTCGGTGGTCGCACCGATGAAGATCAGCGTGCCGTCTTCCAGGTACGGCAGGAAGGTGTCCTGCTGCGCCTTGTTGAAGCGATGCACCTCGTCCAGAAACAGCACGGTCGGCCGGCCGTTCGCCTTGCGCTCCTGGCGTGCCAGTTCCACCACGGCGCGGATGTCCTTGACGCCCGCCATCACGGCCGAGAGGCCCAGGAACTGGGCCTGGGCGCGCCCGGCGATGAGTCGCGCCAGGGTGGTCTTACCCGTGCCCGGCGGTCCCCATAGCACCATGGAATGCAGGTGGCCGCCCTCCACCGCCTGCCGCAACGGCTTGCCCGGCGCCAGCAGCTGCGCCTGGCCGACAAACTCATCCAGAGTGCGTGGACGCATGCGATCGGCAAGCGGCCGCAGCGCTGCGTCCGCCCGCCCATCCCAGGCCGTCATTTGCTTGGGGTTCCGATCACGTCCACACCCTTGGGCGGCGTGAAGGAGACCTCAGCCACCGCTACTGGCGCATTGCGTTGCGAATGCTCAAAGGTCAGGGTGGCCACCTGCCCGAGCTTGTCCTCGAGAATCATCTGTCGCAGCTCGCTGCCCGCAAAACCCAGCAGCGCCTGGCGAAAGTCCGCCTGGGCGGCGCGCGGCTTCACGCGCAGCCAGGTCAAGCCATCCTTGGATCCTGCATCGCTGATATCAAAGGCGTGGCTGGCCTCGGCGCCCCCGGACAGCAGCATGATCGGCGTCGCGGACAGTGCGGCATCGGCAGGTTTGACCGTCACCTGCTGCAGGTCGCGATCATAAAACCAGACGTTGCGCCCGTCGGCGACCAGCACCTGCCCGGAGTCAGCCGCAGCGGCACTGCCGGAACCGGCCCCGCTTGCGCCGGGGTCATCGTGGGATTCCCAGCGGAAGCGTCCCGGCCGCAGCACCAGCAGCTCACCGTGGGTCTGATCAGTCTGGTGGCCCTGCGCATCCTTGATGGTCTGCGTGAACTGCGTGCGCAGGGAGGTGAGGCCCTGCAGCCAGGTGTCCAGGATGGTGTGCGGACTTTGTGCCGCAGACGCGATCGCCGGGAATACGACCATGCAGAAGCACACAGCAAACCGACGCCACCAAATCGTGCGGCGGGTCAACTCAGCCACCCGCAGGTGGCGGCGCCAGCACTTCGCGGGCACCGTTTGATTGCAGCGGACCCACGATTCCTGCGTTCTCCATGGCCTCGAGCAGGCGCGCTGCACGGTTGTAGCCAATCTTCAGACGCCGCTGCACATAGGAAATGGATGGCTTGCGCTCCTGGGTCACGATCTTCACTGCCTCGTCATACAGGGCGTCCGATTCGGATTCACCGCCCAGCACCCCACCCTCCGCATCCTCGTCAGGAAATCCCGGAATGGGAATCGACGGCCCCGACAGCACCTCCTCCACATAGTTCGGCGGCGTTGCGCGCTTCAGGGCTTCAACCACGCGATGCACTTCCGCATCGGAGACGAAGGCGCCGTGACAGCGTGTCGGCATGGACGTGCCGGAAGGCAGATACAGCATGTCGCCATGACCCAGCAGAGTCTCGGCACCCATCTGGTCAAGGATGGTGCGGGAATCCACTTTTGCCGAAACCTGGAAGGCAATACGGCAGGGAATATTGGCCTTGATCAGTCCGGTGATGACATCCACCGAGGGTCGTTGCGTCGCCAGGATCAGATGAATGCCGGAAGCGCGGGCCTTTTGCGCGAGACGCGCGATGAGTTCCTCCACCTTCTTGCCGACGATCATCATCAGATCAGCCAGTTCATCGATGATCACAACGATGTAGGGCAACGGCTCAAGATGCGGGATCTTCGACTGATCGATCGACGGGTCGTTGGAGGCGCGCTGGATGAGCACCGGATCCAGGATGGGCTTGCCCTTCTCGTTGGCCTCGCGCACCAGCTTGTTGAAGCCGCCGATATTGCGCACCCCAAGGGCCGCCATCAGCTGGTAGCGCCGTTCCATCTCGGCGACCGACCAGCGCAGCGCGTTGGCGGCCTGCTTCATGTCGGTGACGACCGGCGCGAGCAGATGCGGAATGCCTTCGTAGACCGACAGCTCCAGCATCTTCGGGTCGATCATGATCAGTCGCACATGCTCGGCGGTCGCCTTGTACAGCAGCGACAGCACCATGGCGTTGATGCCGACAGACTTGCCCGATCCGGTGGTACCCGCAATCAGCAGGTGCGGCATCTTGGCAAGATCTGCGACCATCGCCTGACCGGCAATGTCCTTGCCCAGCGCGAGTGCCAGCGGCGAGGCCACATCATCGTAGGCCTTGGAGCGCAGGATCTCCCCTAAGGTGACCAGTTCGCGTTTCTCATTGGCGATCTCCAGGCCCATCACGGACTTGCCCGGGATGACTTCAACGACGCGCACGCTCATCACCGACAGCGCACGGGCCAGGTCCTTGGCGAGGGTGGTGATCTGGCTGGCCTTGACCCCGGGCGCCGGCCGCAGCTCGAAGCGCGTGACCACCGGTCCGGGCTGCACCGCGACCACCTCGGCTTCCACCCCGAAATCGCGCAGCTTGATCTCCACCAGCCGCGACATCGCCTCCAGGGCCTCCGGGGCGTACAGCGGTTTATGCGGCGGCGGGTCATCGAGCAGATTCAGCGGCGGCAGCTCACCGGGTTTGGCCGCGGCGAACAGCGGTACCTGGCGCTCCTTCTCCACCCGCTCGCTCTTGGGCACCGCCGCGGGCGGGGCTTCGATGCGGGTGGGATTGCGGGTCGCGGCCTTCTTCTGCTCGGTCTCGACATTGACCTTGCGGGCATCGCGCCGGCCCCGCCCCTCGGCGGCCTCCCGGCGTGAGGCGAGCTTCGTGCGCACCAGCGCGACCGCGCCCCAGCTCCAGGCTCCCAGGCGGTCCATGACCGTGAGCCAGGACACTCCGAGTGACAGGGAAGCTCCTGCCATCCAGGCCGCCAGCATCAGCAGCGTCGCGCCCAAGAAGCCCAGCCCGGAGCCCAGGCCGTTACCCACCAGCTTGCCGATGACCCCACCGGCGGTCTGGGGCAGCCCGCTGCCTGACCAGTGCAGGGTGGCCAGCGCGCAGCTGGCCACCAGCAGCAGGACAAAGCCGGCGATGCGTACCGCGGTGTTGGCGCGCGAGGATTGTTCGCCCCTGCGGCCACTGCGGAACAGCTCCCAGGTGACCAGCCCGATCATCACCGGGAACAGAAAGGCCGGCCGGCCGAATATGAAAAACAAGAGATCGGCGAACCAGGCGCCCACCGGCCCGATGCGGTTATGGACGCTGGTCGAGTCGGTGAGGCGGGAGAAACTCGGGTCAGCGGCGTTATAGGTGGCCAGGGCCACCAGCAGCACCAGGCCTGCCACCGCCAGTGCGATGACCGCGCTTTCGCGCAGCCCGCGGTTGACCGTGGCAGAAAAACGATTGCCTCCCCGGGCTTGCGCGGTCGACTCGGCCAAAATGTATCCTTGGGTGGGTGATGCCTGCGTAGGAGCTTGATTTCGTGAGCTCCAGGACCCATGCAACAATGGAAATTCGCTACAGGACGATTATACATGTCGACTACACGGCACAGCCGCCTGATCATTCTGGGCTCCGGGCCCGCCGGCTACAGCGCCGCGGTGTATGCCGCCCGGGCCAACCGCGCGCCGCTGCTGATCACCGGATTGCATCAGGGCGGCCAGCTGATGACCACCACCGATGTGGATAACTGGCCGGGGGATGTGGAGGGACTGCAGGGTCCGGCCCTGATGGAACGTATGCGCCGCCACGCCGAACGCTTTGCCACGGACATCGTGCACGACCATATCAACAAGGCGCACCTGACCGAGCAGCCGATCCGCCTGGAAGGCGATTCCAGGCAGTACACCTGCGACGCCCTGATCATCGCCACGGGAGCCACCGCCAAGTACCTGGGCCTGCCTTCCGAGGAACGCAACCGCGGCCGCGGAGTCTCCGCCTGCGCGACCTGTGATGGCTTCTTTTTCCGTGGCCAGCGAGTCGCAGTCGTCGGCGGTGGCAACACCGCGGTCGAGGAGGCGCTGTACCTGTCCCATATCACGGAGCATGTGACGCTGGTCCATCGCCGGGACAAGCTGCGCGCGGAAAAGATCATGCAGGAGCGGCTGTTCGCCCAGGAACGCGCCGGCAAGGTTGCCATTCTCTGGAATCATGCCGTCGAAGAGGTGCTGGATGATGGCCAGGGCGTCAGCGGCCTGAAGGTGCATGGCAGCTCGAGTCAGGACCACCAGGTGATCCCCGTGACCGGTGTGTTCATCGCCATCGGCCACTCCCCCAACACCCAGATCTTCGATGGCCAACTGCATATGCGTGATGGCTACATCCAGGTGGAAAGCGGCAACCAGGGCAACGCGACGGCGACCAGCATTCCCGGGGTCTTTGCCGCCGGTGATGTGGCCGACCACGTCTATCGGCAGGCCATCACTTCCGCCGGTTCCGGCTGCATGGCGGCGCTGGATGCGGACCGCTACCTCGAGAGTCACGGCACTCACGGTCACAGCTGAAGGCCATGCTCGCCCGCCAGCACCACAGTATCGATGAGCTGGAGGCGCAAGCCTGGAATGCCCTGGCGGGCACCGAGGTACCCTTTCTGCGGCACGAGTTCCTGGCAGCCCTGGAGCACACGGGCTGTGTGGAGGTGGCCAGTGGCTGGACCCCCGCCTATATCACGCTGCACGATGCGTCGGGACTGGCGGCCGCGGCACCGGCCTTCATCAAGTCGCACTCGTACGGCGAGTTTGTATTCGATTTCTCCTGGGCCGAGGCCTATACGCACATCGGGCGCAACTACTACCCGAAACTGTCAGTGTGCGTGCCCTTCACGCCAGCCACGGGCGCGCGGCTGCTGGTGCGGCCGGATCTTGACGGCCCCACGGTGCGGCGCCGTCTGGCCACGGCCATCGAGGACTTCACCACCGACAGCCACCTGTCCTCGGCGCATGCGCTGTTCTTCGGCGAGCCAGATCGCGAGGCATTTGAACGCTCAGGATGGCTGCTGCGTCGGGACTGCCAGTTCCATTGGACCAACCAGCAATACCGCGACTTCGAGGAGTATCTGGCGACCTTCACGGCCGAGAAGCGCAAGAAGGCGCGGCGCGAGCGGCGCCGGGTGCAGGAATCGGGCATCCATTTTCAGACCCGCTTCGGCCACGACATCGGCGAGGCGCTGCTCGATACGGTGTATGACTTTCACCGCGGCACCTTCCTGCGTCATGGCCATGAGCCTTACCTGTCGCGGGCATTTTTCAGCGAAGTCGCGCGCACGCTGGGCGAGGGACTGATGTTCAAGGTTGCCATGCACCGGTCCAGACCCGTGGCGGCCGCCGTGTTTTTCTGGTGCCAGGAGGCGCTGTACGGGCGCTACTGGGGCGCAGCCGCCGAATACCACAGCCTGCACTTTGAGACCTGTTACCACCAGGGCATCGAATTCTGCATCGAGCGGGGTATCCAGCGCTTTGAACCGGGCACCCAGGGTGAACACAAGGTGGCGCGGGGCTTCTCCCCGACGCTCACCTGGTCGGCACACCATATCGGCGACCGGCGATTCCGCTCAGCGGTCCGGGACTACCTGGTGCGCGAGGGCGCGGCGGTGGACGCCTATGCCACCCAGGTGGGCGAACACGTGCCCTATCGCCGCGCGACATGAAAACCATCACCTGGCTGTCGCCGACGGATCCGCCCGGTCGCTTCCCGCCGACGGAAGGGGCGTTGGATGATCCGGCGGGACTGCTCGCCGCAGGCGGGGATCTGTCCACCGAGCGGTTGCTGGCGGCCTATCAGCGCGGCATCTTCCCCTGGTACTCCGCAGGCCAGCCGGTGCTGTGGTGGTCACCGGATCCACGCGCCGTGCTGATGCCGGAGGAGTTCCGGCTCACGCGCAGCCTCGCCAAGACGCTGCGCAATCGCGGCTTCAGGCTGACGATCGATCAGGACTTCCCGGGGGTCATCGACGGTTGCGCGGCACCCCGCGCCCGCAGCCCGGGCACCTGGCTGCTGCCGGAAATGCGCGCCGCATATCTGGAATTGAACCGGTTGGGGCATGCCCACAGCTTCGAGACCTGGCTGAACGACAGCCTGGCCGGGGGTCTGTACGGCATTCGCCTGGGGAACGTGTTCTTCGGCGAGTCGATGTTCAGCCGCGAGCGCGACGCCTCCAAGGCCGCCCTGTCCCGGCTGGTCGAGTACTGCCGATCAGAGGGGGTGGTGGTCATTGACTGCCAATTACCGTCGCGGCACCTGCAAAGCATGGGCAGCCGGCAGATCTCCAGGGCCCAATTTCAGGCTCTGTTGCGCGAGCACATTGCAATGCCACCAGTGTTTGTGCAATATCCGCGCCCCAATGTCTAAAGAAGATGCGATTCAGATGGAGGGCGAAGTCGTCGAGACTTTGCCTAATACTACTTTCCGGGTAAAGCTCAAGAACGGTCATATCGTGACCGCGCACATCTCGGGCAAGATGCGCAAGAATTACATCCGTATCCTCACCGGGGATGCGGTCACAGTGGAAATGACCCCGTACGACCTGTCCAAGGGTCGCATCATCTACCGCGGCCGCTAGGCCTTCGCACCTTAAGCCGGCACCACCTGCTGGGTAGGTTGCACGTCCAGGGCGAGTTTTGATTCGTCCTCGGCCACCGTGACCCGCACATTGCCGCCGCCCACCAGCCGCCCAAAGAGCAGTTCCTCCGCCAGCGGCCGCTTGATGAATTCCTGGATGACCCGCGCCATGGGCCGCGCGCCCATCTTCGGGTCGTACCCCTTGAGGGCGATCCAGTGTCGCGCGGCATCGTCCAGGGTCAGCTGCACGCCCTTCTGCTCCAGCTGCGCCTCCACTTCGACGATGAGCTTGTCCACCACCCGCTCGATGGTCGCCGCATCCAATGAACCGAACTGGATGATGGCATCGATGCGATTGCGGAACTCCGGCGAGAACAGCCGTCGCACCGCCTCCATGCCATCGCTCGCATTGTCGGCGTGCGTGAAGCCGATGGCGGGCCGGTTCATCTCCTGCGCGCCGGCATTGGTGGTCATGACAATGATCACGTGGCGGAAATCCGCCTTGCGACCGTTGTTGTCGGTCAGCGTGCCATGGTCCATGACCTGCAGCAGCAGATTGAAAACATCCGGATGTGCCTTCTCGACCTCATCCAGCAGCAGCACGCAGTGCGGATGCTTGGCGATCGCCTCGGTCAGCAGGCCGCCCTGATCGAAGCCGACATAGCCGGGAGGCGCACCGATGAGGCGCGAGACGGTGTGCCGTTCCATGTACTCGGACATGTCGAAGCGGATGAACTCGATACCCATGGCAATGGCCAGCTGGCGCGTGACTTCGGTCTTGCCCACGCCGGTGGGGCCCGCGAACAGGAAACTGCCGACCGGCTTGTGCTGATCGCCCAGCCCCGAGCGGGCCATCTTGATGGAAGATGCCAGGGCCTCGATCGCCTTGTCCTGGCCAAAGATCACCAGCTTCAGATTGCGCTCCAGGGTCTTCAGCACTTCGCGGTCCGAGGAGGACACGTTCTTGGCCGGAATCCGCGCCATGCGCGCCACCACATCCTCGATGTGATGCACCAGGACCGTGGATTCACGCTCGCCTACGGGCTTCAGACGCAGGCGCGCTCCGGCCTCGTCCACCACATCGATGGCCTTGTCCGGCATGTGCCGCTCGTTGATATGGCGGGCGGCCAGCTCCGCGGCGGCAACCAGGGCTTCGTCCGCATACTTGATGGAATGGTGCTCCTCGAAGCGCGGTTTCAGACCCTGCAGAATCTCAATGGTCTCCGACACCGTCGGCTCCACCACGTCGATCTTCTGGAAGCGCCGGGCGAGGGCGTGGTCCTTTTCAAAGATGCCGCGATATTCCTGGTAGGTGGTCGAGCCGATGCAGCGCAGCTCGCCATTGGTGAGCACCGGCTTGATGAGATTGGAGGCGTCCATCACGCCACCGGAGGCGGCGCCGGCGCCGATCACCGTGTGGATCTCATCGATGAAAAGGATCGCCCCGGGAATCTTTTTCAGCTCCGTGATCACGCCTTTGAGACGCTTCTCGAAGTCCCCGCGGTACTTGGTGCCCGCGATCAGCGAACCCATGTCGAGCGAATAGATGGTGCAGTCGGAGAGCACCTCGGGGACCTTGCCCTCGACGATGAGCCGCGCCAGGCCTTCAGCGATGGCGGTCTTGCCCACGCCGGCCTCGCCGACATACAGCGGATTGTTCTTGCGGCGCCGGCACAGGATCTCGATGGTGCGTTCCACCTCGAGCTTGCGACCGATCAGCGGATCGATATGGCCTTCCTGCGCCAGGCGATTGAGGTTGGTGGCATATTTGTCCAGCGCACTGCCACCGCCTTCAGCCTCTCGTTCCCCCTCGGCGGCCCCCTCCTCCTTGTCGGTCTTCTCCTCGGCAATCTTCGAGAGCCCGTGGGAGAGGTAGTTGACGACATCCAGGCGCGAGACGTTCTGCCGGTTCAGCAGGTACACCGCGTGGCTTTGCTTTTCGCCGAAGATGGCCACCAGCACATTGCCAACGCCCACTTCCTTCTTGCCGCTGGACTGCACATGGAACACCGCGCGCTGCAACACGCGCTGGAATCCCAGTGTCGGCTGCACCTCGTTGTCCTCGGCCTCATCGAGCTTCGGGGTGGACTGCTCGAGGTGATCCTTAAGCTCCTGTTTGAGCTTGGCGAGATCGGCGCCGCAGGCCTTGAGGATCTCGCGCACCTTGGCGGTATCCAGAATCGCCAGCAGCAGGTGCTCGACGGTCAGATACTCATGGCGAGCCTCGCGCGCCTGGTGGAACGCGTCGTTCAGACAGTATTCAAGCTCGTTGGACAACACGTTGACTACGCCTTCTGCAACCCTGTCGGGTTAAGCAAGTTGTGGTTCCCTACGCCTCTTCCAGAGTACACATCAATGGGTGTTGATTATCCCGCGCATATCCTGTGACCTGTGCCACCTTAGTTTCTGCGATCTCGAAGGTAAAGACCCCACATACGCCCTTACCCTTGGTATGCACCTCCAGCATGATCCGAGTTGCGGCCGGTCGGTTCAGACTGAAGAACTTTTCCAGGACGTCGACGACAAACTCCATCGGGGTGTAATCATCATTGAGTAAGACCACCTGGTAGAGAGGCGGTTGCTTGACTTTAGGGCGCGCCTCTTCGACGACGACGCCGCCATCGTGGCGGGCGGGAAACGGATCCGACATGGTCTCTTTATAGGGTCAGCAAAACCCCAGCACAAGGCCTCAATACTGTCGTCAAACGGCCACAGTGAAACTAATTGGAAAACAATTGCTTGAGAGCGAAAGCGAAGCCCCATTATGATTGCACGACCTGCCACAATGCCGCCGGGGACTGCTGCCCCCGCTGTGGCCTTCACTCCTGAGGGGCAAGTTCGACTATGAGCACTGTTTCGTGGCTCGGGGGAGCAGGCCTGCCCGCATCGCGCACCGAGTGGGTCACGCATGCCCCACAAGTGGCCGTATGGGTCCTGGCCGCCGCCCTGGGTGTCCAGGCCGCTGTCATCCTCACCCGCCTGGCCGGCAGCGGCGGCGGCCAGCTGCCTGCGCCACAGGTCCTGGCACATGCCGCCGCCCATCCCCAGCTCGACCTGACGGCCCTGACCAGTGGCCACCTGTTCGGCGCGGCGCCCGCGCCGCTGGTGGACGATGCCAATGCGCCCCAGACCAATATGCCGCTGGTCCTGACGGGCACCATTGCCGCCACCGACCCCAAGGACGGCCTGGCCATTATCGGCACGACCGCCACCAATGCGAAGATTTACGCCGTCGGCCGCCAGCTGCCCGGTAATGCGCAGCTGCATGCCATCTACACCGACCGGGTGCTGCTGGAGCGCAATGGCATCATCGAGGCGCTGTTGCTGCCGCACAAGATCACTCCCGGGGCGGGCGCACCGCCGCCGCCGCCCGGCCCCTCGGCCGTGGATCGTGTGCAGCGCGTCATTTCCAACGAACCGGGCCTGATTTCCGATGTCCTAAGGCCGCAGCCGGTTTTCGCGGAAGGCAAACTGCGGGGCTACCGGGTCTATCCCGGTCGCAACGCCAAGGCCTTTGCCACGCTTGGGCTGCGCAATGGGGACCTGGTCCTGGCAATCAATGGCACCGCGCTGGATGACCCGACGCGGGGCAACGACATTTTCGCCAGCATGGGCAACTCGGATCAGGCACGCGTCACGGTAATGCGTAACGGCCAGCAGCAAGATATCACCCTGAATATGTCGACGATCGCCAGCGAGGCCGAACAGATCGGCAATAGCGGCCCGGATGCGGCGGGCGCTACCGCCTCTGAGCCGGGTGCCCCGCCCGGAAGTCGTTAGGCGCCGCGCGGCGCCTCCAGCCCCAAGGAATACCTTCGATGACATTTTCTGAATTTCCCAGGCACGGCAAGTCCCTCCGCAGGCTCCTGGCCAGCTGTGCCTTGCTGCTGGCCCTCGCGCCCCTGGCAGCCCCGGGCCTGGCACGGGCGCAGGCCGGCGCGCCCGCGAATGCCGCGCCGCGCACGACGCCGCTGCCCGGCAGCGCCCCGGCCAGCAGACGCGACGACGCCCGCTACACCCTGAACTTCCGCAATGCGGACCTGGGCGAGATCGCGGAAGCGGTGGCCGCGGCCACCCACAAGACCTTCATCATCGATACGCGGGTGCGCGCCCAGGTGACCGTGCTGTCCTCCACGCCGGTCAATGCGGAGACTTTCTACCAGATCTTCCTGTCCATCCTGCAGGTGCATAGTTACATCGCGGTGCCCGGTGCGGCCGGCACCATCAAGATCATTCCCGACGCCAACCAGCGTTTCTATCCCGGGACCGAGGATCTGCAGGACCATGTGAGTCCCACTTCGGATCAGACCATCACCCAGGTGATCCCGGTCAAGAACGTGAGCGCGACGCAGCTGGTCACGGTGCTGCGGGCCCTGGTGCCCACGACCGGACAGGTCAACGCCTACAGCCAGGCGAACATGATCATCATCACCGACCATGCCTCGAACGTCGCCAGGATCATGAAAATCATCGCGCGCATCGATCAGGTGGGCGATGCCGATGTGGAAGTCGTGCCGATGCAGAATGCTTCGGCCACCGAGGTGGTGCGCGTACTCACCAGCCTGTACCAGGGTGCTCAGGCCCAGCAGGAGCCCGGCGTTCAACCCTTGAAACTGGTCGCTGACGAGCGCTCCAACAGCGTGCTGATCAGTGGTGAGCCGGCGGCACGGCTGCGTGCCAAGGTGCTGATCGCCCATATGGATACGCCCCAGCAAAACGGCGGCGATACGCAGGTGCGCTACCTGCACTACGCCGATTCGGACAAGCTGGCGGCGAAACTCAAGGAGCAGCTCACGGGCGTGGCCGCGGCCGCCGCGGGTGCCGGCGGGGCCGCGGGCGGCACGACGCCTACGGCCCAGGAGACCAAGAACTCCCAGATCTGGTCCGACCCCACCAACAACGCGCTGGTGATCACGGCGCCGCCGAAGGTGATGCGGCAGATCAACGCCATCGTCGACCAACTCGACATCCGCCACCCACAGGTGCTGGTGGAAGCCATCATTGTCGACGTCGATCTGACCAAGTCTTCCGAGCTGGGTGTGAACTGGGCCACGTGGGGGGAGAACAACGGTACGACGATCCCCGGCGCGACCTTCCTGACGCCGGTGGGCGGGGCCAGCCTGGTGGATCTGGCCAATGCCATCAGCAATCCGACCAGCATCAGCTCCGCGCTGGAGAACGGCACCACGGTGGCCCTCGGCCGGGTCGCGCAAAGCGGCATCAGCTTCGCCGCCATGCTGCGCGCCCTGCGCAGCGACACGAGTACCAATGTGATCGCCACCCCCTCGGCGCTGACCACGGACAATCAGGAAGCCACCCTGAAGGCCGTCGAGGAGGTGCCCTTCGTCACCGGTCAGTACACCAACACGGGAACTTCCGGCGGCGCGGTGAGCCCGTTCCAGACCATCCAGAACGAGGAGGTGGGCACCATCCTCAAAGTGACGCCGCAGATCAACGAGGGCGACGCCATCGTGCTGAAGATCGACATCGAGAGCTCCAGTGTGCTCCCCAGTGCCAGCACCGCCGTCAACCCCACCACCAGCAAGCGTGAGATCTCCACCAACGTGCTGATCGAAGACGGCGGCATCATTGTGATCGGCGGCCTGATCAGCAATGAATACGACCATACCGAGACGCGCGTACCCTTCCTGGGCAGCATTCCGATCCTGGGCGAACTGTTCAAGGATCATTCGGCCACCCAGACCAAGAGCAATCTGATGGTCTTCATCCGCCCTCAGATCATGCATGACGCCACCGAGATGTCGACCGAGACCAACTCCAAGTACAACTTCATCCGCGAGGAGCAACGGGCGGTCAGCCAGGGCGAGAGAGGTGAGATCCCGCTGCTGCCCGGCGTGAAGCCCCCGTTGCTGCCGCCGCCCCCGCCGCCGCCGCCGCCGGGTTCGACGCCCAAGGCGCCGATCACTGAACAGGAACGCGAGCGCGCGGCCGAGAAGGCGCAGCGCGAGATCGATGCCGAGGCACGCAGCAATGCCGCTGCGGCCGCCGCTGCGGCGACGCCCTCCTCGGCGCCGCAGGCACAAAAATGACCGAAGCCGCCGCCGTCGCAGCACCGACAGCCGTAGACAAGCGGATCTCCTTCGCGTTCGCGAAGCGGCACGGTGTCCTGGTCGGTGAGGTCGTGGACGGGGTGATGATGTGTACGGTGCGCGGCGTCGCATCGCCGCAGGCGCTGGCCGAAGTGCGACGCTACCTGCGCCTGCCCCTGCGCATTCAACGGGTGGACGAGGCGACCTTTGACGCTCTGCTGCGGCAGGCCTACGAGACGGGGGCCACCAACGCCATGGATGCCGTGGGCGGCTTCGAGGGCACCGAGGACCTGATGCACCTGGCTCAGGTGCTGCCCGAGCAGACCGATCTGTTGGAGGCCGACGACGATGCGCCCATCATCCGGCTCATCAACGCGGTGCTGACCCAGGCGGTCAAAGAGAATGCCTCGGACATCCACATCGAGCCGTTTGAAAACCGGCTGGTCGTGCGCTTCCGCGTCGATGGCGTCCTGCGTGAGGTGCTGCAGTCCAAGCGCGCCGTGGCACCGCTGGTCGTTTCGCGCGTCAAGGTGATGTCCAAGCTGGATATTGCCGAAAAGCGCCTGCCCCAGGATGGGCGCATCAGCCTGCGCATCGCGGGTCGCGCGGTGGACGTGCGCGTGTCGACCATTCCCAGCGGGCATGGCGAGCGCGTCGTGCTGCGTATCCTGGACAAGCAGGCCGGCCGGCTGGATTTGAGCGCACTGGGCATGGACCCGACCACGGGGCAGCTCATCGATGAGCTCATTCACAAGCCGCACGGCATCCTGCTGGTGACCGGACCCACCGGTTCCGGCAAGACGACCACTTTGTATGCGGCGCTGGAGCGCCTCAACGACAATTCCCGCAACATCATGACGGTCGAGGACCCCATCGAGTACTACATCGATGGCATCGGGCAGACCCAGGTCAACACCAAGGTGGAGATGACCTTCGCCCGCGGGCTGCGCGCCATTCTGCGGCAGGATCCGGATGTGGTGATGATCGGCGAAATCCGCGACCTGGAGACCGCACAGATCGCTGTGCAGGCCAGTCTCACCGGTCATCTGGTGCTCTCCACCTTGCACACCAATACCGCCGTGGGTGCGGTGACGCGGCTGCGGGACATGGGCATCGAGCCCTTCCTGCTCTCTTCCAGTCTCATTGGCGTCGTCGCCCAACGCCTGGTGCGCGTGCTCAATCCGGACAACCGGCAGACCTTCAAGGCCGGTGAGTACGAGCGGCGGTTACTGAACCTGAAGCCGGATGCGCCGGCGCCCACGCTGTACCGCCCGGGAAACAGTCACAACGGCTATCGGGGCCGCAGTGGCATCTACGAATTGGTCATGGTCGATGACCAGATGCGCACCATGATTCACGATGGCGTCGCCGAACAGGAGCTGGAACGCCATGCCCGCATCCTCACCCCCTCGATCCGCGATGACGGCCGGGCGCGGGTGCTGCGCGGGGAAACGACGCTGGAGGAAATCCTGCGCGTGACGCGCGAGGACTAGGCAAGCCATGGGCGCATTCGAATACACCGCGGTGGATACCGGCGGTCGCGAGAGCCGCGGCATCGTCGAAGGCGACACTCCCCGTCATGTGCGCCAGTTGCTGCGGGAACGGCAACTGCTCCCGGTCACCGTGACCGCGGTCTCGGAGCAGGAGAAATCCCAGAAGCGCAGCTTCTCCCTCGCCCGGCGGGTCTCGGCCACCGACCTGGCGCTGTTCACCCGACAGCTGGCGACGCTGGTGAAAGCGGGCCTGCCGCTGGAGGAATCCCTGCTCGCCGTCTCCGAGCAGACCGAGAAGCAGCGGGTGCAGAGCATCGTGCTCGGGGTGCGCGCCAAGGTCATGGAGGGCCATACCCTCGCCGATGGCTTCGCGGACTTCCCGCGCATCTTCCCGGAAATCTACCGCGCCACCGTTTCGGCCGGCGAGCAGGCCGGACACCTGGACACGGTGCTGGAGCGGCTGGCGGACTACACCGAGTCCCGTGAGGAGATGCGGCAGAAGGTCCTGGGCGCCATGCTGTATCCGATTGCGCTGACGGTGATGTGCGTCGTGATCGTCGCCGGACTGCTGGTCTACGTGGTGCCGAAGGTGGTGAACGTCTTCACGTCCAGCCATGCGCAGCTGCCCATCATGACGCGGCTGCTGATCAGCGTCAGTGATTTCCTGCGACTGCGTGGCATCTATATCCTGATCATCGGCGTGGTGGGCTTCATCCTGCTGTCGCGCTGGCTCGCCAAGCCCGGCCCCAAACGTCGCTATCACATGCTGCAGCTGCGACTGCCGTTGATGGGCAAACTGGTGCGCGGCTTCAACACTGCCCGCTTCACGCGCACCCTGAGCATCCTCACGGGCGCCACAGTGCCGGTGCTGGACGCCCTGCGCATCGCCGGCGAGGTGGTCACCAACCTGCCGATGCGCGATGCCGTGGCGGAGGCTTCGTTGCGGGTGCGCGAAGGGGCCTCCATCGGGCGATCGCTGGCGATCAGCAGGCTGTTTCCGCCCATGACCATCCATCTCATCCAAAGCGGTGAGTCCAGCGGTGAACTGGAGAACATGCTGGAACGCGCGTCGATTAGCCAGGAACGCGAGCTCGACGGGTTGCTGACCGCCATTGTAGGGCTGCTGGGTCCCGGCCTGATCGTGCTCATGGGAGTGTTCGTGATGGGCATTGTTTTTGCAATGCTGCTGCCCATCTTCCAGATGAACGAGCTCATCCACTAGAATCCGCACCAACGACTCAGATGGTTGATGGGCCATGAGCGAAAAGGGCGAAGCCGAGGAATTTGAGGGCGAGGAGATCGATGAGCCGCCGGCTGAGGAAGCCGATGTCGACCTCGATCAGGTGACCAAGGACCTCGACCTCGCGAAGAAAAGAGCGCAGCGCAGCGGGGAGCCGCCGTGGCGGCGCCTGGAGCGCATGCGGGAGGATAAACTCACCGCGGAGCTCACCAGCGATTTCGACGATTACGACATCGGTGACGGCTCCCGCAGGGGTGGCCGCAAGACCCGGCGCTGACTCAACCCGCCCCGGCAGGTGAAATTACGTCAATATTCGAACCCTCATGCGGGTCAACGTGTCTTAATTTGAGCCGTTGACTCCAGGGTCCGGGTCGATAGGAATCAAGTCATGCCGAATATCGCCACCCGCTGGAGGGGCCTGCCCGCACTCGCGGTGCTGCTGGGCGGGGCGGCGCTGGCAGGCTGCCAGTCGCGTACCAGCGTCTCGGCCACGGGCAACACCGCGGCGCAATTCACCCATGTCTTCCTGACCATCAATCAGATCTGGTTCAATACCAGCTCCACCGCCGCCGCCACGGATGCGTCGTGGATCAAATTCCCGCTGAGCACGCCGTACACAGTCGATCTGGCCACGCTCAACAACGGCACCCTGAGCCAGTTTGCCAGCGACCTGAAACTCAGCGCTGGCACCTACGGACAGGTCATGATCATCCTCGCCGATTCGACGGACCCGCTGACCAGTTCCGCCTCGAGCGCGGGTGCTGCCACCAACGATGAGGTCGACTATCTGGATACCTCCGAAGTGGCGCACACCGTGCCGCTGGCCATCTTCAATGCCGCGCAAGGCATCAGCATCAGCACCGGTCTCACGGTCGCGGCGGCGAGTTCCTCTATCGGGGGTAACTCCACCAGCTCTTCAGGCGTCATTGGTACTTCGACAGCGGCCACCAGCTCCGCCGCCACGACCTCCACCAGTTCCTCTCCGGTGGTGACGACCACCTCGGCCATCGTGGATTTCGATGCCACGCGTGATCTGGTCCCGATTTCCCTGAGCGGCCAACCCGCGTTCGCACTCAACCCGCATCCGCAAAGCTATGACGTCAAATATTCAGGCACCATCGCGGGCGCGGTTTCCCTGTCGAACGTCTCGACGCTGACGATTGCCGGTGTACCGGATGTACAGGTCTCTGCCGAGGCCCTCAGCAGCGATGGCACCCGGCATGTCATCGTGGAGACCACCCGTGTCGGCTCCGACGGCACGTTTGATCTGTATCCGCTGTCGACAGCCTCCGGCGCGCCGACCAGCTACGATCTGGTCATTCATGGCCCGACGATTCAGACCGTGATCGTCAAGTCCGTTCCGGTGACCAACTCCGCCCCCGGCAGCGCCGCAGCGGTACTGGGCACGCTGACCCTGACAACGGCGACGCCGTACCTGGTCAATTTCAATACCAGCACGCCCGCCGTGCCGAGCAGTTCCGTGGTGGGCTTCTACCAGACGCTGCCGCTGTCTTCGGAAGTGCCCTACCTGGTGGAGATGCGTGCGGTGGATCCGATCAGCGGGGTCTTCGCCACCGACCAGGAACTCTCCAGTGGCGCACTGCAATACGGAACTTACGTTGCCGGCGGCACGATCTCTTTGACCACGGCGAACCCCAGTCAGGGCGCCGCCACCTACTCCATTGGCGCCATCAATCCGTCCTACGGCACCGCGACACTGGGCAGCACGGTCAGCGCGCCTGCCTCCACGACGATCACGCAGCTGTTCACGATGACAGCCCCACCGGTGCCCACCGGCACTGCTGCCAACAGCATCCAGGGGACGGTCAGTCTCCAGAGCTCCGCATACGACAACGCCGAACTGTTCCTCACCTACAACGGTGCGTTGGTGGCATCGGCGGCCTTGACCGGTTATCTGAACGGCAGCCAGGGCACCCTGAGTTTGAATGCCGTGGCACCCGGTGGCAGCTCGAGCACGACTTACGCCCCTGGAGTCTATAACGCGGAAGTCTGGGCCTGGAATTCCGCCAACCCCACCGGCACCCTCGTCCGAGTCCCCTATGCCAACACTATCAATATGAGTGCCGGCAATGCCACGGGGGTCACGCTGAGCATCCCGTAGCTTGGGCGTGCACTAGTGAAAATCCCGCGAGGACTGATCCAGCCCCCCGCTGAGCGCCGTGCGATCTATCAGGCGTTGCGCCACCAGGTGCAGGATCGGCCCCTCACGTTGCAACTTGCCATGCACTTCCAGCAGGCGCGCCTCGAGCATGGGCCGGCGCTGCTGCTCCCCGACACTCTTCCAGACAATCAGATTCAGCTGACCGGTCTCATCCTCGATGGTCATGAAGATCACGCCCTTGGCGCTCTGCGGGCGTTGCCGCATCAGCACCATGCCGGCGGTACGTACGATACTGCCATGCGGTAGCGCGGCAAGATCCGCGGCGCTCAGCAACCCTTCCGCCCGCAGGCGCTCACGCAGCAAGGCCAGTGGATGCCGGCCGAGGGTCAAGCCGATGGCGGCGAAGTCCGCCAGGATGTTCTGCTGCTCGGTGGGGCCGAGCAGCAAGGGTTGCCCTTCCTGGAAGCGCCCCGCTGCGGCATCTCCCGGCGCCAGTGGCAGCGGCTGCATCGTCCCCGCCACTTCCCAGAATGCCAGGTGACGATGCCCGCTCAGGGCTGCGAGCGCTCCGGCCGCGGCGAGCGCCTCGAGTTCTCCCCGATCGAGCGCCGCGCGCTCGGCAAGCTGCTGCGCATTCGCAAAGCAGCGTTCGCTGCGGGCCGCCATGATCCGCCGGGCCGCAGCTTCCGACAGCGACTTGACCAGACGCAGTCCCAGGCGCAAAGCCGGCTGGGGGGTGCACGGCTCAAGGGTGCAGTTCCAATCACTGTCAGCAATGGTCACGGGGCGCACCTCGACGCCATGATCCTTCGCATCGCGCACCAGCTGCGCCGGGGCGTAGAAGCCCATGGGCTGGCTGTTGAGCAGCGCACAGGTGAAGGCCGCGGGCTCGTAGTGCTTCAACCACGCGGAGTCATATGCCAGCAAGGCAAAGCTGGTCGCGTGACTTTCGGGAAAACCATATTCCCCGAAGCCCTCGATCTGCTTGCACAGGCGCCGCGCAAAGTTCTCCGGATAGCCGCGCTCCAGCATGCCGGTGATGATCTGGGCCTGGAAAACCTGCAGATCGCCATTGCGCTTCCACGCGCCCATGGAACGCCGCAGCTGGTCTGCCTCCCCCGGCGTGAACCCCGCGGCCTTGATGGCCAGCTGCATGACCTGCTCCTGGAAAATCGGCACACCGAGCGTGCGCTCCAGCACTTCCCGGACCGCCGGCCCGGGGTAATCGACCTGCTCCAACCCTGCCCGGCGCAGCAGATAGGGATGCACCATATCGC
This sequence comes from Steroidobacteraceae bacterium, assembly GCA_036489445.1. Taxonomy (GTDB): domain Bacteria; phylum Pseudomonadota; class Gammaproteobacteria; order Steroidobacterales; family Steroidobacteraceae; genus DAIDKA01. Next base: position 23,733 of record DASXFV010000079.1, on the reverse strand, counting down.
CCTGGATGGGGCCGGGTCTGATGATGGCGATTTCAATGACCAGATCGTAGAAGGTCTTGGGCTGCATGCGCGGCAGCATGGACATCTGCGCCCGCGATTCAATCTGGAATACTCCGATGGTGTCGGCCCGCGACATCATGGCGTAGACCGACGGATCATCCTGCGGCAGCTGCCCCAGCGACAGCTGCGAGCCGCGGTGTTGATTGACCAGATCGAAAGCGCGCCGCAGCGCCGTCAACATCCCCAGGGCCAGCACGTCGACCTTCAGCAGCCCCAGGTCATTCAGATCATCCTTGTTCCATTGCACCACCGTGCGCTCAGGCATCGTGGCATTCTCGATGGGTACCAGCTGCGAGAGCGGGCCCGCCGAGATCACGAAGCCACCCACATGCTGGGACAGGTGCCGGGGAAAATCCACCAGCTGCTGCGTCAGCTCGAGGATCTGCCGCAGCTTGGGACTGCCAGGATCAAAGCCCGCTTCCCGCAGACGCTGTGACGAAATCCCCTGATCCCACCACTGCATGACGCGCGCCAGCTTGTGGGCCTGCGTTGCAGCGAGCCCGAAGACCTTGGCCAGATCGCGCAGTGCGCTGCGGGCTCGATAGCTGATGACCGTGGCGGTCAGGGCGGTCCGCTCCCGGCCGTACTTGCGGTAGATGTACTGGATGACCTCCTCGCGCCGCTCGTGCTCGAAATCCACATCGATGTCGGGCGGCTCCCGGCGTTCGCGCGAGATGAACCGCTCCATCACCAGCGTGTCCAGTTTCTGCCCCAGTGAAGTGATCCCCAGGCAGTAGCACACCAGCGAGTTCGCCGCTGAACCCCGGCCCTGGCACAGGATGCCCTCCTGGCGTGCAAAGAGAACAATGTCCTGAACCGTCAGAAAAAAGGCCTCGTAGTCCAGATCGCAGATCAGCGCCAGTTCTTTCTCGATGATGCTGCGCGCTTGTGGGGGTGCGCCTTGTGGCCAGCGCATGACCATACCCTCCTCCACCAGCTTGCGCAGATGCGTGGCGGGCGTCTCGCCGGCGGGGATCAGCTCCTGGGGATATTCATACTTCAGCTCGTGCAACGAAAAGTTGCAGCGCTGCGCGATGACCAGTGTCTGCGCCAGCAGTTCAGCCGGATACAAACGCGCCAGTCTCACCGGTTCACGCAGATGGCGTTCGCCATTGGGATACAGGCGCAGGCCCGCCTCGGTGAGCGGCACATTGAGACGTATCGCCGTCAGTGCATCCTGCAGTCTGCGCCGCTCACGGACATGCATGTGCACATCGCCACTGGCCACCAGCGGCAGGTCGAAGGTGCGGCCAATGTGCCTCAGAGCCTCGAGACGCGCACTGTCCGCAGCGTCCCGCAGCAGTTCCACTGCAATCCAGGCGCTGCCGGGAAAGTGCTGGCGCAGCCATTGTGCAGTCTCAGGATCCGGCTCCGGTCCCGGCAGCCACAGCACCAGACACTGATCCAGGCAGGTCTCGACATCGGCACGGCTCAGCGAGTATTCGCCTTTCGGCGCAGCACGCCTGCCGCGGGTGATGAGGCTGCACAATCGCCCGTAGCCCTGCCGATTCATGGCCAGGGCCACGAGCTTGAGCCCGCAGGTCAGACGAAATTCCGCACCGATGATGAGTTTCAGGGCCGGTGGCGCAAGCTTCTTGATCGCCATATGGGCCCGTACGACGCCCGCCACGGAACACTCATCCGTGATGGCCAGGGCGGTATAGCCCAGCTCCTGCGCACGTTCCACCAGTTCCTCCGGATGCGAGGCACCGCGCAGGAAGGTGAAGTGAGTGAGACAGTGAAGCTCCGCGTAGCCGCTCATCCTGCCAGGCCTTGCAAAAACCAGCGATGCGGCGCCTGCCGCTCGCGGAAGATCCACAGGCGTACGCCGTGCGCATCGATCGCGCGATAGTAATCGCGCGCCACTTCCCCCCCTTCCCACCAACCGGTCTCGATGCGCTCAGGTCCGTCCCGCAGCTGCAAAGGACCGTTGCGCTGCGGTCTGCCACTGATTTCAGATAGCAGCTCCGGAGTGGCCAGCATCCAGATGGGCCGCATACCAGGCCACGACAGCGGCGGCGACTTGCGCTTCGCTCCCAGGACTTCAAGCGCCACCTGCCGTGAGGCGCCTTCTGGACGATGGCTGGCCTGCACCTGCAGGCCATACACGGCGGCAGTGCCCAGCCGCGCGCGCAGGCGTTCGATGAAGGTCAGCGATCCGGCATGGCCGCCGCCGCCATGTTCGCCGGGTTGCCACAGTGAGCCCGCAGCAGGTGCGTGCGGCACCAGCAAGCCTGTGCGCAGCACACAACCGCGTACCGGTCCGGGCAGCACCAGCGTCGCCAGGCGCAGGGCAAACCACTCGATGAGACGCTCCGCATCCGCTTCGGATGCGGCAAGTCTGACCACGCAGGAGGTGTGCGGCTCCTGGCGATGCCGCAGTTGGCAGGAGATCTCGGTGACACCGCACTGACGTGCCTGCAGGAACCTTCCCAGCTCCTCGAGCAAGGGCGTCAGCGCCATCACGATGGCGGCGTGATGCTCCTTCTCGTAGGTGAAGCTGCGATGCATGCGGAACCGCTCCGGGGCCTGGAAGCCCAGACGCAGATCGGCGCTGCGGGCCACCAACCGGTCCAGCGAGGCCAACTGCTCGGTACCAAACCGCCGTGCGAAACCCGCACGGGGCAGACGCAATGCCTGGCCGATCAGGTGCACCCCCGTTTTTGCCAGCCGCGCCAGCACCTCCGGCGGCCAGCGCAGCCCGCTCAGCGGCAGCGGCGCAACAGCGCCCACCAGCTGCGATTCATCCAGCACCTTGAGAGCAATCCCGGCACGCGCACCCGCCAATGCGGCCAGCGGTGTAGGCGCCAAGGCCATGATGGGCCGCACTCCCGCAGCCACGCATGCCGCCCGGAAAGCGCGATACAGCCGCTGCACACCGCCGAACAGCTGCAAACTTCCCTTGATCTCCAGCAGCAATCCATCCGGTGGTTCGAGACTGACCCGTGGCGTAAAGCGCTGGGCAAACCTTGCAAGACGCTTGAGCACCAGCTGTTCATCTGCAATCAAACCGGGTACGTGCACAGCCAGCCACAGTTCGCGCGGTTCGATGCACAGAGCCGTCTGCTGCGGCGGCGGTTGCAGCTGCCGGATCGGGTGCGCTGCGGGTCCGGCCTGCCTGGGAGCACTTAGGGCATGGGTGTCATTGCCTGATGCCTGGGCTAGTTGAAGTTCAGATGCCATGTGCCCGCAAGTCCGCCTCGGCTCTTCAGGATCGTGATGCGCGCACCCTGATCCGCTGGCTCCACACTCAGGCGCAACGCTGCGCCTGAAGGTTCGTGAAGCGTACGTGCCGTGGCCGGACGCAGGATGAATCCGAGCGCACGCCCCCGCTGTGCCGCAAGCTGCAAACGACGCACGGCGCGTGATGGCAAGGGCCGCGTGATCCAGGCCAGGACCACATCACATGCAGCCGAACCCAGCGCCTGCTCACATGCCCAGGGGGCAGTCTCGGTGCGCACCAGAAGCAGATGGTCCAGGTTCAGACCGTGAGCAGCGAGCGCGGGCGCGTAAGGTTCCAGAGGTGGTGCGATCCACGCACACCAGCGTGCAATAGCCCGGCTTGTCAGGGAGGCCAGCACCGGCAAGAGCAGTTGCAGCTCACCACCGCCCAGGTGCGTGACCAGGATCTCCACCAAAGCTGCCTGCGGCCAGCCGCCGCCCGGCAATCGCGCATCCAGTGCCGGGAACCCGGTCGATACCGTATCCCTTTGCCCCACATTGCGGCCGCGCCAGATGGCTGGATGCTCAAGCAGCCGTGCAATGGGGGTCATCGTAAGGAACCTTAAGCTACATGAGGCCGGCCGCCCGCCCCTGACGCAGCACGCCCACCACAATGCCCTCGATGAGCAACGGCTCTTCCTTCAGATCCACGCGGATGGGATCGAAGGCCTCATTCTCGGGCATCAGCCACACCACCGAGCCTTCCTGCCGGTAGCGCTTCACCGTGACCTCGTTTTCCAGACGCGCCACCACGATCTGGCGACTGCGCACATCCGGTGTACGGTGCACGGCCACCAGGTCGCCATCGAGAATGCCGGCATTCTTCATGCTCATGCCCACCACCTTCAGCAGGTAATGCGGACGGGGCTGAAAAATCGCCGGGTCAATCTGGTAACGCGCCTCGATGTTTTCCTCTGCGAGGATGGGGCGGCCGGCGGCAACCCGGCCGATGAGCGGTAGCCCGAACTGCTCGCGCATGGTGTCCTTCAACTGGATGCCGCGCGAAGTGCCGGGCACCAGGGCAATCACCCCTTTGCGCGCCAGAGCCCGCAGGTGTTCCTCCGCCGCGTTGGCGGATCTGAATCCCAGCTCCCGGGCAATTTCCGCCCGGGTGGGCGGCATACCGCTCTCAGCGATGCAGTGCTGGATAAGGCGCAGGATCTGGGTCTGTCGGGGTGTCAGGTCGGACATATCGGAACCTGTTTATTTATACAGATACTGTGATTATATCCAGATCGATCCCGCACGCAAGCCTAATCCGGCAGGCGGTGTTCCCCCTGGATGGTCAGCGTCGCGCTGATGACATTCGGCGTGATCTGCGGCTGTCCGCCGCCCACACTCACCTCATAACTGCCGGCCGAGACCACGACCTGCCCCGCATTGTTGACATGGCTGAGCTGCCGCGCGGGCAGCGTAAAGCGCACAGTCCGGGACTCCCCGGCCCGCAGGTGCAGCCGCTGAAAGCCACGCAGCGCACGCCGCGGCGCTCCCGACGCACCCCCGAACTGCAGGTACAGCTGGGCCACTTCATCGCCGTCGCGCGCGCTGGTATTGGTGACCCGCGCCTGAACCGTGAGCGGCTGGCCCGCTGTCAGGGTGGGGGCGGACAGCTGCAAAGCCTCGTATTTGAAACGCGAATAGCTGAGGCCATAGCCAAACGGGTACAGCACCGGACCGGCGAAGTAACGGTAAGTGCGGTTCTGCATTGAGTAGTCGGTGAATTCCGGCAGGTCGGCGACGCTCTTGTAGAAGGTGACCGGCAGCCTGCCGGCCGGATTGTTGCGGCCCGCCAGGGTTTCCGCCACCGCGGTGCCCCCTTCTTCCCCCGGATACCAGGCCTGCAGGATGGCGTCCGCATTGGCCTGCAGCCAATTGACTCCCAGACCGCTGCCGCTGACCAGCACCACCACCAGCGGTTTGCCCGTGCCCTTGAGCGCCTCCACCAGCGCCTCCTCCTCGGCCGGCAGATCCAGACTGGTCCGGTCGCCGCCCTTGAAGCCGGGAATGGCCAGCGCCGACTCCTCGCCCTCCAGATCGGCCGTAATGCCCACCACCGCGATCACCAGCTGCGCGTGCCGCGCCGCCTCCAGTGCCCTGGCCTGCGCCTCCGGATCCTTGCGCACCCACACCAGACGCACGCCGCGTGAAAATGCCGGCGAATTGTCCACGGTAATGGCATAGCGGTGGCCCTGCTCCAGATGCACAGCTGCGAAGCCCGGCTGGCCACCGCCACGCTGCTGGCTGTCGACCAGGAGCTTGCCGTCCAGGAAGAGCCGGTTGCGGCCGCCTGGTACCCCAATGCTGTAATCCCCGGACTGCGCCGGCCTCAACCAGCCGCTCCAGCGGGCGAATTTGCGACCGGCATCTTCGGTGTTCACGGTGCGCTCCACCCGGGTCAGCAGTGCCGCGCCGCCGCGCGCCTCACTCGCGAAGTACTGCAGTGTCAATCCGGGAACTCCCTGCCGGGTACTCAGGGCGGTGGCAGGCACCAGCACCGGTTCACGCAGGAACTGCGTCGTGCCCGCTTCAAACACGATCTGCGAACCGCGGAATTGATGCCGGATGCCCTCCACGAGGGTGGTCACGCGGGACGGGGTTCCGTTGTAGTTGCCCTCCAGCATGCGCACGCTGTCGGCGAGCGGGCCGATGACGGCGATCCGTGCCGGCGCGTGGGTCAACGGCAGGATGCCGTTGTTCTTCAGCAGCACCATGCTTTCGCGTGCCACCTGCAACGCACGTTGCCGATGCGCGGGACTGTCCACGGCACTCGCCGGCACAGCTGCGCTCGCATCCGGCGGGTCAAACATGCCCAGTTTGAAGCGCACGCTCAGCGCCCGCTGCACTGCGCGGTCCACTTGTGCCTGCGTGATCAGCCCCCGCTCGAGCGCATCGGCGTACTTGGCGTAGTCCTCCTCATGGGCGCCGAACTTGACCGTGCACTCATTGTCCATGCCGGCCTTGAGCGCGGCGCCGGCAGCGGCGGCCTCGCTATCCACATAGTGATGGCCGCCATGAATATCATTGACGGCGTTGCAATCGGACACGACGAAGCCCTTGAAGCCCCAGGTATCACGCAGGGTTTTTTGCAGCAGGAAGGGGCTGGCGCAGCCGGGAATCCCGTTGACCGCGTTGTACACGCACATCACCGAGGCGACATGGCCCTCGACCACCGCGGCACGAAATGCCGGCAGGTAGGTATCGGCCAGATCATGTGCCGAAGCCTGTGCATCAAAACTGTGACGCAGCGGCTCCGGACCGCTGTGCACGGCGAAGTGCTTGGCGGTCGTGCCGACAATGAGATGATCCGGATCCGGACCTTGCATGCCGGAGATGAAGGCCACTGCGAACTGGCCCGTTAGAAACGGATCCTCACCATACGTTTCCTGCCCGCGGCCCCAGCGCGGGTCGCGGAAAATGTTGATGTTGGGCGAGAAGAACGTCAGCCCCTGGTACAGCGTCACAGCCCCTTTGCGCAGTGCCAGGTCGTACTTCGCCCGCGCCTCAGCGGCGATATCCTCGCCCATGTGATGGACCAGCGGCACATCGAAAGTGGCCGCGATGCCAATCGCCTGCGGAAACACAGTGGCGATGCCATCACGCGCGACCCCGTGCAGCGCCTCGTTCCAATAGTTGTAGGCCGGGACATGCAGGCGCGGAATGGCCCGGGCGTCATTGTTGAGCTGGGAGATCTTCTCCTCAAGCGTCATGCGACTGACCAGATCAGCCGCGCGCTGCGCAGCTGGCAGTGTCGTGTCCAGGTAAGGCGGCGCGGCGGCCCAGCTGCCACCGACGGGCAGCAGCAGTGCCAGCAGGAACACGCCACACCGGGTCGCAGTCACATTGAATCTTCTGGTCACCACCATCCCCTAGTACTTGCAATGCCGGGCGAGCAGGCTCTCGGCGAGTTCCTGCTTACCCGAGGGTGCTCTGGGGTCGAAGTTGTGGGCGGCGGCGTGATCCGCCAGTGCCCCCAGGCTGAATTCGCCCTGCATGACACGCCGGCCGAGGTCACCGTTCCAGCCCTGGTAGCGCTGCGTACGCAGCCGCTTGAGCTCCCCGGCGCTGACGAGGTCCGCCGCGGCCAGCAACGCGCGCGCGATCGTGTCGATGCCGCCGATATGCGCCAGATACAGATCCACCGGATCCACCGACTGGCGACGCAGCTTGGCATCGAAGTTGAAACCACCGCTGCCCAAGCCACCGTCTTCCACCACCTGCATGACTGCGGGCACCAATTCCTGGGCGTTGTTGGGAAACTGGTCCGTGTCCCAGCCATTGCGGGGATCGCCGCGATTCATGTCAATCGAACCGAAGATGCCGTACGCACGAGCGACGGCCACCTCGTGCTCAAAGTCCAGGCCCGCCAGCGTCGCGTGATTGACCTCAATGTTGACCTTGACCTCCCGGGCCAGGCCGTACTTTTCCAGAAAGGCGAACACGGCCGCGCAGTCATGGTCGTACTGATGTTTGGTGGGCTCGAAGGGCTTGGGCTCGATGAGAATCGTGCCCTTGAACCCCAAGCGGTGCTTGTGATCCACGACCATGGACAGGAACCGGCCATACTGATCCAGCTCGCGGCCCAGATCAGTGTTCAGCAACGAGTCATAGCCTTCGCGACCGCCCCATAGGACATAGTTTTCCCCACCCAGGCGGTGTGTCGTTTCCAGGGCCGCGCGCACCTGCGCCGCCGCCCACGCGAACACTTCCGGATGCGGACTGGTTGCGGCCCCGCCGGCGTAGCGCGGGTGGGTGAACAGGTTCGCCGTGCCCCACAACAACTTGATGCCGGTGGCGGACATCCGCTGCGCCATCGTCTCTTCAATGCGTCGCAGGTTACTGTTGTGATCCTTGATGGTGGTGGCGGTTGCCATGGCGTCCACATCATGGAAAGTGAAGTACGGCACGCCCAGCCGCGAGATGAAATCAAAGGCAGCTTCAAGCTTCTCGTCGGCCATCGCCTGAGTGACCGTCGCACCCAGCCAGGGTCTGGAGAGTGTGCCGGCGCCAAAGATGTCCGCGCCCGGCCAGTTGAAGGAATGCCAGTAACACACGGCGATCCGCAGCCATTCCTGCATGGGCTTGCCCAGTACCAGCCGGTTCGGGTCGTAGACGCGGTAGACCAGCTCACCGGTGGCATCGCCTCCGGCGAAGCGGATGGGTTCAATGTCAGAGAAAATGCTCATACGGCGGACTCCTGAAAGCTGTTCCGAAGATCGCGATAAAGTTGTATGAACCGCACGCGCCGCTGCGCGAGCAATGCGACAAGCTGGGGATCGGGTGCGATGACCTGCACCATGGGGGGCAGGCTGCAGACCACCGCCGGCGATTCACCGGTCAACGCCATGCGCGCCAGTCGCGCGGCCCCCAAGGCAGCGCCGAGCTCACTGCCCAAACGGTATGTCAGCGGGCGATTCAGCGCTGCAGCCAACAGCTGTCCCCAGTAGGGGAGCCGCGCACCACCGCCGGTCACGCTGATTTCATTGACGCCGCCGTGTATCTGCAGAACCTCCAGACCGTCGGCAAAAGCGAGTGCAACACCTTCCAGTACCGCGCCGACCAGGTCAGGGGGCGAGGTGTCATGGTCGAGGCCAAAGAACACTCCACGTGCGTACGGATCATTGTGCGGTGTGCGTTCACCGGACAGATAGGGCAGGAAGTAAGGCGAGTCCCGGCGCACGCCACGGCTGCGGGCCGAGTCGACCAGGCCTGCCAGGTGCGTCGCTCCCAATAGCTGCGCCACCCAGTCGAGGGCACTCGCAGCCGACAGCAGCACCGCCATCTGGTGCCAGCAGCCGGGGATGGCGTGGCAGAAGGCGTGCGCAGCGCGCTGCGGATTCGGCCGGAACTGATCCGTCACCGCGAACAGAACTCCGGAGGTGCCGAGCGACAGGAACGACTGGCCGGAGGCAATGATGCCCATGCCCACGGCGCTGGCCGCGTTGTCTCCCGCCCCGCCTGCGACCGGTACCCGACTCATACCCAGCTGCTGCGCCGCTTGCGCCGTCAACTGCCCGGATACGGCATTGCCCTCGACCAGACGCGGCATCTGGGCGCGGGACAGACCGGTCACTGCCAGCATGGCATCGGACCAATCGCGATGCGCCACATCCAGCCATCCGGTGCCGGAGGCATCCGACATATCGCTGACCCGTTCCCCGGTGAGCTGCAGCCGCAGGAAATCCTTCGGTAGCAGCACCGTGGCTGTGCGCGCGAAGAGTTCCGGTTCGTGGCGCGCCACCCACAGCAGCTTCGGCGCCGTGAAGCCGGGCATCATGATATTGCCGGTGATGGCACGCGAGCGCGGCTCGCGACGTTCCAGCTCGATGCACTCACGCCCCGCGCGGCCGTCATTCCAGAGAATCGCCGCACGCAAGGGGGTGCCCGCGGCATCGAGCACTGTCGCCCCGTGCATCTGGCCGGACAGCCCCACGGCGCGCACTGCGGCGCGCGCGGCGGGTGGCAGACGCAGGATCGAATCAACCGTAGCTCGCCACCAGGCGCCTGCCTCCTGCTCCGAGAACTGCGGTTGCGGTCGTGATACCGACAGTGGCGAGCTGGCCTGGGCCACGAGCGCTTCGGCGTCATCCACGATCACGGCCTTGACGCTGGAGGTGCCGAGGTCGATGCCCAGGTACATTCAGGCCCGCTCCACAATGAATTCAACACTGATCTGCAGGTTCTCGCCGGGACCCAGTACCGCCACCTCGCCCTGGACCCGATTCAGCGCACCGACGGGCGCGCTCTGTGGCTCCAGGCAGAAGAAATCAGCCTTGGCAGGGGTGTACACGTGCAGCGCCCGGCAGCCCGTCGCGGTCATTCTAACGACCCGATCCGGCCAGCGCAGAGTGGCCACACCCTGCCAATGATCGAAGCAGTGATCCAGCGCCACCAGGGTGGCCGGCCGGGCCGTCTGGAACGACCATTCCGGAGGTATCCTGACCTCCTCGATCGGTAGCGCCTGGGCATCCGGGAGCCAGACCGTCGTGGCCGATGTTTCCACCGTGGCCACGGCCGCCTGGGGGAAATAGGGATGCAATCCGAGCATCGCTGGCATCGGGCTGTCCGCCAGATTCGCCACCGACAGGCGCACCTTGAGGCCCGCCGCGAGCACGGCGAATTCCTGAACCGCTCGATAACGCCACGGCCAGTCATCACCACCGCCGGCAAATACCAGTGTGGCGGCGGCAACAGATGACTGCTCAACACTCCAGGGCAAGCGCCAGCCCTGTCCATGAAGGGGATGGGCATCCCGGTCCCAGTTGCGTCGCAGGCCGATCTCGATGCCGCGGAAGGCGAAACGGCCCTGTGCGATGCGGTTGGCATAGGGCACGAGCGCAAAGCAGGCCGTGGAAAACGGATCGGTATCGGTCGCGGACAGGGCCGTACGCAGCACCGGCAGGCCGCGCCAACTCAATTCCCGTATCGCGCCGCCGTGCGCCGCATCCACCATGACGCGCACATCCCCGTTCCCAAGCATCATCAAGAGCCCAACCCCTAAGCCCGTTGGTGAAAGTGTAAGCTGACGAATCATAAAAAGGGGGGGGCATGCACGCTGCTACCAAGGACTCGACGCCCGGTTATACCGCTAGCGCACCCGCCAACATGCTGTTCGTATTCGCCATTGTGGCCGTGGCCACGATCGGCGGCTTCATGTTTGGCTACGACAGCGGAGTCATCAACGGCACGCAGGATGGTCTGCAGCGGACGTTCAACCTCACCCGACTCGAAACCGGCTTCAATGTTGCCGCGATCCTGGTGGGCTGCGCCGTGGGCGCCTTCATTGCAGGACGACTGGCGGATCTGATCGGACGGCGCACGGTGATGATCATCGCCGCCATTTTCTTTCTGCTCAGCGCGCTGGCGGCGGGCGATGCACCCTCCTCTGTCGTGTTCATCGTCGCCCGCTTCATCGGCGGCCTGGGAGTAGGAGCGGCCAGTATCCTGTGTCCGGCGTATATCAGCGAGGTCACCCCGGCACGCTCGCGCGGCAAGCTCGCGAGCCTGCAGCAGGTCATGATCATCATCGGCCTGACCGGAGCGTTCCTGGCCAATTACGTCCTGGCCAAAGTCGCAGGGGGCTCCACTGCGATGCTATGGCTGGGTTACCCCGCGTGGCGCTGGATGTTCTGGATGCAGGTCGTGCCGGCCGCCATATTCCTGATCATGCTGCTCGTCATCCCGGAAAGCCCGCGCTTCCTGGTTTCCCGCGGTCGCCTGGCGCAGGCCCAAGTCGTGTTGACCCGCATCTTTGGCGCCTCAGAGGCGCAGCGCAAGGTTGAGGCGATCGCAAGCTCCCTGGCAACGGATCAACATCGCCCCAAAATGTCAGATCTGCTGGATGGTGCCGGCAGGATTCGGCGCATTGTCTGGGTCGGCATCGGGCTGGCCGTGTTTCAGCAGTTGGTCGGCATCAACGTCGTCTTCTATTACGGCACGGTGCTGTGGGAGTCAGTGGGGTTCAGTGAATCCGACTCCCTCTTCTTCAACGTGGTGTCGGGGGTGCTGTCGATTGCGGCGTGCATCTTCACCATCTTCACGGTGGACCGGATCGGCCGCAGGCCCCTGCTCCTGATCGGGTCCGTCGGCATGGCCGTGACCCTGGGCCTGGTTGCCGCGGCATTTTCCACCGGTTCACTGGTGAATGGCACGCTGCAGCTACCCCACGCGGCCGGCGTCCTGGCGCTGGTCAGCGCCAATCTGTATGTGATCTTCTTTAACGCCAGCTGGGGGCCGGTGATGTGGGTGATGCTGGGGGAGATGTTCCCCAACCAGATCCGCGGTTCGGGACTGGCGGTCGCAGGTTTCGCCCAGTGGATGGCCAACTACGGGATCAGTGTGAGCTTTCCGATGCTGGCCTCCACAGTAGGGCTGGTGGTCACCTACGGCTTCTATGCACTCTCCGCCCTGGTGTCATTCTTCTTCGTGCGGGCCATGGTGCATGAGACCCGCGGCATGGAACTGGAGCAGATGCACGGCTAATGCCCGGGCGCGTAGCGATAGACCTGGGCCTCATACCACGAAAGTGGGTGCGCCGGTGCCGCGATTCCCGGCGGCAGGGGCAAGCCCGATTGCTGCCCAAAGTACGCGATACAGGCGTCGCGCCACAGCTGGGCCTCCTGCTGCTGGATACGCAGGAAGGCGGCGGTCTGCTCGAAGCGCTCCGGGTCGACATAGGGCCGCAGTGAGTCCCAGCTGCTGGCCATCCAGTGCACGGTGCTCACCCCGCGGGTATAGCGGTAGGTGAGCTCCTGCCAGACGGTGCGACCGGAAGCCAGCCGGTCGTTCCAGGGCACGTGGTGGAACCACAGCAGGAACTTCGCATCATCAGCGTTGGGATCCGCCAGCTGGCGTGCCACCTCGGGCGCATAGTCCGCCAGCGCATTGCTGCCCGTGGCCGTGCGATCAAAACCTATCCCATCTTTCCCGGCGTGATGGTAGTAGGCCGGATTCCATTCGGCGCGCTCGAGATTGTCCACCCAGGGCGCAGGCCCATAGTGATCGCCGGTTCCCATGATGTGCGCCAGTCCCAGCGGCGTCATGTAGTCAACGACGGCCTCACGTGAGCGCATCATCATCGCCACGATGGGCGTGACCACCTTGGGGTCACTGGAGAATGTCAGCCGCACCCAATCGGCGGCGATCGCCGCAGGATCGGTCTGCGGATCCCAGGCCAGGCGGCCAAAGGCGTACCAGTCGGCCTGCCCGAAGATTGAGCCGGTCCAGTTCCGATCCGCACCGACATTGGCAACGCCCGCCATGCCCGTCAAAGTGTGGCCGTCCAAAGAACCGTCAATCACGCGGGCCACCGTGGAGCCCCGGCCGTGCGCAAACGTGTCCCAGCGCAGCACTTCCGAAATCAGATCTCCCAGGTAGACCAGGTGCGTGGAGAAACCCAGGTATTCCTTTGTCAGCTGCACTTCAAGCATCTCGTTGGTCTTGGGCATGGCGCCAAAGAGGGGATGCGCGGGCTCGCGCGGCTGGAAATCCAACGGTCCGTTTTTGATCTGCACCAGCACATTGGGCGCGAACTGCCCATCCAGCGGTTTGAACTCGGCGTACGCCTGCCGGACACGGTCCTGGGCGTTCTGCGTCGCATAAACGAACGCACGCCACATCAGCACGCCACCATGCGGCGCCAGGGCGCCTGCGATCATGTTGGCACCCTGCGCCTGGGTGAGATGGTAGTCGCGTGGACCGGGCTGGCCTTCACTGTCCGCCTTGACCAGAAAGCCGCCGAAATCTGGAATGGCGCGGTAGATTTCATCGGCTTTGGCGTGCCACCAGGCGCTGACCGCCGGATCGCGCGGATCCCCGGTGCGGGTCTCGCCGAGCGCCAGCGGGCTATTGAACTGCACGGACAGATAGACATGTATGCCGTAAGGCCGCATGACAGCCGCGATCGCCGCGACCTTGGCAATCCACTGAGGCCTCAGGTACACGGAATTGGCGTTGACATTGTTGAGCACGACGCCGTTGATACCAACGGACGCATCCGCGCGCGCGTAGTCCGTATAGCGCGGATCCACATAACCGGGCAGCCGCCAGAAGTCCCAGATGGACTGCCCGGCGTAGCCACGTTCCACGCTGCGATCGGGGTTGTCCCAGTGATCCAGCACCCGCAGTTTCAGGCGCGGCGCAGCGTGCACATCGAGCGTCGTGACCGGCGCGCGCATCTGCATGATTTCCAGGTAGCGAAACGCGCCGTACAGCAGTCCCACATCTTCATTGGCCGCGATCAGTGTCACCCGATGTCCGCCCCACTGGGTGGACTGCAGCACGAAGCCTTCCGGGCCGGCAGCGGCGAGTTTGAGTGCGCGAGCGCGTGCGGCGATTTCGGGCGAAGATTCCGGCGTGCCCAGCACGACGCTGCCCTCGATCACCGCCGCGGCCGAGGAGTCTGCCCGGGGCGCAGACCCCAGCATGCCGTCAAATCCAGTGGCCAGTTCCGACACTGCAGCCTGCATGACCTGCGAGTGGCCAAAGGCCACGATCCGGGTGGCCCGGCCGGCGTAACTATCGCGCCAGGGCTGCTCTACACTGGTGTAGCGCAACCAGAGTTTGTAGCCGTCTTCGCCCGCCACCGGGTCAGCCCGGGCGGCCTCGACCACACCCATCGCGAGTACCAGGACCAGTGAAACTGCAACGCACCGCGGAAAATTCATGCACCAAGCTCCTGAAGGCGCAAGACTGTCTGAAATGCGTGGGCGCCACAATCGGGCGCAAGATATTGTGATGGCGCCCCGATCCGCCGCGCGCGCCAACTCTTACGACGTGGCCATCATCGGCGCGGGCCACAACGGCCTCACGTGCGCCTGCTACCTGGCTCGGGCGGGACTGAAAGTCGGGGTTTTCGAACGCCGCGGCATCGCCGGGGGCACGGCAGTCACCGAGGAGTTCCATCCCGGTTTTCGTAACTCCACCGCCAGCTATACCGTGAGCCTGCTGCACCAGCAGGTCATCCGCGATCTGCGCCTCAAAGATCACGGCCTGCGGATCATCGAACGACCCATGCAGAACTTCCTGCCCCTGGGTGAGGGGCCGCAGCAGCGCAACTTTTGCGTCGGACCCAACAGTGTCGACACCCGCGCCGCGCTTGCAGCCTTCTCACCCAAGGACGCCGACCGCCTGACGGATTACTACCGGATGTTGGACCGGGTCGTCGCCTTTCTGCGCGATCTGCTGCTGCGCACACCGCCCGCCAACCTGCGCCGCACCCGCGATCTGCTGGGTCTGCTCAGTATGGGTAATGCTTTCAGGAAACTTCCCGCCACGGCGCAATACGAGGTCCATGAACTCTTCACCCGCAGCGCGGGGGAGCTCCTGGATGGCTGGTTTGAAAGCGATGCCATCAAGGCGCTGTTGGGATTTGATGCCGTGGTGGGAGCCTGGCAGAGCCCCTACTCCCCCGGCAGCGGCTATGTGCTGCTGCACCACGCTTTCGGCGAGACGAACGGCAAGACTGGCGCCTGGGGCCATGCCATCGGCGGCATGGGCTCCATCACCCAGGCAATGGCCGCCGAAGCCCGCAGGCTCGGCGTGGACATCCAGCTGGACGCAGGCGTCGAGCGGGTCTGTGTGACGGACAGCCACAACGGTCGCGGTCTTGCCACGGGTCTGCAGTTACAGGATGGACGGCAGATCGGCGCGTGCCGGATCGCCGCCAACATCAACCCGAGGCTGCTCTTCACCCGGCTGATCGCTGCGACGGCATTACCTGATGATTTCCTGGCACGTATCCAGCGCTTCCGCTGCGAGTCAGCCACCTTCCGCATGAACGTCGCGCTGTCTGAACTGCCACACTTCAATGGCATGCCCGCAAATGGCCCACATCTGGGCGCCGGCATCATCATGGCGCCCTCACTTGACTTCATGGATCGGGCGTATCTGAGCGCCCGGACCGCGGGCATGTCGCAGACGCCCATTGTGGAGATGCTGATTCCCAGCACCATCGATGATTCCCTGGCCCCGCCCGGTGCGCACGTGGCGAGCCTGTTTTGCCAGCATTTTCGCTACCAGCTACCCAACGGGCGACGCTGGCAGGATGAACGCGATACCGCCGCCAATTTGATCATCGACACGGTGAGTCGCCATGCACCCAACTTCAGGGGTAGCATCGTGGGTACACTGGCGCTTTCGCCTGCGGATCTGGAGGAACGCTTCGGACTGCTGGGCGGCGACATCTTCCATGGCGCCCTGGGGCTGGACCAGATCTGGGCCGCACGGCCACTGCTGGGCTACGGTGACTACCGGACGCCCGTGCGCGGCCTGTATTTGTGCGGATCGGGCGCCCATCCGGGTGGTGGCGTGACTGCCGTGCCCGGCCACAATGCCGCGCGCGAAATCATCAAAGACCACCGCTCGGGGACCCTATGATTGCATGGGCCTTCAAACTCATTGAACGTCGCCCCAGACCGACATAGGCAGATGACTACGCTTTAATTAGTTGTTAAGTAGTTGCATTCCTTGGCCAAATTTGATGCCATTGCGGCCGCTTGCGAAGACTGTGGCGGAACCCCGCTGATGTTCGCATTGTCCTATAACGCATTTAGGACTCCCGTTAACCACCCAGAAGGGGAAATTCAATATGAAAAGCACGATGATTGTTAAGGCGGCCGCTATTGCCGTCGTGGTTGCCCTGGCTGGCTGCACGGACCTGAAGCCATTGCAGGCCCAGGTTGATGACCTGAAGTCACAGGTCTCCAAGCTGCAGTCTGAAGTGCAGGGTGCCAACAGCGCTGCCGCCCAAGCCTCCTCGCAGGCTCAGGCCGCCAACACGGCCGCTGCTGGTGCACAGAGCACTGCCAACCAGGCTCTGGCTGCCGCCCAGGCTGCCCAGGCCGCGGTTGACGCGACCAATGAGAAGATTGATCGCATGTTCAAGCGTTCGATCTCCAAGTAAGCATCCCCCCATCCGTCCGTCCGTTTCCGGACGGATTTTGCTTCGAGCGACGCCGCGCCCCGCGCGGCGTTTCTTTGTCAGTAGCGCACCAGCGCTGAACCCCAGGTGAACCCACCACCGAAGGCTTCCAGCAACAACAGATCGCCGTGTTTGATACGACCATCGCGCACGCCGACATCCAGCGCCAGGGGGATCGAAGCGGCAGAGGTATTGCCATGGTCCTGGACGGTGACGATCACCTTCTCCATGGGCAGATCCAGTCGCCGCGCGGTGGCCTGGATGATGCGGATATTGGCCTGATGGGGTACCAGCCAGTCCACAGCGGACCGATCCAGGCCATTGGCCACGAGCGCTTCATCCACCGCCTTGCCGAGATTGATGACGGCGATCTTGAACACTTCGCTGCCGGCCATGCGGATGGTCCCGCCACAGTACAGCAGGTCCTTGAATGAACCGTCCGCATGCAAATGAGTGGAGAGGATGCCCGGCTCAGCGCCCGCTTTGAGCACCACTGCGCCCGCACCGTCAGCGAACAGCACGGCCGTACCACGATCCTTCCAATCAGTGATCCGCGACATGGTCTCGGCGCCCACGACGAGCGCATGCCGCGCTTCACCAGCCTTGACGAATTTGTCGGCCACCGAGAGCGCATACACGAAGCCACTGCAGGCCGCCTCGATGCTGAAGGCCGCGCCGCCGGGACAGCCCAGCCGCTGCTGCAGCAGGACGCCACAGTTGGGAAATACCAGGTCCGGGGTGGACGTGGCAAAGATGATCAAGTCGATGTCCGTGGGCGCAATCCCCGCGGCGGCAATGGCCGCGCGCGCAGCGGGCTCGGCCAGGTCCACAGTGCTTTGGGTCGCGGCGGCAATGTGCCGCTGCACGATGCCGGTACGTTCCCGTATCCAGGCATCGCTGGTGTCCATCATCCGTTCCAGGTCGTGATTGGTCAGGACCTTTTCGGGCAGGAAGCCACCGGTGCCGGCGATTTGCGAATACATCAACGCCGCCGCGGCGCGGAAGGCTATTCCTGACCTTCAGCGTCAGCCGGCTTTTCAATCACGCGCTTGCCGCGATAGAAGCCATCCGGAGTGATGCAATGACGCAGGTGCGTCTCACCCGACTGCGGGTCTATCGACAGGGCGGGCTTTGCCAGTCCGTCGTGCGAGCGGTGCATACCGCGCTTGGACGGTGTCTTGCGGCTTTTTTGAACGGCCATTGCGAACTCTCCGGATTCGAAATCTGTATTTTTAAAATCATCTATTGGCGTTTGAGCAGCTCACCGAGCTGTCCAAACGGCCGGTGCGTCTCGCCACCGGGCTCCTCAGCGGCTCCCCGCTCCTGCATGCCCGCGCTGTCGCCGGCACATATCCTGTCCGCATGCCGCGGCACCAGTGGCAGCGCCAGCAGCAGTTCTTCTTCCACCAGATCCCGAATGCTGATCCGGTACTCGCTCGCCAGTACGGTCTCCAGTGCCTCAGGTACCCTGTCGGCCTCGGCAGGTGTCGCCACCAACGCCGCGCGCCCCTTGCCATCCACCCTGAACACCAGGGGCGACAGGCATCGCTGGCAGATCAGCATCACCTCTGCGCGGACGGTAACCTCAGCCACCGCGGTCCGGCCTTCACGGGTAAAATCCACCCGTCCGGTCGCCTCCCCGTCGGGCACTGCCAGCAACGGCAGCACACGTGGGAACTCCTTGAGCGGGATCGAGAAATCGACCTCCGCCCGCCCGTCGGCCAAGGGGCCGGTATCGAGCAACTTCGACCAGCCCTCTGACATGGGGCGCGTATCATAGGTATCGGTCAGACCTAAGTCAAAACGGTGCAATTTGAGTTCCGAGCCACCCCTGATCCTTGCCTCGACCTCCCCCTACCGCCGCGAGCTGCTCGAGCGCCTGGAGCTGCCCTTCACGGTCGAAGCACCGGCTGTGGATGAAGCCCACCTGCCGGGCGAACCGCCGACGGAACGGGCCTTGCGCCTGGCGGCCGCCAAGGCCGAGGAAGTGGCCCTGCGCCATCCCGGGGCAGTGGTGATCGGCAGCGACCAGGTGGCCGCCGCCGGCGGCGTGATCCTCGACAAGCCGGGTACCGTTGAGCGCGCCTGTCAGCAGCTCAAACACCTCGGAGGATCACAGGCTCGCTTCCACACCGCCTGTGCCCTGCGTTGGCACAACACCGGTTTCAGCGTGAACCACCTCGAGACCACCACGGTCACAGTGCGCGATCTGACGCGCGCGGAAATCGAAGCTTACGTGAGCCGTGAGCAGCCCTTGAACTGCGCCGGCAGCTTCAAGTCGGAAGGATTGGGAATCGCCCTGTTCTCGCGGATTGATTCCCAAGATCCGACCGGCCTGGTCGGCCTGCCTCTGATCTGGCTCGCAGGTGCCCTGCGACAAGCCGGGTATTCCCTGTTCTGATGCCGTCCCGGTCAGCGCCGGCGCCGGGAGCTCTTGGCGCTGGTTGACTCGCCCAAGGCATCCAGCACCGCGGCCAGGTCCGGCGGCAGCGGCGCACTGGTGCTGAAATCCCCGCCATTCGGCCAGTCGAACGAGATGCGATGGGAGTGCAGGAACATCCGTGTCAGGCCCTCCTCGCGCATGCGGGCGTTGAAATCCTTGTCGCCGTATTTGTCATCGCCGGCCACGGGGTGCCCGACATGGGCGGCATGCACGCGGATCTGATGGGTGCGACCCGTATCCAGATCCACCTCGACGACTGAAGCGCGGTTGCGGAAGAACTGTACCGGACTGAAGGTGCTGACCGCCGTCTTGCCGCCGGCCTGGACCCGCACGGTGCGCTCCCCACCCACCCGGCTTTCAGTGTTCAGGGGCACATCAATGCGCTTCTTGCCCAGGTCCCAGGGCCCCTTCACCAGCGCCAGGTAGCCCTTTTCCACTTGGCCGTCGCGCAGCATCGCGTGCAGCGTTCGCAACGCCGCGGGTTTGCGCGCCACCAGCAGGCAGCCGCTGGTGTCACGGTCCAGCCTGTGCACCAGCTCCAGAGTCTCGTGCGGCCGCGCAGCGCGCAACGCCTCGATGATGCCGAAGCTCACGCCGCTGCCGCCGTGCACCGCAATGCCGGCCGGCTTGTTGATGACAATCAGCCGTTCGTTCTCGATGATGATGGAATCGCGTACGGTTTCCACGAGCGTCTTGGGAACCCGCGCCATGGGTGGCGGAGCGTCCGGTGAGGGCAGGCTGACGGGCGGCACGCGCACTTTGTCGCCCGTCTGCAATCGGGTTTCCGGACTCGCCCGCTTGCCGTTAACGCGGACTTCGCCGCGTCGCACAATGCGAAACACCCGGCTGCGGGGCAGTCCGCCCAGCAATTTGGTCAGAAAGTTGTCCAGACGGACGCCGGCCTGATCCGCGGTGACCTCGACATGGCGCACGCCTTCACGCACCTGCCCCTCTGGCTGCTCAGACAACTTCCACCTCGATCGTAAGATATTGTTTTTACAATGGTCTCAGGGCTATACTGCCGAAGCTGTCCCAAAATCAAGGACAGTCACAGGCGCGCGGCATGGCCGCCGCATGTTACCGGCCTCTTCGGGTGGAGTGGCGCACATGTACCGAAAGTCATGCGTTTCACCTTTGCCCGCGGATGGTCTTTAGTTGGTCCTCGAAATCGAGGCCATCGCGTTTGGCCGACAAGATTGCTGCGCCCGATTGAAGTCTCAGAAAAACGACTCCGGGCGCGCCGTCGGTAGAGCTACAAAAGGTTTTAGGCAACCACCCTTCCGTGGGCGGGTCCTCATGCACAGCGAGACTCGATCACCTCTATCCTTTTATGTCATGCCGCACGCAGTCGTGCGGCCTCCCGTCGTTTGCTTGTCGGCCTCACTTTGCTGGGTTAAGGCCGAACATGAAGAGAATGCTAGTCAACGCCACTCAACAGGAAGAGCTACGGGTCGCTCTGGTTGATGGTCAGAAGCTTTATGACCTGAGTATTGAGCTACAGTCCAAGGAACAGAAAAAAGCCAACATCTACAAGGGCCGGATCTCCCGCGTTGAGCCCTCGCTCGAAGCCTGCTTTGTCGACTATGGCGCGCAGCGCCACGGCTTCCTGCCCCTGAAGGAAGTCTCACGCGACTATTTCCGCGGCAACCCTCAGTCGGGCCGCATGAACATCCGGGAGCTGCTCACCGAGGGCCAGGAGGTCATGGTCCAGGTGGAGAAGGAAGAGCGTGGCACCAAGGGCGCCGCCCTCACGACCTTCATCAGCCTCGCGGGTCGCTTCCTCGTGCTCATGCCGAACAACCCTCGCGCCGGCGGCGTCTCGCGCCGCATCGAGGGCGAGGATCGGGATCAGATGCGCGAAGTCATGAGCCAACTGCAGATTCCGGACGGTATGGGCGCCATCATCCGCACCGCGGGCGTTGGCCGCACCGTTGAGGAACTGCAGTGGGACCTGGATAACCTGCGTACTCAGTGGGACCAGATTGCCGCGGCGGAAAAAGACCGCCCCGCCCCGTTCCTGGTGTACCGGGAGAGCGACGCTGTCACGCGTGCCATGCGGGATTACCTGTCCGACGATGTCGGTGAGGTCCTGGTCGACGATGAGGCTGCCTTCGGCAAGGCCCAGGAATACATGCAGCGCTTCATGCCCGCTGAGACGCAGCGGCGCCTCAAGCATTACACCGACGACATCGCGCTGTTTACCCGCTTCCAGATCGAGAGCCAGATCGAGTCCGCCTACGCGCACAAGGTGTCCCTGCCCTCCGGCGGCAGCATCGTGGTGGATTACACCGAGGCCCTGGTCTCCATCGACATCAACTCCGCTCGGGCCACTCGCGGGTCGGATATTGAGGCCACCGCCCTCAATACCAACCTGGAGGCCGCTGACGAGATCGCCCGCCAGTTGCGCATCCGCGATATCGGTGGCCTGATCGTCATCGACTTCATCGACATGGAGTCCACCAAGAACCAGCGTGACGTGGAGGATCGGCTGCGGGATGCGATGAAGATGGATCGCGCGCGCATCCAGATCGGCCGTCTGTCCCGCTTTGGCCTGCTGGAAATGTCCCGGCAACGCCTGCGGCCCTCCCTGGGCGAGACCAGTCATATCGTCTGCCCGCGCTGCGTCGGCATCGGCAGCATCCGCAGCATCGAGTCCATGGCGCTGTCCATCCTGCGCCTGA
This sequence comes from Steroidobacteraceae bacterium, assembly GCA_036489445.1. Taxonomy (GTDB): domain Bacteria; phylum Pseudomonadota; class Gammaproteobacteria; order Steroidobacterales; family Steroidobacteraceae; genus DAIDKA01. Next base: position 1,910 of record DASXFV010000079.1, on the reverse strand, counting down.
TCGGCGAGGAACTGCGCAAGGACCGCACCACGCGCGTCATTGCCCAGGTACCGGTGGATGTGGCCACGTACCTGATCAACGAGAAGCGCGAGTGGATGCGCGCCCTGGAAGACAAGAGCGACGTCGAACTCGTCATCGTCCCGAACCTGCACCTGCAGACGCCGGACTACTCCATCAGACGCCTGCGCGACGATGAGATGGAGCTGCCCGAGAACAAGCAGCTCAGCTATCTGATGCCGGTGGCCGCCGAAGTGGCGGATCCGACGTTGCGCGAAAAGAAGCCCGCGGTAGAGCCTGCCGCAGTGGCGACCCTGCTGCCGGCCACGACTGCACCCGTGGCCGCACCACCTGCTCCAGTGCCCGCACCGGCGCCGCTGGTAGTGGCCTCCGAGCCGCGACCAGGCCTGTTCAAGCGGCTGATGCGTGCGCTGTTCGGCGATACGCCGGCCACGGCCAGCGCGCCGACCGCAACGGCCGGAACCGGTCATGCCGCGCGTCCGGCGACCTCGCGTAGTGGTGAACGGCCCAGCGGCGACCGCGACAGCCGGCCCCATGGCCGGGATCGCGGGCGCGGAGGTCGGGATGGTCGGGGCCGGGATCGCCATCGTGGCGGCGCCGATCGCGAACGCAGCGCCGAGGAGCGTGGCGGCGAGCGCCCGGCTCGGGGGGATCGCAACGACCGTAATCGCGACAACCAGGGCAATCGCCAGGGCGGACGTGATGGCGGACGTGAGGGTGGCCGGGATCCGGCTGCTCGCGACCAGGGCGTGCGCGAGCAGACTCGTGAACCGGGCCGTGATCGGGATCGCCCACGCGAGCGTGAGCCCGAGCGCGCGCCGGTGATCGCGGCGCAGTCAGTCGATCAGCCTGCCGCCAACGGCGTTACCGGCTCCTCCGGTGGCCCGGGCGAAGAGGCCCGGACCGGAGAGCGCGGCGCAGGCCGTGGTCGGCGCGGTCGTCGGCGCGGTCGCCGTGGCGGTGGCGGATCACGTGACATGGCCGGCCAGGGCGGCCAGTCAGAACCCAACGGAGCCGCCGGTAACGGTAGCTTCGAGGGTCACGAGGACCAGGGTTTCCAGGACGCGGCACCAGCTCCCCGTGAGTTTGAGCGTCCACCCCAGGAGCGTGCAGCGGCCAGTTCGGCCTATGAGTCGACTGCCCCTTCTGCCATTCCGTCATACGAATCAGGACCGGGCGCACCAGCGCCAGCACCAGCGCCGGTGCACACCCCAGCGCCGCCCCCGGCTCCCGCGCCGGCACCCGCATCGGCACCCGCATCTACACCGACCGATGCAGCCCGACCCTTCGTGGTCTGGTCGTCCGCCCCGGCGGCGGATCACGCTTCAGGTTCAGGTTCGGGTTCGGATCCGGGCACTCACGGACGGGACGAGAACTAATCGTCCCGGCTCTGGAGCGCCTGTTCCCACAGGCGCTCCAGCAGTCCCAACGATGCCGCTTCGATCAGATCCAGCACATCGTCAAAACCATTGGGGCCACCGTAGTAAGGATCAGGGACTTCCCTCACCTGTTGTTCGGGCGCGTAGTCCAGGAACAACTGGATCTTCCCGTGCGCCTCCCGCGGCGCCACCTGCAGCAGGTCCTGCAGATTGCGGCGATCCATGGCGAGAATCAGATCGAAGATCGCGAAATCCTCGTCCTGCACCTGGCGCGCACGCAGGTCTGAAAGTTCATACCCACGCCGGCGCGCGGCCGCCTGCGATCGCCGATCCGGTGGGGCACCGGGGTGATAGTTGGCCGTACCTGCCGAATCCAGCGTCATCGCAAGTTTCGGTCTTTCGCGCGCCAAAATGCCACGCATGACCGCCTCGGCAGTGGGCGATCGGCAAATATTCCCCAGGCAGACAAACAGAATTTTCACGATGTGATATCTATTTTGACATGACGACGGT
>DASXFV010000008.1:0-42811 GCA_036489445.1 Steroidobacteraceae bacterium | reverse complement strand
ATATCATCGAAGCAGCGGCTTAAGGTAAACCCCGGTATAGGAGCCCGGATGGCGGGCCACCGACTCCGGGGTGCCGGTCGCCACGACCTGACCGCCTCCGGCACCGCCCTCGGGCCCGAGGTCGACCAGGTAGTCGGCCGTTTTGATGACATCCAGGTTGTGCTCGATCACCACGACCGTGTTGCCCTCGTCACGCAGCCGGTGCAGGACCCGCAGCAGCTGCTCGATGTCGGCGTAGTGCAGGCCCGTGGTCGGCTCATCCAGGATGTACAGCGTGCGCCCGGTCGCGCGCTTGGCCAGTTCGCGCGCCAGCTTCACACGCTGGGCCTCACCGCCCGAGAGCGTCGTGGCATTCTGCCCCAGGCGCACATACGACAAGCCGACATCATTGAGGGTGGCCAGCTTCCCGGCGATCGTGGGCACGTTCGCCAGGAAGCGCAGCGCCTCCTCGACGGTCATCTCCAGCACCTCATGGATGTTCTTGCCCCGGTAGCGGATTTCCAGCGTCTCGCGGTTGTAGCGCTGGCCCTTGCACACATCGCAGGGCACATAGACATCCGGCAGGAAGTGCATCTCGACCTTGAGGACGCCGTCGCCCTCGCAGGCCTCGCAGCGGCCGCCCTTGACGTTGAAGCTGAAGCGACCCGCCTCGTAGCCGCGTGCGCGGCTTTCCGGGACGGCGGCGTACAGCTCCCGCAACGGCGCGAACAGCCCCGTATAGGTGGCGGGATTGGAGCGGGGCGTACGCCCGATCGGACTCTGATCGATATCGATGACCCGATCGATGTGTTCCAGGCCTTCGATCTTCCGACACGGCGCCGCTTCGCGCGGCGTGCCGTTCAGATGCGCGGCGGCATGATTGAACAGGGTGTCATTGATCAGCGTGGATTTGCCCGAACCTGACACACCGGTGATGCAGGTGAAGAGGCCAATGGGAATGTCGACATCCACCTCGCGCAGGTTGTTGCCGGTGGCACCCAGGATGCGCAGATTGCGGCCGGGAATGCGTGGCCTGCGCTCCTGCGGAATCTGGATGGCACGTGCGCCACTCAAATACTGGCCGGTGAGCGAGGCGGGATTACGTTTGATTTCATCGGGCGTGCCGCTGGCCACGATGTAGCCGCCATGCACGCCGGCTCCGGGGCCCAGGTCCACCACATGATCCGCTGCCAGAATGGCCTCGGTGTCGTGTTCCACCACAATCACCGTATTGCCGGTATCGCGCAGCGCGGCCAGCGTGCCGAGCAATCGCGCATTGTCGCGCTGGTGCAGGCCGATGGAGGGTTCATCCAGGATGTACATGACGCCCGTAAGGCCGGAGCCCACCTGGCTGGCCAGGCGGATGCGCTGCGCCTCACCGCCCGAGAGGGTCTCGGCGCTGCGATCCAGGGTCAGGTAATCCAGGCCCACATCCTTCAGGAACCGCAGCCGGTCGCGCACATCCTTGAGGATCCGGGAGGCCACTTCCGCGCGCCAGCCCTTGAGGTCCATGTTCTGCAGCGTGGTCAGGGCATCGCCCACCGACAGATGCGCGATCCGCGGCAGCGTGTACTCACCCACAAACACGTGGCGCGCCGTGCGGTTCAGCCGCGTGCCTGCGCAATCCGGACAGGCTTGCGTGCCCAGGTACTTGGCCAGTTCCTCGCGCACCCGCGGGGACTGGGTTTCGCAGTAGCGGCGCTCCATGTACGGCATGAAGCCCTCGAAGGGATGGCGCTTCCTGGACAGGCGGCCGTTGGCCTGCAGCTGCCGGAACTCGATGTTCTCGCCGCCGCTGCCGGCCAACAGCAGATTGCGGATCTTCTGCGGCAGATCCTCCCACGCGGTTTCCACGTCGAACTCATAGTGGCGCGCCAGCGAGTTCACGATTTCCATGTAATGCGCGTTGTTGTGATCGCGCCCGCGCACCGCGCCGGTGGCCAGCGACAAGGACCCATTGGCAATGAGGAGCCTGGGATCGAAGAACTGTTTGACGCCCAGTCCATCGCAGCTGGGGCAGGCACCCGCCGGGTTGTTGAAGGAAAACATCTTCGGTTCCAGCGGGGGCACGCTGTAACCGCACACCGGGCAGGCATGCCGGCTGGAAAGCACCATCGGTTCCGTGGCGGGTGCGCCGGCTCCCGGCAGGAAGATCAGATGGGCCAGGCCCCCAGACAGGCGCAGTGCCGTCTCAAAGGATTCTGCCAGGCGCGCACCGATGTCCGGGCGCACCTTGAGGCGATCCACGACGGCCTCGATGCTGTGTTTGCGCTTGGGGTCCAGTTCCGGACGGGCATCGAGTTCATGGATGCGGCCGTCGATCCGCACCCGCACAAACCCCTGGCGGGACAGGTCTTCCAATACCTGGTCATGTTCGCCCTTGCGGTCGCTGATCAGTGGCGCCAGCAAGGCGACGGGTGTGTCCTCGGGCAGCTGCAGCACCTGGTCGACCATCTGGCTGACAGTCTGGGCGGTCAGATCGATCCCATGGTCCGGGCAGCGCGGCGTGCCCGCCCGTGCGAACAGCAGCCGCAGGTAGTCATGGACCTCGGTGACCGTGCCCACGGTGGAGCGCGGATTATGCGAGGTTGCCTTCTGCTCGATGGCGATGGCCGGCGACAGCCCTTCGATGGTGTCGACGTCCGGCTTGTCCATCACCGACAGGAACTGCCGTGCGTAGGCCGACAGCGACTCCACGTAGCGGCGCTGGCCTTCCGCGTACAGCGTGTCGAAAGCCAGCGATGACTTGCCCGAGCCGGAGAGGCCCGTGAAGACGATCAGGCGGTCGCGCGGCAGATCCAGGTCCAGGCCACGGAGGTTATGAGTGCGGGCGCCGCGGATGCGGATGTACTGCATGAGTCTTGCGGTATTACCCGCCCCAAGGGTCAAAAATGCACAAACCAGCAAGCATACGCCGTCGCGCTGGCCGCGCCGTCCGTCTACACTCACCCCCTCGATTGCGCACAGGAAGCTCTGCCATGGCACGCGGCATCAACAAAGTCATTCTCATTGGTCATCTGGGTCAGGATCCGGAGGTTCGCGCCCTGCCTTCCGGTTCCAGCATCGCCAATCTGCGCATCGCGACCACCGAAAGCTGGAAGGACAAGCAGTCCGGCGAGTTCAAGGAAGCCACCGAGTGGCACACCGTGGTGCTGTTTGGCCGCACCGCCGAAGTGGCCGCGGAGTACCTGAAGAAGGGTTCGCAGGTATTCATCGAAGGCCGCCTGCGCACGCGCAAGTGGCAGGACAAGACCGGCAATGACCGCTACTCCACGGAAATCGTCGGCAACGACATGCAGATGCTGGGCGGTCGAGGCCAGGGCGGTGGCGGCGGGAGTGGGGCTGAAGGCGCACGCCCGGCGGCTGGCGCGGGCGGGCGTGATGCCGGACGCGGGGCTGGCGCCGGCTCGGCCAGCGCCGGCAGCAGCAGCGCCAGCGGCGAGTACACCGAGGCCCCCGCGACCAGCACCGAACACGATTTCGACGACGACATTCCGTTCTAGGCAGCGCCGTCGGCGGCAGTGTTCCTTAAACTTCCCTATTTTGCGGATAAAACAGGGATGTTTAAGTCTGTTTTAGACCTTCATCATGCTGATGCTGCAGCCTAAACGTTCGCGCGCAGCAGTTTCACCACGCCGGCCCCCCGCAGCCGGGTAAAATCACGTCTGTCTCCACGGTTCACCCAGGTATGTCCGGCCGCTATTTCATCAAGACGTTTGGTTGCCAGATGAACGAGTACGACTCCGCGCGCATGGCGGATGTCCTGCACAGCAGCTCTGGTCTGACGGCTACCGATAGCGCGGCCGAAGCCGACGTCCTCATCATGAACACCTGCTCGGTGCGTGAAAAAGCCGAGGACAAGGTGTATTCACTGCTCGGCGAGTGGCGGGCCATCAAGGCCGCGCGGCCGCATGTCGTCATCGGCGTGGGCGGCTGTGTGGCGAGTCAGGAGGCCGGCACCATCGTCAAGCGTGCCCCCTGTGTGGACCTGGTGTTCGGGCCGCAGACACTGCATCGCTTGCCGCAGATGATTGCCCAGTTGCGCAGCACCGGGCGCAGCGTGGTGGATGTGAGTTTCCCGGCCATCGAGAAATTCGACGAACTGCCGCCGCCGCGTGCGGAAGGCGCAGCGGCATTTGTCTCGATCATGGAGGGCTGCAGCCGCTACTGCAGTTTCTGCATCGTCCCCTATACGCGCGGAGAGGAAATCAGCCGGCCCCTGACCGATGTGCTCACTGAAGTGCGTGCCCTGGCTGATCAGGGCGTCAGCGAAGTGACGCTGTTGGGGCAGAACGTCAACGCCTACGCCGGACCCATGTCTGATGGTGCATTGGTGGACCTCGCGACCCTCATCCATCACGTGGCCGGTATTCGCGGCATCGAGCGCATCCGTTTCACCACCTCGCATCCGGTGGAGTTCACGGACAGTCTCATCGAGGCGTACGCGAATGTCCCCAAGCTCGCCAATCACCTGCACCTGCCCGTGCAAAGCGGCTCGGATCGGGTGCTGTCGCTGATGAAGCGCGGCTACACGGCGCTGGAGTTCAAGGACCGCATCCGCAGACTGCGTGCGGTGCGGCCGGATATCAGCATTTCCTCGGATTTCATCGTCGGTTTCCCGGGCGAGACCGAGCGTGATTTCGCCGCCACCCTGCAGCTCATCCGCGATGTGGGTATCGACCAGTCCTACAGCTTTCTCTACAGCCGCCGGCCGGGCACGCCCGCCGCCTCGCTCCCGGATGAGGTCCCGCAGGCCCTCAAACAACAGCGACTGGAACAGCTGCAGGCGCAGATCGAATCCCAGGCGCGGCTGATCAGCGAGCAGATGGTCGGTAGCGTGCAGCGCGTGCTGGTGGTCAGGCCTGCGCGCCGTGACGCGCATGAATTGGCAGGCCGAACCGAGAACAATCGTTGGGTCAATTTTGCAGGTCCCGAATCACTCATGAACCGGTTTGCCGATGTGACGATCACCGAAGCGCGCGCGCACACACTGCGCGGACGGCTCAAGGCGCGCGATGCAGCGTGAGTTTGCGTTCGAGCCCGCCGACAATGTGCGGCTGGCGAATCTGTGTGGCCCACTGGACGAAAACCTGCGGCTGGTCGAGAGCCGGCTGAACGTCGAGGTGCATCGGCGCGGTGAGAGCTTCCGCGTCGTGGGCGAGCGCGCCTCCGAGGCGGAGGACACTCTGCGGGAACTGTTCCGGGTGTCCAAGGACGAGGATGTGACCCCGCATCGAGTTCATCTGACGCTGCACGAACGCACCAGTGACGCGGAGCATCCCGCCGGTCGCGACGATGAGGACGACCCCTCCATCCGCGTGCAGCGCGGTGCCATCCGTGCCCGCGGCGGCAACCAGCGCGAATACCTGCGGCAGATCAGGATCAGCGATCTGACCTTTGGCGTGGGACCGGCCGGCACCGGCAAGACCTACCTCGCGGTGGCCTCGGCCGTGGAGTCTTTGCAGGCGGAACGGGTGCGGCGCATCGTGCTGGTGCGGCCCGCGGTCGAAGCCGGTGAACGGCTCGGTTTCCTGCCAGGGGATCTGACGCAGAAGGTGGATCCGTATCTTCGCCCCATGTATGACGCGCTCTATGAAATGCTCGGCTTTGACCGGGTTGCCCGCTTCATCGAGCGCAATGTGATTGAAGTGGCGCCGCTGGCCTTCATGCGCGGCCGCTCACTGAACGATTCCTTCATCATCCTCGACGAGGCGCAGAACACGACTCCGGAGCAGATGAAGATGTTCCTGACGCGCATCGGCTTTGGTTCGCGCGCGGTGGTGACCGGAGATGTCACGCAGACTGATCTGCCGCACGGCAAGCTCTCCGGTCTGCGCCATGCGCTGGGCGTGTTGAAGGGTGTCTCAGGCGTGGCTTTCACGTTCTTCGATGCGCGTGATGTCGTGCGTCACCCGCTGGTGCAGCGCATCGTGCAGGCCTATGAAGCGCGCGAGGATGAGCTGTGAAACCCGCATCCGCCACCGCTGCACGCCCAGCGCTGCTGGTGGATGTGCTGCGCGAGAGCCAGGGCTGGGCGCCTGCTGTGACGGATATCCGGGCCTGGGCCAGTGCCGCGCTCGGTCGCCGTGCCGCGGGCGCGGAGCTTGCGGTGCGCGTCGTCAAACCTGCCGAGAGTCAGCGGCTGAATTCCCGCTATCGTGGCCGCGATAAGCCCACCAATGTGTTGTCCTTTCCGATGCCGCGGCTGCCCGCGGCCGCCGGCGCCCGCCATGTGCCACGGCCGCTGGGGGATCTGGTGATCTGTGCCAGTGTCGTGCGCGAGGAAGCGCGGCAGCAGCGCAAGACCGTGCAGGCGCATTGGGCGCATCTCGTGATTCATGGTGCGCTGCACCTGCTGGGCTATGACCATGAACGGGATGACCAGGCGCGCCGCATGGAGCGCCGCGAAGTGGCGGTACTGAAGCGTTTCGGCATCGCCAATCCCTATCGGAGCCTGTAAGTGGCCAAGGACGGAAATACCACGGGCCGATGGTTGCGCCGCATCACGCAGACCCTGGCGGGTGAAGCGCACGACCGCGAGGCGTTGGTTGCGCACATGCAGGAGGCGCGTGAGCACGGCCTCATCGACGGTGATGCCATGGCGATGCTTGAGGGGGTGCTGGATGTGGCCGCCCTGCAAGTGCGCGACATCATGGTGCCGCGCACCCAGATGGCCGTGGTGCGGCGCGAGGAGCCGGCGCCGGACATTCTGGCGCGGGTGATCGAGAGCGGTCATTCCCGCTTTCCGGTGATGGATGATGATCGCGACGATATCGTTGGCATCCTGCTCGCCAAGGATCTGCTGCGGCGGTGCGGGGCAGGCGAGCAGGAGCGTTTCGATATCCGTGAGTTCATGCGCCCGGCGGTATTCGTGCCAGAGTCCAAGCGCCTGAACATGCTGTTGAAGGAGTTCCGTGGCAACCGCAATCACATGGCGATTGTCGTGGACGAATACGGCGGCGTTTCGGGCCTGGTGACCATCGAGGATGTCATTGAACAGATCGTAGGCGACATCGATGACGAGTTCGACATCGAAGAGGACGACCAGAATATCCGCAAGGAGGCCGAGCATCAGTACGCGGTGCGGGGCGTCACGCGGCTGGAAGAGTTCAATGAATATTTTGGCACGGAGTTGCAGGATGCGGACTTCGATACCGTTGCCGGCCTGGTCATGAAAACCCTGGGCCGTCTGCCGCGCCGCGGTGAGGCCGTGCAGCTGGCGGGGCTGGAACTGCGCGTGGTGCGCGTTGAGCGGCGCCGCATCGATATGCTGCGCGTGACCTGCCCCTGGGATCTGCCCGCAGCGCCTGCCCCCGCGACCGACTGACACCCGTTACGCATCGTGGTGCTGAATTCGAATCCGTTGCTCGCGGACCGGCGCGTCCGCCTGGCCCTGGCCGCCGCCGCGGGTGCGGCCTTGTCCACGGCCTTTGCGCCGCTGAACCTGTGGCTGCTGGCCCTGCTGTCGCCCGCCTTGCTGATGGCGCTGTGGCAGGACGCGCGGCCCCGGCACGCCGCAGCCCTTGGGTTCTGGTTCAACGTCGGCACCTTTGCCACCGGCACTTACTGGCTGTACATCAGCATCCACGAGATTGGTGGTGCGGCGGTGTGGGTGGCCTTCATCGCCATGGCCGGCCTGGTATGCATCCTGGCGCTGTATGGCGCTGCACTGGGTTACGCGGTGGCCCGCTGGCTGCCGGTACGTGGCGCTGCGCGCTGGCTGCTCGCGCTGCCGGCGGCGTGGCTGCTGGTGGAATGGTTCCGGGGCTGGTTTCTGACCGGCTTCCCCTGGCTGTCGCTGGGGTATTCTCAGACCGGCACCTGGATGGCAGGCTTCGCGCCGGTATGCGGGGTCTATGGTCTATCGGCGCTGCTGCTGATGGGCGCCGGTGCGCTGGTGATGCTGACCCGGGGCACGCGGCGCGAGCGGCTGCTGGCCGGTATCGTGCTGGTGCTGATCTGGGTGGTACCTGCCTCGCTGCGGGGTGTCGCCTGGACACGGCCTTCCGGGCCACCCATCACGGTCGCCATCGTGCAGGGCGCCATACCGCAGGATGAGAAATGGCAGGATGCACACCGTGATGCGCAGCTGGATACTTACCGGGACCTGACTCGCCAGGCCCTGGGCGCCCAGGTCATCTTCTGGCCCGAGGCCGCTTTGCCGGATGTGGCCCAGAACCTGGGCGACTATCTGCTGGAGCGCTACCACGAAGCGCATGCGCGGCATTCCGCCATGGTGGTCGGCATGGAGCGCCAGGCTGCCAATGGCGACTACTACAACTCCATCCTGACCATGGGTGAGAGCGTCGACTGGTATGACAAGCAGCACCTGGTGCCCTTTACCGAGTCGATTCCCGTGCCGGATTTTGCCCGCAAGTGGCTGGAACTTCTGGATCTGCCGTACCTGCCCTTCAAGTATGGTGCGGCCCATCAGCAGCCGCTGGCGGCCGGGGGCCTGGTGCTGCTGCCCGCCATTTGCTACGACGATGCCTACGGCAGTTCAAACTTAAGCATGCTGCGGACCGCCAATGCACTTGTGACGGTGACGAATGATGCCTGGTTTGGCCATTCCACCGCCCGCTACCAACATTTGCAGATTGCCCAGATGCGCTCCCTGGAGACCGCCCGATACCTGGTGCGTGCAGCAAATGATGGCATTTCGGCGATCATCGGACCCGACGGACGCATCCTGACCAGGGCGCCGGGATATGTGCCGACCGTGCTGCGCGGATCGGTGGTCCCCCGGCTGGGGCTGCCGCCGTATGCGCGGTTCGGAAACTGGTTGATAATTTCCCTGGCTGCCACCACGCTGGCAGCGATCCTGGCCTGGCCCTTCATGGGCCGGGGCAGGCGGAACCTTGGCCGCTGATGCGCAGTCCTAAGGTTGTCTGAAGTCGCAACATCCATATCGCGTCGGAGTCGTACATGACCTTTTCACGGTCGGCCCGCGGGGCAGTTTTCGCAGTGATCGCCATGGTGACCACCGGTTTGATCCCGGGAATGTCCATCGCACAAGCAGCCACTCCGGGGCGAGCCGCTGAACCGCTGCCTGCGGTCACCATGCCGGATTTTTCGGCACTGGTGGAACGCTACGGCCCTGCGGTCGTGAACGTGGAAGTCGTCGAGCGGCCGCAGGCCAGTGGCCGCGGCGGCCCGGAGGCGGATGATCCGCTGAATGACTTCTTCCGCCGCTTTGGCATTCCCAACCAGGACGGCGGTGGCGGCCAGCCGCGCAATGCTCCGCCCGCACACGGCACGGGTTCCGGTTTCATTGTCAGCCCCGATGGCTACATCCTGACCAATGCCCACGTGGTGTCCTCGGCGCAGACCGTGACCGTGAAGCTGACCGACCGGCGTGAGTTCCAGGCGAAGGTCGTCGGCCAGGACGAGCGCACCGATATCGCGGTCATCAAGATCGATGCACAGAATCTGCCGGTGGTGAAGATCGGGGACCCGCGCTTGCTGAAGCCTGGACAGTGGGTGGTGGCCATCGGTTCGCCGTTCAATTTCGACAACACCGCCACGGCCGGCATCGTCAGCGCCACGGCCCGCTCGCTCAGTGGTGAGGGCAACAATTACGTACCCTTCATCCAGACCGACGTCGCGGTGAACCCGGGCAACTCCGGCGGTCCTTTGTTCAACACCCGTGGCGAAGTGGTCGGGATCAACTCACAGATCTACAGCCAGACCGGCAGCTACATGGGCCTGTCGTTCGCGATACCGATCGACATCGCCGTCAATGTCGAGAACCAGCTCATCAAGACCGGACACGTCGTGCGCGGCCGCATCGGTGTCTCCATCCAGGATGTGAACGCGGCTTTCGCCGAGTCCTTTGGTCTGGGCCGTCCGCGTGGCGCGCTGGTGGGCAAGGTAGATCCAGGTGGCCCTGCGGAGAAGGCCGGCATCAAGCCCGGTGACGTCATCCTGGCCGTCAATGGCCAGCCCATTGATCACTACGGGGAACTGTCCCTGAGCATTTCCAACATGCATCCCGGCAGCGAGGCGCGCCTGACGGTGTGGCGCAGTGGCAAATCCCAGGACATGACCGTGAAGATTGCCCTGGCCACGGATGACCAGGACAAGGCCACCACCAAGCCTGCCAAGGGGCCGGCCAGTGGCCAGGCTGAACGCTTCGGACTCACCGTGCGCTTGCTGACCGGGGATGAGAAGGAGCAGGCACAGACCGACGGCACGCTGGTGGTGGAGAACGTCACAGGTCCTGCGCAGGCGGCCGGCGTGCAGCCGGGAGACATCATCCTCGGTGTCAATGGCAAGAGCGTGCGCAACACTCAGGAACTGGTGGCCGCGGCGAAGACCGCCAACAAGAGTGTCGCCCTGCTGATTCAGCGCATGGACCAGCAGATCTTCGTGCCACTGCGTTTGAACTGACCCGTCATGCAGGAGACCTATGATCCGGCGGCCACGGAACGGGCCGCGCAGGACTATTGGGAACGCACGGGGGCCTTTGCCGCCCAGGAGGCCCCCGGGAAACTCAAGTACTACTGCCTGTCCATGTTTCCGTACCCGTCAGGGCGGCTGCACATGGGCCATGTGCGCAACTACACGATCGGGGATGTGATTGCGCGGTTCATGCGCATGCAGGGCCGCAATGTCATGCAACCCATGGGCTGGGATGCCTTTGGACTGCCGGCGGAGAACGCGGCCATGCAGAATGGTGTGCCGCCGGCCAAGTGGACGCGCGACAACATCGCCTACATGAAGCGGCAGCTGCAGTCACTGGGCCTGGCACTGGACTGGCGGCGTGAAGTCGCCACCTGCGATCCGGCCTACTACCGGTGGAACCAGTGGCTGTTCCTGCGCATGCTGGAAACCGGCATCGCCTATCGGCGCACGGGCGTGGTGAACTGGGATCCGGTGGACCAGACCGTACTCGCCAATGAGCAGGTCATCGATGGGCGCGGCTGGCGCACCGGCGCGCTGATCGAGAAGCGCGAAATCCCGATGTACTACCTGAACATCACGCGCTATGGCCAGGAGCTGCTCGACTCGCTCGAGGAGCTGAGCGGCTGGCCGGAACGTGTCCGGGTGATGCAGGCCAATTGGATCGGACGCAGCGAGGGCACCGAGATCGCGTTTGCCTACGGACCTGAGCTGGCGCGACTGATGGGCAGCCCCGGGGGACTCAAGGTATTCACGACGCGCGCCGACACCCTGTTTGGCGCGACTTTCATGGCCATTGCGGCCGAGCATCCGATTGCCACCGCGCTCGCCGCGGGCAATACCGCAGTCGCGGCATTTATCGCCGAGTGCAAACGCGGCAGCATCATGGAAGCCGACATCGCGGTGCAGGAGAAGCAGGGCATCCGCACCGGGTTTCATGTACTGCATCCCTTCACCGGCCAGCCGGTGGAAGTGTGGATCGCCAATTACGTGCTGATGGGTTACGGGGAAGGCGCGGTCATGGGTGTCCCGGCGCATGATGAGCGCGATTTCGAATTTGCAACGCGCTCCGGCATCCCCATCCAGACGGTCGTGAAGTCGGCTACGGGCGCCTATGACACGGTCATCGCACCCTGGCAGCCCGCGTACGGCGAACACGGCATCACGGTGAATTCCGGTGAGTTCACGGGGCTTACCTTCCAGGCGGCGGTCACTGCCATCGCCGCGGCGCTCGAGGCGCGGGGCATCGGCCGCAAACGCGTGCAGTTCCGGCTGCGTGACTGGGGAATTTCGCGCCAGCGCTACTGGGGCTGCCCGATTCCCCTGGTCCACTGCGCGACTTGCGGTGACGTGCCCGTGCCGGATGCGCAGCTGCCGGTGCTGCTGCCGGAAGACCTGGTGCCCGATGGCAGTGGCAATCCGCTGGCCAGGACGGCCGCGTTCTACGAGTGCGTATGCCCGAAGTGCGGCGCCGCGGCGCGCCGCGAAACCGACACCATGGATACCTTCGTGGATTCCTCGTGGTACTTCCTGCGCTACGCCAGCTATGACAATGCGCAGGCCATGGTCGATGAGCGGGCCCGCTACTGGATGCCCGTGGACCAGTACATCGGTGGCATCGAGCACGCCATCCTGCACCTGCTGTACTCGCGGTTCTCGACCAAGGTGATTCGTGACCTCGAGCTGCCCAGCGTCAATGAGCCCTTCAGTCAGCTGCTCACCCAGGGCATGGTGCTGAATCACATCTATTCGCGCCATCCCGCCGAAGGCCGGCGCCAGTTCTTTGACCCGGCACAGGTCACCACCCACGAGAGTGCCGATGGCGCCAGGCGCTACACGGCGCCACTGCCGGGCGGGGAAATTGTGGACGTGCAGTATGATGGCCTGGGCACCATGTCCAAATCGCGCAACAACGGCGTTGATCCGCAGAAACTGGTGGAGCGCTTCGGCGCCGACACCGTGCGGCTGTTCGTGATGTTCACCGCGCCTCCCGAGCAGACCCTGGAATGGTCGGACGAGGGGGTGCAGGGCGCCTCCCGGTTCATCCGTCGGTTGTGGACGGCGGTGCATGCGCATGTGCGAGGGGGTCCCGCGCCTGCCTTGGAAGTTGCCGCACTGAATGCCGGTCAGAAGGCGCTGCGCCGCACCGCGCATCAGACCCTGGCCAAGGTGACCGACGATATCGGGCGCCGGCGCACCTTTAATACGGCCATCGCTGCGGTGATGGAGCTGCTCAATGCGCTGGGGCGCTTTGAGGATACCTCGGCCCAGGGACGCGCCGTACGCCAGGAGGCCTGCAGCATCGTTGCCGTGTGCCTGTCGCCCATCGTGCCGCATGTGTGTCACGCGCTATGGCTGGCGCTCGGGCACGCGGATGCACTGATCGATCAATCCTGGCCTGAGCCTGATGCCGCAGCACTGGTGCAGGATGAGATCCAGATCACCGTGCAGGTGAACGGCAAAATGCGCGCCCGGGTCAGTGTCGCCGCCGGCGCCGATGAGACCACCGTGCGCACTGCCGTCATGGCTGATGAGCGGGTGCGAAAATTTGTCGGCACCGCGCCGGCACGCAAGGTCGTCTACGTGCCCGGTAAACTGGTGAACATTGTTGTTTGAAAGACGCATCGGACGCGCAGCGTTTGCCTTGATCCTGGGTGCAGTCCTGGGCCTGACCGGCTGCGGCTTCCATCTTCAGGGCCGCTCCCCGTTGCCACCACAATTCAAACACTCATACGTGGAGGCCAGCGACCGGCAAAGCGACTTCGTGCAGGGCTTGCGCAATGCACTGCTGGTCAACGGTGTGGAACTCACCGAGGACTCCAAGGCTGCCACCGCAACGGTGCATGTGCTGGATGACAAACACACCCAGCGCATCCTGTCCGTGTCACCGGATAATCTGCCGCGCGAGTACGAGCTGACCTATACGGTGCGGTTCTCCGTCACGGCGGGCGACAAGGAGCTGCTGCCGCCGCAGGAAGTGGCGACGACGCGTGAGTACAGTTTCGCGGTGACCGAGCTGCTGGCCAAGGAAAACGAGGAAGCCATCCTGCAGGCGGCACTCGCACATGATCTGGTCGATGTCGTCATGCGACGCCTGTCGAGTCTCTAGGCATTCCAAGCCCACCTTAGAATGCTCCGGCTGGCCACAGTGGATCGTGTCGAGCTGGCGTTGCTGCTGCACCATTACGGCCTGACGTTGACGCTGGTGGCGCCGCATGAGGACATCCCCGGTTCCTATTGGGGTGACAGCGAGGCCGGCCTCAAGGGCGACGTCCTGTACGCCAGGCTGGATACCCCGGTCCACTCCGTGCTGCATGAAGCCAGTCACTATGTCTGCATGACACCTGAGCGCCGCGCCGATCTGGACCGTGATGCAGTGGGTGAAGATCCCGAGGAGACCGCGGTGTGCTTCCTGCAGATCCTGCTCGCCGACGCACTGCCGGGGGTGGGGCGCGATCGGTTGATGCAGGATATGGATGAGTGGGGCTACAGCTTCCGTTTGGGTACCGCCCGCGCCTGGTTCGAGGGCGATGCGACGGATGCGCAGCAATGGCTGCACACGCACGGGGTCATTCGGGCCGACGGGTCGCTAACCGGTGAGCTGCGCTGCTAAGTCAGTCCCCAAGGGTTGCGCGCGCCCTTATGGATCAACCAGTCGATATTCTCCCAGCGTCGCAGCGCCAGGACCCGCAACAGCGGCACGAGAATGATTTGTGCGGCCAACAAAGCCGTCACCACGGACGAATCCGCGCCGACCATCACACTGAAGCATTCGATCATCCAGAGGCCAATCGCCAGCGCCATCAGCAGGATGTCCACGACCCGTAGGCCTCTGACGAATTGCAGCTGCGCATAAATGAACATGGCGCCGGAGGCAAGGGGAGTCACCAGGACGCCCACGCTCCACGCTGGTAACGGCGAGGGTCCCGCACTGAGGACCAACCATCCGGCCGCCAACGCCCCGCAGAATACTGATGTGCAGAGCACGACACGCCAGCTGCGTGCTTCGAGCACCGCGAACAGCTCAATGCGTCCCAATCCTGATTGGAGCCAGAGAGGTTTCGCGCATTTCGCCATTACGCCGGCGACACTCCCGGCGAGCGGGCCCGCCATCATGCAGATCAGACCCACCAGGGGGTAGCCGGCGCCCCGTGGGAGGCGGGATCTCATCGTCACCGCCACCAGCAGGATAACGACCAGTGCCATGATCATCCCGATCAGGACGCGCTGTTGCCGGCGACCGCCGGTTAGAACCGTAAGGATGGCTTCGCGGCGGGTATAACGGCGCTCCGGCTGGGCCTTGCGGTTCTGCAGCGTGGATTCGGAACGCTGCCGCGTCCCCACGCCGATGTTGTTCCAATGGGGCACCGCAATGTCCCGTGCCGTGAGATAGCTGAGGGCGAGGGCAAGCCATGTCAGCACACTGATGACTACAATTGCACTCAACCCGGCCGTTGAGGCGAGCAGTTCGCGCAGGTGCCAGTACTGGAACCCCGCCCTGATCAGCTGCGGCCACAAGGCCCAGGTCAGGAGCCAGAAGCCGCCGAAGCGGCCCTGCGAAGCCAGGTAATAGCCGATGAACTGCAAAGTCAGGAGTGCAAACGTGGCTGCGAACATTGCCGCAAAGCCGGATCCCGTGGCTGCCGTGACGGCAGCCACTCCGCCGATGAACACCGCCAGCAACACCTGGGTGCTCATGGCGGCAAGAAACAGTTTGAGCCGGCCGTAGCGGATCAACTGCATGGCGCGCGGTGCGGACAGCGAGCGGAAAACAATCGCGCCCACCAGGACCGGTGAGATGACCGCGGTAATGACACCGAAGATCGCGATGACCACAAAAATTGGCTGGGCTACGGGATGCCAGGCGCTGCCGCGGGCGCAGAGCCCAACCCCGGTCAGGACGACGCCGATGGCCAGCAGCCAGCGCGTCACGGCGCTCCAGCAGAACAACAGCAGAATGGTTTGACCTATTCCCTTCACGAATGCAGCTCTACGAAAATGTCTTCCAGGCCGAGCGGTTCCACGGCGATCTCGGCGTCGAGAGTTTCCTGCAGCTGCGCGAGGCGCTGTCCGGTCCACTGCGTTACCACGGCGCTGGCTCGCTCACCCGCAACACGTTGCGAAAGGCAGCCAGCCAGGGGCAGTACCGACGGCAGCGACCGCCGCGCGTTGACACTGAGCCGCACGACGGATTCCTGCAGTGAGTCCAGCGGACCCGCCCACGCGATGGCCCCATCACGCAGGATCCAGATCTGGTCGGCCACGCGTTCGAGGTCCGAGATGATGTGCGTGGAGAACAGTACCGTGCGCGTGCGCTCAGCGGTAATCTCGATCATCTCTCGCAAAAAGCGCCGTCGCGAGATGGGATCAAGGCTGGCAACAGGTTCGTCCAGCACCAGCAGTTCCGGCTCATGTCCAAGCGCTGTCAGTGTCGAGAGCTTCTGCCGTTCGCCGCCGGAAAGATTCTGGATGATGCGATCCATGGGCACCTCCCAGGTTTTCCGGAGACGTTCGATCAGGGCCGCATTCCAATGGCCGTGTAGCGCCGCGACCAGTGCCAGCTGCTGCTGACCGGTGAGCAGGTTGATCAGCTCATCCTGCTGTGGCACGAACCCGATCCGGCCCTTGATGGTTGCGGGCAGAGCGAAGCTGTCATGGCCGAACAGCTGCGCGCTACCGGAACTCGCAGGCGAGAAGCCCAGCAGAATCTCCAGCAGCGTGGTTTTGCCGGCGCCATTCTTGCCGATGATCCCGACGATGCTGCCGGGAGTCACCTCCAGGGCAATGTCCCGCAGGATGACCTTTCTGCCGATGGTCTTGCCGAGACCGCGCGTGCTCACGAGGGGTTCAGTCACGGGCCTTCTCCATCTTCTTCTCGATGAATTCACACAGGTCGGCAGCTTTGAGTTCCAGCTGCCGAGCCGCAAGTACCAGTGCCTCCACTTGCGGTTCGATCTGCTTGAGCCGCTGCGCCAGGGAAGCCGAGCCGTGCCGGCCCGGTGAAATGGTCATGGGCTTGCCCCGGTTCCGCTGTACCAGGCCCTCGTTCTCCAGCAGGCCGTAAGCCTTGGAAATCGTGGTGGGATTGACCGTGTATTCCGTGGCGACTTCGCGCACGGAGGGCAGTTCGGTTCCGGGGGTCAGTTGTCCGCTGGCCACCATGCGGCGCACCTGATGGATGAGCTGCAGATAGATCGGCACGCCTAAATTGGGCTGCAGGGTGAAGATGCGGAGTATGGAGGGGCTTGCCATATGGGTGTACGAGTATACCCATACACACCAGAAATTACCAACGGACGCGTGCCAGTCGGGCGCTATCCGGGTCGCGCGAAACCGTCCGTGGCCGCAATCAGTTCGTTGGTGGTGCCGACTTCAAAGGCCGAGTGCCCCGCATCGCCAACGATGCGCAGCTGAGCCTCGGGCCAGGCACGATGCAGATCCCAGGCGCTGCGCATGGGACATACCACGTCGTAACGCCCCTGCACGATCACCGCCGGTATGTGCCGGATGCGTTCGATGTCGGCGAGCAATTGATCATCCTGCCGCAGGAACCCATTGTTGATGAAATAATGGCACTCGATGCGGGCAAAGGCCGCTGCGTACTCGGCGTCGGCCGCGAACTTGGCCACGTAGTCCGGGTTCTGCTGCAGGTAACTCGTGGCGCCTTCCCATACTGACCAGGCCGCGGCGGCCTCGATGAGCACGTTGGGGTCGGTGCTGGTGAGGCGCCGGTAGTATGCGCGGATCATGTCGTGACGTTCGGCCTCCGGAATGGGCGCGACGTATTGTTCCCACAGATCCGGGTACAGCGCCGCGGCGCCGCCCGGGTCTTGATAGAACCAGTCGAGTTCCCAGCGCCGCAGCATGAATATGCCACGCAGCACCAGTTCGGTGACGCACTCGGGATGCGCCTGCGCATAGGCCAGCGCCAGGGTGGAACCCCAGGAGCCACCGAACACCAGCCAGCGATCAATGCCCAGCAGTTCGCGCACGCTTTCGATGTCCAGCACCAGGTGCCAGGTGGTGTTGTCCACCAGGCTGGCGTGCGGACGGCTGCGCCCGCAGCCGCGCTGGTCGATCAGCACGATGCGATAGCGTTCCGGATCGAAGAACTGCCGCATGGACGGATCGGTGCCTCCGCCGGGTCCGCCATGCAGGAAAATCGCCGGCTTGCCCTGAGGGTTGCCGCTCTCTTCGTAATAAATCTCGTGGACCGCTGACACGCGCAGCAGGCCGCTGTTGTAGGGTTCGATCGGCGGATACAGACCGCGGGCCGGATCCGCGTGGGAGTGCCGAGCTGCCGTCGCGGGTGGCCTGGCGGCGCGGCTGGCCGGCCGATTGGCGGGCTTCCCGCCCAGCACTTTAGGTGGCTTTTTGGCCGATTTTGCCGCCTGGGACGGGCGCTTTTCCGCAGCCGTCACGGTGCTTTGACTGCCATGAGCTTTGGGGCGGCCTTTGACAGTAATCATCGTTGCGGCTCGTTTTGCTGGATACCCCAATATAGCGCAGGTAGCATTGAGGCTATGGTCCAGCCCGCGCCCTTTAGCCGCCTTTGAAAGTCAAAACTGAGTTGCTGGTTTCGCACCTGCGCGAGCGACTGCTTTCCGTCTACCTGATCTCCGGTGACGATCCACTGCTGACCAGCGAGGCCGTGGATGCGGTGCGCCTGCGCGCGCGTGAGAGCGGCTATGCCGAGCGCGATGTGCACTTCATGGACAGGGGAGGAGACTGGGACGCAGTGCTGGCGTCGGTCGCCTCCCTGTCATTGTTTGCGCGGCAGCGCATCGTGGAAGTGCGTCTGCCCACGGGGCGCCCGGGGGTGAGTGGTGCACGGACGCTCAAGCGCGTGATTGAAACCGCAGGCGCGGAGACTCTGGTACTCATCCTCACAGGTCGCCTGGATCGCGAAGCCGCCAGTAGCGACTGGGTGCGCGCGGCGGAAGAGCATGGCGCATCCGTGGCGGTGTGGCCGATTGCGCGTGCCGCCTTCCCCGAGTGGCTGCAGGCACGTGCCCGCAAGCTGGGCCTGAACGTCACAGCGGATGCGCTGGCGCTGCTTGCGGAGCGCACTGAGGGCAATCTGCTCGCTGCCGCGCAGGAACTGGCGAAACTTGCGCTGCTCGCCGTCGACGGCCGCGTTGATGCGACCGCCGTGCTGACCAGCTCCGCCAACAGCGCTCACTTTGACGTCGCGGAACTGGATCGTGCGCTGACCCAGGCCGACGCCGCGCGTGCGCTGCGTGTGCTGGCCGGATTGCGGGCCGAAGAGGTTGAGCTGCCGTTGGTGCTGTGGGCGGCGGTCAAGGCGTTGCACGCGGTGCTCGCCGCGGAAGCCGGTACGGCGCCCCCGCGTGGCGGTTACGGATTCAACGCTGCGCCACCGCGGCGGCGCCGAATGGGTGCGGCTGCCGCGACACTGGTGGCGCGCGCCGCGCGCGCCGACGCCATGGCCAAGGGCCGTATGCGCGGGGATGCCTGGGATGAGCTGGCGCTGCTGGCGGCGGATCTGTGCGGTCATCGCGCGCTGGCTGCTACGCCCCGACCCTTGGGTTGAAGATCAGGACAATATGGAACCAATCGGCATTTTTGGCGGTACTTTCGATCCGATCCATGTCGGGCACCTGCGCACGGCATTCGAACTGTGGCAGGCACTGCGCCTCACGGAGGTCCGTTTCCTGCCCACGGGCAGTCCGCCGCACCGCTCCGAGACACGCGCCAATGCGCAGCTGCGGCTGGCGATGGTGCAGGCGGCGGTGGCAGGCCAGGCAGGTTTCGTGGTCGATGACCGCGAGGTGCGTCGCACCGGGCTGTCCTATTCGGTGGATACCCTGACCGAGCTGCGCCGGGAGAATCCGGACCGGTCGTTGTGTGTGCTGATGGGGATGGACGCTTTCCTGGGATTGCCACACTGGCATCGCTGGCGGGAAGTGCTGGACCTGGCCCATATCGTGGTTGTGCACCGTCCGGGCTGGCGGGCGCCGGCACAAGGTCCGCTGGGCGAGGTGATGGTGGATCGCGGTACCGGCAGCGTGCGCGATCTGCATACGCGCCTCGCCGGCAATGTCTATGTGCACGTTCCCACGCAGCTTGAGATTTCATCCACGGAACTGCGCCAGCTGATCGAGGCGGGGCGCGATCCGCGATATCTGGTTCCGGACCCGGTGCGCAGAATAATCCTGGAGACCGGGTGTTATGCTCAGCGTGAACGCTGAGCTCTTGTAAGGAGGCTTCACCCTTTGCCAATGGCTACGACCCGTACCCGTGCCCGCCGAGCGACTGAGTCGCCCCCCGCAACACCCCCATCACCGGTACCCGGCCTGGTCCAGGCGGCGCTGGATGACATGAAGGCCGTCAATATCAGGGTTTTGGATGTCCGCGCCCTGACCGACATCGCCGACACCATGATCATCGCTTCCGGTAATTCCGATCGCCACGTCCGCAGCATTGCTGATCGTGTCGTGCAAAACGCCAAGGCTGCCGGCTACCGGCCCTTGGGCGTAGAAGGCGCGCGCGATGGCGAATGGGCGCTGGTGGATCTGCACGACGTCATCGTGCATGTGATGTTGCCCAGAGTCCGCGAGTTCTATGGCCTGGAAAGGCTCTGGGGCTCGGCGGAAGCGCCGGCGGCGTCCACGACAGCATTGCTGCCGCCCCGAGCGGTGGTGACGCGCAAGCGCACCGGCGTCACGCCGCGCAAGCGCGCAGTGCGGACGCCGAAAGCCTAAGAAAGGCCAAGCGCGGGCCGAGCGGATCGGGCCGTGCCGGCCCGAATGGCCTGCTGTGCCAAGCTGAACCTGTGCGAGGCTGAAACTGTGCGCATTCGCATTATCGCCGTTGGGGAGCGCATGCCACGCTGGGTGGACGAGCTCGTCGCTGACTACACGCGGCGCCTGGCGGGCGCTTTGAAGGTCGCGCTGTTGGAAGTCCCCGCCGGTCTGCGCAGCAGTCGCGGGGATCCGGTGCAGGCCATGCACACAGAGGGACAGCGCATTCTGGCCCTCACCAAGCCCCAGGAGTTCGTGGTTGCCCTCGACGAGCATGGCGCACAGCTGACCACGCGAGAACTGTCCGCGTGGCTTTCCAGCCGCATGAACGATGGTCGCGACCTCGCGCTGGTGGTCGGGGGGCCCGATGGCCTCGCCCGCGAGGTGCTGGCGCGCAGCGATCAGCAGCTGTCACTGTCCAGGTTGACCCTGCCCCATCCCCTGGTGCGGGTGGTGCTGGCCGAGCAGCTGTACCGTGCACACACGGTTCTGAGTGGACATCCGTATCATCGCGACTGAGACTGACGATCTTCGCGCTTGCACCCGAGGTCCTGCGATCCGATGTCATTGAGTCCCGTGCTGCGGCTGGCTTCTGCGTCCCCCAGGCGACGGCAGCTGCTGGCGCAGATTGGTGTGCCGCACGCGGTTGAGGTCGCGGATGTGGATGAGAGAGCCGGGGACGGGGAAGCCTGCGCGGCCTACGTCGAACGCGTGGCCCGCGCCAAAGCGCAGGCGGTGTGGCAACGGGCACATGATCTGCCGGTGCTGGGGGCGGACACGACCGTGGTGCTGGACGGGGTCAGCCTGGGCAAGCCGCGCGATCGCGCCCATGGACTGTCGATGTTGGCAGCGCTTGCCGGGCGCGAACACCAGGTACTCACCGCGGTCGCGCTGGTGACTGTGAGCGGCACACGTTGTATCACCAGTGCGAGCACCGTACGGATGCGGGCCTCCACTTCACAGGAGCGGATTCGTTACTGGGAGACCGGTGAGCCCCATGACAAGGCCGGCGGCTACGCCATCCAGGGCCTGGGCGCGATATTCATCGAAACGCTGCGGGGCAGCTTCTCGGGCGTGATGGGGCTGCCGCTGTTTGAAACGGCGCAGTTGCTGGCGCAGGCTGGCCTGCCATGCTGGAGCGTAGCGTGAGCAGCGAACTGCTGGTCAACCTGGGCCCGCGCGAAACCCGGGCGGCGCTGGTGGAGAACGGGGCGCTCACCGAGATTCATATCGAGCGCGCCAGCAAGCGTGGGCTGGTGGGCAACATCTACAAGGGCCGCGTATCGCGCGTGTTGCCCGGCATGCAGGCGGCGTTCATCGATGTGGGCCTGGAGCGCACCGCGTTCCTGCATGTCGCGGATATCGCGCTGGTGAGGCCCGATGACACGGTGGTGAACCTGCCTCCCATCGATGACATCCGGCGTCTGGTGACCCAGGGAGATGAACTGCTGGTGCAGGTGGTCAAGGATCCCATGGGCACCAAGGGCGCCCGCCTCACGACCTTTGTCGCCTTGCCTTCGCGCTACCTGGTGTTCATGCCGCGCGGCGAAGGCATTGGCGTGTCGGCGCGGATCGAGGACGATGCGACCCGTCAGCGCCTGAAAGCCGCCATTGGCGCGGTGCTGCCCACCCAGGCTGTGGGTGGCTACATCGTGCGGACCGCGGCGCAGACTGCGGATGCGGCGGGACTGCGCGAGGATGTGGCCTACCTGGACAAGCTCTGGCGCCACGTGCGCGAAGTGTCGGCGCGAGTGGAGGCCGGTAGCATCGTGCACGCTGACCTGCCCTTGCCGCTGCGCGTGCTGCGCGATGAGCTGGTTCCCGAGGTGTCGCGTGTGCTGGTGGACTCCGCCGCGGAACTGGCGGACATGCAGGAGTTTGCGCGCACCTTCCTGCCCGACAGTCCAGTGCAGATCGAACTGTATTCCGGGCAGCGACCCTTGTTTGATCTGCACGGAGTCGAAGAGGAGCTGTCGCGCGCGCTGGACCGCAAGGTACCGCTGAAGTCCGGTGGCCACCTGATCATCGATCAGACTGAGGCCATGACCACCATCGATGTGAACACCGGAGGATACGTCGGGCATCGGAATCTCGAGGAGACGATATTTCGCACCAACCTCGAGGCTGCCGTGGCCATCGCCCGGCAGCTGCGGCTGCGCAATCTCGGCGGCATCATCATCATTGATTTCATTGACATGGCCGATCCCGCGCACCGTCGCCAGGTGCTGCAGGCGCTGGAGCGCGCGCTGGCTTCGGATCGTGCGCAGACGCATATCGTGAGTCTGTCGCCGTTGGGGCTGGTGGAGATGACCCGCAAGCGCACCCGTGAGAGCCTGGAGCATCTGCTGTGCAAGGCCTGCCCGGCTTGCGAGGGGCGCGGATTCGTCAAGACTCCGGAGACGGTGGCTCATGAAGTCTTCCGTGAAATCATGCGCCAGAGCCAGCAGTTCGCCAGCCGCGAGCTGCTCATCCTGGCGCATCAGGAGGTGGTGGATCACCTGCTGGAAAACGAATCGGCGAGCCTGGCGGAGCTTGAACACCAGGTGGGACGCCCCATACGGTTGCAGGTGGAAGGGCTTTACGGCGTGGACCAGTTTGACGTGGTGCTGGTATGAAAGTCGCAACGATCCAGATGAACTCCGGACTGGATGTGGCCCGCAACCTGGGCGTGGCCGGTCAGCTGCTGTCCGATGCGGCGGCCGCGGGCGCCGTGCTGGCGGTGCTGCCCGAGAATTTCGCAATCATGGGGGCGAAGGAGGCCGATCGGCTGGCGGTGGCCGAGGCCCCCGGTAGCGGCCCCATGCAGGACGCGCTTGCCGAGCTGGCCCAGACACTGGGGCTGTGGATCGTGGCGGGCACCCTGCCCATCCGCGGCCGAAATGCCAGTCGGGTCGCGCCGGCTTCGATCGTGTTTGACGCCAATGGCAAGCAGGTTGCGCGCTATGACAAGATTCATCTGTTTGACGTGGAGATCCCGGGGAGGGGTGACATTTACCGGGAATCTGCCACTTTCGAGCGGGGAAAAGAGCCGATCATCGTCGATACTCCCGTTGGCAAGCTTGGTCTTTCGGTATGCTATGACATGCGGTTTCCCGAGTTGTACCGCCACCTGTCGGCCCAGGGGGCGCAGCTGTTGGCGATGCCCGCCGCCTTCACGGTGCCCACCGGGCAGGCGCACTGGGAAGTGCTGCTCCGGGCTCGGGCCGTGGAGAATCTTTGCTACGTGCTGGCGGCGACTCAGTGGGGCCTGCATGCGAACGGTCGTGAGACCTATGGCGATGCCATGATCGTGGACTATTGGGGTCGGGTGCTGGCGCGCCAGGCCTCCGGTGTGGGCGTGGTCGTGGCCGAGGTGGACACGGCGGCGCAGGCCGGCGTGCGTGAGGGCTTCCCCGCGCTCAAGCATCGCGTGCTCTAATGCTCAATAGAGTTTTCAAAGGATAGCCAATGGCAACGTCCGCCCTCGCCACCGACCCGATGGTCATTGCCCGCGATACGATCCTGACTCCCAGCGGCCTGGATGAGTCGCATCTGGATCGCGTGTTCGGCAATCTGATGTCCCATTCGGTGGATTTCGCGGACCTGTACTTCCAGTTGGCGCATGAGGAGTCCTGGGCGCTGGAGGACAGCATCGTCAAGGAGGGCAGCGCCGCCATCGAACAGGGTGTCGGGGTGCGCGCTCTGTCCGGAGAGAAGACCGGCTTCGCCTATTCCGATGAGATCCTGCTGCCCGCGCTGGAGGATGCCTCCCGAGCGGCGCGTGCCATCGCCTTGCGGGGTACCGGCCGGTCGCTGGCCGCCTGGCAATCGCGAGCCGGACACCAGTTGTACCTGCCGGATGATCCGGTTGCCGCGCTCAGTGATGCCGACAAGGTGGCCTGGCTCATGCGCGTGGACCGTGAGACCCGGGCGCTGGATGCGCGCGTGACGCAGGTCATGGCCAGTGTCACCGCCGTGCATGAAGTGGTACTGATCGCCAACAGCGATGGCGACATGGCGGCGGATGTGCGGCCGCTGGTGCGTTTCAATGTGTCTGTGATCGTGGAACAGAACGGACGGCGCGAGCAGGGCTACTGTGGCTGCGGTGGTCGCTTCAGCTTGAGTGACCTGGTGGCCGGCGATCGTCCGCTGCAGCTGGGTCGCGAAGCGGTACGCCAGGGGCTGGTGAACCTGGAGGCCGTTGCCGCTCCTGCAGGACCGATGACCGTCGTACTCGGGCCCGGCTGGCCGGGCATCTTGCTGCACGAGGCCATCGGGCACGGGCTGGAAGGGGACTTCAACCGCAAGGGCACCTCGGCATTCGCCAACCGCATTGGTGAGCGGGTCGCCACCGAAGCGTGCACCGTGGTGGATGATGGCACGTTGTCCCGCCGCCGCGGCTCGCTGAATATCGATGATGAAGGCACGCCCACCGGTTGTACCATGCTCATCGAGAACGGCATCCTCAAAGGGTACATGCAGGACAAGCTCAATGGGCGCCTGATGGGCACCAGATCTACGGGCAACGGCCGGCGCGAATCCTTTGCCCACACCACCCTGCCGCGCATGACCAATACCTACATGCGCCCTGGTCCGCATGCACCGGAGGACATCATCAAGTCAGTGGAGCGCGGCATCTACGCCGTCAATTTTGGTGGCGGGCAGGTCGATATCACCTCGGGCAAGTTCGTGTTCTCCGCCAGCGAGGCGTATGCCATCGAGAACGGCAAGCTTGGCGCCCCGCTCAAGGGCGCGACCCTGATCGGCAATGGTCCGGATGTGCTCAAGCGCGTCAGCATGGTGGGCAATGACCTGAAACTCGATGAGGGCGTGGGGACGTGCGGCAAGGAAGGACAGAATGTCCCGGTCGGTGTGGGTCAGCCCACCCTGCGGGTGGATGGCCTCACCGTCGGGGGCACGCGCTAGGCGTCGCCAAATCAGGACCGGGTTTCCGACATAACTTGAGCCTGGTGAGGCGCGCGGCGGGAAATCAGCGTCGCCGATTTGCGCCTTGCGACAAAGCGTGACGCCGCGCACGTTTTGCCGGGTGCGGTTGCCCGTAGGTTGAGGTCAGACCCTCACGGCCATTTCAGCAGGCGATCAGCCACAGGACTTGTGTTATGCCCCCGGAGTCGAGGACGGAATCCGAACTGTCTCTTCCCAAGGACCTGCTCTCAGAGGTCCAGCGCCATCTGCCCACCCGCCGCGGTGATTTCCAGGTGGAGGCTTGGAAACCCTCCCTGGTCGACAGGATGTTTGGGTTTCTGGATCGGGGCCGTTCGCCCGATTGACCCTGTGGCGGTTAAGCTTGTGGTATGAGCGCCGCACACCATAGGTTGTCAGGTCCGGTATATGAAAGCCTGCCCTGGGCCTATCTACTGAGCGGGTTGGCGGCACTGCTCGGCA
This sequence comes from Steroidobacteraceae bacterium, assembly GCA_036489445.1. GTDB lineage: Bacteria > Pseudomonadota > Gammaproteobacteria > Steroidobacterales > Steroidobacteraceae > DAIDKA01. Next base: position 17,282 of record DASXFV010000008.1, on the reverse strand, counting down.
GCTATCTGCAAACTTCCGCCGCGCTGAGCCTGGTGCTGGGGCTGCCCGGACTGCTTGCCGTATTGGCCGCTGTGGTGCTGTTGCTCAGACGGCGCGGCTATCGTCGTTTGCGCGCCCAGTACGACGCTCCTGATGCGCTCGAGGCAGCCGCCGCGCGAGCGGCAGCCGCGCCGCCGGATGATGCCCGCTAGATTGCACCGCCGCGCATGGCTCACTGGTGACTGAGGCGCTCGACCATTTGCGCCGCGGTTTCGCCGCTGGTCTCGGCGGGGCCGCGTTCCACCGGTTTTTCCAGAGGAGCGACTTCCGCCGCGCCTTCCGTTGAGTTCAATCGGGCGCGTGCCCGGTGTTCGTCGACGTACATGAGCTCATGTTTGCCGATGACCACAATGTCGCCGTCGTTGAGGTTGTAGCGCCGGACGCGCTTGCCTTGCACGAAGATACCGTTGGTGCTGTTCAGATCCTCGATCACGCTGCCTTCGGCGCTGGTGACGATCTGGCAGTGATGCCGGCTCACGAAACGGCTGTCGATCTGCAGGTCATTGTCGCTGGTGCGGCCGACGATGACGCGACCCACGGCCAGTGGCAGCTCCTGGATGGTGCGACCCTCGGTGGCCACGATGATGCGACCGACCGGTTCCCCCATCCCGAGCTCTGATGCGGTGTCCGAAAGTGGATTGGCATGATGGGCGCCGCTGCCGTGTCCGTTGCTGGTGCTGCTGCTCCCCGGGGTCGCAGCTGCGTCTGCCGGCCGCCCGCCGCGGTTCTGTGGCTCATGCCAACGCAGTTCCAGCAATGAGGTCTGGACGTCCTTCAGGGTGACGCAATCCTGGTCCAGGCCGAAGGCGGCCAGCATGGCCGTGTCACACAGGGTATTGACCAGCCGGGGAACTCCACCGGTATAGCGAAAGATTTCCGGATAGGTGTCCTCGGCGAACACCACGCGGTCGGCAGCGCCCGCCACCTCCAGTCGGTGATGGATATAGGCGCGCATCTCGGTGTCCGAGAGTGTCCCCAGATGGAAGCGCAAGCGGATGCGTTGTGCGAGCTGCACCAGCTCCGGCGCATCGAGCTTGGCGTTGAGCTCCGGCTGGCCGGCCAGGATGATGCGCAGCACCTTCTCTTTGGTGGTCTCCACACCGGAGAGCATGCGGATCTCTTCGAGCACCTTCAGGGAAAGGTTCTGCGCTTCATCGACAATCAGCAGCACCTTGCTTCCGGCGATGAATTTCTCCACCAGGAAGTTGTTGAGCGTGGCGATGAGCTCCGCTTTCTTCATCTTGAACGGCGAGAAGCCGAACTGCACCAGGACGGCTTGCAGGAACTGCACCACCGAGACCTGGGTCTGGCCGATCTGTGCGACGACCACGTCGCGCTGCACTTCCTGCAGAAAGGATTCGATGAGGGTGGTCTTGCCGGAACCGATCTCGCCGGTGATCACGACGAAACCGTCAGTGAACCAGATCGTCGACTCCATGTACGCCTTGGCGCGTGCATGTTGTTTGCTTAGATACAGGAACTGCGGATCCGGACTGAGGCGGAACGGTAATTCCCGAAGCTTGAACAGTTCCAGATACATGCGGTTAGTGACTCACCTTACGTCTTGCTGACTGGACGCAGATCCCCAAGACAACATCTCGATTCTATGGGATGTGTATCTCTGGGGCCAATTCGGCCATGAGCCGGCGTGCGCGCCGCTCGCGGCGCGCCGCATCCGCTTCGACCACAGTAAGATGCCCGAGCTTGCGGCCCTGTCGCGGTTCTTTCCCATAGTCATGTAGGTGCACGCCGGGGTGCGCCAAAATCTGCGAACGTCCCGGCATGGTGCCGATAAGATTGATCATGGCGCTGTGACCCCGGGCGCGGGCCTCTCCCAGGGGCAGGCCGAGAATGGCCCGCAGGTGGTTCTCAAACTGGCTGGTCACCGCCCCTTCAATGGTCCAGTGTCCGGAATTGTGCACCCGGGGTGCCATTTCATTGGCGATCAGGCGGCCACCGCGGACGAAAAACTCGAGGGTCAGCACACCGACATAATGGAAATGCTCCATGACGGCCCGTACATGCTGAGCACCCAGGCGATTCAAACGCGCGTTGCCGTATGGAGCCCGGGTCAGCCTCAGGATTCCTCCTGAGTGCAGATTGTGATTGAGGGGATAGACCCGGCACTCGCCGTTGCGGCTGCGTACGCCAATGACGGACACCTCCAGGTCAAAGGGCACCAGTTCCTCGTACAGCAGCGGCACCTGCCCCAGTTCAGCCCAGGCCCGTTCCAGATCCTCAGCAGTACGAACGACGGCCTGGCCCTTGCCGTCATAACCCATGCGGCGGGTCTTCAGCACGCCGGGAAGCCCGATTTCCCGCACGGCCCCCGCCAGCTGCCGACGGCTGCCGACCGCCTGCCAGCGCGTCGTGAGGATTCCCAGCTTCTCAAACAAACGCTTCTCACTGACGCGGTCCTGCGCCGCAGCGATGGCGGCTGGTGAGGGGCTGACGCGGGTATCGCGGGCCACGGCGCGCAGCGCCTCCACGGACACGTTCTCCCAGTCGATGGTCACCACCTCGCAGCGTCTGGCGAGGGCTGCCAATGATTCGCTATGGCTGAACGGGCTTTTAAGCACCGGCGCCAGCTGCGCCGCCGGAGGCTGCTCGGCAGGGTCCAGGAACAGGAAATCCAGTCCCAGGGGGTAGCCTGCCAGGGCCAGCATGCGCCCCAACTGGCCGGCGCCGACGATGCCGACGGTCATGATTTACTGATGCGCGGGTCCGGATGTTCCAGTACCCGCGCGGTCTGCCGCTCGCGGTACGATTCCAGCCGCGGCAGGATTTCGGGGTGCCGGTTGGCGATGATCGCTGCCGCGAACAACGCAGCATTGGTGGCTCCAGCGGTGCCGATGGCGAGAGTGGCCACCGGAATGCCCGCGGGCATCTGCACCATGGACAGCAGTGAATCCATGCCGTTCAGGGCGCGCGACTGCACGGGCACGCCCAGCACGGGCAGCGTGGTCTTCGCAGCGGTCATGCCTGGCAGGTGCGCGGCACCTCCCGCCCCGGCGATGATGGCTTCGAGTCCTCGGGCGCGCGCGCTGGCCGCATATTCAAACAGCAGATCCGGCGTGCGGTGTGCCGAGACGACGCGTACTTCGTACGGTACGCCCAGAGCATCCAGCACCTCTGAGGCGGGACACATTGTCTCCCAATCCGAAGCCGAGCCCATGATGATGCCGACCCACACTGACACTGTCCTGCCTCCTGATTGACGTCGGTGCGGCATTGTAACTGAATCGCCGGCGGCCCCTTTGCACCGGCTGACCGCTGGGGTCAGTCCAGCAGTTGGCGTAACGCGCGAAACAGTTCGCGGGAGGCGGCACCCCCCGTTCCGGCGTGTTCCCGTTCCGTCCGTGCGGCCTCCACACGCTTGCGCCAGTCGCCTTCATCAAGAGCCGGAAACGCCTCGCGCAGGGCCGCCAGCGCCGCCGGACCTGATGCCATGAGCCGGGTGCGCCAGGTCTCGGCGCGGTGGAAGCGTTGCGCCTCCAGGGCCGAGCGGGCGGCCTTGGCGCTCAGGGCTTCGCGCACGGGGGCCAGGTCGATGTCACGCATCAGCTTGCCGATGTACTGACGTTGTCGGGCCGCGCCCCCGCGGCTGCCAATGCTGCGGGCGGCGACGATGGCCTCGTACAGTGGCTCGGGCAGGCCCAGCGCCACCAGGTCGGCATCCTTGAGCGCAACCAACTGCTCGCCCAGCGCCTGCGCGGCGTGCGCCTCACGCTTGCGCAGGCTCTTGCTGGGACCCTCATCGGGTGGTTCGGGATCGGATCGGGAAAATCGCATCACGTGGGTACCATGCTCCTTGGGCTACAATTCTGCACCAACGCAGCGGCAGGACATATGCAGCAGGAAGTCGACGGCTCCCGGATCCCGGAACTGACCCAGGTCATCGAGCAGGTCTTGGCGGAAGCCAGACGTGCTGGAGCCTCCCAGTGTGAGGCTGATGCCAGCTTGCAGCGCGGACTGAGCGTGACAGTGCGGCTAGGCGAAGTGGACACGGTGGAATACCAGCGCGATCGTGGCCTGGGGCTGACGGTGTACTTCGGCAAGCGCAAGGGCTCAGCCAGTACCGGGGATTTGAGCGCCGCCGCCGTGCGCGCCACGGTGCAGAAGGCCTGCGCCATCGCGCGTTACACGGCCGAAGACGAATGTTCCGGGCTGGCGGATGCGGCGGACCTGGCGCGCGAGGTGCCGGATCTGGATCTGTATCACCGCTGGGACCTGGAACCGGACCAGGCGGTGGAACTTGCGCGCGCCTGCGAGGCGGCTGGGATGGCGGTGGACAAGCACCTCACCAACTCCGAAGGGGCCTCGGTGGGCAACCAGCGCGGCGTGCGTGTGTATGGCAACTCGCACGGCTTCCTGGCCGGATTCGCCAGCAGCTCGCACTCGATCAGCTGTGTGCTGCTGGCACAGCAGGAGGAGGACATGCAGCGGGATTTCTGGTACTCCAGCGCCCGCGATCCGGCGGACCTGGAAGACCCGGCGGCAATCGGGCGGCGCGCAGGCGAGAATGCGGTCGCGCGCCTGGGTGCGCACCGTCTGGCGACCCAGCGTGCACCCGTGATGTTCATCCCGGAAATGGCGCGCGGTCTGTTCCGCAGTTTCATCGGCGCCATCCGCGGCGGCAGCCAGTACCGCAAGACCACTTTCCTGCTCGAGTGCGCCGGGCAGAATGTGTTCCCTGACTTCGTGAACATCGAGGAACGCCCGCATATCCCCAAGGGCCTGGCGAGCAGTCCGTTTGACGGTGAAGGCGTGGCGACGCGTGACCGGCAACTGGTCATCGATGGAGTGGTCCAGGGCTATGTGCTCGACAGTTATTCCGCCCGCAAGCTGGGACTGAGGACCACCGGCAACGCCGATGGCGTCCACAATCTCTTCATCCGCTCCAGCAAGGCTGCGCCCACCCGCGCAGAGCTGCTGCGCACCATGGGTACCGGCCTCCTGGTCACAGAACTGATGGGTCAGGGCGTGAACCCCGTGACCGGCGATTATTCGCGCGGCGCCAGCGGCTTCTGGATCGAGAACGGGCAGATCGCCTATCCGGTGCACGAGATCACGATCGCCGGCAACCTGCGCGAGATGTTCAAAGGCATCGCGGCGATTGGCGGTGATGTGGATGACCGCGGGGCGCTGCACACCGGCTCGGTGCTCATTGATGATCTGACCATAGCCGGCGAGTAGCCGAGGCCGCAAACTCCCCGCTGGGCTCGTTGGAAAACTGCACCGGACTGGATTGCAGGACATCCAGCAGAGTGCGCCCGGCAAATGCCGCACGCCGCGCCGCATCCGCCTGCGCCACCACCTGACTTACTCCCGGAATGGCCAGGGCGCGACTCACCGGCTTGCCGCTGTGGTGATGCCGGGCAGCCTCCACAATATCGATGATGCCCAGATGCGCCGGATCACGTGCCAGCAGCAGCGCCTCTCCGGCAAGCCGCAGCACGCGTGCATGTTCCAGCGAGGTGATCAGCGGGGCGAGCGCGATCCCTGTGACGCCCAGGTCCGTGGCCAGCGCATCCAGGGTGTAGCGCGGCCGCCCGGTCCCCGCGTTGTGGGCGATGAGGAAAGTGATCGTCAGTGCCAGCTGCTCGAGCTCCGCGGCGGACAGGTGCAGCTCGCGCAGGCCGAAACGCAGATAGCTGGGATTTTGTATGTAAAACGACAGTTGCGCGCCCGTCAGCAGGATCAGCCAGCCAAAGTACGTCCACATCACCACGCCGATCACGGCGGCAAAGCCGGCGTACACCAGAGTCAGGCGCGCGCTGTAGACCACCAAGCGGGTGAAGACACTGCCCACCGCCGCCCAGGCCACACCCGCCACCACTGCGCCGATGACCGCCGGACGCAGTCGCACCCGGGTGTTCGGAATGAACATGTACAGAAAGGTGAACAGGACCGTCACCATGGCGTAAGGGGCGACCTGCACACCGAGGCTCAGCATGCGGTTCATCAGCGGCAGTGAGTTGGCGACCTGCAGGGGGCGCGCAATGATCGCCGTATGCGACAGCGCGATGAACCCGCCCAGCAGCACCGGGCCTATCACCAGAAGGCTCAGGAACTCGCTCACGCGGCGTCCCAGGCTGCGGGGCTGGGGTACCCGCCATACGTAATTGAAGCTGTCCTCGACCTTCTGGATGGTTCCGATCAGTGACCAGGCCAGCAGCGTGATACCCAGGATGCTGACCACGCCATGACGCAGGCGACCTGCGAACTGCAACACCTGGCGGGTGATGCCGTTGGCGTCTGCGCCCACCGGGCGGAAGAACTCCAGCACAATGGGCTGCAGTTCGCGTCCGGCGTGACCGCCAAGCTGGCGGATGATGATGAAACTGAAGGCCAGCAGTGGCACCAGTGACAGCACCGTGGTGAACACCAGCGCGGTCGCCCGCATGTTGATCCCGCCGAGCGCCAGGTCCCGGATCACGGCATAGGGATAGCGACCCAGACGCAGGGCCGCGAACAATGCGCCCCGGCGTCCGGCAGCGCGGCTGAAGATAGCGGCATCCAGACGGTCCCATATCCAATTGGACATGGTCTTAGGCGGTCAGGCGCTGCAGGGCTTCGAGGTACTTGTCGCGGGTGGCCGTGATGATGCGCGCAGGCAATGCCGGTCCCGGTGCGCGCTTGTCCCAATCCAGTGTTTCCAGATAATCGCGCACGTACTGCTTGTCGAAGCTCGGCGGGCTGCTGCCGACCTGGTAGGTATCCGCGGGCCAGAAGCGTGAGGAGTCCGGTGTCAGCACTTCATCCATCAGCGTGAGCTGTCCGGCGGGTCCCAACCCAAATTCAAATTTGGTGTCCGCGATGATGATGCCGCGCGCACGGGCATGTTCGGCGGCGAACCGGTACAGCGCCAACGCCGTCGTGCGTACCTGATCTGCCAGTTCCACGCCGATCAGGGCGCTCACCTCGGCAAAGGAGATGTTTTCATCATGCGCACCCATCTGCGCCTTGGTCGCGGGTGTGAAGATGGGCGACGGCAGACGCTGGGCCTGCTGCAGACCCGGCGGCAGCTCGATGCCGCACACCTTGCCGGTGCGCTGGTAGTCCTTCCAGCCTGACCCGATCAGGTAACCGCGCACGACCGCCTCCAGCGGTAGCGGCTTGAGTCGTTTGACAATGATCGCCCGGCCTTCGAGTATCGCCAGTTCCCGTGCCGGCAGCGGCAGCTGCGACAGTGCCCATCCGGTCAGGTGATTGGGTACGATGTGTCGCGTGCGGTCGAACCAGAAATCGGAGATCTGCGTCAGGATCCGGCCCTTCTCGGGAATCGGATCAGGAAGCACCACGTCAAATGCCGACAGGCGATCGGTGGTGACGATGAGCATCCTCTGATCGTCCACGGCATAGTTGTCCCGCACCTTGCCGGCGTGCAGGAGTTTCATGCCGCTGAGCGCGGTTCGGTAGACGGTGCCGGGAGTCATCGCGGGTTCTTGAATTGGGGTACGCAACCAGGCGGCGAGCGCCGCGGTTGCTAATATATCAGCGTATGCAATGGATCGGAAAAGCGGTCGGTGGATTGATCGGCATGCTGGCCGGCGGCCCTGTCGGGGCGGCGATCGGTGTCCTGGTGGGGCATCAGTTCGACGCCAATTCCGCGCCCGGTGCCGTCCGGCGCCCGGGCACTGTCGGTGGCGCGGGCACGAGCGCCGTTCAGATCGGCGAGCGGTTCTTCCGCACCACCTTTCACGTCATGGGCCATGTGGCCAAGGCCGACGGGCGAGTCTCGGAGCAGGAGATCCAGGCGGCGCGTTCGGTCATGTCGGACCTGCGCCTGACCCCTGAGCAGGTGCGGGTGGCGATCGAGTGTTTCACCGCAGGCAAAGAGCCGCAGTTCGCATTGGGCACGGCGCTGGATACGCTCTACCGCGCGTGCGGGGGCCGGCCGGACCTGATGCGCGCGTTTGTCGAAATCCAGATGCGTGCGGCATTGGCGGGTAATGATCTGCAGCCCGCGGCGCGCACTTTGCTGCAGCACATCGCCACGCGCCTGGGTCTGGGTGGCATGGAATTCGCGCATATCGAGGCGGTGCTGCGCATGCGCCGCAATGCCTATGGCGGCGCCCCCGGGAGCGCTGCGGGGGGGGATGTGGAGTTGCGGCTGGCACAGGCCTACAAGGTGTTGGAGTGCACGCCCCAGAACAGCAACGAGGAGTTGTCCCTGGCCTATCGACGGCAGCTGAGCCGCCATCATCCCGACAAGCTCAAAGCCAACGGTCTGCCCGATTCGATGATCGAGCACGCCAAGGAGCGCACCCAGCAGATCATCGAAGCTTGGGAACTCGTACGGGAACGCCGCGGTATTTGATACTGCTAGAATCACGACCATGGAAACCAGCTGGCTCGCCCCGTCCATCCTGTCCGCCGACTTCGCCCGACTGGGAGAGGAAGTTGATGGCGTCGTGCATGCCGGCGCCGACCTCATCCATTTCGATGTGATGGACAATCACTACGTGCCCAATCTGACCATCGGTCCGATGGTGTGTGAGGCCCTGCACCGGCATTCCCCGGATGTAATGCTCGACGTGCATCTGATGGTCAGCCCCGTGGACCGCATCGTCACCGACTTCGCGCGCGCCGGGGCGACCTATATCAGTTTCCATCCCGAGGCCACCGAACATGTGGATCGGACCATCGAGCTGATCCACGATCAGGGGTGCCGTGCCGGCCTGGTGCTGAACCCGGCAACGCCGCTGCAGTGGCTGGACTACACCTTGGGCAAGCTCGACCTGGTGCTTGTCATGTCCGTGAATCCGGGCTTTGGCGGCCAGAAGTTCATTGCGCAATCCCTGGAAAAGCTCAAGTCCGTACGCGCGCGCATCGATGCGCAGACCCGCCCGATCCGGCTGGAAATCGACGGGGGTGTGAAGGTGGAGAACATCGGCATGATCGCGGCCGCGGGTGCCGATACTTTTGTTGCGGGATCCGCCGTGTTCGGCAGCCCGGATTACGCCGCGACGCTGCGAGCGATGCGCGCGGCCATCGACGCCGCACGCGGAAGCCAAGGGACCGGTACCTGAGCCGACGACTTATTCGTCGTCATCCTCATCATCATCATCGGCCTCTTCCACGCGGATGGCTCGAGCATTGACGGGCTTGGCATTGGCCGGGACGATGACGGGGCGCGTCTTGGTCTTGGGGCGGGCATTGAAGACCACGATGGTTTTGCCCGTGGCACGCAGCAGGCCCTGATCCTCCAGCACCTTGAGCACGCGGCCGGCCATTTCACGCGAGCAACCCACCAGGCGCGACAGCTCCTGCCGGCTGACCTTGATCTGCATACCCTCCGGGTGGGTCATGGCATCCGGTTCACCGCACAGGTCCATGATCGCATGGGCCACGCGGCCGGTGACATCCACGAAGGCCAGGTCACCCAGCTTGCGATTGGTGCGATCCAGGCGCGTGGCCAGCTGCGTGGCCAGCTCGAAAATCAGTCCCGGGCTCTCCGCGGCGATCTGTCGGAATCGCGGGTAGGTCATTTCAGCCAGTTCGCACTGGTTGCGGGTGCGGACCCAGGCGCTGCGGGTGGGCTGTTCGTAGAACAAGCCCATTTCGCCGAAGAACTGACCCTTGTTGAGGTAGGCGAGAACCATCTCATTGCCTTCCTCGTCCTCGATCATCACTTCGACCGAGCCGCTGATGATGTAGTACAGAACGTCGGGCAGGTCCCCCGCATGGATGACGACGGTCTTGGAAGGCACCGTGCGAATGCGGCAATAGCTCAGAAAGCGATTGATCGCTGGAATGTCACTGAGCGGCTTGACGTTCTCTTCCATATCTCGAATTCCCCGTAAGCGCGTGCGCTCTAGTTTTTATACACAAGCCCACAGAACTGCAAGCGGGCAGTGTGCTGGGCAACGAAAAGTCAGGTTCAGATCCAGTAGGCAGTCCGTGTCATGACGGTTGCAGCCGCTCGCATCAATCCGCGGATAACGCCCGGCAACTCGATGGCGCCCGCCGCGCGCGCCGTAGCCGCATGGGCGATTTCATCGTTGCGCATGGCATCCACCACCGCGCGGCTGGTGACATCGGCGATCGGCAGGCGCTGCAGGTGTTCATCCAGATGTCCTTCCACCTGGCGTTCCGTCTCGGCGACAAACCCCAGGCTGGCGCCATCGCCAAAGGCTGCGGCCACTGCGCCGATGGCAAAGGAGCCGGCATACCACAGCGGGTTCAACACACTGGGGCCGGATCCCAGTTCCCGCAAACGCTGTTCACACCACCCCAGGTGATCGGCCTCTTCCCGCGCAGCCTTGAGCAACAGCTCACGCGTGGCCGGGGAACGCGCCACCATGGCCTGTCCGTGATAGAGCGCCTGTGCCGCCACCTCCCCGGCATGGTTCACGCGCATGAGTGCGGCCGATTCGTGGCGCTGCGTGGCATCCAGGGAGGGGCCTGGCGCGGGGAGCGGGGAGGCTTCAGGCCTGCTGGGATAGGGACGGGAAGCGTGAGCTGGGGCGGCGAGAGCCCGCAAAGCCCGGTCGGCAGCGGCAATAAACGGATCGAGTAGGCGCTCAGAACCCATGGGCAGGCGGCAACCCCGTAAGCATTTCTGCACTATAGCAGCCGTACGGGTCATAATCCCGGCCGATGCGTGAGGAGTTGCCGATCCCGGCCGCACCGCGCTGCAGCAATAGCTAAAGAATCTTCTGCGGGACCCTTATATATGGGCGACGGGTCCGGTCCGGTTGCCCAGGGGTAGGGGCGCTTTGCAATGCCGGGCCTGCTTGAGTACACTTGCCGGCCTTTTTTGGCACGTTCCCAAAGGCCTCCAATGCTTACGACGACGACCGTATTTGCCAAGCCCGGCGAGGTCCGTGGCGATTGGTTTTTGGTGGATGCCAGCGGCAAGACCCTCGGCAGGCTCTCGTCGCAGATTGCGCATCGCCTGAAGGGCAAGCACAAGGCGGACTATTCCCCCCACGTGGATATGGGCGACCACATCGTGGTGGTCAACGCGGAGAAGGTCCGCGTCACCGGTCGCAAGCTCTCGGATAAGATCTACTACCATCACACGGGTGCCATCGGCGGTATCAAGTCCATTGCTTTGGACAAGCTGCTGCAGGAGCACCCGGAACGCGCGATCGAGTTCGCCGTGAAGGGTATGCTGCCTAAGAACCCGCTGGGCCGTCGTATGTTCAAGAAGCTGCATGTGTTCGCCGGGGGCCAGCACCCGCATAGCGCGCAGCAGCCGAAACCCCTAGAGATTCAGGAAGCTTAATAGCCATGGCCATCAGTCAGAATTACGGCACCGGCCGCCGCAAGACCGCCACCGCCAGGGTGTATCTCACCCCGGGCACCGGCAATATCACCGTCAACGGTCGTGCGCTGGATGAGTTTTTTGGTCGCGAAACCGGCCGTATGATCGTCCGCCAGCCGTTGGAGACCACTGAACTGGTCGGTCGTTTCGACATCAAGGCGCAGGTTTCCGGCGGTGGCATCACCGGCCAGGCCGGCGCCATCCGCCACGGCATCACCCGCGCGCTCATCCAATATGATGAGACTCTGCGCAAGCCCCTACGAGTCGCCGGATTCGTCACCCGCGATGCGCGCGAGGTCGAGCGCAAGAAGGTCGGCCATCGCAAGGCCCGCCGCGGTACTCAGTACTCCAAGCGTTAACGCTGACGGTCCGCTGCGCTGCGACTCCAGCTGATGTCGCAGCGCGGTAGCCGCGAGAGGTTCCTGTTGGGGGATCGTCTAGTGGTAGGACAACGGACTCTGACTCCGTTTACCTAGGTTCGAATCCTAGTCCCCCAGCCAAGCATCAAGGCCCGCCGCAAGGCGGGCCTGGTCCATGTAAGCGCAAGCACTAGTTCTTCCAGGCCTTGATGGCTTCGGTGTTGTCGGCGCCATAGCCCAGTGCATCGCGTGCCTGGTCCAAGCGCGCGCTGACGAGGCGCACCAGCGGCGCATCGAACTGCAGCTCGCGCGTCAGATCCGCCGCGATCTTTACGTCCTTCGCCAGCAGTCCCAGCGTAAAGCCCGTGGCGAACTTGCCGCCGATCACCTGCTCGCGCAGCACCATGTCGGTATGGAAGTTGCGACCCGTGGAGACATTGAGGATTTCCACCATCCGTGTGGGGTCGAGACCGAAGCGCTCACCGGCGATCAGGGCTTCCGCGCAGGCGGCGAAGCCGGCGGCCGCGACGAAGTTATTCAAGGCCTTCATGGCATGCCCGGTGCCCAGGCCGCCGGTATCGAACAACCGATCGCCCATGGTGCGCAATATCGGTCGGGCGCGCTCGATCGCTTCCCGGTCATCGCCACCGATCATGATCGCCAGTGTTCCCTGCGTCGCCCGTGGCACGGCCCCGGACACCGGCGCATCGATCAACACGATCCCGCGTTCTGCCAGGGCCGCGCCCAGCTTGCGGGTGCCGGTCGGATCCGAGGAAGTCATGTCGACGGCGATGGTGCCGCGCCGCAACTCCCCGGCAAGGCCGTCGCGCAGGTACAGGTCATTGACCACCTGCCCCGTGGGCAGCATGGTCACGATGAAATCCGCGGCGGACAATTCCTGAAGCCGCGCCGCCGCGCGGCAACCGTGGGCGGCGGCGACCTGCTGCGCGCGCTCGTGAGAAGTGTCGAAGACCGTCACGCTGTGGCCCGCCCGGGCAATGCAGGCTGCCATTGGCGCGCCCATGTTGCCGACGCCCACGACCGCGACGTTCATGCCTTGTCCCCGGCAGCGGCCGCATGGCGCGCGAGCACCTCGGCCGCGGCATTGAAAGCCTCGACTCCACAGGGCACACCGGCATAGACCATGGTGTGCAGCAGGGTCTCGCGGATCTCCTCGACACTGCAGCCGTTGGCCAGTGCCCCGGCCACATGCACCTTGATCTGGTTCGGCTTCGACAGCGCCGTCAATGCGGCGAGTGTCACCAGACTGCGCGTCTTGCGATCCAGGCCCGGCCGGGTCCAGGTCTCGCCGAAGCAGTAACGGGTCACGACTTCCTCCAGGGGTCGGTTGAAGTCGGTGGCCCGGGCGTAGCGCTCCTCGGCTCCGCCGGGACCGAACATTTCGTGTCGTACCTTCATGCCCGCGGCGAATGCCGCATCTTTGCTGTCAGTCATGTAGCCCCCAAAAATTCAGGAATGGTGACCGGTTCAAAGCCGGCGCTCGTCCGCTCAGTGGAACTGCTGGTAGAGATACTCGGTGACATCGATGATGCTCTGGTCATTGAGCAGATCCGGATACATCTTCGGCATCGGCAGTTTCGGGTTCTTGATGTAGGCGATGGTCGCCCCTCGGCTCTGGCGCGCGACGACGGCGCTGAGTTTATGGTCAGCCACCAGATTACCCTCCTGGCCATGACAGGCGACGCACACCTGGCTGTACAGGCGGCGACCGGCTGCCATATCAGGTGCGGCCGGTGCGCCGGTTGCTGCCTTGGCAGCAGACTGGGCATTTGCTGCGTCAGTGGTTGCGGTGGAGCTGGCAGCCAATGTTTTCGGGTTCAGCGCCATGATCACCACACTCGGCAGGCCGAGAGCACCGAAGGCATTGCGGGAGATGTTGCCATCGGCGAACGCGACGTATTGGCGGCCGGCCGCCTCATAGGTCACCAGGCCCCCGGCCAGTGCGCCGCGGGTCTGAACTGTATGCACCACTGCGCCCGTCTTGCTGTCGAAGACGAACAGGTTCCCGGCCAGATCGCCCGCGAAGGTCACCCCGCCGGCGGTGGGTGTAATGCCCGCGACCACGGGCTTCGGCGTGTGGTACTTCCAGCGCAGCGCGCCGGTGACGCTGTCAATGGAGGTGATCCAGCCGGTGGTGGGGCCTACCGGTTCGACTGAGCCACCGAAGTTCAGGCCCCCGGGTGTGTAGCTGGCCTTGCCGAGCTTCACGACAAAGCACGCATCCACCGCACCGGTCACCAGTGAGTGATTGAGCCGATCGAAGGCCGGCCCGTTCCATTCGACGCCGCCGGCATAACCCGGACACATGCGCGTACCTTCCTTGGTGGGCATCTTCGGCATGTGCTCGATGGTGGTCACCGGTACCCGGAACAGCTGGCGGTGAGTGTCGCGGTCGACCGCAGTGACATAGCCGTCCTTGCCACCGAAGACCAGATAGTCACGCGCGCCTGCAATCCGATAGATCACCGGCGGCGCCACCATGTCGAGGTCCATCCAATCCTCGGGGGTGCCCTGATGCCACCATTTGAGTGCGCCGGTATGTGCGTCCAGCACGACGATTGAATCGGTGAAAAGGTTGCTGCCCGGGCGATAGGCCTTGTCGATGTCCGGCCAGGGGTTGCCCACGGGTACGAACAGCTCGCCGGCCGTGACATCCAGGGTCATCGCCCCCCAGACGCCGCCGCCACCGGTCTTGGCGGTGCCCGCACGCAGCCAGGTGTTCGCACCGACCTCCTTGCCCATGGGGATGGTATTGAAGCGCCAGAGTTCGCGACCGCTGCCGGCATCAAAGGCCATGACCCGACCGCGCGCACCCAGCTCACTGCCGCTGATACCCATGAAGACGACACCACCCCAGGCCAATGGCGCCGCAGCGGAGGATTCCCCCAAGGCAGGGGAGCCGATGACCGTCTTCCACAGCAACTTGCCGGTGGCCGCATCCAGGGCGATCAGGCGGTCATCGCTGGTGCCGCGGAAGACGCGCCCGTTCATCACCGCAACACCGCGGGTCGAGGGCGAGTTGCGGTCGTCATCCGGGAGGTAGCTGAAGCGCCAGAGCACGGCGCAGTCGGTGGCATCCAGAGCCACCGTCTCCCGGCCCGTGCCGGTATAGATGACGCCGTCGACCACGATCAGATCCGAATGCATGGATGTGGGGCCATCAATCTGCACCCGGCAGACCTCTCCGAGCTGCGCGGCGTTGGCCGGCGTGATCTCCTTGAGTGGGGAAAAACGTTGGCCGTCGAGATGATTGTTATAGCTGAGCCATTGCGCACCGGGAGTGGCCTCCTGGGCACCGCAGAGGCCGGTGATTGCGCTTGCGAGCACGGCGGCGAGGCCGAGCAGGAGAAAGGTGGGCTGTGACATGGGTCCCTCAGGCTGGTTATGCGGCCAGGCGCCATTAAACCGCAGTTTGCCCCTTAGATCCTCTGCACACCCGCAGCGCTGCCGATCAGCAGCACGTCCGCGGGCCGTTGCGCAAACAACCCCACCGTCACGACGCCGGGAATCTGATTCAGGGCTGCCTCAAGCGCTACCGGGTCCGCGATGCGCAGGTCATGCACGTCGAGGATGTGATTGCCGTTGTCGGTGATATAGCCGGCACGCAGGACGGGGCGCCCGCCGATGGCGGTGAGTCTGCCTGCCACCAGTGAGCGCGCCATGGGAATGACTTCGACCGGCAACGGGAAGGCGCCCAGGGTGGTAACCAGCTTCGTGGCATCGGCGATACAGACGAAGACCTGGGAGCATTCGGCGATGATCTTCTCGCGGGTCAGGGCGCCGCCGCCGCCTTTGATGAGCTGGCGGGCAGCATTGGTCTCGTCGGCACCGTCGATATACACCGGCAGCTGCCCGACTGCATTCAGGTCCAGCACCGGTATGCCGGCCGCCTGCAGGCGCCGGGTGGACTGCTCGGAGCTGGAGACCACGGCCTTGAGATTGCCGCGATCGGCGGCGATGAAGTCGATGAAGTGATCCACCGTACTGCCGGTGCCGATGCCCACCACCTCGTGCTGGGCCAACCACGGAAGGGCGGC
Source organism: Steroidobacteraceae bacterium (assembly GCA_036489445.1). Taxonomy (GTDB): domain Bacteria; phylum Pseudomonadota; class Gammaproteobacteria; order Steroidobacterales; family Steroidobacteraceae; genus DAIDKA01. The sequence goes on along the minus strand of DASXFV010000008.1, from coordinate 1,551 downwards.
CTGTGCGGCGCGGCGCTTGTTTTCCGGTGTATTCGTCATCATTCGCTCACTCGCTGCAGTCCAACGGACCCCAGAAATGACTGTGCCCGCTTTCGCGGGCACAGTCGATCAGCATTCGGTCCGGTGGGCGCGGCATTTCTGCCGCGCTCACCGGGAAGCAGCTACTTCTTCTTCGCTGCTTTCTTCTTGGCCTTCTTTTTCGCCTTAGCCATGATAGATCTCCAGTTAGGGTTAGTCCGAGGTCGGAGTATACGCACGCGAATTGAAATTACAAGCAAGAAGGAGTAGACGCGCGAGACGCATCACTCAATTTGTGAGCCGCGGACCATCGAAGTGATGAACTTCCAATGCTGCGCAGTGACCGGCATCACCGATAAACGATTGCCCGAACGCAGCAGCACCATCCCCGAAAGCTCCTTGTGAGCATGTGCGCGCAACTCCCCCAAGGTGATCACTCGCGGCAACCGGCGCAGGAGTTTCACATCCACCATGTACCAGCGCGGATTCTCGGGATCACTGTCGGGGTCATGGTGATGGTGCCGGGGGTCGAAGGCGGTGGCATCCGCATAGCCTGGCTTCACTACTTCTACAATGCCGGTAATTCCAGGGGTTTCGCAGCTTGAGTGATACAGGAATGCCTGGTCCCCGCGCTGCATCTGATCGCGCAACATGTTGCGGGCCTGGTAGTTGCGCACCCCATCCCAGGCAGTGGTCTTGCGCGGCGCACGCTCCAGGTCATCGAGGCTGAAACTTTCCGGTTCGGTCTTCAGTAGCCAGAATTGCACTTGATGGGTCCCTTCTCGGTGATCACGGCGTTCAGGCGTACGTCATGTGCGGCGCCCTTGATATGCGGTACCTGTTGGATGGAATAAGCCAGGCCGATGAGCCGCGGGTGGATCCAGTGACTGCGCTGGCGCAGGAAGGCGAACGCGCGATCGTAATAGCCGGCTCCCATCCCCAAGCGCATGCCGGTCGCATCAAAGCCCACCAAGGGTACGAACACCAGGTCCAGGCGCCGCGGGCTTAATGCTCCCAGCTGCACGGGCTCGAGTATTCCCAGGCGGTTGCGCCGCATGGGGCCGCTGGCTTCGATGAACTGCATGCGTCGGCGGCGCAGATCGGTCAGGCGGGGCAGATAGATATGGCAGCGATGTTGCCGGGCCAGCTGCACCAGGACTGCAGTGTCCAGCTCGGAGGGCAGCGGCGCATAGACTGCGATGCGCAGGCCGGGGCGCAGATTGAAGGTACGGCGGATGTGATGGGCAACGGCGGTGGCGGCAATGCGGCGCGCTGCCGGGGGGACGGCCCGGCGCAGCTGCTGCAGCCGCTTGCGCAGGGCCGAGCGGTCGCTAACCTGCGAATTCAAGGCGTCACCCGCAGATGCCGGTACGAACCGTTGCCCTCGAACCTGAGCAACAAAGTGGGACGAGCTGAGGGAGGTAAGGCTTTCCGCTCACGAAGTCGGACTTGCACAATTCTGCCCACGAGCCCTATCCCTGGGTGTTTAAATTAAGGTCGAGAGGTAACCCGGCACGAAATCGAACACCGCAG
>DASXFV010000038.1:0-96662 GCA_036489445.1 Steroidobacteraceae bacterium | reverse complement strand
CACTGCTTGCGGAGTTCACCAGCGATCAGGAGGTCCTACTGGGCATCAAAGATCCCGCCACTTACGCCAGGATCCTGGTGCAGCTGGCGGCCGATCTGCCGCCGGCGGACGTCGCACTTGCAATGTCCGTTCGCGCTCATCTCGCCACGCGTGTAAACCGCATCATGGAGGGCAACATGAACAGCCTGCGTTTGAGCAGAGGTCGCAAGTTTGCATTGGCTGGGGCGTCTCTCATCGCCACAGTGCTCTGTGGTGGCTGCGCGAGTGGCCCCCACGTGCTTTCGTCAGCAGAAGATCCAAAGGTAACCTGGGTGAGCGGCGCGCCATTGTCGCAATTCTACCCCGCAGAACTCGTGAAACGGCACGTCGAAGGACAGGTCGTGGTCAGGCTCACCGTTGATCGAGTAGGCCAGGTGACCCATGCCAGTGTCGTGAACGAGAAGCCCGCCGGCGTGGGCCTCGGCGAGGCCGCTGTGCACGCCGCCCGGACGTTCCGCTTCAACAACACCCTGTCTGAACCGGTCATCAAGACGATGCAGGTGAAGTTCGCGCTGAAAGACTAGACCCGGACATGTGCGGCGGAACGCTGTCTAGCGGTTATTCGCGGGGCGAAACGGCCGCACGGAGAGCTCGTCCAGCAGCTGGTGCGCTTGTCGGCGCTGTATGGCGTTTTGCAAAATCAAGAGACGGCGATGATCGTCGGCAACCGCCCATTCTTTGATCTCGTCCAAGGATCGAAAACAACCCAGACAGGTGAGGTCATCGCCCAGACAGCAATCTCTTACGCACGGCGATTGAGCGGGTTTGTCGATATCACTCATGGACGTAAAGGCCGGTTGCGAGGCCTAGAATTTGACCATACGGGCGCGCGGAAATCCGGGTAATACATCACAGGGTATGGATGCGATAATCCGCGTTCATGAGTTCCGTCGCGAACAACATCGCCATGGCGCCGCCGCGCGGATCGTTGCCCAGGATCGCCGCGCGGTGCAGGTACTGATCCAGCGAGGTCACGCGTGCCGTCGACTCACAAACGTCGACGAATGAACCGGCCGATGAGCTGCGCGAGTTCACCGCCAGCCACGCCTGGTCGACGGCCTGACGATAGGCGCGTCCCTTGATCCAGCCCTTCTCAAGACCGCGCTGCATTGCGAAGCCGATCATCGCCGTGGCAGAAAACTCCGGATAGGCCCCGGGGTAATCGATCACATTGCGCCATAGGCCATCGCGTGTCTGCAGTGGCAACAGGGCCGCCATCAGCTGTTTATAGCTCTGTAATGCGTGCGCGTAGCCCGGGTGCTTGCGCGGCAGATCTGACAGGGTCATCGCCAAACCCATCGCAGCGAACCCATTGCCACGACCCCACGCCGCATCAGTCGCGGGCTGATGGCGGTAGAGCCCATCGGGGCGCAAATCGAGGTGCTGCATGAACCGCAGATGACGATCGGCCATGTCAAAATACTTCTTGTCCCCTGTCAGGGCGCCGGCCTGCGCAAGGATCACCGTACCCATGAACACGGAGTCGCTGAACTGGCCGTTATAGGGCATGGCTTCGAGCATCTGCCCTGACGCATCAAACCCCAGATCGGCAACCCTGCGCACCAAAGCGACGTAGCGCGGGTCCCCAGTCCTGCGCGCGAGCTCGGTGAACACGATGTGACCGGCCATCACGAGGGCATTCGGGTGCGCAAGACTGTCCTTTCTGCCATCGACATAGGGTTCGACGAGCCGCCGCACATCGTCGAGATCACCAAGTCGCACGCGTGCGATCAACGCGATGGCGCCGATATACCAGGGCTGATCGAACTCCCGGCCATAGTAGGTTGCAAGTTCCTGGGCAAGCTGGCGTGGCGAGCGTTCGCGGCGGCGCTCAAGCTCAACGCGCGCCTCGGACTTGGCGCCGACGAGCGGCACCGCCCAGTCGCTGGCGTTGCCAGACCAACGGCGAGCGGGGATTCGGCCCATATCGGCTACTTTCTGTGTATTGAGCGCCTCGACAAGGCCGAAGTCGTCGTCACCCGCGACGAGTACCAGGTCGGGCGCCTGGGTTCCCAACCACCGCCATAGAGTGTGCGACTCCGCATGCTCTCGATAGGCGACGCCCGGCGGAGGAAACACCAGCATGGCGCCATCGGGATTGGCAACCGGAACGGCGAGCAGGTTTACCGCTCGACCGTGACTTCGTTCGTAGGCAGCCACGGCTGCACGCACAGCAGCCGCGCTGGCGTCATCGCCTTGGAGGCCCCCGACCAGGATGACAGTCGGGGCAGACTTCGTGCGGGCGGTGACCGCGAGGGCATCGATCCGCGCACCATTGGTGGCAAGACCGATATCGAACATTTCGGCAGCGACCACAGGTGTGGCGATCAACGCGGTGAACGAGGCCAGCACTACGATGGCCCACAAGCGGGCAGTCATGGCGGATTCCTGTGTGTGTCGTCGTTGCTATGCAAGCTGGAATTCAGCCTCCCCCAGCGAGATGAGTCGGTCGCCAGCACCTCTACCGTGCCCGTCTGGCTGTTTCTTCGAAACAGCAGTCCGGAGCGACCGGACAACTGCCGAGCTGCTACCACCGTCCCGTCGGGCATTCTCACTTTTGTACCCGCCGTGACATACAGACCGGCTTCAACGATACATTCGTCGCCCAGCGAGATCCCAATGCCTGCGTTCGCTCCCAGCAGACTGCGCTCGCCGATGTAATTCCTCCGGAAATCAGACCGACCTTCTCGGCAAGACAGTGCCGGATCTTCTTGTCGCCAGAGGCGGTAAACCAAACGTCAATGGTCCTGCCGGTGTCAACATCACGGTACCGGTGGCCCGTACGCCGAATCGCCATTGAAGATTCCTACCCTCCAGTTTCTGTTTGCGACAATCGAAGTATCCAGAGTGCCAGATGCCAGCTCGGTTGCGCTATCCTCCGATCAAATGCCCCAGGATGCATCATCGGATCTTCTATCTTCAATGTGGGCGGGCCTTGGCGGGTCGCCCGAACTGCCGTCGTGCGTGCAGTTCGTCGGCAGCGGACCTCTGCCGTCCGTGTTCGCCGTTGAGGATCTCGCCGCGGCAGCCATTGCTGCGGCGGGACTGGCGCTCAACGAACTGCTGATCACTTGCGGCAGGCCTTCCCGGCCGGTCACCGTAGATCGCAGGTTGGCGAGCCTGTGGTATGGGTGGTCCATTGAGCCGGTGGGTTGGGCGCTTCCGGCGCCATGGGATCCAATCGCCGGCGACTATGAAACCGTTGACGGATGGATTCGCCTGCACACCAACGCACCGCATCACCGTGCCGCCGCCCTGGCGGTGCTGCGCGTAGCGCCCGAGCGCGAAGCCGTGGCCCATACGGTGGCCGGCTGGAACGCCACGGCCCTGGAAGATGCGGTGGTGTTGGCCGGCGGCTGCGCGGCTACGATGCGCTCAATACAACAGTGGCGCAGTCATCCGCAAGGCGCGGCGGTCAATGCCGAGCCGCTGGTGCATTTCCAGCGCGCTGGCAATCCAAGCACTTCATCATGGCACCCCAACCTCTCGCGGCCATTGCAGGGACTACGGGTACTCGACCTGACCCGTGTTCTGGCCGGTCCTGTAGCCTCGCGACTCCTGGCTGCCTTCGGTGCCAATGTGCTGCGCATTGATCCGCCGGAATGGGACGAGCCCGCCGTCGTCCCCGACGTCACCGTTGGCAAACGTTGCGCGCGGCTGGACCTCCGGACACCATCCGACCGCGCAGCATTCGAGCGGCTGCTGCAAGACGCCGAGGTAGTCATTCATGGCTATCGCGCAGACGCGCTGGAGGCGCTGGGCTTCGGTGCGGAGCGCAGATGGGCGTTGCGACCCGGGCTTGTCGATGTGTCCCTCAACGCGTACGGCTGGTCAGGTCCCTGGCGTAACCGGCGCGGATTCGACAGTTTGGTGCAAATGAGTGCGGGTGTTGCCGCTGAGGGGATGCGCAAACTGGCGCGGCCTCGCCCGACGCCATTGCCCGTTCAGGCGCTCGATCACGCGACGGGGTATCTGATGGCCGCAGCTGTCATTCGCGGGCTGACTGAACGCCTGACAACGTCCGCCGGCTACGCGGCGCGGCTGTCACTGGCCCGTACTGCTGCACTCCTGGTCGGTTATCCAAAGAATGAAGCAGCCGAAGAGATGGTGCGGGCGGCTGCGCCTGATTGGCGCGATGAGCTGGAGCTGACCGCGTTCGGACCTGCTCGTCGCCTGCGTGGTCCGCTCACTGTTGGTGAAATAGACATGCAGTGGGATCGCCCCGCGGCGCGGCTGGGAAGCAGTCCAGCGGCGTGGTAGACGTTCACTGCTGATGCAGAATTGAGCGGATAAAAAGACCAACAGCCACAGAGACAGCGAGGAATAGGGCTGTAGAGATGAGGTAGGCGGTCCAGAAAGCCTTGGGAGCCGTATCTCGGCTGACTGGATCCATTCCGACCCGGATTCGACCACTGAGAAGCGGGTACGCGATGACCGTGATGGCAACCAGCAGCCACACACCCGCAACCCAGTACATAATTGTTCTGGGAGTCATACCTCTTTGCCCACTCTTGTCTTCCTTACGATCTCTACGATCTCATTGGCAAGCTGATCCTTATGCAGGATGCTCATGTGACTCGCCTCGGAGATGGAAACCACCTTCGCGCCGGTTATTCGCGCCGCCAACGCAAGCTCATCCTGGCAAAGGCATTCCAAATCTTTTCCTGACTTCAGTGGCCACTCCTCATAGTGTTCGCCCGGCGGTATTCCCGACCACTGCTGACGGAAATCTCGTCAGCCTAGCCCCCCCCACAGAACGTGCTGACCAGCGCTCATTAGTCTTAAAATGGGCTGCGTACAGTTTTAAGCCCGTTTTGACACATGCTCGGCATATTCCGCGACCAGCCGGGCGTAATCCGCCCTTTGCGGAAACTTTTCGAAGCTATGCCGGGCGGGAGTCGTCGCCCACGGAAGCTTCTCGCTCATGTAGGTTTCGATAAACGGCACGAACCAAGTCGCATCGTCGAACATCGTTGGCCGCACGTTGATGAACTGATCGACGCCGTGGGGCCTCGTGAACATCCAACTTTTGCAATGTGAGCAAAAGAAGTGCCGGTGCTCTCCTTGGAGTCCACCGAGGACTGGCTCACCCTGCGTCACTACAAAACAGTCGCTCGGGAACATGGCGGTCAAGGAATACGCGCTGGCGCTCATTCGTTGGCAGCCCCTGCAGTGGCAGGCCATGGTCAGAATCGGGGCCGCGGTCGCCCGAATACTCAATTGTCCGCAGCGGCATCCGCCGTCCTGGGGCAAAGACCAGTCAGGTGTCACGAGTCCTCCTGTCAATAACCACCGGCTATTGGGATTTCAACTCTGCAACCAGCACCTGGTTCGCATAGATCTTTTCCAGTGCTTCGGTTATCGCCGCCGTCGACACCGCTACGGCACGGTTCACCTTATCGTTGAAACCAAAATCCGCGCCAAGGCTTTCGATATTCCCATCGAATATTGCTCCGATCACATGACCCCGTGCGTCAATCACGGGCGAACCTGAATTGCCACCTATGATGTCGTTGTCAGTGACAAAATCCAAAACCGTGTTTGGGTCCACCTTGCTCTCGCCATTGGCCCAGCGCGGTGCAAGGTCGAACGGGAACTGTCCCGTCGCGCGTTGCCACAGTCCCGCGAACCGCGTGAAGGGTCCGATGGACCGGCCGTTGTCCGTCCAGCCCTCGACCTTTCCGTAGCTCAGGCGCAAAGAGAATGTCGCATCAGGGTAGGTGCTGGTGCCGTAGATGGCAAACCGCGCCTTGGCGATTTGTTGTGCCGCCCGGTCGGTCGGCCCGGACACGCGATTTTCATAGTCACTGCGCACCGCACGGCTGATGTCGTCCGTCGCGAGCACGAATTTGATCATGGGATCATCCGAAGCCTGGATGGCCGCCTCACCGCCGTCCCACAGCTTTTTGCGCAAAGCGACGTCCCGCAATCCTGACTTCGCCAGCCTGGCGGACAGGGACTCCGGCGACTCCTTCCCCAAAAACGCCTTGGTACGAGGATCATCAACCGTCAGATACTCGCGTAGCTTGGAGAGCCAGAACTCGAGCGCCACCTGCTCCAGCTCCGGGTAAACGGGCTCATCGTCCAGCACCGTCTTCTGAAGCAGGGGCAGGCGCGTCTCCGTATATTCCCGCAATCTTTCCGAGTTGGGTTTTTGCCGCTCCGCCGCGGCCCGGACCAGCGATCTTGCGTAACCAAAAAGATCGGAGCCAATGCCGGCCCGCGCCTCGGCAAAGCTGTAGGGAAGGTATAACGCCTTACGAATACGTTGGACCCTGGCAATCTGCCCCCAAGGATCGCCGACCTCCTTGCTGAGCGCGGGGGCTTGCCTGACCCGCGCTTGTAGAGCGGCATCGACGCGAGTCTTGCCGGCAATCAGGGTTGGATCGACCAGCGCTTGCTCCTCTCCGTAATAGTCCTTGAAACTATTCTCGATGCCAAACAACAGGTCATCCGCAATGCGTGCGTGCTCCGCACTCTCCTCACTGAAACGCAGCAGCCGGCCTCGCAGCTCGGAAAATAGAATCAGGGTCGAAGGCAGCGACACGTCCCGAATGAACATCAGTTGCGTTGCTGTGAGCAGCCGGTTGGTCGTGCCCGGGTTGCCGGCAACGAAAACCGGCTCCCCATCCTTGGGCGCCGTCGTTTGCCATGTGAGGTGGTCTGGAGTTGAGACCGGCTGACCGTTCTCATACAGCCGCACAAACGAGAAGTCGAGATCGTAGCGTGGAAAGTTGAAATTGTCCGGATCACCGCCAAAGAATGCGGTCTGCAACTCTGGCGCAAAAACCAGCCGCACATCAGAATACTTGCGGTACGTGTAGAGCTTGTACTGTCCGCCCTGATAGAGCGTTATCACCTGACAGTGGTATTTTGCTTCCCGACCCTCACAGCCTTGCTTTTCAATCGCCGCGATTGCTGCGTCACGCGCCTTGACGAAGGCCTCGCCGGTCTTGCCACTTGCAGCAGTCTCTACGCGGCTGGTGAAGTCAGCAATATCAGTCAGCACTTCGGCCTGCATGCCGGGGCAAAGGACCTCCTCACTCCGAGCCTTGGCGGAAAACCCATCCTTCACATAGTCCCGACCGGCGGTTGAAAGGGCTTGAGCACATTCACGCACGCAGTGATGGTTGGTCAGCACCAGCCCATTGGCAGTTACAATGGACGCGGAGCATCCGGAGGATAGCCGCACGGCCGCATGTTGCACCCGGTCGAGCCATGTTTTGTCGATCGCGACGCCGTACTTTTCCTGCACCGTGGCGGATGGAAAATTGTCGAATGTCCACATGCCCTCGTCTGCCAGAACGGCGCCGGCGAAAAGCGCGGCTGCGGCGGCGAAAGCCGTGGGCAAGAGCTTCATGGCTCTCAGCGCGGATTCGGATGGTGTGTATCGTCGACCAGATGCTTCAGGTCGCGATCAATACAAGGCGCAGGCTCGGCGAGCTCGGTGTGCGCAAGCTTCACGAGCTTCATCGTGGGCTTCCACGGTTCAGTCAGCACCTTCGGATCTTCGACTAGCGCTTGATACTCGATCACGTCGCCGACGCGCCGCAGCCGCTCCGTTACGCGCAGATCATTGGTATGAAATGCGCCGTTGTCCGTCAGCCAGCTGTCGTCGTTGAACTGGTTGGCTTCCACGACCAGCGTGTCGCCTTCCCAGTGACCGATGGAATCTCCCAGATAACTCTCATCCACATCGTTCCGGTGGGGACGGCCGTCCGTGGGAATGATGCGAAAAAAAGCGCCGGAAACATCGCTGTACAGGAACACTATCTGGCCGGCTGTCTGGATGATTTTGGCCGGCGGCCCGATGCGGGGCAGTCCCGGTGACTTGCAACGCAGCACAGGGTCAGTGGCGACCTGTCGCTTGTTCAGGTCGGCTACCTTGGCAAGATATTCCGGCTTGTACTTGGGAAAATTCGGTGCCGGCCTGGGTGGCGCATTGGCCGTCGGAGGTGGCGAGGGAGCAGCAGAGGGACACCCGGAAATGCAGATGGTGCCGTTCGCCGATTTCTGCGGATGAATGAAATCGATGCCTGCGCCGTCGTCCCAGGTGCCGTTCAGATCGGGATGGCCATCCGCAAGACGCGGCACCGGCTTGGAAGCTGCCCCATCATCCGCAGCCGCACCGGCACAAGTTAAGCAGAGTAGCGCCACAAGGGCGAATGCTCCGCGTAATTCACGACGCTTCATATTCACTCCCTCAGGGTGATCGGTTGCTACTTCGCCGCCGCTGCAGAACTGTCGGGGGCGAACTGGTAGTCGTGGCCGTCGGCGTAAGTGATTTTCGCCAGGTATCCGAGATGGGCAGTCCCATCTCTGGCCGGGAAGGCGGCGACCACCACTTGGTCGCCTCCGGCCGTCAGCATTTTCTTGCTCACGCCGGCCTTGCGTGCCATCGCGACCGGTACGCACTCGAGCTGCCACGTGGCGGATCTGCCGCCGGCCTCGGTGACGTCCAAGTAAACATAAATATGAGGATTCGCCCAGTCGACTCGGGACACAACCCCTTTGAGCACCAGGGTCTTACTGGTATCGAATTCACCGCCGAGCGAATGGTGCGCTGAAGCAATTTGAGTGCTCCCCCACAGAAGTGCCAGCGTGGCCAAGCCGAGTACCTTGGAAACGGTCCCCGGGCGGTCGAGTCTACCCACAGCGCCCCCTTCATCGGTTGTCCCCGATTTATTCGACGTAGGTCGTAAAACAGCGTGCCATTCTGGCGTCAAGCGGGAGCTTTTCGCAATGGCGGGTATATTGCGCAATAGTGGCGCAGGGCTATCGCAGCAAATTGCCACGGCTCCCGCTAGCGTGCTGCATTCCACGTGAAAGGAGTGCATAGGGATGGATATGAAACTCAACTCGGCCCTGGTCCGCATGGAGCGCGAGAAGCGGGCCTGGAGCCAGGAACACCTCGCGGGCGTGACAGGCCTCGCTTTGCGAACCATTCAGCGCATCGAATCGACCGGTTCGGCGTCATATGAGTCTACAAGCGCGATCGCTGCGGTGTTCGATCTGCCAATCGCCGCGCTGCGTGACTTCGGATCAGAACCTGTCACTCGAACCCGGGCGGTATGGCGGTGGTTCACATGGCATCGCCTGCTTACCCTGCTCGGCTGTGGCCTTGTGGCGGCTGTATTAACACCACCCAACCTCCGCGTACAGATCCCGGCGGCGGTGACACTATGGCTCGGCTGTGAACTCGCCATCCGAACTCGACGCAGTGCCCTGCATATCTCCCAGCGATAGGACTCAATGTGGGGTGTTTCCCTGATAACTTGGGCGGGTGGCCCTCAACGCAACCGTTTACAGCTTCGAAATCAACTTGAGTGACCTGGATCGCAACGTCTATCAGGCGCTTGCGTTCCGGGTTGCCAAGCATCCCTCCGAGAGCGATGCCTACCTGATGACCCGCGTGCTGGCCTACTGCCTGGAACATTGCGAGGGCTTGAGTTTCTCCAAGGGAGGGCTCTCCGACCCGGATGCACCCACCCTCGCCGTGCATGACCTGACCGGCGCGATACGCCGCTGGATCGAGGTCGGGCTGCCCGAACCGGCGAGACTGCATCGCGCGAGCAAGGCCTCTCCCGAAGTAGCGGTCTATTCGCATAAGGACGTGGACCAGTTGCTCGCGCGACTGGGCGCGGAAAAAATCCATCGCGCCAGCCGCATCCAGATCAATACATTTGATCGGGAAATGATCGCATCGCTCTGCGCCCGGCTGACTCGCCGAATGACCTTCGATCTGGTGATTACCGAGCGCCAGATCTACCTTTCGCTCGGCGAGCAGACCATTAGCGGCAGCTTGGTGCGGCATGGCATTGGTCAGGACTAGGCCGGCATTCAATGCACGCAGAGGCCGCGGCGTAGTCCTTGACTGGCGACACTTCGGGGGACGGCGGCAATGAGTTTGCGCTGTCCAGCTGGCGGCAACTGTTAAATTGGGGCGTCGGCGCGTGAGGCGCCTCGCATAATCGCGTTTTCCTACGCGCATATCGGGGAAAATAGATAGAACGAAACGCCCTGCCGCGCTAAGAATTCGTCCCTATGACATTCCGAACGACGGCGGCGATCGACCCTTCAGCGCCCATAGCGGCCGAATCGGCCCAAATGGCGGTTGAAGCGGGGCTCCTTTATGTCTCGTGCAAAGAGCCCGGTATCCGGCGCATGCGCGCCCGCAAGGGTTTCTATTATCTTACCCCTGCGAATCGGCGGTTGAGTTCGCCCGGTGAGTTGAAGCGTATCGAGAGTCTCGCGGTGCCGCCCGCATACGAGAATGTCTGGATCTGCGTGAGCCCCCGGGGCCACTTGCAGGCCACCGGCCAGGACGCCCGCGGCCGAACGCAATATCGTTACCACCCGCAGTGGCGTCAGGTCCGCGACAGCGCGAAATTCGATCGTATGGTCGCCTTCGGCGAAGCGCTTCCGAAGCTGCGCCGCAGGCTCACTCGCGACCTGGCGCTTCCAGGTTTGCCCCGTGAGAAGGTGCTGGCGGCCATAGTTACCCTGCTCGATACCACCCGTGCTCGCATTGGCAATGTGGAATATGCGCGCGACAACAAGAGTTTCGGGCTGACGACACTGCGAAATCGTCACGTCACTTTCGTACGTGACGGGCGCGCACTCCTGCATTTTCGCGGCAAAGGGGGCGTTCAACACGAATTGCGCATCGATGACAAGCGCATCGTTCGCATCGTCCAGCGTTGCCAGGAACTCCCGGGCCAGGATCTGTTCCAATACGTTGCGGACGACGGTGGTCGCTGTCCGGTGGATTCGGGCCAGGTCAACGAGTATTTGCGCGAAGCCATGGGCGATGACTTCACCGCCAAGGACTTCCGGACCTGGGGGGCGACTCTCCACGCGCTGGTGCTACTCGGTCGAATTCCAAGGGATGCCAACGCAAGTGAGGCCGCGCTCAAGAGAACAATCGCCGGTGTCGTGCGGCAAGTTGCCACGGAGCTGCGCAACACGCCCGCGGTATGCCGTAAGGCCTATATCAACCCGCTCGTGTTCGACGGCTGGCGTTCCGGGGTCATCCACGAAGCCTTCGGCGGAAGCCAGGGCACCATTTCGACGCGCAAAGCCGAGACCCTGGTGCTCGACTTTCTGCGCACATTGAACGCAAATGGTCCCGGCAAGGGCCCGCCCATCCATTAAGGGCTCTTGGAACCCGACTCCGGTTCATAGATCGGGGTGACGCCCGTAAAGAGCGGCTTGTCGTTGGCGCCCCTGATCACGGTGGCATAAGCGATGTCCGGGTGGCGGCGCGCCCTCGCGCCCTTGACCTTAACGTGATCGCCGGGCTTCAACGAGGTCCGCTTCCAGCCCCTGCGCATCAGTGTCATCGGACTGGGCAGCTCGAAATCCCAGTTGACGGTCTTGCCTTGCGCATCGATCACATCAACATACAGCCGTGCATGCGGGCTCCTCCAGTCAAGACTGGTGACACTGCCCTGCACTTCAACGACTGATTTGAAATCGAATTCCGCCTCGGAGTGATGAGCCCACGCCGCAGATCCCACTGCGAAGGTAATTCCGGCAACGATGAGACAGTGAGACCAATGGTGCAGCATTTTTGGTGTGCCTCCGGACACAGAAGTACTCACGTTCACCTGCTGGCGGCGTTTCCGGCTCACTTGTAGAGCTTCACGTCCTGCTCATTGTCCAGGCAGATCTCCTCGAGCATCTGGGTATCCACCTGAAGGGCCATTTCGATGGTGACCGACCAGCGTCTCGTGTATGCCTTGGGATCGTTTACCGAAATCTCGACTTTCATAAGACCCAAGTTGACTCGTTTCAACCGCTCTGTGACGCGCGCTGATTCCGTGATGGGACTTCCTTGGATGTCGAGCCACATGTCATCGCGAATCCCGTTGGTCCGGATGACCAAGGTGTCCCCTTCCCAATGCGCGGTCGAGTACCCATTCCAGGTAGGATTCGGATCCACCGGCAGGGGGCGGCCGTCCATGTACACTTCTCTGTAAGCCGCATTGAATTCATGCAGCATCACCATCTCTTTGGGTGTTTGAATGATTTTGGTGTGCTGCGGTAAGGTCCATGCACGCGGGTAGTTCGGTGGCTTACAGTACGTATGGGGATCATACCTGCCACCGTCGGCCTGCCTTTTCAACATCTGCTGCTTGGACCATTCTGTGTAAGGCAGACCGCCTTTCATGTTGATGCCCAGATTGATCTGTTCGCGCGCCATACGCTCTTCCTGAACGCAGTCCTTCTCCTTGCAGTAATCCTTCGCGGGGACGTTCGCAAACCATATGCCGGAAAAATCCGGCTTGCCCTCGCGAGTGCGCGGTGCCGGCGCTTTCATGTCCGGCGCTCCGCTGGCAGTTCGTGGTATTCCTGGTGTGGGATACCCGAGCCACTGGGATAGACTAATCGCAGGACTTGAACACATAGCCAGGACCCCGAGCGAGCGCCACAGCACCCGTAGTCGAGAACCCGCGCGCGAGCGTTGCCATTGATTCATTGATGGCATTAGATTTGTTATTCCCCCCGCCATTCAGCATACACCATCCGATTATGGATACGCCGATGCCTGGACGATCCGCTGCGCGCGGCGCCCGATGGGCTATCCGCAATGACTCTCGAGAGATATCCTTGGCTAAACGCTGCGGCCCGAGCCCGAGCCCGAGCCCTGAAAGAGAAATTCCCAATGCCACCTCAATCCTCTGGTAAAAAGATTCTCCTCATTGGAGCGTCCCGGGGCCTCGGCTTCGCTTTGGCGGAGGAATACCTGAAGCGCGGTTGGCACGTTGTGGCTACCGAGCGGGACGGGACCACGTCGAGGCTACCCAATCTTATGAGAGCGTCCGACGGACGACTCGAAATCGAGAGCGTCGACATCAATTATCCTGATCAGGTTATCGCACTGCGGGCCCGGCTGGTATCGAGAAAGTTCGACCTGCTATTCGTCAATACAGGGGTCAAGAACGACGACGGTGAAACGATTGCCGACGTTGCGACCGACGAATTTACCCGTGTGATGATCACCAACGCCCTTAGTCCGATGCGCGTTGTCGAGACCTTGCAGGATCTCGTACTCCCGAGCGGCACGATCGGAATCATGTCTTCCGGACAGGGCAGCATCTCCAACAATGAGAACGGCCACTTTGAGGTCTATCGTGGAAGCAAGGCGGCGCTTAACATGTTCATGCGCAGCTTCGCCGCCCGCCACGCAGATGATCCGAGAACTCTACTACTCATGGCTCCCGGTTGGGTGCGAACGGATATGGGCGGTCCCCAAGCGCGTCTGAGCATCGAGGAAAGCATACCGAATCTCGCCAATACCATGGACGCACAGGCCGGAAAAGCGGGTCTTCAGTATCTGGATTACCTGGGCCGGAAGGTTCCGTGGTGAATGCGAACATCCGTATCATCGACGGGGCTAACGCTGCGCCGCGATCATCGCAGGTCTTGTCGGTGTCCTAGCGACGCTTCGCAGGAACGGATTTTGGACCAAAGTCATGGTCTCAGACGGCGTGCTTTCCGCGCTGTCCGCGTGCGCACCGCGTTCGGCGTATGCCGCTACTTTGCGGCCGGCACCGGTATCGTCAGCGCGATGTGATCCACGTTTCCCACGGCACGCGTGATGTGTCCCTTGCCGGTCAAGTCGTCCATCAGAATGATGCTGCCGAGTCCGAAGCGCCGCACCTCCCCGTCGCTGGCAGTCACCTCGGACATGCCCTGCACCGCGATCAGGTACATGCGCCGCGGGGCCCTGTGCCAGTCCTCGACCGCGGCGCGCTTGAGGTATAGGAAGGTGGCCCCCGTTGCGCCGCGCAGCGGCAGGGCGACCAGGGCCTCAGGATCCGGGTTGGTGCGCGAGGTCGTGCCGGCAGTGGGATTCTCTGGCGTCGCCGCCTCGAAGCTCAGCTTCTCGTCGCGGAAGTGCGAAACGCCCTTGGCGTCGGCCCACAGGTGAGTGAACGACAGGACACGGGTTGCCGCGGCGGTCGGATGCGATTCGTCCGCATGCGGCAGAAGGCCCGCAGCGCTGAGCAATACGCCGGCCGCGACCAGCCGGAGGAGAGGAGTCTTCATCGATTGGTTGTCCTTATAGTAGCTCGAGCTGACATTGCGGCCTCAGGGTCCGGGCCTGTGGCGAATTGATCGCCCGCTGTTACTCCAACTCACGCAGCAAATAGCCGACCTTCAAGGGCTTCATTTACATGAAGGTTCTCACGAACTTCTTCCGAGCGCACCGTTTCCCTCAATTCTATTGACTTACGTAATAAGAAAGTGTCCTGCTCAATCCACAATTCCCGCTCCCCACCCTTGGGAAGCTGAGCGGTGATCGAGTAGCAAATAGCACCGTCGATAACTGCAGGCGGATTGAAGCGTGGATTCATCAAGTCCAATACTGACAGTCCCTCGACATCCGGAAGCAACAGTCGCCCAATAGTATGAGCTGACCCCTTGGAAATGCCCGTCGCTCCGGCAATTGCGGAACTCAATGACGTCACACATTTGACCGCACAAATATCCCTCGGGCCCTTTTTGAGAATATAGCCCTCGGTCCCATCAAAGCCCGCAGTGTGCTCGCTCATGATGTGGGCCAGTGGCGGATACGGATGAGGCCTAAAGAACGTGAAGCGAAAAAGGCCTGGCCAGTCCATCCTAAAGCCGCTTGCCCGTCGATGCCGGTCGGTGTCAGCATCCTCTGACCTCATGACGCAACCCACCGCACCTCTTCCCCGCTCACGCAGCGACAACCGCGCCCTCAGGCGATGGGAACGCTGGACCGGCCATGCCGGGTACATCGCCGAGGGCGTGCTGTATCTTCTGATCGGTTTTTTTGCGATGGTCGCGGCCGTGGGGCGCCAGCAGCCCAATGGGGCGAAGGGCGCGCTGGCGAAGCTCGGTGGGGCGCTCCCCGGCGATGCGCTGCTCGCGGTTCTCGCGGGGGGTCTGGCCGCATTCGTGTTGTGGCAGCTGATCGTGGCAATTGCGGATCCGGAGCATCGCGCAGAGCGTCGCAATCCCCGCCGCCAATTAGTGCGGCTGGGACATCTCTTGAATGGGGTGTTTCACTGTGTCTTCGTGGGTGAGGCGATGTGGAGCATTCTTGGCCTCAGCCAAGCGAACAATGAGAGGGCAAGCCAGGTGAAATGGACGGCGTGGGTGTTCGAGCTGCCCGTAGGACGTTATCTGGCGGCGCTCGTAGGTACCGGCATCGTCATCTTTGGACTCTGGCAGTTCTATCGTGCGATGACCGGGGATAGGAACAAGCGGGTCGAGCTCAGCCGCGCACGTTTTCGACTCGCCATTAGCGCGCTCGGCATCTATGGACTTTTCGCGCGCGGCACACTGTTCCTGCTCGTCGGCGGCTATCTAGTCAATGCTGCCTGGCGCCACGACCCCCGCTTTTCAGGTGGCATCGCCGGCGCGCTCGCCGGAGTGAAACAGCAACTCTATGGGGAATGGCTGCTCGGTGCCGTGGCGAGCGGGCTGCTGTGTTATGGGCTGTATCAGATCGCCAAGGAACCGTACAGGAATCTGGGGAACAGCTGAGGGGCGCAAAGAACGGGAGCATGTCGTGCGCGGCGTCACCGAGAAAACCAATTCGGCCCTCGGTCCATTTTCCAGCGGGGCCCCATCGTACAAAGCCCACCGCCTGGTATCGGTGGCAGAGAACCGGGTAGTGCACGAGGTGGCGGCCCGGTCCGATCCATACCGTTGGCACCGGTCGAAGGGCCATGTCTGGTGCCTTGGATGCCGGGACTAGGCAACGGAACGCGTACAATCCGGAAAACCGAGCGCGGATTTTTCGAAGCTATTGCTTCCCCGGAAGCCGCTCTATCAAAAATACATCGTCGACACGAAGTGCTACCGCCACAGCCTCCGTATCAGCCAAGCGTGGAAACGCGATGAGGACTTCTACGCCAAATGGCAGGAGCTTATTCTCTGCATTCGCGCCCGACTCCGGCCGCCCGATCAACGGTATTGCAGATCCATCCGCCCTTAGCAGCCACGAGACTATAGGTAATCCAATCGCGGCTCTCTTCATTGCAACGCTCCGTGCGCTTTGATTAGCAATTGCCATTTGCGTCCGAGACCGGGACGAAGCTTCAACTCAGGCTCTGGAGATAACGATTAGATGTGAAGCATGTTTACTAGAACCTATCTCAAAACCCGTCAAAGGTGCTTCGGCTGCGAGCAGGAATGCCTTGGAATGAAGATTACTGTAGAAGTTCGATTGCCGCACGGTGCCCGTGAGCCCGGGCGAGCTTCCCATCGCACGTCAGCAATGGTGCATCCAATGCCTCAGCCAATGCGACGTACGCTCCGTCATAAGCAGTCATTGAATCACGCAATCGCCAAACTCTGCGCAACAGCTCGCGATGCGCGACCCGCTCTACGAACAAACCAGCGTAGTCATCAAGTGCCTCCTGCGCCCGGGCTGCTGTGATTTCCTTCAGTTGAGTCAGCCGGCGTAAGACCTGAGCCACTTCCAGGTCCAGTAGGTGGGGTGCATATAGCCGCTCTTCAGGGGCAAGCGCACGAAGCTCGACCTTCTCGCCGAGTTCCGTCCGGAGCATGAGTTCAATAGCCGCCGAAGCATCTAGGACGATCAACGGCTGTCGCGCTCTGCCCGCACCAGCTCCGACGCCGCAATCTTGCCCCTGTAGGTGGCGCGATTTTTCAGTCGCTCACGCATCTCTTCCGGCGTGGGGTGCTCGGCGAGTTTACGAGCCTCCCGGATCAGGTAGTCGGAAAGCGCTAGGCCGGCCAGCGCTGCCCGTGCCTTCAGTTGGCGATGCAGCCCTTCCGGGACGTTACGCAGTTGGATCATCTTGGACATGTGGGAAATGCTAATTGCATGTGCATCACATGTCAACGTTAGTTGACATGTGCTCCCTCGAAGCATGACGAAACTGGTTCTTAATATGGTGTCGGTGATGGGAATCGAACCCAAACCATCTCGTCTTGATTTTCATTTCAATTCAATGAATTACTGAACCGCCGCCAGCCCGCGCGTGCGCCATGTGTCAATCCGCCCCCACGTCCTTGATGACCGCATGACTTAGTGTACACTATTGGTGTACACACATGTACTCGTAGCGCACATGGATGAGATCACCATGAAACACATCGGCATCAAGCAGGCCCGCCAGGAACTGCCGGACCTCATCGATCGCGCCGAGGCCGGAGAGGAGATCGTGATCACCCGCCTGGGCAAACCGGTGGCGAAAATCACGGCGATTCCGCGCGCGCCCAAGGCGCTACCCTCACTCGCACAGTTCAGGCAGACCCTGGGCAACAGTGGAACACCTGCCGCGGAACTCCTGCGCGGCGAACGCGATGGCCGTTGAAAGCGCCTATATCGATACCAGCGTACTGGGTGCTTACTATTGCCCGGAGCCGCTGAGTCTCGCGGCAGAGTCCGCTTTGCGAGATGTTGAAGTTCCGGTCATCAGCAACCTGACCCTGGTGGAATTTAGCTCTCTGGTTTTGCGCAAACGTCAGCTGAAGGAGCTGGATGCAGGCGGGGCATCCCAAATCCTCGGCACGATCAGCGAACATTTCTTCGGAGGCTCCTTCCAACGGATAGCGATTGGCGCTGAACACTTCATCAGGGCACAGCAGCTAGTAGAAGCTGCAACCGCGCTCCGCACACTTGATGCACTGCATTTGGCCGCCGCCTTGATTGCGGAAATCCCGATCCTTACAGCAGATGGCCAACTGGCCAGCGCGGCAAAGAAACTCAAGGCGCGCGTGATGCTCATCGCATGAGCGCGCAAGAAGGTGAGCTGTGATGCAGGGAAGATGGAGCGGGTGATGGGAATCGAATCGGACATGGTTTGGCGCTCGCGCAAAGGTAGGCGTTCAGCAGTTCCGTCGCATTTCCAGATCGCGCTTGACATCCTTCTGTATTTTGCTAAATTACGAAATATGAATTTGGTCTTCAAGGCACTTTCTGATCCGACGCGGCGGCAAATCCTGCATTTGCTGCGGAAAAAGCCCATGACCGCAGGCGACCTTGCGGAGCATTTTGCTCTCGCCAAGCCCACCCTTTCGGGCCATTTCGCGGTCCTGCGCGAAGCCGACCTTATCGAAGCCAGCAAGAGCGGCACCGTCATCACCTACATGCTGAAAGTCTCGGTGCTGGAAGAAGCCCTCCTCGCCTTTGCCGAGACGGTGGGCATCGGCCTGCCCACGCCCATGCCTCTGAAAAAAGCCACGGGGAAAGCAAGATGATCGACCGCAAGGTACTCCGGATTTTCGTTCTGCTTCTTTTCGTCATGACCGCAGGCGCGGTCTGGCGTCTCAGCCTGCTGCCGGACTGGCGACTTCCGGCTGGCGGCCCCGGCAGTCAGAATACCGTCAGTGGTCTGTTACTGTTCGCCGCGCCGGCCTCTCTGCTGTTAGTAATGGTGACGCCGTTCATCCAATGGCTGGCGGCGCCCAAGGAGACCCTGCCGTCCTGGCGGCGCTGGAGCGGAAAGTGGATCGTTTCCTGGAGCGTGTTCTGGGCCCTGATGCAGGCCTTCGTACTGGCGAGGTCCCTGGGCCTTGTTTCGCTGTCGAACCTAGACAGGGCCCGCGTCGGTTTAGTGATGATCGGCATCATTTTCTTGATAGTGGGCAACTTCGCGCCTAAGGCGCCCTCGCTGCCACAGTGCAACAGCTCCCAACTCGATCGCTGGCGGGTGAGCCGGATGTTTCGCTTCGCAGGCAAGCTATTTGTGGGCTTAGGGCTCGCCTTTGTCCTGGGCGGCGTCCTGTTGCCGTTAGAATATTGGGAGCCGGTTTTCCTTTGCCTGATGCTGGCCGCGCTGACGGCAGGCATGTGGTATAGCATCAAGCTGCGGCACGAGCGGTCGCTTGCAATGGCGCCCGGGCGATCATCACAAGCCAACATTTGAAAAGGCGGAGATTGGACATCGCCTGAACCACTTGTTCTGACGGCGAAAACCGGTCTTCCCACCGAATATGGCCTGATCGAGGAAACCATTGCTCCCGCCGCGCTTGCGGTGATCGTGGACTGGGTGGCACAACGTGCTCGGTGAATGACCGCTGGCCGGAAGCTGCCTGACATCCCGCTCCTCAGCAGTCATTCGTGAGACGGACAAGACTTCGGGCTTCGGGTGGCTGCTTGAGCACACGAACGCTGCAAGCGGCATCCCGCAATAGTCGCTTGACGATTGCCTGCGGGCTGCTGTGGTGGAAAGGTATGGAGCGGGTGATGGGAATCGAACCCACGTTAGCAGCTTGGGAAGCTGCAGTTCTACCATTGAACTACACCCGCGCGCGGGATGTGATTCTACGGCTCCGGCGGCGGCGCCCGCAATGCTGAGTCACCTATAATGCAGGGCATGAAGCCCGACCTTACGCTGCTGCTGGAAATCCGCGCGACTCTCGAGACGCCCATCCTCGTGGGCGAAGTCCCCGAGGGAACGCGCCGGGTCGTGCCGGTGAGCGGCGGAACCTTCGAAGGATCTCGATTGCGCGGCACCCTCGTTCCCGGCGGGGCCGATTGGCAATACCTGCGCCACGATGGCGTCATGATTGTGGAGGCCCAGTACCTGCTGCGCACCGATGATGGCGTCATCATCCAGGTCAACAACCGCGGCATGCGTCACGGACCGGATGAAGTCATGCGCCGACTCAGCGCCGGCGAACCGGTAGCTGCGGCCGAATACTATTTTCGCGCGACACCGCAGCTGACGGCACCTGCCGGACGCTACGCCTGGCTCAACCGCCGCATGTTCCTGTGCAGCGGCGCCCGCTATCCAGACGCAGTGATGCTCTGGTTTTACGAAGTCAACTGACTTGGCTTTGCAGGAATCGGGCGGATGATCCTGACGATCATCCGCCCTTATCAACTAGCGGACTGTGTAGCCGCGTGCGTCCAGACAGGCCGCCATCGCCCGGCTGTATGAGGAGCGCACATCGGGGGAGGCGCCCGAGGAGGACTGGCTGGTGGGATCAAACCCGGTCTGGCCCTTCGCCCAGTTGTGGCATTCGAACTTGTCCTTCGACTGCTGCTGGTCGCTCTGGCCGTTGCGCGGGTAGGCGATGATGCCCGGAGCGGGGCCGGCCGGGGCCACGTCCTGCGGCGTCGCATCCTGGGAGTTCGCGCTGTCCGGCCCTGCTGCAGCCGCTGCGGCGTTCACATCATCCGAATAGTCGCCTGACACGGGCGGCGGATCAGTCGCAATATAGCCGTTATCCCCCGCATTCCAGGTGTAGTACACGTCGTTCACGTAGTAGTACGGCACACCGTCCCACCAGTAGGTGGCGTACAGCGCGGGCAAGGCGCCCAGCAAGAAGGGATACGACCAACCGTAGTAGGCGCGCGGCCAGTAGCCGCCACCCCAGTAGCCGCCACCCCAGCCAGGACGAGAGCCGTAGCCCACATAGCCACGCGCGCGAAAGGCGGTACCGCCGCGATATCCATAGGCACCTCCGGCGCGGACCTGAGCATGCACCCCGCCACCGTAGTAATGCGGTGCTGCGGAGAAATGCGCTCCCGCGACGTGGCCCGCGCCAGCAAAATGCGGTGCGCTGAAGTGACCACTGGCAACATGGCCACCCCCGAAGCCACCGCCATGGGATTCGGCAAACGCGGAGGACGCGCCCACCAGCAAGGCGGCGGCAGCGGCGACTCCGACCACTTTTAGGACTTTATCGGCCTTGGTTCGGACCCTGGCACTGACCTTGGCGTTCATGGTTTACTCCGTCGCGGATCGCAGTTGATGCCGCGTCATCGTTTCCAATCTGGGGTTCGATGTAACCGCCCCATGTCCTAATCAACGCAGCGACATGGTTGGCGATGACAGTATACTCCCTCGCAGGATCCTTGCAGAATCAAGGGCTTCCAGATCGTTACGTAACCTTAACGCCTGCTGAAACCTTAAGCCTACGCTGCAGCACTCAATGCAAATTGGTTGCCAGGAACGACTGCAGCGCGGTGAGCATCTGCGTGCGATCGTCTTCCGTGGTCAGGGCATGATCCCCGCCGGCGATCAGCACCAGCTGGTGCGGCCTGTGAGCCGCCGTCAGCGCCGCATCCATGGCCTTGGACTGCTCGACCGTGACCATGGCATCCCGTTCGCCATGGATCAGCAGCACCGGTACCTTGGCATCAGCAGCGTGCTGACGGGGAGCCTCAGCCCGCTGCTTGTCCATATCCGGCGCGCTGGGGCCGCCCCCCGTGCCACCGCCCATGAAGCCTCCGCCCCCCGGGCCTGGCATGGTTCCGGGGACCTGCAGCGCGAAGTCACTGTAGCCGCCGATGCTGACGGCGCAGCGGAACAAGTCCGGGTTACGCTCAGCTCCCAGTAGCGCCAGGTAGCCCGCGTAGTCGCTGCCGATGATGCAGACGCGCTTCGCATCGGCGACTCCTTGCATGATGGCCCAGCGCACCCCGTCCGCCACATCCGAGTAGGGCAAACCGCCCCAGTCGCCGTGCGAATCACTTTGCCACTTGCTGCCCAGACCCGAGGAACCGCGGTAGTTGACCTGCAATACCGCATAGCCGCGACTGACGAGGAATGCACGCAACAGGTTGAACTCGCGGGTGTCATGCTCGGACTCCCCGCCATGGGGCAGTGCGATCAGCGGCAGATTCTGTCCCGCTTCGCCCGGCGGCAACGTCAGGTATCCAGGCACCGTAGTGCCATCCTGCGCCGCAAAACTGACCGGTCGCATATGACCGATGCGCTCTGCGGCCAGCTGCGGATAGCCGACACCCACCCGCGCCAGCGTATTCTTCTCCATGTCATACAGGTAGAAGGTGCCCAGGTCCGTGTCGGAGCTGCCCTTCACGACGAGCCGGCGGCCATCGCGCGTATAGTTCACCAGCTCCAGGAACTGGTCCGGCAACAGACGTTTGAGATTCTCGATGAGGCCCGCGGCCGTCGAATCCGTGTAGTAAACCATCGGGTCGGTGGTGTCGTAGCGGACACCAAACAGATGCCGATCGCGGGCCAGCAGCGCGGTGTCCAGGTCGGCCGAGGGATGCGCGAACTCCAGGGTCGGTTTGTCCTTGCCGGAGAGGTCAATCCGCCATAGCGCGGTACGGCCGCCGGAGTCTCCCAGCGCATAGGCGCAGTGCAATGCCGCCGTGCACAGCGCGATCGGCTTCAGACTGCCCGGGAACGTTCCGACCTTGTGCCATTCGTGCGACTGCGGGTCGCGAACGTCATATTGCATGTCACCACTGGACACCGGCCCCCAGCCCAGCGCCACCTCCCCTTGCGCATCCGCCAGGTAGGACACCAGTGGCTCGCGCGGCGCCAGGTGCACCCTCAGGTCGCCGGTCAGAGTGTTCAGCTCGTACACCGTAGGCAGAGCCTTGTTCGTGTTTTGCGCACGAGTGTCGGCGAGTTCCTTCTCCTCGCGCGCAAGGATCGCGAGCAGCAGCACGGTGTTGGGTTTATCAGGAACATCCCAGGCGAGAATGCGACTGAGGAAGGTGACGCCCGGGATGTCCTGGTCCTCCATCAGCACTTTTAAATTCTTGCCATCCGCATCGACGGCGACCAGGCGGGTCCTGGAAATCAGGGTACCGCGGGTCTCCCCGGGCGCATGCAGTCCGCACAACATCCGCGAGTCGCTGACCCAGCGACACCACAGCAGTTCAAAGCCGTCCCCGGCACTCAGGACTGCGTGCAGGGAGGCGGGCCCGGTGGCCGTGCGGTCCTGGACGACCAGCGTCTGTGCCTTGTTGATCGACGTGACGACGGCCAGGTAGCGCCCATCCGTGGAAATCGAGGCATCGCTGATGCGTGGCGATGCCTCAAATGCTGCCAGCGGCAGGCTTTGTGCCATAACCAGGCCAAAAGGGCTCAACAAGGCGCCGCAGGCCGCCAGAAGTGCTATCCGTGACATCTTTCCTCCACCCAATTCGGTGTTCTTGTTTGTCAAATCAACGCTGCAGCAGCCCCGCGCCGCAGGTAATCCTGACCTATAGGCCGCCTGCCTCGCAAGGCGCATCGGTAACGGGGCCCAATCACGGGCCTTGCCAGCGGCGGTAGCACAGGTATTTTAACCTCCGGCGCATGGCGCACCGGGAATCGGCCCTCTGGGCGGGGCCTTCGGTATCAGCTCTTCGGGCGCTCGGCATGGCCGATCAGCTTGACCCAGATGCTGTCGAACTCCGCGGCCAACCGACCTTGCATGTCCATCGAACTGCGCACCATGTCTTCGGAAATCCTGCCGTGCTCATGCAGCACCGCCAGTGCTGCAAGCTTGCGACCAAAGGCGAGCGAGCGTCCCAATGGCGACAGTGTCCGGGGCGCCTCGCCCGCGCCACGCGGCCGCTGTTCCTCGAGCGCGGTGAGCACACGTTCCGAGAGTTCCCAGCTCGCCGCGACCCGCTTGGCAACGCCCGCGCATTGCGAGTCGATCAGGGCGATGACCACCGCCGGGTGGGGCGCTCGCCCGTCGAGCAGTTCCCGACTGCGATCGATGACGATCCGATAAATCACGATCACCCCCAGACCCATGGTGAGGGCCAGCAGTTGGGCGGCGAAGGGATCGTCGTTCTCAACCTGCGACGCGTGGTTCTCGGCCGCGCTGGCCGCGCGGAAGGTGTGCTCCCACACGATCTCCGGAAAGCGCGGGTAGTGCGTCGCCGCCAGCTTGAACACCGGCTGCACCAAAGCGGTGGCGATCAGCGAATGCAGCCCGTCCGTACCCAGCAGGGCAACGGCCCGATCCAGGCTCTCGATCGGATCCTCGCTCACCCGGTAGACCGGGCTGTTGGCGACCTTCAGCAAATTGCCGGCCAGCGCCGGATCGCGCGCGAAGATATTCGCGAGCTGATGCTGGGTACTTTTGCGGTCGTGCACGGCGCGCAGCAGCTGTGGCAGCATCATCGGCCGGCGCATGGCGTACTTCGGATCAGTGGCCAGGCGTTCGAACACCTGATCGGCGTTTTCAGCGACGATGCGCAGTTCCTTTTGCGGCGGGGTCTCGCGGGCGAGCGTCCCGAAGGCCAGCTCGTACATGGCATGAAAGGCCCGCACGTCGCTGAGCGGCTGCGGCTCGAGCATGTCCACATCCGGGGCGGCGGGCGCGGCGGCGGCAGCCGCAGGGACGGCCGTGGAAACGGCCATGGGGACAGCCGCGCTCGAGGCCGGCGCTGCGGGGAGCGGTCGGGCCGGACCTCGGGCGGGCATTGCGGCGCGCGAGGCTCCCCTCAGGAGCAGCCAAATGCATACCGCACCGGCGACGGCCGCCATGAGGAGGAGCAAACCGATGACCATGCCCTGAGCCATCTCTCACATGCCACGCCGTCCGAACGAACGGCTCCGCAATAACAGTTTTGATTCTGCCATAGATGACGCTGAGATCGCGCAGACAACTGGCTGCTGCACCGTGCAGGGGCCGGGTAGAATGGGGACTCTCAAGGTCAATCGAAGTTGCAGGCATGCAGTATCAGCTCTCGGGATTGCGTTCATGAGCCGCGCAGCGCAGCCCCTGGTGCCACTGCTCGCCCCCGGAGATGTGGTCGATGTGGTCGCGCCAGGGTTCCGCTGCACTACCGAGCAGCTGGACAATGGCGTCGCATACCTGAAGGGCCTAGGCTTGGTCCCGCGCGTACCACCGGACCTGTTCGGTGCGGACCTGCTGTGCGCCAACACTGACGCACTGCGTTTCAGCCAGCTGCGCAAGGCACTCTTCGCCCGGGACTCACGGGCGGTGTGGTGCGTGCGCGGCGGGTACGGTGCCATCCGCATCATCCAGCGCCTGCAGGCCTTGACTCCGCCACGCAATCCCAAGCTGCTGATCGGCTACAGCGATGCCACGACCGTGCATCAACTGTTGAACCTGCAATGGGGCTGGCCGTCGCTGCATGGCCCCTTGCTCGACCGCCTCGGCAGCTCCGGCATTCGCGAGGCGGAGCGCAGCGAGCTGGAGGCGGTGCTGTTTGGCGGCGCGCCGCACACGATCTTTGCCAATCTGGTGCCGCTCAATGCTGCCGCCCGGCGGCGGCAGCGGATCGACAGTCGCCTCACCGGCGGCAACCTCACCGTGCTCCAGAGTACCTTGGGCACGACGCTGCAACGGCGACCATCGGCCATGCTGTTCCTCGAAGACATCGGCGAGCGCGGCTATCGCATCGACCGCATGCTCGAACAGCTGCGACAGGCCGGTGTGCTGCGCAATCTCAAGGCCATCCTGCTGGGGGACTTCCTGGGCGGCGCCGAAGCTGATCGCAGCAATCTGGGGCCCGCGGTGCTGGAACGCTTCGCGCAGACGCTGGCGATTCCAGTACTGGCCGGAATCAACGCGGGTCACGGCCCTTACCAGCGTCCGGTATTCCTGCACACCCGCGCGCAACTGCGCTGCGGGCCGGAGCCGCAGCTCACCGTACACACGCCCGGTTTCGCACCGCGATGAACACCGCGACCCACCCCCGCGGGGTGCGCTCTTTTGTATTGCGCGCCGGCCGCATGACTCAGGGTCAGCAGCGCGCCCTGGAAACCCTGTGGCCCCGTTTCGGTCTTGAGTACGCACCCACCCGCTGCGATCTGGATGCGCTGTTCGAACGCCAGGCGCCCCGCATTCTCGAGATCGGCTTCGGCAACGGCGCCAACCTCATCCAGATGGCAAGCCTGCGACCCGAGGCGGACTTCCTGGGCATCGAAGTGCATCGCCCCGGCGTCGGCCGGGTGCTGCTCGATGTCGAGCGGCTGCAGCTGCATAACGTGCGGGTCAGCAATCACGATGCCGTCGATGTCATCGGTGAGCAGCTCACGGCAGGCTGTCTGGACGAAGTGCTGGTCCTGTTCCCGGACCCCTGGCATAAGAAGCGGCATCACAAGCGCCGGCTGCTCAATGACGCGTTTGTCGCACTGCTGGCAACGCGCCTGAAAACCGGCGGCCTGCTGCGGGCCGCCACGGACTGGGAACCTTACGCACAGCAGATGCTCGAGGTACTGGGTGGCTGCGCGCTACTGGAAAACACGGCCGCCGGCGGCGCGTATGTGCCCCGCCCTCAATCCAGACAGCCCACGCGCTTTGAGCTGCGGGGCGAGCACCTCGGTCATGGGGTCTGGGACCTGGCCTTCCGGCGCCGCTAAAAGCTTGCGCGGATCCCATCGAGCACGAACTGCACGGCCAGCGCCCCCAGGATCACGCCGAACAGTCGGTTGACGACGTGGGTGCCTGTGACGCCCATGGTGCGCATCAGCGGCACGGCGATCAGCAGCACACCGAGGGTAATCAGCAACACCACGGCCCCGCAGGCCGCCAGCGCCACAAACTGCACCGGATGGGCGGTAATCGGCAGCGGCCCGAACCACAGCAGGATGGTGACCAGTGCTCCGGGTCCGGAAATCAGTGGAAACGCCAGCGGAAACACCGACACATCCGCACGCCGCAGACTCTCAGCGTGTTCGCCGCTCGATGTGCGCGTGCCCGACTCGCGGGCGAAGACCATTTCCAGCGCAATCAGGAACAGCAGCAGGCCGCCGAAGATGCGGAACGCCTGGATGCTGATACCCATCGCCGCGAGGAACGGCGTGCCGATCAGGGAAAACGCCAACAGGATAAGCGCCGCGATGGACACCGCCTTGAAGGCCATGCGGCGCTGGAATTCCGGGGTCGCCCCGGCGGTGAGACTGACAAAGATCGGTGCGATCGACAGCGGCTCCACGACCACGAAGAACACGATGAAGAACTTGACGAGTTGGTGCAGCATGGGTGCGGACATAAACGGGCGATCGTCCTGCAGCGCGAGCTTGTCCGATGCGGCGCGTTATTCTTGAAAGCCTATGGAACTAGGCGCAACATGAATCGGCGCAGTGGCATGCCAGCATACCAATGCCGCCTGAGCGAAGTGCAGCTAATCACCGACCGTCAAGGGGGTTTGCGATGGCAACTCTAGATCCAGGCGTCGGCGCCTGGTTCCGATTAAACGGCGCTGCTCCATTCGAAGTCGTCGCCGTGGATGACGATGACGGCACCATAGAGGTGCAATATATCGATGGCACCCTGGAAGAGCTGGATCGCGAGCACTGGAAGTGCTGGGTGGATGAACACACGCTGGAGGCCGCCGATCCGTCGGAGGACTGGAGCGACTCGGCCGATGTGGAAGCCGACGAGGGTCGTACCCACGTTGACCGCTTCAGCGGCGATGCCGATCGCAGGGCTGGATCCCTCGATGGCATCGACATCTTCGACATCGGGTGATCAGCCGGCGCGTGGTCGAGGCAGCGCCTGACGGTACGCCGGGCGGGTGAGCAGAAAAATAAGCAACAGACTGGGGATGCTCAGGCTGGCCGTGTAGGCAAAGAAATGGGGGTACCCGATCGCATCGACCACGTACCCCGAGGTGCCTTCCAGGATCTTCCCCGGCAGCGCGTAGATGGAGGTGAACAGGGCGTACTGTGTCGCCGTATAGCGCGAACTGGTGAGCGCTGACAGAAACGCGATCAACGCCGTGCCATGCAGCGCCAGCGCCATGGCGTCCAACCCATTGGCGAACCCCAGGCCCAGCACGGTGGGGCCCTTGGTGGTGGCGAGCCACGCGAACCCCAGGTTCGACAGCAACACCATGCAGCTGCCCAGGATCAGGGCGCGCACCACGCCCAGGCGCGCGATCACCACGCCCGAGAGCACCACCCCGACCATCGAGAGCGCCAGGCCGATGAATTTCACCACCATGGCGATCTGTCCCAGGCTGTAGCCATGATCGATGTAGAAAGGATTGGCCATGGATCCCATGGTGTAATCCGTGAGCCGATAGCTGCCGATCAGCAGCAGCAGCAAGGCGGCCACCCGTACTGGATAGCGCCCCATGAAGTCCGTCAGCGGACATACCACGGCGCCGACAAATCCGGCGCCTGCCGTGCGGGCAAACTGCGGCCAGTGCGCGCGGCTCGCCAGCCATTCGCGCACGCGCAGCTCCTGGTGCTCACCGACCGCGGCAGCCTTGGGTTGGGGCTCGCGCACCAGCACGGTTGTGACCACGCCCACCAGTCCCAGCGCGGCCATGGCGGCATAGCTGGTATGCCAGCCCGCAGATTGGGCCAGATCCAGCGCGCCGAAGGTGCTGCAGATGACCGCTACCCGATAGCCCAGCTGGTAGGCCGCCGCCATGGCGCCCTGCTCCTCCGGCGGTGCGGACTCGATACGCCAGGCATCCAGAGCGATGTCCTGGGTGGCCGAACAGAACGCCAGAAATATCGCGCCCAACGCCACTTGCATCAGATTCACGGCCGGGTGCGCCGTGGACAGGTTCAGGAGCGCGCCGACAATGCCCAGCTGCGCGACCAGCAGCCAGCTGCGCCGGCGTCCGAGTAGCCGCTTGAGGCCCGGCAGCGGCACACGGTCCACGACGGGCGCCCAGAGGACTTTCAGCGTGAAAACCAGGCCCACCCAGGACAGCATGCCGATGGTGCTGCGCAGAATGCCGTCCTGACGCAGCCATGCCGAGAGCGTTAAATACACCAGGTAGTAGGGCAGCCCAGCGCTGAAGCCCAGGAACAGCATGGACACCATCCGCGGCTGCCGATAGACCAGCGCTGCCCGAAGCCATGGGTGGGTGGAATTCGATGTAATAATCTACCGCTCCAAAGTCAGACATCCGCCGTCGCCAAGTGACGATCATGCACAACTATCAACTCGAATTCATAGATCTCG
Organism: Steroidobacteraceae bacterium; assembly: GCA_036489445.1. GTDB lineage: Bacteria > Pseudomonadota > Gammaproteobacteria > Steroidobacterales > Steroidobacteraceae > DAIDKA01. The sequence continues at coordinate 68,009 of DASXFV010000038.1, read as the reverse complement.
CCATGGCGCGCGACGCCTTGCGCTTCGGGCGCTTCACGCTCAAGTCCGGACGCGAGAGCCCGTATTTCTTTAACGCGGGGCTGTTCAGCGATGGCGCCGCCACCAGCGCCCTGGGCCGCTGTTACGCCGCCGCCCTGGTGGCCTCGGGGTTGGCATTCGACATGCTGTTCGGGCCCGCCTACAAAGGAATCCCGCTGGCGACGGCCACCGCAGTGGCCCTGGCGGATCACCAGGGACGCAATGTGCCCTACGCCTTCAACCGCAAGGAAGCCAAGCAGCATGGGGAAGGCGGCAATGTCGTCGGCACGCCCCTCACCGGCCGGGTCGTGATCGTGGATGATGTGATTTCAGACGGCGCCGCCAAACGCGAGGCGATCGATCTGATCCGCCAGGCCGGTGCGACCCCGGTGGCCATGTTGCTGGCGCTGGACCGGCAGGAGCGAGGTCAGGCGGAGCGTTCCGCAGTGCAGGAGCTGCAGGCGACCCAGGGCGTCAGTTGTGTGAGCATCCTCACACTTGGCGAGCTGGTGGCTGCCCTGGAGAACCCTCCGGATGGCCGCGCTCGCATTTCTGCGCAACAGCTCACGGCCCTGAGGGCGTATCGCGCACAATTTGGCGTCTCCTGACACTTGCGGCGTCGGATACGACCGGGACATGATGCGCGGCAAGCCGATACGAGTCCGACACCTCTGACACCATGCCAAGATCCCCCCGTGCCGCAACCTTGAGTCTGGCCCTGCTGTGCCTGTGCGCCGGCAGTGCCGCCGTGTGGGCCGCGGCCCCGGCCACCTACAAGTGGGTGGACGATCAGGGCGTCGTTCATTATGGGGATAGCATCCCGCCGCAGTACGCCCAGAAAGAAAGCACCGTGCTCAACAAGGAGGGCGTGGCCATCGGCCACAGGGATGCCCCCAAGTCCGCCGCGGAATTGGCCACCGAGAACGCTGCCGCAGAGCAGTTGGCGCGACAGAAACAGCATGACGGCTTCCTGCTCGCCACTTACACCTCGGTCAAGGACATCGAACAGTTGCGGGACGAGCGGCTGCTGCAAATCAAGGGTCAGCGCCTGGCCGCCGAGCAATATATCGCCTCCCTGGGCGATCGGCTGTCCTCGCTGCAGGTCCGGGCGCAGAACTTCAGGCCCTACAGCCCCCGCGCCGACGCGCGGCGCATGCCTGACGATCTGGCCGAGCAGATGGTGCATACCATCAATGACATGCGCACCCAGAAGGCAGCCTTGAACTCCAGCCAGGACGAAGAAACCAAGACTCAGGTCCAGTTCCAGGCGGACATCGACCGCTACAAGGAATTGCGTGCCGCCCAGGCGGTTGCGCACTGATCGGAGCGCCGGGTCAGCCGCGCCCGGAATGCCCGAAACCGCCCGCCCCGCGGGCGCTGGTCGTAAAATCATCGACCACCGTAAGCTCCACCTGCACCACCGGGATCACCAGCAGCTGCGCAATGCGCTCGCCCGGTTCGATGGTGAAAGCGGTGGGGCCGCGGTTCCACATCGAGACCATCACCTGCCCCTGATAATCCGAGTCGATCAGACCCACCAGGTTGCCCAGCACGATGCCATGCTTATGGCCCAACCCCGAACGCGGCAGAATAATGGCGGCCAGGCCCGGGTCATCGATGTGAATGGCCAAGCCGGTGGCAATCAGCTGTGTCTGTCCCGGCGCCAGCAGCAACGGAGCGTCCAGGCAGGCGCGCAGATCCATGCCGGCGGAGCCCTGGGTGGCGTACGCCGGCAGCGGAAAATCCCGACCCACGCGCGCATCGAGAATGCGCACCTGCAGCGGGTGCTTGCGAGGCGTCACATCCATGGTCAGCCTTTGGTGGCAGCGGCCTGCAGGGAGGCCAAACGGGCCGCATCAGCCTGACGTTCGGCAAGCACCGTGGCAATGAGGTCGATCAGTTCGCGCGCCAGTTGCGTCTTGGTATTGCGCGGCAGGAGCTTGCGGCCATTGCGCCAAAGCACAATCAGTTCGTTGTCGGCGCAGTCGAAAGCCTTGTCATGACCCACCTCGTTGCCGGCGATCATGTCCAGGTTCTTGCGCAGCATCTTGGAACGCGCGTTCTGCTCCACGGTATCCGTCTCGGCCGCGAATCCCACCACAAATACCGGGCGCATCGGGCTGGCGGCCAGCGTGCCGATGATGTCCGTCGTTCGGGCCATCTGCAGTGCCAGGCTTTCCTCGGTCTTCTTGATCTTATGGGTCGCAGCCTGTGCGGGACGATAGTCGGCCACCGCCGCCGTGGAGATGAAGATGTCCGCGGGTTGAACCTGCTCCTGAACGGCTGCCAGCATGTCCGCGGCGCTCTCCACATCGATGCGCCGGACGCCGGCCGGGGTGGGCAGCGACACCGGACCACAGATCATCACCACCTGCGCCCCGGCCTCGCGCGCCGCTTGGGCGACGGCAAAACCCATCTTCCCGGAACTGCGATTGCTGATGAAACGCACCGGATCGATCGGTTCGCGGGTCGGACCGGCGGTGATCACCACGCGCCGGCCGCTCAACACACCGCTGGGCACCAGGGTGGAGTCCGCGAGCGCGGCCAGTTCCGTGGGTTCCAGCATGCGTCCCGCGCCGACTTCCCCGCACGCCTGATCGCCCGTGCCGGGACCGAAGACATGGACTCCGCGCTCCTTCAGCAAGGCCACGTTGGCCTGGGTCGCAGGATTCGCCCACATCTGATGATTCATGGCCGGCGCCAGCGCGAGGGGGGCAGCGGTCGCCAGACAGGTGGTGGCCAGCAGATCATCGGCGCGCCCGCCCGCGAGGCGCGCCAGGAAATCCGCGCTGGCTGGCGCGATCAACACCAGATCTGCCCAGCGGGCCAGCTCGATATGGCCCATGGAGGCTTCGGCCGCCGGATCCCACAAGTCAGTGCGCACCGGTCGGCCGGACAGTGCCTGGAAGGTCATGGGTGTCACGAACTCACGGGCACCATCCGTCATCACCACCTGCACCTCGGCTCCCCGCTCACGCAGGCGACGCACCAGGTCCGCACTCTTATAGGCGGCAATGCCGCCAGTGACGCCGAGCAGGATGTGTTTGCCGTGCATAGACCCTCTTGAGGGGCATTATCCGTTCCGTCCTGGCGGGCTGCAAATAACGATATCTACACCCGATTAGAAGCTGGTCGCATGTCGGTTCGCACCAGACACTGCGGTCATGTCGATCCACAACTGGCTGCCTTCCGAGCGGCCGCGTGAAAAGCTCCGATTCGGACCCACGCTTCCCGGCGCGGGACACGCACTGGATGGGAGTACAGCGCCATGAGGGCGCCCATGCAACGCCGCCTGCCGCTCCAGGCAGGCCAGGACGAGGATAGCGGCCCGCTATTCGAGGCTGAGATCCCGCGGCTGGATCCAGCACGGCGGCTGTGGATCCGGGGAGATTGCGACGAACTGCGGCTGGCAACTGCGACAGAGGTGATCGCCGCCTCGCGGCAACTGATGACGCGCCGTGTCCGGCGTGGCGCACCGCTCGACTCACCGAGCGCTGTACGCGATTTCCTGACGACCAAGCTCGGGGCACTCGAACATGAAGTGTTCGCCGTCCTGCTGCTCGACACGCGTCATCGGCTCATCGAGTACGTGGAACTCTTTCGCGGCACGATCGATGGGGCAAGCGTGCATCCGCGAGAAGTGGTGAAACTTGCTCTAGCCCGTAATGCCGCGGCGATCATCCTCGCGCATCCACACCCTTCCGGGATTGCTGAGCCGAGTGCGGCGGATGAACTGATCACGCAGCGGCTGAAGGAAGCGCTGGGACTGGTCGACATCCGGGTGCTCGACCATCTCATCATCGCCGGCGGGGAGGCGGTTTCGCTCTGCGAACGGGGACTTCTCTAAAATGTGGAGTATCTCGCTCCTGCCGCGGGAGGAAACTGCACCGCAGCAGCTTGTGTGACTGAGAGCGACTCGTAAATCCGTAGGACCACGGCGCTTATCGCCGTAGGACCATTCTGGCACCGTTGCGGACCACTGCTGTTATGCTTCGCTGGGTAGTCGTTGAGGTCTCTTCATTCGGACTTCCTCAGTTGCCATCCGACGAAAAACAGCCGCGTTCGCCAGTGAGCGACATGCAGGTACTCATCAGGCGCGCCGCCGTTCTGTGGGCACATACGCGCGACGCCACGTCCTCTGAAGGGCGTACCGAATTTGAGCGGTTGGCTCTGCTGTTCGAGCGGATGGCCATGCGCGTGGCGCGACGGGATCTGAAGAGGTCGACGCTGGGGGATCTGCTGTACGCCGATAAGGCCAGGGACGGAACATCCGAGGCGCAATGGGTCGCTTTGGTCCGCGGCGTCGCGGAGCGAGATCAAAACGCGTTTCGGACCCTATATATGTGGACACATCGCCTGATCATTACCTTGATCATGGGAATCACCAATGACTGGTTCGCTACGGAGGAATTGGCCGTCAACGTGTTCGAGGACTTGTGGCAACGCTCGGGCACGTTCGAGCCACTGGATGACACGGTAGTCGGGTGGATCATGAACCAGGCGCGCTCAAGGGCACTCGAAGGAGCGCATGGGGATGATCCGAGAAAGAGCGATTCGCCGGCTGCTACTCAAGTTTTCGAAGTGATGGTCGATGGGTCGTCAGATTCGCTGCCTTTCGCGGCATCACTTTGGAGCCGAATCACAGCACGAATTACCCCAGACCGAGATGACGCGCCCTTGGTGAAGGCGACCGTTCCTGAGCATGAGGCAGAGTGGGAACAGCCGGCCCCGGGCATATATTGCAGAATACTTGCGACCGAGACGCAGCGCGAACGCATCAGCATGCTGGTGCGTCTCGCACCTGGTGCCGAATATCCGCCCCACATGCATACCGGCGTGGAAACCCTGCACTTGCTGCAGGGCGAGCTTTGGATCGACGAGCGTAAGCTGCATCGAGGCGATTACAACCGCAGCGAGCCCGGAACTACCGACAAGCGCGTGTGGAGCGAGACGGGCTGTACATGCATTCTCGTAACATCCACTCGCGACATCATCGGTTGAACGATTTGCTATAGGATGCCCACCTGCTGGGCGGCAAGGCGGTTCTACGCCTTGCGGGAAGCCCTTCCGGCTGGTATAAAGCTCGGCCCCAGCGGGCTGTCCGGAACATCCGGCGTTCCGTAACTAATTGATCCTAAAGGTTAAGTTTATGTCCCGCGTCTGCGCGATCACTGGCAAGGGCCCCGCCACGGGGAATAGCGTATCGCACGCGAACAACCGGGTACGGCGCCGCTTCCTGCCGAACCTGCACCGCCAGCGTTTCTGGCTCGAGTCGGAGAAGCGCTGGGTGTCGCTGCGCGTGTCCATCCATGGTCTGCGCACCATTGAGAAAAAGGGCATCGATGTGATCGTTGCCGAACTGCGTGAGCAGGGCGAGAAGATCTGATTCTTCTGCACAGCCAACGGAGAGCCAGTCATGCGCGAGAAGATCAAACTGTTGTCATCGGCCGGATCCGGTCACTTCTACGTCACCACCAAGAACAAGCGTCTGCACCCGGACAAGCTCGAGGTGAAGAAGTTTGACCCCGTGGTCCGCAAGCACGTCTCTTATAAAGAGACCAAGATCAAGTAGCAGCCCGTCCAGGATTCGCGAACCGCAACAGGCCCGGGAGCGACCGGGCCTTTTGTTTCAGGCCGGCTTTTCCCCGCGCACCGTCGTCCGGTACAACTCCCGGCGATAACCCGGGTAGTCGTTGTACGCCTGATGCACGCACAGCCGGTTGTCCCACAGCGCAAGCATCTGGGTCTCCCAGCGCAGGCGGCAGGCGAAGACCGGCTGGGTGAGATGGTCCGTCAGGTATTTGAGAATGGGCGCCGATTCCTCGGGGTGCATGCCTTCGATGCCGATTCCATAGGACGGATCCACATACAACGCCTTCTCACCGGTAACAGGATGCGTGCGCACCAGCGGGTGGTAATTACCATTGATCTTGCGCACCAGGCTTTCGGACAGCTTTTCACCGCGCGTCGCCGCCAGCTGCCCGATGGGACTGTCGCTCACCTGGACCGCCTCCTGCGCCGATCGCAACACATCCCGCAGGGAGAAATGCACCTTGAGGTCGGCAATCAGGCGACGATAGGTGTCACTCAGATTCGTGTAGGCCAGGGCTGAATTGGCCCAGGTGGTATCGCCACCAAAAGGCGGAATCTGCACCGAGCGCAGCGACGTGATGGCGGGCGGCTCTGGCAAAAACGGCGAATCGGTGTGCCAGCCTTCACCGAACACCATCTTTGAAGGATCATCCGCCTCCTTGATCAGCGGATGCACGTTGCGGTGCCCCGGCACACCCTGGGTGTAGGCATCCTCGGCAAAGGGCCCGAAGCGCAAGCTGAAGGCCGCATGCGATTCATGCGTGAGCCGTTGACCGCGCAGGTAGATCATCTTGTGGCGGAACAACGCGTGGCGGATTTCCTCAAACTGCGCGTCCGTCACCTCCGCTGCCTGCACCCCACATATTTCAGCGCCCATGGAAGCAGCGAGCGGCAGCACCTGGATGTGCTGGTACGGGGCTGCGTGGTTATCGAATTTGCCGGTTGGATGGAGTCGCACGCGGGTGCCTTATAGTTTAGTTTGCACTGCAATGGCACAAGAGTAACACTTCAGCCACCGGGCCCAGAAGCGCCCTGCCCTGGCGGTATGTCTGGCTGCACCGGAGGCTTTCGTGACCCTTCCAAGGGAACGTGGACTTAGCCCTTCGGAACATCAATTCAGCAGATATGTTCGTGGAGATGCGACTGAACTCTATCGTGTAAAGTATAGTTGGACATCTGACTTCATTTTTAAACATGCCCGCGTCATCATCGGCCTCGATGTTGCGCATGGAAGATCCAATGATTCCTGAGTCCCAGCCCCTAAAATCTCTCAAGACTCTGTTTCTCCAGGCCCCGTCGTTTGAAGGCTTCGATGGCGGCGCAGGTTCGCGCTACCAGGCCAAGCGTGAGATCAAGTCTTTCTGGTTCCCGACATGGCTGGCGCAACCGGCCGCTCTGGTGCCGAATTCCCGGGTGGTGGATGCTCCTGCCGATGAGCTGACGGTTGAGCAGACCCGCAGGATTGCACGCGATTACGACCTGGTCATCATGCACACCAGTACCCCCTCGTTCCCCACCGATGCGCGCTTCGCTGAACTGCTCAAACAAGACAACCCGCAGGTGCGCGTCGGCCTGGTGGGCGCCAAGCCCATGGTCGACCCGGAAGGTTCGCTCAAAGCCACCACCGCCATCGATTTCGTCTGCCGCGAAGAATTTGACTACACCTGCCAGGAAGTCGCCGCGGGTGCGCCGATCCAGGACATCAAAGGACTGTCGTATCGCAATGCAGACGGCCGCATCGTCCACAACCTGCCGCGCGCGATCCTCGAAAACATGGACGAACTGCCGTTCGTCGCTCCGGTGTATCAGCGGGACCTCACCATCCGCAATTACTTCATTGGCTACCTGAAGCATCCGTACGTCAGCTTCTACACCGGCCGCGGCTGCCGTTCGAAGTGCACGTTCTGCCTCTGGCCACAGACCGTGGGCGGTCATCGCTATCGCGTGCGATCCGCCGCGAACGTCATCGCAGAAGTTCGCTGGATCAAGGACAACATGCCGGACGTGAAGGAGATCATGTTTGATGATGACACCTTCACGGATACCTCCAACCTGCCACGCGTCGAAGCGATCGCCAAGGGCATGGGGGAGCTGGGCATGACCTGGAGCTGTAACGCCAAAGCCAATGTTCCGTTCAAGACTCTGAAGGTCATGAAGGAGAACGGGCTGCGCCTGCTGCTCGTGGGCTATGAGTCCGGGGACGATCAGATTCTGCTGAACATCAAGAAGGGCCTGCGTACCGACATCGCGCGGCGTTTCACCGAAGACTGCCGCAAGCTCGGCATCCTCATCCATGGCACCTTCATCCTGGGGCTGCCGGGCGAAACCACCGAGACCATCGAAAAGACCATCAACTTCGCCAAAGAGATCAATCCGCACACCATCCAGGTATCACTCGCCGCGCCCTATCCGGGCACCACCTTGTACCGACAGGCGGTGGAGAATGGCTGGCTGCAGGAAAATGAGGCGGTGAATCTGGTCAATGATCATGGCGTGCAGCTGGCGGCCATCAGCTATCCGCACCTGTCCAAGGAACAGATCTTTCACAGCATGGAAGTGTTCTACAAGCGCTTCTACTTCCGCCCCGGAAAGATCTGGGAGATCGTGCGCGAGATGCTCGGCAGCTGGGAGATGATGAAGCGCCGCCTGCGCGAGGGCGTCGAGTTCTTCCGCTTCCTGCGGGCACACCAGGCATGAGCAAGAGCGACCATGACTGTAGCCCAGCTGATTGTCGCGGTGGTTGGATACTCGAGCCTCGGCATCGCAGCGGGCTATTCGCTGGTGGCGCTGAGCGCCGCTCTGGCCTGGCGCATCTATGTGTCGCGCCCGCGCCAGGCGCCTGCGGCACAGCCTCCGGTGACCGTGTTGAAGCCACTGTGCGGCGCGGAACCCGGGCTGTACGAGCATCTGCGCTCCTTCTGCCAGCAGAACTATGCGCAGTTCCAGATTGTCTTTGGAACACTTGATACCACTGACCCGGCCCTGGCGGTCGTGGCGCGTCTGACGCAGGAGTTCCCGGATCTGTCGATCGACACAGTGGTGAACCCGCAGCGCCACGGCCACAACAACAAGAGCAGCAATCTCATCAATATGCTGGCCAAGGCCCGCCACTCCATATTGTTGATCGCGGACAGCGATATCCTGGTGGGCGCCGATTACCTGGCCACCGTCACCACACCGTTGCAGGATGAGCAGGTCGGTCTTGTGACCTGCCTGTCGCAGGACGCGCCCACACCAAGTCTATGGTCGCGGCTGGGCGCCATGTACAACAACGAATGGTACTTCCCGTCCGTGATGCTGGCGTGGCTGTTCGGCCATCAGGGTTACGCATCCGGTCAGACCCTGTGTCTGCGGCGCACCACGCTGGAGTCCGTCGGCGGCATGCGGGCATTCGTGGATCATCTCGCCGACGATTATCGACTGGGCGAGCGGGTGCGCGCGCAGGGACTGCGGATCGTGCTCTCCCCTTACGAGATTCAGGCCCAGCACGATGAACCGGATTTTGCCGCTCTCAATCGTCATGAATTGCGCTGGATGCGCACCCTGCGTGTCATTCGCCCGCTGTGTCTGGCGCTGATCTTCCTGACGTTCAGCCTGCTGCTGGCCATCATCGGGCTGCTGCTGCTAGGCGCCGCCGGAGCTGTACCCCCGGTGGCGTGGAGCGCCTTTGGTGTAACCGTGGCGGCGCGCTTTGGCCTGCACATGGTGTATCGCCTGCGCAGCAATCGGCCGTTGCTGGCAGACATTCTGCTGCTGCCGGTGCGGGACCTGTTGATCTGCGCAGTCTGGTGTCAGAGCTTCCTCTCCAGACGGGTGACGTGGCGCGGTCACGAATTCGACGTCGACGCCACTGGCGTGATGCGCCGCGTTGCCTGAGTCAGGCGCTGCGTGAAAATCGCCGTGTACATCGCGGGTCTGCTCGGACTCGCCCTGCTGACCGGGCTGGTCATTCATGCCGATGTGCCCATGATGCTGCATACCTGGAGCAAGGCGGGCGCCGCCTTGTTGTGGCTGGTTCCCTATCGCATGATTTTCTTCGCGCTGTATGCCGTAGGTTGGCGCGCGCTGCTGCGTCCTTTTGATGCAGCAGGAAAGGCAGACTTCGGCTACGTACTTTGGGTGACCACCGTGCGTGAGGCAGTGGATCGCCTGTTGCCCGTGGCAAGCCTCGGGGGCGGAGTGGTGGGGGTGCGTCTGATGCGCTGGCGTGGCTTGGGCCTCGTTCCGGCGAGCGCCACGATCATCGTTGAAATTCTGCTGACCCTGATCACCGTCTATCTGCTGGGGACCGTGGCGACGCTGATCCTGCTGGGCACCGGCGGCCATCATCCGCAGGTCATCACGGTACTGGGGCTGAGTGTGTTCATTCCCCTGGGGTGCTTGCTGCTGCTGCGGTACGGATCCGTGTTCCAGCGCCTGCAGCGCTTCCTGAAACCCATGGTGGGCCTCACTGGAGGCGACGCCGCGATATCGCTGGATGCGGATCTGCGCCGCTGTCTGGGTCGAACCGCAATCTTGTCGATGGCAGGCGCGCTGCAATTTGTGGCACTCATCTCGGCGTCGTTTGAAGTCTGGTGGGCACTGCGTCTGTTCGGCCATCCCGTCAATGTCCCAGCAGCAATCATGCTCGAGGGACTGACCCAGGCGGCGCGGCATCTTGCCTTCATCGTGCCCGCGGGCCTGGGCGTTCAGGAAGCCGCGCTGGTGTTGTTCGGACACACCTTGGGGATCAGCGCCGAGCTGGCACTGACCGTTTCTGCGGTGAAACGCGTGCGCGAGGTGCTGTGCGGGGTGCCGCCACTGTTGTGGTGGCAATGGCTTGAAAGCCGCAGAATGGGCCATGCCCGAGCTACCCGAGGTTGAAACCACCCGTCGCGGACTTGAACCGCACCTGACGGGTCAGACCATTCTGCGACTGACGGTCCGCGAGCACCGCCTGCGTTGGCCGGTGGATGCGCGGCTGCCCCAGACCCTGGCGGGGCAGCGTGTCGAGTCCGTCGACCGGCGCGCCAAGTACCTGCTGCTGCGGCTGACCCATGGCACGGTGCTGTGGCACCTGGGAATGTCCGGCAGCCTGCGCCTCGTACCCAGCAATCTGCCGGCCGCGGCCCACGATCACATCGACCTGGCGCTCACTTCAGGTCACACCGTCCGCTTCAATGATCCGCGCCGCTTCGGCAGCCTGCACTATGTGACGGGGGATCCGCAGACCCATCCGCTGCTGGCGAAGCTCGCGCCGGAACCCTTCGATGCTGCCTTTGATGCGCAGTACCTGTGGAGTGTTGCGCGGCGGCGCAAAGTCTCCATCAAGCAGCTGATCATGAATGGCCAGCTGGTCACAGGGGTGGGAAACATCTACGCCAGTGAAGCGTTGTTCCAGTGCGGGGTCCGGCCCCGCCGCACGAGTCACAGCCTGACCCGGGTTGAAGCCGAACGTCTGGTCGCGGCCATCCGCAAGGTGTTGCGACAGGCCATCCGCGTCGGCGGCACCACACTGCGGGATTACGTGAACCCGGATGGCAATCCGGGATACTTCCGCCAGCAGCTCTTTGTCTATGAACGGGCCGATGAACCCTGCCGCAACTGCAAGACACTGGTCCGTGTTTTCACCCAGGGACAGCGGTCCACTTACTATTGCCCCACCTGCCAGAGGTGAGATCGTGACCGAAGCCATCGTGACCTATCTTGGCGATGTGGATCCGGTGATGAAGCAGCTCATCCGCGCCGCCGGGCCCTTGGAGCTGGAGGCGCGCGAAGCACATTCGCCCTTTGAAACCCTGGCGCGCGCGATCGCGCATCAGCAACTGAACGGCAAGGCCGCGCAGTCGATCCTCAACCGTTTCATCAGCACCTGCGGCGGCGGGATTTTCCCCGCTCCGGAGTCCCTGCTGGCCCTGGAAGATGCCGCACTGCGCGCCTCGGGGTTCTCGTTTTCAAAGATCGCAGCCTTGCGGGACCTGGCGACAAAGACCGTCAGCGGCGTGGTTCCGGAACGCGCCGTCCTGCACTCCTTGAGCGATCTGGAGATCATCGAGCGGCTCACCGCCGTGCGCGGTATCGGTCGCTGGACCGTCGAGATGCTGCTGATGTTCCAGCTGCGCAGACCCGACGTGCTGCCCGTCGATGACTTCGGCGTCCGCCATGGCTTTCGTCTGGCCTATGGGCACAAGGAAATGCCGGCTCCCAAAGCGCTGGCCCTGTTCGGCGAGCGCTGGGGACCGTATCGCAGCGCGGCGGCCTGGTACCTGTGGCGGGCGGTGGATCTGTCGCGTGCCGGCAAGCTGCCGCCCCCCGCGCAGACGGTGAAACTGCCGCGCCTGCCGCGCAAGCGCCGCAAACTCAAACGCGCCGCAGCTTCCGCAGTTCGGCCAGCACGATCGGATGCACAAACTCGTGCACGTCGCCCCCCAGCACGGCGATCTCGCGCACCAGGGAAGAAGAAATGAACGTGAACTGTTCCTGAGGTGTCAGGAACACGGTCTCGATTTCGCGCGACAGATGGCGGTTCATGTTCGCCAGCTGGAACTCGAACTCGAAGTCCGACACGGCGCGCAGGCCGCGGATGATCACCGAGAGCTGGTGGCGGCGCGCGAACTCCACGGTGAGTTCGGAGTAGGCCATGACTTCCACCTTGGGCAGATCGGCGAGCACCTCACGTGCCAGCGCCACGCGCTTATCCTGCGGGAACAGCGGCGCTTTGCCGGCATTGGAGGCAATGGCCACCACCACCCGATCAAACAGGCTGCACGCCCGCCGCACCAGGTCGGCGTGTCCGTTGGTGATGGGATCAAACGTCCCGGGATACACGGCGTTTCTATAAGTGGTCAAGGTGCCCTCCGCAACAGATGATACCCGACCTCACCGGCGCGGCCCTCCCGCATCAGCCGCCACCCCGGCAGCGGCGGCAATCCCTCGCGTGCGGGGCATTCGGCATAGATGCAAGCGTTTGGCGCCAACCAGGCGCCGGATTCAAGGCTGCCCGCAACCGGGCCCAGCAAACCGCCCGCAAACGGCGGATCCAGGAAGACCACGTCGAAGACTTCCGCCTTGCCGGCGAGGAAGCTGGTGGCGTCGGTGTGCTGGACTTGCGCAGCCGCCGCCGGCGCACCGCCCCACAGCGCCAGCGTCTGGCGCAGTTCCCGGGCGGAGGCTGCGGCCTGTTCCACGAACACCACGCGGGCGGCACCGCGTGACAGCGCCTCAAGTCCCAGCGCGCCGCTGCCGGCAAACAGATCCAGGCACCGGGCCCCGGCGATATCCGGCGCCAGCCAGTTGAACAGGGTCTCCCGGACCCGGTCAGGTGTCGGGCGGATATCGCCCTCCGGGAACCGCCAGGTGCGGCCACGCCAGGCGCCGCCGATGATGCGCAACACACGCGTTTTATTGCCACGTGCCACGCGCGTGGCGGCCTTGCGGATATCGGGCTTACCAGTCGCTGCCAAGTCCCACGCCCGCCTTTTGAAGCCTAGCCAAGCCGGATCATCATACAATAGCGCCATGCTGTTCCGACGCGACAAAGCGGCCGGCGAAGAATCCGGTGGATTCTTCGAGCGTCTGCGCAAGAAACTCAACCGCGGCAGCTCCTGGCTGACGGACGGTCTGGCGACCCTGTTTCGGGGCCGCAAAATCGATGCCGAAATCCTCGATGAGCTGGAGACCCGACTGCTTACCGCCGATGTCGGTGTGGAGGCCACGCAATACATCCTGGATGATCTGCGCACGCGCGTTGCGCGCCAGGAACTCGCCGATGTCGAGGCGCTGATCGCCGCCCTGCGGCGGTCCGTGACCGAAATTCTCACTCCCTGCGCGCAGCCGCTGGTGATCGACCCGGCACATCAACCCTTTGTCATCCTGGTCGTGGGCGTCAACGGTTCCGGCAAGACCACCACCATCGGCAAGCTCGCTCAGCGCCTGGCCACCTCAGGCCACAGCGTCATGCTGGCGGCAGGTGATACGTTCCGCGCCGCCGCCGTCGAGCAGCTGCAGGTGTGGGGCACCCGCACCGGTGCGACAGTGGTCGCGCAGCAGGCCGGAGCCGACCCCGGTGCCGTGGTGTTCGATGCGGCGCAGTCCGCGCGCTCGCGCGGCACCGAGGTGCTGATCGCCGACACCGCCGGCCGGTTGCAAAACCAGACGCATCTCATGGAGGAGCTGAAAAAAGTCCGCCGTGTGCTGCAGCGAGTCGATGCCACCGCGCCACATGAGGTGCTGCTGGTACTGGATGCCAACCAGGGCCAGAACGCCCTCTCGCAGGCCCTGCAGTTTCACCAGGCCATCGGCGTCACCGGGCTGGTCCTCACCAAGCTGGATGGCACGGCCAAGGGCGGCATCGTGCTCGCCATCGCCCGCAAACTGAATATTCCGATCCGCTTTATCGGCATTGGTGAACAGGCCGGGGATTTCGGCGAATTCAACGCCGAGGTCTTCGCTGCTGCGCTCATCGAAGGGGTAGGCGCGACCCCGGAAAACCCTGCCGCGTCCGGCGCATGATCCTCTTCGAGCGCGTCACCAAGCGTTACCGCAACGGGCGTGAAGCGCTTCGCGCCGCCACCTTCAGCATTGACCGCGGCGAGATGGTGTTCCTGACCGGCCGCTCGGGCGCCGGCAAGAGCACCGTGCTCAAGCTCATCGCGCTGCTGGAACGTCCGACCCGCGGCACCGTGATGGTCAATGGGCACAATCTCGGCACGCTCAAATCACGGCACCTGTCGGCCTACCGGCGCACGCTGGGCGTGGTGTTCCAGGACCATCGGCTGCTGGATGACCGTCCGGTGTTCGACAACGTTGCCCTGCCCTTGGTGGTCGCCGGCGCGAGTCAGACGGAGATGGATCATCGCGTGCGCGCGGCGCTGGATCAGGTCGGATTGCTGGGCATGGAGCGCATGCTGCCCAACGAGCTGTCCGTGGGCGAACAGCAGCGCGTCGGCATTGCACGTGCCGTGGTCGCCAAGCCTTCAGTGCTGATCGCCGATGAGCCCACCGGCAATCTGGACCCGCAGCTCGCACTGGAGGTCATGAAGCTCTTCAAGCGCTTCCAGGACGTGGGCGTCACAGTGATCGTCGCGACCCATGATATGCATGTGGTGCATGAGTTCGGACAGCGCAGCATCGTCCTGGCGGACGGTGAGGTCCAGGGCAGCGCGGAGGCGCCGCTGCCCAGCATGACGGCGACGCGATGATCGCGGGCTACCTGACCCACCATGCTCAGGCACTGCTGGGTTCAGCCGGCAGGCTGGCACGCGCGCCCTTCGCCACCGCGCTGACGGTACTGGTCATTGGTCTCGCCCTGGCGCTGCCGCTGGCCTTGGCACTGTTCGTCTCCAATGCCATGGGCGCCACGGGCGGTTTCACCGGGGCGGTCGATGTATCGGTGTACTTCAAGCCGGACATTGCCCTGTCGCGCGTGCAACAGCTGGCGCAAAGCACGCGCGCCCGTCCAGGGGTGGCAGCGGTACAGGTGATCAGCGCCGCTGAGGCCCTGCAGGAATTCCGTCAATATTCCGGATTTGGCACCGCGCTGCAGGCCCTCGGCAGCAATCCCCTGCCGAATATTCTGCATGTGCGCCCCACGGCCGATGCCAGCGCTCCGGCGGATCTGGCGGCGCTCAAGCACTACCTGGGGGCCTGGCCGGAGGTGGACACCGTGCAGGTGGACGCGGAGTGGGTGCTGCGCTTCAACGCCATCCTGGACCTGCTGCGCCGGGTACTGAGTATTGCCGCCATCTTGTTGGGGGCCGGGGTGCTCGCCGTGGTGGGTAATACCATCCGACTTGAAATCCAGGGCCGTCGTACCGAGATTGAAGTGATCCGGCTGGTGGGGGGATCGACCGGCTTTGTCCGCAGACCCTTCCTGTACACCGGCATGCTCTATGGCCTCGCAGGGGCGCTGCTGGCCTGGGCGTTGGTGGGGACCGCGGCGGCGGTGCTGCGCGCACCCGTGGCCACCCTGGCCCGGCTGTATGGCAGCAGCTATACCTTGGTTGGCGCGGGGCCGCGCGAGGTTGGCCTGGTTCTGGGGGCCGGGATGCTCCTGGGATGGTTGGGGGCCTGGGTAGCCGCCGCCCGGCATCTGCGAGGCATCGAACCGCGAGCTTGACAGTATCAAGGCATTGTTTTTATTGAATTTGTTTCCGACGACAGCGTTGAACTTCCAGGGCTTCTTAGCACTCAAATGACCAGAGTGCTAATATCTGCCTCAGCAAAGTTCGAACTCAAGGGAGCCTGAATGACGACCGCTACTGCACTGGTCGCTCCTGAATCCACCCTCGCCCTGGCGGGGCCGCTGGGAAGCCTGGACGCCTACATCGATCGCGTCAGCCGCATCCCCGTATTGTCACGCGAGGAGGAGCGGGATCTGGCCATTCGATATCGCGCGGAAGACGATCTGGACGCCGCCCGCAAGCTGGTGCTGTCGCACCTGCGCTTCGTGGTGCATATCGCCCGCGGCTATACCGGCTACGGCCTGCCCATGG
Organism: Steroidobacteraceae bacterium; assembly: GCA_036489445.1. GTDB lineage: Bacteria > Pseudomonadota > Gammaproteobacteria > Steroidobacterales > Steroidobacteraceae > DAIDKA01. Next base: position 51,927 of record DASXFV010000038.1, on the reverse strand, counting down.
GGGATCTGATCCAGGAAGGCAACGTCGGCCTGATGAAGGCCGTGAAGCGCTTTGACCCGACGCTCAACGTCCGCATGGTCTCCTTTGCCGTGCACTGGGTGCGTGCCGAAATTCACGAATACGTCCTGCGCAACTGGCGCCTGGTCAAGGTGGCCACCACCAAGGCCCAGCGCAAGCTGTTCTTCAACCTGCGGCGCATGAAGAAGAACCTCTCCTGGCTGACGCACGAGGAGACCGCGGCGGTGGCCCGTGATCTCGGTGTCACCACGGCGGAAGTCACCGAGATGGAGCAGCGACTGTCGGCTCGCGACATGTCGTTTGACCCCACCCCGGATGGGGATGATGAGGATGCCCCGTACAGCCCGGCCTCCTATCTGCCGGCGCCGGCCGCGGACCCCGCGGAAAGCGTCGAAGCGGAGGAGTGGGAGAGTGTGTCGCACGCGAATCTGCAGGCGGCCCTGGGCCGGCTGGATGCGCGCAGTCGCGACATCCTGATGAGCCGCTGGACGGGTGAAGACAAGTCGACGCTGCATGAGCTGGCCGACCGCTACCAGGTCTCGGCCGAGCGCATCCGGCAGATCGAAACGCAGGCGCTGGGCAAGCTCAAGGGCATGATGGCCCCGGCTACTGCGTAATTTCCGGTGTCCCCGCCTCGCCCATCGCTGCAGGCTGCATGGCCGCGGTCATGACCGCGGCCGCGACCCGCTCGTGGACCAGCTTATCCAGTGGATTGGGCACCAGATCCTCCCCGGCCAGCTGCGCGATGGCATCGGCCGCGGCCATCAACATGGCATCCGTGAAGCGTGGGGCGTGCGCCGCCAGCGCACCGCGGAACAAACCCGGGAAGGCCAGCACATTATTGATGCCCTTGCCATCAGCGGCGAAGGCGGCGCCCCGCTCCATGGCCTCCAGGGGATCGATCTCACTTTCCGGGTTCGACAGCGCGAGGATGATCTGCCCGGGACGCACCCGCTGGGCTGGAATCAGATTCTTCACGCCGGTGGTCGCGATCACGATATCGCAGCGCGCCATGATGTCTTCCAGCGAGGCGCCTTCTGCTCCCATGGACTGGATGCGCTCGATGGCTTTGGGATTGCGATCCGCACCCAGCACCTTGCCCACCCCATAGGCGCGCAGCAGGCGGACAATACCGGTCCCCGCCGCGCCCAGACCGATCTGGCCGACGGTGCTCACGCGCAGGCTGCGGCCCAGACGCCGCGTGGCCGTGATGAGTGCCGCCAGCGTCACCACGGCGGTGCCGTGCTGGTCATCGTGCAGCACCGGCTTGCTTAAGGTCGCACGCAGCCGCTCTTCGATTTCAAAGCACTCCGGAGCTGCGAAATCTTCCAGCTGGATGGCCCCGAAGGATTGCTCGATGGCGCAGATCGTCGCCACGACACTGTCGGCATCACGGGATTTCAGCAGAATCGGCACACCGCTCAGGTCCACCAGCTCCGAGAACAGCGCGGCCTTGCCCTCCATGACCGGCAGGCCCGCCGCCGCGCCGATGTCCCCCAGACCCAGGATGGCCGTGCCATTGGTGATGATGGCCACCGTATGGTCGATGCTGGTGTAGTCGTGGATCTTGCGCGGATCAGCCTGGATGGCCAGGCATACGCGCGCCACGCCCGGGGTGTACACATCACGCAGCATATTCAAGGTATTGATGGGCACCCGCGAGACGGTGCGGATCTTGCCACCCCGATGGCGATTGAACACCCGGTCTGACTTGCCCACGAAGCGCGCAGTCGGCAACGCGTCGATGCGTTCGTACAACGACCGGTTGGCATCCTCGTCCATATCGAGGGTGATTTCCCATAGCGTGCGACCCTGCTCGCGCCGCAGGGACGTGAGGTGCTCCAGCACCAGCCCTTCCTCGGCGATCACTTGGAGCACCTTGGCGAGGCTGCCGGGTTGGTGCAGAACCTCGACGATGATGATTTCTGGGATTTTCATGGCGCGGGGATTCTACAGACTGCCTGCCGCCAGTGCTGGTTGGCCGCTCACAAAGCAAGCTGGGCGACTGGCGCAGCCGCCGCGCGGCGGCTAGGCTCGATACCTGGCCGAGACGGAGGGTGCCGATGAACCAGCCGAGCGCCGCGAACCCTGATTCCCTGGACCCTCTGGACCTGTTCGGTGTCCGCGCCTGCCTGACTGACGAGGAGCGCCTGGTCCAGGACAGCGTGGCGCGCTTCGTCGCCGCGGAAGTCACCCCGCTGATCCGCGCATGCTTTGAAGTGCACCGTTTCCCCCACGAGCTGATCCCGGGACTGGCCAATCTCGGCCTGCTGGGCGCCAGCATCCAAGGCTATGATTGCGCCGGCCTCAACGCCATCAGTTGTGGCCTGATCTGCCAGGAACTCGAACGCGGTGACTCGGCGCTGCGCAGTTTCGTCTCGGTGCAATCCTCGCTGTGCATGTACGCCATCGATGCCTATGGGAGCGATGCCCAACGGCTGCAGTACCTGCCGCGCATGGCGCGCGGCGAGCTGATCGGCTGCTTTGGGCTCACCGAGGCGCACGGTGGCTCCGATCCGGGCAATCTGCGCACCCACGCCCGGCGCCGCGGCGATGACTGGGTGCTGAATGGATCCAAGATGTGGATCACCAACGGCGGCATCGCCGATCTGGCGGTGATCTGGGCCGCAACGGATCAGGGCATGCAAGGCTTCCTGGTTGACACCCGCGCTGCGGGCTTCGAGGCCAGCGAGATTGAGAACAAGCTGTCGCTGCGCGCCTCGAACACCGCCGCGCTGTTTCTGAATGATGTCGTGGTACCGGCGGCGGCCTTGTTACCCGCAGCCCAGGGACTGCGGGCCCCATTGTCCTGCCTCAATCAGGCCCGCTACGGCATCGCCTGGGGGGTGATCGGCGCCGCACAGGATTGCCTGCACACGGTGCTTGAATACACCAAGTCGCGCGAACTGTTTGGCCGCCCCCTGGCCGCGACGCAGAGTGTGCAGATCCGGCTGGCTGACATGGCCCGTCGCATCAGCACGGCGCAGCTGCTGGCGCTACAGCTCGGGCATCTGAAGGACGAGGGTCGGCTGGCCCCGGCCCAGGTCTGCCTGGCGAAGTGGAACAACGCGCGCATGGCCCTGGATATCGCGCGGGATTGCCGTGACCTGCTGGGCGCGGCCGGGATCAGTGCCGAATTCTCCCCCGTCCGCCACATGTTGAACCTGGAAAGCGTGGTCACCTATGAGGGCACGCAAACCATTCACCAACTGGCAGTCGGTCGAGCTCTCACGGGTCTTAGCGCGTTCTGATCACCGCAGCACGCCCAGCGACAGCAGCACCAGTACGGCCAGCCAGTTGAACAGCTGCGGCAACCGACCGCGCGGCTGCGGCGAACGGCCACGCAGGGCACCCGGAAATGCAGTGTACGCAGACATGGGATTTAACCTCTTCAGGGCTTCCGGCCCCTGGAGGCTATTGGGCGCCGCGAATCAGGCCGCCCCTGGGCGGGGATTCGGGCCCAGGTGAGGCGAATCATGGCAGATCATGGCGCCGAGCTGATTTGCTGCCGTACGGCCTGCCGTGTGCACCCCGGTTGCAGTACGCTTCAGTCATGAAACTCATCGCGATCATCGAAGACGAGCCGGCCATTCGCGACAATTACGCTGCCGCATTCACCCGCGAGGGCTACGCGGTGCGCACTTACGGCAACCGCCACCAGGCCATGACCGCCTGCGCGGCGCGACTGCCGGACCTGGCGGTCATTGACATCTCCCTGGAGGATGAGCCGGAGGGCGGCTTTGAGCTGTGTCGCGCACTGCGTTCCATGTCCGCGGAGCTGCCCATCATCTTTCTGACCGCGCGCGACAGCGAACTGGATGCGGTATCAGGGCTGCGCCTGGGTGCGGATGATTTTTTGACCAAGGATCTGAGCATCCCGCACCTGATCGCGCGGGTGAACGCGCTGTTCCGGCGCATCGAAGCGCTGCGCAGACCACAGACCACCGGTCAGATCGTGCAGCGCGGTTCGCTGCTGGTGGATGGCGAGCGCATGCAGATCCAATGGGAGGGTGAGGTGGTGCTGCTGTCATTGACGGAGTTCTGGATCGTGCACGCTTTGGCAAAGCACCCCGGTCATGTGCGCAATCGCCAGCAGCTCATGGATGCCGCCAATGTAGTGCTCGATGACAACACCATCACCTCGCATGTCAAACGCATCCGCCGCAAGTTCCAGCAGTTGGATCCGAAGTTCGACGCCATCCAGACCGTGTACGGCATGGGCTATCGCTGGGTGGAGTGACAGGCGTCAGGCATGTCACTGCGGCTGAAGTTGCTGCTGCTGGGGCTGGGCACACTGTTTCTGCCCTGGGCGGGCTTTGAGTACGCCCGCGAGATGGAAGCCGCACTGCGCGACGGTGAGCAGCAATCACTGCAGGCCATCGCCCAGACCATCGCCGCCTCGCTGCAGGGCCGCAGCGACCTGCTGTATCGCATGGGCGGGGACCCGGGGTTGATACCCCCCGGTCCCAATGATCTGCAGGCCATACCGCTGCTGGCCGCGCCGTTCCTGGACGGCTATCCCGATGAATGGCCGCGCAACTCGCCGTTCCGCCGCGTCTACTCCGACGGTCCGCACCGGCTGACGCTGCTGGCCGGCGTACACGAACACCTGGCGTACCTGCTCATCCAGGTTCGTGACCCGCATGTGGTATGGGATGCGCCCGGCGCAGATGTGCTGGATCCTGCCGGGTTCGGCGATCGCATCTGGGTGGCCTTTACCGATGCGGCTGGCGCGCAGCACGAATACCTGGTGGCCACCGCGGAACCCGGCCCGGTGCATGCGCGCCGTATCGAGACCGAAGATCTGGGGCGTCAGGTGGCCATCGATGAGCCGCGCATCAGTGGCGGCTGGCAGCCCATGAGTGGCGGCTATTGCGTGGAGCTGCGCATCCCCATGTCGATGCTGGGCGCGCGGTTGGGGGTGCTGGTGGATGAGCGCGAGCACCGGGGCGGCAATCCGGTGAGCTTCGGCAACCTGGACCACGAGAGTCTCGCACCCATGGGCAGGCTGTTGATTCCCGCTCCGCAGCTGACCAGTTATCTGGCGCAGTTCGTCCAGCCGGGCCTGCGTCTCACGGTGCTGGGCACGGATCAGGCTATCCTCAGTCAGGTGGACGCGCTGTCCGTGGCCACCGTCTCCGGCGCCGAGCGCGGGCTGCTGCCGCAGCTGTACCGTCGGCTGCTGGAGCGCCCGCAGGACGTCAAAGTCGTCGCGGCCCAGGCTCCCATCGCCGGTGCCGATCGCAAGCAGACCCTGGGGTTTGTGCAGATCGTGGAGACCGCCGAGCGCTCCTTGACGCTACGTGACAAGGCCTTGACCCAGCTGCTGGATTTCACGCTCATCACCAGCGCCCTGGCCGTGATGCTGATGTTCGCCTTTGCCGCCTGGCTGTCCTGGCGGCTGGCCCGGCTGCGACGCGCCAGCGAGTCGGCACTGACACGTGAGGGCTTGGTGACCACCTTTCCGGACACTGAGGCACACGATGAGCTGGGCGATGTGGCGCGCAGCTTCTCCATGCTCTTGGGCCGGCTCAACGAGTACACCGGTTACCTGCGCACTCTGGCCGGCAAGCTGGCGCACGAGATCCGCACGCCGCTGACCATCGTGCGCTCCTCGTTGGATAACCTGGAATCGGAGTCCGTCCCACCCGCCGCGCGTACCTATCTGAACCGAGCCCGCGAGGGCAGCGAGCGGCTGAACGCCATCCTGGTCGCCATGGGCGCCGCCACGCGGGTGGAAGAGGCGATCCAGGGCGCGGAACGCTCGCGGTTCGATTTGCGCGCCCTGATGGACAGTGCTGTGGGCGCCTACCGCACCGGCTTCCCGCAGCGACAATTTATCGCCGAGCTACCGGATGAGCCCGTGCTGCTCCACGGCGCCCCGGATCTCATCGTGCAGATGTTGGACAAACTCGTCGATAACGCCGTGGACTTCAGTGCCGACCAGGCGACCCTCACGCTGCGGCTGGCGGCCGACGCCACCCAGGCCATCATCGAGGTGGATAATCCCGGGCCGGCGCTCGCCGGGGAGGGCCATCAGCACCTGTTCGAGTCCCTGTGGCAGTCCCGATCCGGGAGCGACAGCCGGCCGCACTTCGGCCTGGGGCTGTACATCGTGCGGCTGATTGCCGAATTCCACGGCGGCAGCGCCGAGGCCTGCACTCTGCCGGAGGGGGGTGGCGCCCGCTTCAGGGTAATACTGTCCCGCTTAAGCTAAAGGCCCAATTCCCTGCGTTGCGCAACTGCCACATGCATAACTTATAAAAAATCGCTACCATATCTATGTGGACTATGTCGGGAAGTTTTGATAACCGTCTGTTTTGGTTCTTTTTTGCTGCTCTTGAGATGGATTGCGGCATGCCCGGGGTAATAAATCCTAATCGCGGGTGATGCGTAGAGCGAACAGTTTGCAGCGAAAGAAATTGAGAAACTCGGGCGATTAACACAGGCGCGGAGGGCCTTCTCAAATTAAGAGGAGGTCGTGGGCGGGAAGCGTGAATTGGCACGCAGTCTGCATTTGCCAGACCGGAGTTGCTTAGCTCCACCGCCAAACCGTTTGATTGGGACCTGTGTCGACGCGACGCGAAGCGCGCTTAGGAATCGACGCTGATATCGATTCTGCTTTTGCGCACTAGCCGGAGCTGACAGCGATTGACCCGGTCGGTGACGATGCCCACATCCAAGCCCCGCTTTGCGGGGCTTTTTTTATGCTCGGGTGTTCACTAGCCTCGACTGTGCAGACAATCAACCTTGTTGCGCGATGTACATCCTGTGACTTCTTTGGCGAGGCTCGTTGCTATGCGAACGCCGATATTTCAGCTTGACGCATTTACCGCGTCCCGCTTCGCGGGCAATCCTGCGGCAGTCATGCCCTTGGAGACGTTCCTTGCAGATGCGATGCTGCAAGCCATAGCCGCCGAGAACAATGTCGCCGAAACCGCCTTTCTGGTGCGCGCCGGGGATGACTATCGCATTCGCTGGTTTACGCCGACCACTGAAGTTCCGCTTTGCGGTCACGCCACCCTGGCCAGTGCGGCGGTCGTCATGGAACGCCTGGAGCCCACGCGCCGCAGAGTCGTCTTCCATTCGGCAAGCGGGCCTTTGATCGTCACCCGAACCAATACCGGTTACGTCTTGAATTTCCCGGCGCGGTCTTCGAAACCAATTTCCACCCCCGCAGGAATGCGCGCGGCACTGGGTGCCGTTCCGGTCGAAGTGCTTGCCGATGCGTTCAACTACCTGGTCCTGCTGGACAGCGCGCAGGCGTTGCGCCAGCTCTCGCCAGACTTTGCAGCCATCGCCGCCCTTGATCGCGGCGGTGTGATTGTCACCGCAGCGGGCGATGCGCAGTACGACTTCATCAGTCGCTACTTCGTACCGGCCAAGGGCGTCCCGGAAGATCCGGTGACGGGAAGTGCGCATTGTGCTTTGGCACCCTATTGGGCACAGCGCTTGAAAAAAAACTCATTTCGCGCCTTTCAAGCCTCCCGCCGCGGCGGCGAAATCCTCTGCCGTCTTGTCGCAGATCGTGTCGAGCTCGAAGGCACTTGCGTGTTCTACCTTGAGGGTCACGCGCAGCTTTGAGTGGCGAAGTCACGCACGCTCTATTGCCTGAGAGGCAAGGTGCCGCTGAAGACACCCGCGCCCTTGCGAGCCGCCGGCGGCTATCGGTTTCGCTTGGGCCGACGAACCGCTCGCACCTTACCGCTGCCTCCGCCGCCACAATAGAACAGATCGCCGCCATCGGACTCGAGGCCCGACACGCCCGCTCCAGGCGGCATGTCGAGCGTCTGCAACACCTCTCCAGTCCGAGGATCGATTTGCCGCAAATCGCTCTCATCGCCTTGCCAGGTGGCGTGCCACAGCTCGCCATCGACCCAGGTGACCCCGGTGACGAAACGGTTGGACTCAATCGTGCGCAGAATGGTCCCGGTGTCCGGATCGATCTGGTGGATTTTCCGTGCGCGGTACTGCCCTACCCAAAGCGCTCCTTCGGCCCATGTCAACCCGGAGTCACCGCCGCCGCCGGGCGCAGGGATGCTGCCGACCACGCGTCCGGTTTTGGGATCGATCTTCTGAATGCGATCCTCGCCAAGTTGAAACAGGTGCTCGCCGTCGAAAGCCGTCCCCGCATGCGCGGCGACATCGATCGAGCGCAGCATCGCCCCGCTCGCAGGATCGATGGCGTTCACTTTGTTGCCGGAAGCGAACCAGAGGTTTTGACCATCATAGGTGACGCCATGCACGGCTTCCGCGCCTGAAAAGGGCCCGTACTCACGGATGATCTTCGCGGTGGAGCGACTCATGCTTCCATCCTAGTCGATGGGCGCAGATGCAGGGAGTAACAAAATCGGCGTGAATCCAGGCGCCGCCGGCGTCGTCCAGCGGCGGGCTCGCCCACGACCGTAAGACTGTACTTTGCCTGCAGCCGCCAGCGAATCAAGCGCCCGCTGCGTGGTGCGCTGGCTCCCCCCAAGCGCCAGCGCCAGGGCCGAGCTCGACCATGACTCCCCGTCAGCCAGGAAGGCGAGCACCCCTGCATGCTTGTCTGCCACCGGCGGCGCCAGCATGACGACCTCGCGTGCGCGGCGCGGCACCAGCACGAATCCGCGTTTCGTCGCAGTGACGCTGGCGAGGCCCCGCAGCGCCGCGCGCAGCCGCCCGACTTCCACGCGCAACCGCCCGCGATGCGACTCGTCGGCGCGCCGCGCGCGAAATGCACGCTTCACAAGTGCATCCCTCGACACGTCTGCGGGCCAGGCCTCACCCAGCGCACAGGCGATCCTGAACAGCACCGGACGCCGCACCAGAGAGACGATCTTGCCCTCGTCCCGCACCACATAACGACAGGCGTCCACGACCAGCGCTTGCAACGCCAGTAATGCTTCAACGTCCTGCAGCCGCAGCAGTCGATCCTCCCCACCACCAATCCGGCGCGCCGCAGGCCGGTTCAGGACCACCGATGTGGCCTCGACCTCCGCCAGCAACGCAGGAATACCCGCCAGCCGCGCCGCGTGCTCAGCCCGGGCAAGCGCCGCCCGCGCAGTTTGCGTGCGCAGACGCCGCATCGCGATCCCCGCAACAGTCAGTTCATAGGCAACCCTGGAAGCCGGCGGGAACGGCGCGGAGTCGAGCTTACCCAGCGTGCGCTCGGCTGCATCCAGGTGCCCGATCAGGAGCAGGCGTCGCGCCTCCAGATACCGCGCATGGGCGGCATTCACCAGGTCACCCTGCGCCTCAAGCGTCGCCCGCGCCGCGTGGAGTGCCTTCTTGGGCCAGCCCAGATCGCGCGAGACGAGCGCAATCTCAGCCTCAGCGACGACGCACCTCGCGCGCGCTACGACCTCCCGCGGACCAAAGGCGCCGGCAGCACGGCGCAGGAGCAGCTTCGCTCGAGCCAGATCACCCAGCTGCGCCATCGCGATGCCGCGGATCGCGAGCGCCGGCGCGTCATCGCGCAATGCGACCCGCTGCAGCGCGCCCAATGGATCACCGATTGCCAGTGCACGTGCCGCGGCGTTGATCAGCGAGTCCAACGCAATCCCGCCAAACTTGTCACTCCCATCGTGCGATTCCCGGCGCTTAGATTATCCCACAACGAACCACAGCCAAGGCAGGAGCATTGCAATGATCAAACACCGGATCGGAATCCGTAAGGATTGGCTTGCGCAGCGGCTGGCGTTGCTCGAGGCGGAGAAGGAACTGACGCGACGCGGCGACGAAGTGGCGCAACAGCGCCAGGAGCTGCCGTGGGTGCGGCTCGATAAGGAATACCGGTTTGAAACCGAGCAGGGCAGCGCGTCCCTCGCAGACCTCTTTGGCGGCCGCTCGCAACTCATCATCTATCACTTCATGTTCGGGCCCGACTATGCGGCGGGATGTCCTTCCTGTTCAGCCATCGCGGACGGCTTCAACGGCATTGCAGTTCACCTGCAAAACCACGATGTCGCCTTTGCGGCGGTATCGCGGGCGCCGCTGGCGAAGCTGCAGACGTACCGGCGGCGAATGCGGTGGGAGTTTCCCTGGGCGTCCGCGCATGGGGGGAATTTCAACGCCGATTTCAATGTCTCATTCACCGAGGAACAGCAACGGCGGGGCATCGACTACAACTACCGGCGCGAGCCGGGATGGCAAGTCGCGGGCATCGGCGATGCGTTGACGAAACGTGGCGAGGGGCCCGTCGGCGAAAATGCCGCGATGACCGGAACCGACGTCGCCACCTACACGCGCGAAAGACCCGGCATGAGCGCGTTCGCAGTCGAGGACGGTGTCCTCTACCACACCTATTCGACCTTCGGGCGCGGACTGGACGGCCTCTGGGGCATGTACCAATGGCTCGACCGTGCCCCCAAGGGACGCAATGAGACCGGCATCTGGTGGCGCCGGCACGATGAGTACGCCGGGCACTGAGTCAAGTCGTGGGCGCAGTGTCGATGTGGATGCGAATGCCCGGACAATCCTGGCCCGGCGCTGCGTCAGTGTTCCTGGGCATATGGATGGCGATGACGGTGGTGATGATGCTGCCATCGGTGGTGCCGATGCTGTGGCGCTATCGGCGGGCGGTCGGCACAGCGGACCAGACGTACCTGGGTCGCCTGACTGCCCTGGTGGGCCTGGGTTACCTGTTTGTGTGGTAAAGGGTGCTCGGCGCTTTGCGAACCGGTGCTGTCCTCGCTGTGCAGATGCCCGATAATATGGATGAGTTTTGTCAGCGCTCAAAGCAATTGGTTCGCTGGCCTCACGGGCGGCATATTCGCCGTCTTGGCACCGTTTGCACTCAGCTGCTGCAACAGCTGGGCACTATCCTCGTGAACGACCCTGCCCGAGCCGCCGCGGCCGTGGCCCTCGGCCCGGCCCATCGCCATGTCCACCGCGCTATGGCCGCGCGCGTCCTTGATGCTCAGATCAGCGCCATGACCCGTCAGGCACTTGATCACATCGTTCCATCCCCAATAGGCGGCCCCGTACAGGGCCGACTGCCCGCGGTCATCGATGACGTTGACATCCGCTCCCGCTGCAACCAGCAGATCGATAGCGGCAATGGCCTCCTTCTCGGTGACGTACTTGCCACGCGTGTCGATTTCATTCGAGCGCAGCCCGGCCGCCGCCATAAGCGGTGTGACACCCAGGCTGTTGGCCAGATCGGCCTTTGCGCCATGTGCCAGCAGCAGCTTCATCGCCTCCGTATCACCCGCCTTGGCGGCCCGCAGCAGCGGCGTCGTGCCAACCGTCAACAACAGGTCTGCGCCGCGATCGGCGCCGATCTGACGGAACGGCGGGAACAGCTTCAGCTGCGCATTCGGGTTCACACCGGCATTGAGCAGCAGCTCGATCATCTTCAGGCTGGTGGTCGTGTCCAGTGACGGTCGGTCGGACCTGCCACCATAGGGCAAGGTGTTCAGATCAACGGCCGCATACAGCGGCGTACGGCCCCACCAGTCCCAATGATTGGGGTCGGCGCCCGCCTTCATGAGGTAAACCGCCACGTCGAAGTGGAAATTTTCAGTCGCGATCAGGAGCGGCGAGATGCCGTCCGGATCGTTCAGGTTCGGATCCGCCTTGGCCTTGATCAGCGCCTGCACGCATTCCATACAGCCCTGGCGCGCCGCATACAGGAGGGGGGTGAGGCCGCCGGGCGCTCGCCACTGAATGCGCGGCTCGGCGCTCACCTGGCGCAGATCATGCTCGATCCTCGAACGCGCGTTCGGATCGGCGCGATGATGCAACAGCTCCTGCACCATCGCCGGCTGGCTCTCCGCGGCCGCGAAATGCAATGCCGTCTGGCCCCGCAGCTTTTCGGTCGCATCCACATGCGCGCCATGCCGCAGCAACAGTTCCGCGGCCTGCACATTGCTGGTATGGGCCACGACCATCAGCGCCGTCTGACCGTCCGCATTGGCCGAATCCGGGTCTGCCCCGGCTTTGAGCAGCAGTTCGATTACCGCCGGATCCCCGTACGCCGCCGCCTCCGACATGGGCGTCGCGCCGTATTTGTTGGCGGCCTTGACATCCGCGCGCGCCTTGAGCAGGCGCTCGACGAGCACGCGGTCGTCGCGATGCGCGGCCCACAGCAGCGCGGTTGAACCGTCATCTGCGGGACTGTTCACATCGGCACCCTGGTCGATGAGTGCCAGCGCTGCCTGGGTGTGGCCGCCCGCCTCCGCCAGGTCCACCAGCGATGGGGTGCCGATCGCGGCCAGTGCGGAGCCCGCGACGGCGAGTAGTACCAGGCCAAGCCAGGATTTCATGGGTCAGATCTCCGCGATTTCGCCGGTGCTGTCGCCGACCTTGTCCTGTTGAATGCCAGCCCGGCGCAACATGGTGAGCAGTACGTTGGCGAGCGGCGTGTGCTCCGGGTAGCGCAGGTGCTGACCGCCCTTGATCTTGCCGCAGGCCCCGCCGACCAGCGCCGTGGGGAGTGGATACTGATCATGGGCATTGCTGTTGCTCATGTTGCTGCCGTACAGAATCATCGCATGGTCGTACAGCGAGCCATCGCCATCGGGCGTGTCCGCGAGGCGCTTCAGGAACGCGGCGAGCTTGGTCGTGTGATAGGTCTGGATCTTGATCAGTTTCTCGATCTTCGTCGGATCGCCCTGGTGGTGCGAGATCGGATGGAACGCATCCGGTACGCCGATGAACGGGTAGGTCATGCTGCTGACTTCGTGCGCCATCGTCATGGTCGCGATGTGCGTCAGGTTCGCCTGGAACGCGAGCGCGATCATGTCGAACATCAGCGCCTGCTGTTCAGGAAACTGCTCCGGAATGCCCAGCGGTACCGGCGGCAGCTTCAGATGCGACAGGTCCTGGCTCTCCATCTTCTGCACGCGCCGCTCGACCTCGCGCACGCTGTCCAGATAGTCGCTCAGGACCACCTTATCGGCGGGCCCCAGATCCGCGCGCATGGACTGCGCATCCGCGGCCACCATGTCCAGCACGCTATCATAGCGCTTGCCCAGCGCGGTACGTTCGGCCAGCGTATCGCCGCGGCCAAAGAGCCGTTGGAAGAGGTTGCGCGGGTTGTACTCCATCGGCAGTGGCGTGGTGGGCGTACGGAAGGAAATCGTTCCCGAGAAACTGCAGCCGTAGGCGCGATCGCACACGCCACCGCCGCCATCCTGCTCGGTGGCGACTTCCAGGGACGGGAGCGGCGTGTCCTGGCCCAGGTGCTGCGCCGCCATCTGATCCACGGTGACCCCGCCGATCGGATCCTGGCTCTCCTTCGGGTGCACGCACGACAGCCAGGTGCCCGGCACGATGGCGTGCACGGCGGCGCTCTCGGCCGGCCTGTTGCCCAGATTGCTCACCACCACCAGCTCCTTCTGGTACGGCCCCAGCGCCTCCAGGATGGGCGAGAGCTTGAAGTCGCGACCGACGCCGCTCGGCGTCCACTTGTCCATGATCGCGCCGTGCGGGAAGTAGATGAACGCCATTTTCATCTTCGGCACCGCCGCGGTCTGGCCTAAGGCGACGCTTGCCGGGATCATCGCATCCAGCAGGGGCAGCGCGACGACGGCACCGACGCCGCGCAGGACGGTGCGGCGTGACAGATGCTTTTTCGTGATAAATATCATTGGCAAATCCTCCGACGCATCAGTGCGGTACCGACACCTGCGTCACTTTCACATCCGGCTGGCCCGCACTCTGGGGCGCGGGCATTTCCTTCATCTGGAATGCGGGGCTTGCGACGATGCCGAGCAGGATGGCTGAGAAGCGATCGTGATCGGCCGCCGCCGCGCGCACGATCCTGCGCACCGTCGGCATGTCGTGATAGTCCAGCGTGCGGCCCAATGCATAGGCCATCAGATTGCGCGTCAAGGTCTGCACGAACTGGTCCGGGCGCGCCATCAGCCTCTTGCGCAGGTCATCCGGACCGTCCACGGGCGTGCCGTCCGCCATCTTTCCCGAGGCATCGATGGGCGTGCCGGTGTCATAGTCCTTGGTGCGCCACTGGCCCACCGCGTCGAAGTTCTCCAGCGACAGTCCCATCGGATCCATGATGCCGTGACAGGCATTGCAGGAAGGCTGCGAGCGGTGCCGCTCCATGCGCTCACGCACCGTGAGGGGCCTGGCGCCCGGAATATTCTCCACCAGGGCCGGGATGGCGGGGGGCGGCGCATGCGGCGGCGTCCCTTCAACCGACTCGAGCACCCAGGCGCCGCGCAATACCGGCGCGGTGCGGTTGGCGTAGGAGGTACCCATGAGAATCGCGCCCTTGCCCAACAGTCCCCAGCGCCGCGAATCGGTCAGCGTCACCTTGCGGAAGTCGCTGCCCAGCACATTGGGTACGCCGTAATGCAGCGCCAACCGGCCATTGACGAAGGTGTAGTTGGCGGTGAGCAGATCGAGCACATCATGGTCCTGCAGCAGCACGCTGCCCAGGAACAGCTCCATCTCCGTCTTGAAGGCATGGCGCAGATCCTCATCGAAGGCTGGATACGTGGCCTGGTCCGGGTTGATGCGATCCATGTCATCGACTTTCAGCCACTGGAATGCAAAATTCGTGACCAGGGAGTTGGCACGCGGGTCGGCCAGCATGCGCTTGACCTGCTCCGAGAGGACCTGCGGTTCATGCAGCTGATTCGCGATGGCCAGATCCAGCAGCTTTTCGTCCGGTCCCTCGCTCCACAGGAAGAAGGACAGGCGCGAGGCCAATTCGAGGTCGCTGATGCGGAAGCTCTCGCCCGGCTGCACGTTGCGCGGCACGCGCTCCACCCGGTAGAGGAACTTCGGGCTGGATAGTATCGCCACCAGCGCGTTCTCTATGCCCGCATCAAAGCTTGCGCCCTGACGGCCCTCCTGGAAGAAACGCAGGGGTGGGGCGAGATCCGCGTCGGTCACCGGGCGCCGGTACGCGACCCGCTCCAGGTTCGCGATGATCTGCCGGGCGCAGGGCAGCTCCGCGCTCTCATCGGCCGGGTGACAAACGAAGATCTTGTGGCGACTGGGGGTATCGCTGACACCGGTAGGGTCGAACGGGCCCGTAATCTGCAGGCCCGTGGCACGCCCTCCAAAGCCGCCAAACCCGCCGCCGGCCGGATCCAGCGGCTGCAGCCAGTCGTCGGATTCGGGCTGCTCATGCGCCACGAAGGCGACCGCAATCTCGTGCGGCCCCGCGGTCACATGCAGTCGTGGCAGTGGCGGGCGCCTGCGCGGATCCCGGCCCCCAGGGCCACCGGGGCCGGCCCCCGGCGCAGCGGCGCTTTGTTGGTATACCTGTTGGCCGTCGATCAGCAGCATCGCGCCAGCGCCACCACGACCCAGGTCGAACTCGTAGTCACCATCGGCCGGGAAGTCGTGACTCACCAGCATGCCGTGCGTCCCGAGCGGCAGACCTTCGATATGCGAGGTTTGGCTCTCACGCGAGGCGCGCAGGATCGCAATGCTCTTGTGCGCCTGCGGATTGCCCATGGCCAGTGCCGCCACGCTCGAGGCCGCCGAAATGTACTGGTCCAGAAATGTCGGCGAGACCTTCAGGACATTCGCGATGTCATCGAAGCCATCGCTCATCGTGTCCTTGGGCAACAAGGACTCCACGTCCACCGTGACGCCGAGCAATTCCTGCACCGAGCGCGCGTACTCGGTGCGGTTGAGCCGATGCAAAGTCACATAGCCCGGATCCGGATGCGCCGCATCCGCGGCATCGAGGTTGGTCTGCAGCCAGGAGACGAACGAGTCGATGCGCGCCTGGGGCGGCTGCTTTTGTCCCGGCGGGGGCATGAGGCGACCCTGCAGCTTGGTGACGGCTTCTTCCCAGATTTTCGCGTCCTGGGGAATATCCTGCGGCTGCATCGTGTCGAAGGCGACACTGCCGGCCCAGTCATTCGCGTTGTGGCATTTCTCGCAATACTCACCCAGCAGCTGCCACTTCTCGTGCGCGGCGGCATCGCCCGGGTTGGGCGCGGTGTTTGCGGCCAGCGCCGTGCCGGCGCCTGCCGCTGCCACAACCAGGCTGGTGGCCAGCGCGGTGAGAGTGGGACGTATCAGGTTCACGATTGCTCTCATGCCTACACGACTCCTTTGCCCAGGAAGTCGGCGATATGGCCGTAGATACCCTGGTAGGCACTCGTAATGAACTGTTGCGGATCGCCCCATTTCGCATCGAAATCGGCGCTCGCCTTCGCGGCCAGGATTTCACTCGCCGTCATACCCTTGCGCATGAGCGCCCATACTTTGTCCTGCATGGCAGACAGCATATCGTGCTCGGCCTGGAGATCCGCGCGGCTCTGAACCGGACCGGTCCCCGGAACGATGCGCGTCTGATCGTTGCTGAGATCGAGCAGCTTCTGCGTCGCATCTCTCATACCCACGATCCAGCCGCCGGTGCAGTAATCAAGCACCGGGTAGCGACCCACGGACAGTACATCCCCCACCATCAACAGATTCTGCCCACGCAGGTAGATGTAGATATCGCCGTCCGTGTGAGCCTGACCCAGCCATCCGTACTCGAGCGGTTCGTTGCCGAAGGTCAGCTGGTTGGTCTTATAGTAGAACGTGTTGGTCGGCAATGCCTGCGCCGATCGCGCCGGGTAGGTGCGGTTTTCCCACTCCTCGATGACCTTCGTGCCCAGCCACAGACGCGTGTTCTCGTGCGCGATGATCTGCGCGCCAGCCTTACGCAGCAGCTCATTGCCGCCGGTATGGTCCCAGTGCCAATGGGTATTGAAGACGGTGCGGATGCGCTTACCGCCTGGCAAGGAGGTCAGCGTCTTCAGCAGTTCCCTGGAGTGCTCGGGCGCGCCGCTGTCGATCACCAGCAATCCGTCCGGGGTGCTGAACGCCACCACATTGCCGCCGACACCGGAGAGCAGCGCCACATTGGCACTGAGCGGGCTCACGGTCGGCCCGGAGCTGCCCGCAAAGGCCTGGGGCCCGACAACCCCTGCCAACGCCTGGGCGGCGATGCCGCCTGCCAGCTGTTTCAAGATCTGCCTGCGACCGGGCATATTTTTCTTCGTCCCCGTGGCCAAGAGTGGATTCACCCCAACGCCACGAGGTAACACATGCCTCGCCAAGCGGTCAACGCGGTCGTCTCAGGACGGCGTGGGGGCAGGACAGAATGCGCCGGCAGCAGTCTGAAATCGACATCCCGACGGGATCCCAAGCACCGTGCTGCGCGCCCCAGATGCTGCGGCACAGGACCTATGACTTAATCAAGCCGACTTACGCGGCAGGTGCGCCGTAAACACGGTGCGTCGGCCTTGTTCCGACTGGACCTCGATTCGTCCGGCATGCGCCATCACGATCTGCTGCACGATGTAGAGCCCAAGACCCAGCCCCTCATTGCGGCCCACCCGCTGCTGTCCGTCCTTGAAGGGATCAAACAGGCCGGCATGCCGCTCGGTGGGAATGGCACCGTCATTCTCAACCGAGAACACGACGGCGTCGCTGCGAGTGCCATCAAGATGCACCACGACCGGCCCCTGCGGGTCCCCGTGCTTGATGGCATTGCCAATGAGATTGGAGGCGACCTGCGCCATGCGCTCGGGGTCCCATTGACCCCGCAGCACACCGCTGCAAACAATCTCGATGTGCCGCTCGGGGGACGCGGCCTGATGCTCGCGCACAACCGGGCCGACCAATGCATCAAGATCACTGTCCTCGCGCTTGATCGCTATCCCACCGCCGACTCGCGCACGCGCGAGATCCAGCATGTCCTCGATCAGCCGGCTCATGCGCGTGCCGCTGGAAAGAATGCGGGAGGCGGCATCTTTGGCGACGGGCTCAGCCACAATCCGCTGTATCAGGTGCGCGGAGGTCACAACCGCATTGAGCGGATTGCGAAGATCATGCGCGAGCAGCGCCGTAAACAACTCATTCAGACGCAGCGTCTCGGTGCGTTCGTGCAGTTCATGATCGAGCTGGCGTTTTTGCCGATCGAGCTGAAAGAACACCGCGGCCTTGTTCCTCAGGATCTGCGGCTCGATGGGTTTATACAGAAAATCGACCGCTCCTGATTCGTAACCCTGGAACATCCGATGCTGGTCGTGGGCGCTCGCTGTGACGAAAATGATCGGGACGTGGCGCGTCCGTGCGCTGCCGCGCATCAGTTCGGCAAGCGCAAAGCCGTCCATGTCGGGCATCTGCACATCCAGCAGCGCGAGCGCCACCTGATGGACCAGAAGAATCTCGAGCGCCTCAGTCCCGGACCGGGCCTGGAGAATCTCCACATCCTCCTGATGCAGGAGTTCCGACAAAGCGAGCAGATTTTCCGGCAGATCATCCACCAGCAGACACTTGACGACATGCCTCATACCGTCACGCCCTGATCCATGGTATGCAGCACCGCGGAAATACCTTCCAGGTCCAGAACATGACTGGTGGGATTGCGATTCAAGGCCGAAATCACCATTTGCTTGACCTGGGCGCTGCGGGGCTGTTGCACGATCGTGATGCCGCCGGCCTCACGCACCGCGGCCAGACCTTCCGTACCGTCATCGTTTGCGCCCGTCAGAATGATGGCGAGCAGGCGCGGTCCGTACACATCGGCCGCGGACTCGAAGAGTACGTCGATTGAGGGCCGCGAGTAATTGACCGGCTCATCGGCGGACAATGCCAGCTGCGGACCCGCATCGATCAACAGATGGTAGTCGGATGGTGCGAAATATATGCATCCCGGACGCACAGGCTCTTTGTCCTGCGCCTCACAGACCGGCAATGCACATTTTTGCGCAAAAATCTCCGACAGAAGACTCGGCCGATCGCGCGGCATATGCACAACAATGAAAATCGGCAGGCGAAAGTTTGCGGAAAGCTCGGGCAGCAGCATCAGCAAGGCATCCACGCCGCCCGCAGATGCACCCATGACAACCGCATCGACGCGCCCGGCCAGCCCGACCAGGGAGACCGCCTCGTTCATGCCATATCCCGCTTCTGAAAGATCCGCTCCTCGCGGACAAAGTCGGCAAAGGAATCGGCCTCCGCCGAGAACCGCAGCGACTCCTTGGAACCGATGCCCAGGAAGCCCTTACGACACAGCGCCTCGCGAAACAATCGCAGCGCCCGATCCTGCAGCTCACGATTGAAGTAGATCAGTACATTGCGGCAGGAGACCAGGTGCACTTCCGCAAAGACGCTATCCGTGGCGAGACTATGATCGGAAAAAACGATGCGGCGCCGCAACGACTTGTCGAACACGGCGCGCCCATAGGCCGCCACGTAATAGTCGGAGAGCGAGCAGCGGGCCCCCGAGCGCTGATGATTGCCGGTGAAGGCGGCAATCCGGTCAATGTCATACACACCCGCTTCAGCCTTCTGCAGCGATTGCGGATTGATATCGGTTGCATAGATGAGGGTACGCTCCAGCAGACCTTCCTCGCGCAGCAGAATCGCAAGCGAATAGACCTCCTCCCCCGTGCTGCATCCGGCAACCCAGACTTTCAGGGACGGATAGGTGCGCAGCAGCGGCACCACCTGCTCGCGAATCGCACGAAAGTAGGCCGGATCGCGGAACATCTCGCTCACCGGCACGGTCAGGAAGTTCAGCAGCGAGGCAAAGAATTGCGGTTCGCTCAGCAGTCGATCCTGCAGCTGCGAAAGCGTTTGGCAATCGAAACGCACCAATGCCGTGCGCAGGCGGCGCTTGAGCGAGGCCACCGCATAGCCACGAAAATCGTAGTGGTACATCTGGTAAATCGCATCGATCAGGAGTCGAAACTCGATATCCAGCCGCTTGGCGCCAACCGGGGAGGTGGAATCTATTTCGGCATCCATACGCGGATCAGGGATAGAAGTTTTTCGACATCCAGGGGCTTGGCGATATAGTCATTGGCCCCGGCAGCCATGCAGGCCTCCAGATCGTCCTGCATGGCCTTGGCGGTCAGGGCGATGATGGGCAGTTTTTTCCATACCGGTCGCTTGCGGATTTCCCGCATGGCGGTGATGCCGTCCATCTCCGGCATCATGATGTCCATCAGCACCAGATCGATGCGCGGCGCGCCGCCCGCCGCGTCCTTCAGGGCATCGAGTGCTTCCCGGCCATTGCGTGCGATCTGCACCTGGGCCCCCTTCGGCTCGAGGACGCTCGTGAGCGCAAAGACATTTCGCACGTCATCCTCCACGATGAGAATCCGGCGCCGTTCAAACGCGACGTCCTGATCGCGCGCCACCTTCAGCATGCGCTGCCGCTCGGCCGGCAGGCTGGATTCGACCTGATGCAGGAACAGCGTCACCTCATCCAGCAGCCGCTCAGGCGAGCGTGCATCCTTGAGAATGATCGACTTTGAGAAGCGCCTGAGGTTCTGCTCATCATCCGCGCTCAAGGCCCGACCGGTATAAACGATGACAGGTGGAACCGACACCTCCTCCTGTTCCGCCATGCGTCGGAGCAATTCGAAGCCGCTGAAGTCAGGCAGGCTCAAATCCATGACCATGCAGTCGAAGGTCACGCTCCGCAAGGCATCGAGCGCCTTCCCGGCGGTGTCTACCGCCGTGATCTGCAGATCGGCCATGGTGAGCAACTCGCGAATGCTATCCCTCTGGCGTTCGTCGTCCTCCACGACGAGCACGTGACGCATGCCCTGTGAGAGCTTGGTTTCCAGACGCCGTAACGCCTCGATGAGCTGCTCCCGCGAGACCGGCTTCAATGCATAACCGACCGCGCCGAGCTCGAGCGCACCGTGAACGTGGTCGGCGACGGAGGCAACGTGCACTGGGATGTGTCGCGTCGCAGAATTACGCTTCAGTTGTTCCAGGACTCCTAAACCGGAGTAATCGGGAAGATTGATGTCGAGCAGGATCGCATTCGGCTTGAACTCCGCGGCAGCCAGCAGGCCTTCGCTCGCGGAATGCGTGACGATGCACTGAAAGTCCATTTCACGCGCGAGGTCGCGCAGAATCGCCGCGAAGGCCACGTCATCCTCGATGATGAGAATGCGCCGCGCCTGGGGCAACAGCTGCCCGCGGTCATCCTCGATGTGCGCCGGAGCGGGCTTTCGGGGTGGTGGTGCAGGAATTTCGGCCACCGCTCCCCGGCTGGCGCCGGATTTGGCGGCCGCAGGCGCGAGCTCCGACTGCAGCGGCAGGTCGTGCGGGAGCGCCAGCGTGAAGACGCTGCCCTTGCCGACAATGCTTTGCAAGGTGATCTGGCCACCAAGCCGGTGTGCCAGATCGCGGGAAATGGACAGCCCCAGGCCGGTGCCGCCGAACTTGCGATGGATGCTGCCATCGGCCTGCTGAAATGCCTCAAAGATATTGCGATGCTGGCCTTCGGGGATACCGACACCGGTATCGCTGACAGCGAAGTATATGGCGTCGGCGTCTGAGGACACCTTGAGGGCTACTTCGCCCTGCTCGGTGAACTTCAGCGCATTCGAGCACAGGTTCTTGAGAATCTGACCCAGACGCTGTGGGTCCGTCATGATCGTCTCCGTAGTCCCCGGAAGAACCGTCGCGCTGAATTGTATGCCGCGCTTCTCAGCCAGCGGCTGGAACAGCTTGCCCTGCTCCTCGACCGCCTTGGCAAGCAGCACGGTCTGGGGCTTCAGATCGATCTTTCCGGCCTCGATCTTGGAAAGGTCGAGCACGTCGTTGATCAACGCGAGCAGATCGTTGCCCGCGTTGGAGATGGTGCGCGCGAATTTGACCTGCTGCTCGGTGAGGTTGCCATCCTTGTTATCGGCGAGCAGCTTGGCAAGAATCAGGGTCGAGTTGAGCGGGGTGCGCAGCTCGTGACTCATGTTGGCCAGAAATTGACTCTTGTACAGATTCGCGCGCTCGAGCGCCGCCGCGCGCTCCACCAGCAGGCCTTGCTGCTTGGCAAGGGCCTCCTGTTGGTGTTCCAGCAGTTGGGTCTGCTCTTCAAGCTGGGAGTTCGTCTGCTCAAGCTCGACTTGTTGGGACTCCATCTGCGTGTGAGATTCCTTCAGCGCGCGGCTTTGTTCATCGAGTTCCTCGTTGTTGACGCGCAGCTCCTCCTGCTGCGTCTGCAGCTCCTCGGCCTGCCGCTGCGTCTCCTCCAGCAGCTCCTCGAGTCGGGTGCGGTCCTTCGAGGTGCGCACCGCCACCGCGATCATCGTCGACAGCAGCGTGAGCAATTGCCGGTGCGACTCATCCGTGCGTCCCAGGAAACCCAGCTCGATGGCGGCGTGCGCGGTACGATCGATGCTGGCAGGCGCAATCAATATTTCGCGTGGCACCCCCTGTCCGAGTGCCGAGGTGATCGGCAGCATGTAGTTCTGGGGGACGTCAGCCAGATGCAGCAGTTGATTGTCTTTTGCAGCCTGGCCAATCAGGCTGTCGCCACTGCGGATGGACTCGTGGGGTGAACCTGCCGGCAGTGCATAACCGGCAAAACGGCGGAAATGCCCGGGGCCTTCCGCAATGTACATCGCCCCGATCTGCGCACCCAGATACTGCGCGATGAAACTCACCACGTTGTCGCCCAACTTTTCGAGCGTCAGATCCCCCTGAATGCGCTCGCTGAGGCCCATCTGTCCGACTCGTAGCCAGGATTGCAGCTGCCTCGCCCGGTAATCGCGGGACACCAGCGCCGCTGCGGCGGCGGTCAGCAACAGGAGAATTGCCGCGCCAACCCAGGTGATGCGGGTGGCCAGCTCCGCAGTCTGTCGCGCTTCCTGCTGGCGTTGCGCGAGCTGCGCGCGGTTGGCATTCTGGATCTCATCAACCAGCGCGCGAATCCGGTCCATCAGCACCTTGCCGCGGTCCGTTCTCACGGTGGCCAGCGCTTCTTCGGACTTGCCGGCCCGTTTCAGGGTGATGCCGCTGACCAATACGTTCAGCCTGGCGGCAATCAGCCCCCGAAGCTGATCCAGCCGCTGCCGCTGTGCGGGATCCTGGCCAATGAGCGGAAGTATCCGCACCAGCTCACCGTCAATTGCTGCACTACCGGACACGTACGGTTCCAGATAGGAGTCATCGCCAGTGAGCAGGTAGCCGCGCTCGCCGGTCTCGGCATCCTTGGTACTGGACAGCAGATTCTGTACCTGGACGATCAGCTCGACGCCCTGCGTGACGGCATCTGCCGCCACGCTGCTGCGGTGCTGGGCCTGGTAGGACACCCCCGCTATCAGCATGACCGCGATGACTGCGGCGGCAAATCCAGCAAGGACAGGCAGAGGCAGAGGGGGCCCCGAATGAGCCGAGGATTGAGCCATGATCTGATTCTCGTCGGAGAGCCGGAACGAATGGGATTGTTTGGATCTTGCGGCGACCGGGCAAGGCCGCGGCCGCCGAATTTATATTATCGTGATTGGAGCGCAGGTACGACACTGGCTGAATGAGATTCTGGTTGCGCGTACCTGCTGCAGTTCGCGAGCATGGTATCTGGTGCTGCGCCTAGCGGTTGAAGACGCTACTGCGTGTAAGAATCGGCTGACAGTGAGTTGCCCCTGGATGACCGGAGGATGAAATCAAGATCTGGAGCCGAATCCGCATGACCGCAAGAATCCGCCAACTGCTGCCGCCCTCCTGCGCCGCAATCCTGTGCGCACTGTCGGTCGCGCAGGCCGCTGACTACACCCTCGCGGATTTGAATGATGCGGACACTCTGGAGCGCTCGCTGTTCGTATGTCTGTGGAAAGCGGGTCACGGCGCCCCGGAAGGCGAGCCCAGCCCGGTTGTGTGTACCACCGCTGCCCTCTCCACTGACGATGCGGTCCATGAGACCAAACAGTTCTGGACGTACTGGGCGCGTTTCAACACTGCCGACGCGGTGAAGGCGAAGATCCGCTTCAACGATGATTTCGAGGCCTTCCAGGCGCGACAGCAGGAACAGCCGGATCTGGCGCAGCGGCTGCTGCCGCAAGGCGGCGCACTACCCAAGGATGATTGGCGCGTGCTGCTGGTGCAGCAGCTGACGGCCCGGGCCAAGGCGCGACTCAAGGACCCGGGCAAACACTGAGGGCTCGCGGCGCACTTACGGCAGATCCGTGGCCCCCGTCAGATAGCGATCGCACTCGCGCGCGGCACCGCGCCCCTCATTGATGGCCCACACGACCAGGCTCTGGCCGCGACGGCAATCGCCGGCGGCGAAGATGCCCGGCGCGGTGGTGGCGAACTTGCCGTATTCGGCCTCGACATTGGTGCGTGCATCGATCTGCAGTCCCAGATCGCAGACCAGCTGCGACTCAGGTCCCAGAAAGCCCATGGCCAGGAGCACCAGCTGTGCGGGACGGCTCTCCTCGCTCCCCGCGACTTCCTTGGGAAGAAAACGTCCGTCGGCACCCCGGTCCCAACCGACCTTCACCGTCGCCAGCTGCGTCACGCCCTTGGCATCCCCCGTGAATTGCTTGACGGTGGTCAGGAATACCCGCGGATCGCTGCCGAAACGGGCGGCCGCCTCCTCCTGGCCGTAGTCCATCCGATAGATCTTCGGCCACTCCGGCCAGGGATTATCCGCGGCACGATCCTGCGGCGGCTCGGGCATGATTTCAAACTGGGTCAGGCTGCGGCAGCCCTGCCGCATGGCGGTGCCCACGCAATCCGTGCCGGTGTCACCACCGCCGATCACGATGACATCCTTATCCCTGGCATGAATCGGCGCATCGTCCGCGCCGCCGTTGAGCAGGGCCTTGGTGCTGCCAGTCAGGTAATCCATCGCGAAGTGCACACCCCCCAGCTGCCGACCCTCGACGTTCAGGTCACGCGGCACGGTGGCGCCGGTGCACAGCACGAGGGCGTCGAATTCCTTGCGCAGGTTCTGGGCATCGACATTGGTGCCCACATTGGCGCCGCACTGGAACTTGATGCCCGACTCTTCCATGAGCCGTATTCGACGCATGACCACGTCACGCTTGTCGAGTTTCATGTTTGGAATGCCATACATCAATAGGCCACCGGGGAGATCCTCGCGCTCGAACACCGTGACCTGATGGCCGGCCTGGTTCAGCTGCGCAGCCGCCGCCAGCCCCGCAGGCCCCGAACCCACCACGGCGACAGTCTTGCCGCTGCGTTCCGCCGGCGTGCTTGGCAGCACCCAACCCTCATCCCAACCCTTGTCGATGATGGAGTTTTCAATGTTCTTGATGGTCACCGGCGGGGCGTTGATGCCCAGCACACAGGAACCTTCACAGGGTGCCGGGCACACCCGACCGGTGAACTCCGGGAAGTTGTTGGTCTTGTGCAGCCGCTCCAGCGCTTCGCGCCACAGGCCGCGGTACACCAGGTCATTCCACTCGGGAATCAGATTATTGACCGGGCAACCGGAAGCACCCCCGTTCAGCAGTTTGCCCGTGTGGCAGAAGGGCACGCCGCAGTCCATGCAACGTGCACCCTGCTGGCGCAGGCGCTTGTCGTCCATGTGGAAGTGGAACTCACGCCAGTCCTGAATGCGCTCCAGCGGCAGGCGGTCGACGGGCAGTTCCCGCAGGTACTCGATGAATCCGGTCGGCTTTCCCATGATGAAACTCAATTCCCGCCTACACGCGCGAGGTCGCGCGCATTTTCTTCGAACGCGGCCATGATGGCCTCATCCCCCGTCAGTCCCTGGTCATGCGCTTTCTTGATGCAGGCCAGCACCCGCTGGTAGTCCTTCGGGGTGACCTTCACGAACTTCGCGATACTCAGCTCCCAGGCATCCAGGAGGCGCCGCGCACGATTGCTGCGGGTGTGCTGCCAGTGACGCTCGATAAGGTCATGCAGCTCGGCAATGTCCTCTGGGTCCTCGACTTCAGCGATCGCCACCATCTGCTTGTTGATGTGGTTGCGGCAGTCGCCGGCCTCATCCAGCACATAGGCGATGCCACCGGACATGCCTGCGGCAAAGTTGCGGCCCGTGGGCCCCAGGACCACGACGCGGCCACCGGTCATGTACTCGCAGCCGTGATCACCGACCCCTTCGACAACGGTCCAGACGCCGCTGTTGCGCACCCCGAAGCGCTCGCCGGCCATACCGCGGAAATACGCCTCACCCGAGGTCGCGCCGTACAGCGCCACGTTGCCGATGATGATGTTGTCTTCGGCGATGAAGGTGGCAGCCGGTGACGGGCTGACAATGATCCGCCCGCCGGAGAGTCCCTTGCCGACGTAGTCGTTGGCGTCGCCCTCGAGCCGGAACGTCATGCCCGGCGGCATGAAGGCACCGAAGCTCTGCCCCGCGGAGCCCTTGAAACGCAGCTGTATCGTGTCCTCCGGCAGTCCCTTGGCGCCCCAGCGACGCGTGATCGCGCTGCCGGTGATGGTGCCGACGACCCGGTTGACATTGCGGATATTGAGGTCCGCCGTCACGGCCTCGCCGCGCTCGATCGCCGGCTTGCACAGGTCCAGCAGCGTGGTCACATCCAGCGACTTTTCCAGGCCATGATCCTGGGTGTCAGTGCAGTAGCGGCCGATCTCCGGACCCATGTCCGGCTGATACAGGATGTTCGAGAAGTCGAAACCGAGTGCCTTCCAGTGAGCAATGGCCTTGCGCGGTTCCAGGCGGTCCACGCGACCCACCATTTCATTGAGCGTGCGGAAGCCCAGCTGCGCCATGATCTGGCGCAGGTCCTGCGCGACGAAGCGCATGAAATTCACGACATGTTCCGGAGATCCGGCGAAACGCTCGCGCAGCTTCGGATCCTGGGTCGCAACGCCTGCCGGGCAGGTGTTCAGGTGACACACGCGCATCATGATGCAGCCCACCGAGACCAGCGGCGCGGTGGCAAAGCCAAACTCCTCCGCACCCAGCAAGGCTGCAATGGCCACGTCGCGCCCGGTCTTCAACTGTCCGTCGGTCTCCACCGTGATGCGGCTGCGCAGGTTGTTCAGCACCAGCGTCTGGTGCGTCTCGGCCAGCCCCAGCTCCCAGGGCAGGCCGGCATGGGTGATCGAGGTCTGAGGCGAAGCTCCGGTCCCGCCGTCATAGCCACTGATCAGCACCACTTCCGCATGCGCCTTGGCGACGCCCGCGGCAATGGTCCCCACGCCGACTTCAGCCACCAGTTTCACGCTGATGCGCGCATCGCGGTTGCCGTTCTTGAGATCGTGGATCAGCTCGGCCAGATCCTCGATGGAATAGATGTCATGGTGCGGCGGCGGCGAGATCAGGCCGACGCCGGCCGTGGTAAGCCGGGTCTTCGCTATCCACGGATACACCTTGCTCCCGGGCAGCTGACCGCCTTCGCCGGGCTTGGCACCCTGCGCCATCTTGATCTGCAGTTCGCGCGCGTTGATCAGATATTCGCTGGTCACGCCGAAGCGCCCCGAGGCCACCTGCTTGATGGCGGAGTTGCGCGAATCCCCGTTCGGCAGCGGCAGGTAGCGCTCCGGGTCCTCGCCGCCCTCACCGGTGTTGCTCTTGCCCCCGATGCGGTTCATGGCGATGGCCAGGGTCTCGTGCGCCTCCTTGCTGATGGAGCCATAGGACATGGCGCCGGTCTTGAAGCGCTTGACGATGCTCTCGACCGACTCGACTTCCTCGATGGGGACGGCATCCCCGGCCTTGAACTCCAGCAGGCCGCGCAGCGTGCACAGGTTGGTGGACTGATCATCGATCAGCTGCGCATAGGACTTGTAGGTGGGGAAGCTCCCGGTGCGCACCGCCTTCTGCAGGCGATGGATGGCCTCGGGGCTGAACAGATGGGTTTCACCATCGCTGCGCCACTGGTACTGGCCACCGGCCGCCAACGCGACCGCATGAGTCCCGCGAGCAGGGAAGGCTGCGCGATGCCGCATCAGGATCTCCTGCGCAACGACATCCATGCCAATGCCTCCGATGCGCGAGGACGTCCAGGTGAAGTACTCGTCGATCAGGTCCTGGCGCAGGCCCACGGCCTCGAACACCTGGGCACCGTGATAGCTCTGCACGGCGGAGATGCCCATCTTGGACATCACTTTGACGACGCCCTTGGTGGCCGCCTTGGAGAAGTTGCTGCAGGCCTTGGCGTGATCGATGTCCTGCAGGAACTCGTCACGGATCATGCCGTCCAGCGTCTCGAACGCCAGGTACGGATTGATGGCGCTGCAGCCATAACCGATGAGCAGCGAGAAGTGATGCACCTCGCGCGCCTCGCCGGTTTCCAGCACCAGGCTCACGCGGGTGCGCTGGCCTTCGCGGATCAGGTAGTGGTGCAGGGCCGAGACGGCCAGCAGTGAGGGCACGGCAGCGAACTCGCGGTTCACACCACGATCGCTGAGGATGAGAATGTTGACCTCCTCGTCCTTCACCATGCGCTGCGCCGCCAGGCGCAGCTCTTCAATGGCTTTGACCAGGCCGCGCTCGCCGCGTGTGGCGCGAAACAGGATCGAGAGCACACCGACCTTCAATCCCGGTGCGTGCAGCCGTCGCACCTTGGCGAACTCCTCATTGGTGAGGATGGGGCCCCGCAGCTCCAGGCGCCGGCAATCGGCACGCTGTGGCATCAGCAGATTGCCCTCAGAACCCAGCCAGACCTCCGAGGCCGTGATGAGCTCCTCGCGGATGCAGTCGATGGGGGGGTTGGTGACCTGCGCGAACAACTGCTTGAAGTAGTCGTACAGCAGCCGCGGCTTGGCCGATAGCGCGGCGAGCGCCGCATCGTTCCCCATGGATCCCACGGCTTCCACGCCACTCTTGGCCATCGGGCTCAGCAGCACCCGCAGATCTTCAAAGGTGTAGCCAAAGGCGATCTGGCGCTGCACCAGCGTGTCGTGATCCGGCACCGGCACTTCAGGGGCCGCTGGCAGATCCTCCAGGTGCAGCAGATGCTCATCCAGCCACTGCCGATACGGCCGCTCACTGGCGACCTGGCGCTTGATCTCCTCGTCCTCGACGATGCGTCCGGCCTCGGTGTCCACCAGGAACATGCGCCCGGGCTGCAGCCGCCCCTTCATCAGGATGTCCTCGGGTGGCAGGTCCAGCACGCCGGCCTCGGAGGCCATCACCACCATGCCGTCCTTGGTCACGTAGTAACGCGAGGGCCGCAGGCCATTGCGGTCGAGCACGGCGCCGATCTTGCGACCATCCGTGAACGCGATGGAGGCCGGACCATCCCAGGGCTCCATCAGGCTGGAGTGGAATTCGTAGAACGCGCGCAGCGAATCATCCATCTGCTCGTGGTTCGACCACGGCTCCGGGATCATCATCATGACGGCGTGCGGCAGCGAGCGCCCGGCGAGCACCAGCAGCTCCAGCGTATTGTCGAACATCGCCGAGTCGCTGCCATTGGGATTGACGATCGGCAGGATCTTCTTCACGTCCTCGCCGAACACATCGGATTCAAACAGCGCCTCCCGGGCCTTCATCCAGTTGATGTTGCCGCGCAGGGTATTGATTTCGCCGTTGTGGGCGATGTAGCGGTACGGATGCGAGCGATCCCAGCTGGGAAAGGTGTTGGTGCTGAAACGCGAATGCACCAGCGCCAGCGCCGTCTCCATGGCCGGATCGTTCAGATCCCGGAAGTACTCCGGCAGCTGTCCGGTCAGCAGCATGCCCTTGTAGACAATGGTCTTGTGCGACAGGCTGGCCACGTACCAGTACTCCGCCCCATCCATCGTGGAAGCGCGGATCTCGCTGTACGCGCGCTTGCGAATGACGTACAGCTTGCGCTCGAACACGGCCTCGTCCGTCAATGCCGGGTCGCGACCGATGAACACCTGGCGCATGGTGGGCTCACTGGCCTTGGCAGTCTCGCCGAGCATGGAGTTGTCGGTCGGCAGCGTGCGCCAGCCGATAATGCTCTGGCCCTCCGACTGCACGATCTGTTCGAAATGCTCTTCCAGCCGCCGCCGCCGGGTGGGGTTGCGCGGCAGGAAAATGATGCCGCTGCCATAGGCTCCGGGCGCCGGCAGGCTCAGGCGCGCCTTGCGGGCGACCTCTTTGAAGAAGCCATGGGGCATCTGCAACAGCACCCCAGCGCCGTCGCCGGTGTTGATTTCGCTGCCGCTCGCGCCGCGGTGATCCAGATTGCGCAGGACCTGAATGGCCTGTTGCACGATCCGGTGGGATTTGCGGCCCTTTATGTCGACAACGAAGCCGACCCCGCAGGCATCGTGCTCAAACTGCGGATCGTACAGGCCCTGCTTGCCGGGCCGCATATGCGGTGCACACTTGTTCATTGCCGACACCTTTTGAGCACCGGTGCCTGGCCCCGGCGCAATCCTGCCTCTCTTGCCCACGCTTTACCCCTGCCCCAGGCAACGCCTCGTGGCGCCCTTTCGCACCCGGCCTGGGAAGGCTTGGGTGCGGGTCTGCCGGTCGCCCTCAGGCGGCCTGGTCGACCTCGTTCGGACACGGCGGTCACAACGAGGTCCGAACCCCTAACCATATCACCACCGGTAAACATCTTGGAATCCGTGGCTGGAAAAATCGCGGGACCGGCTTTGAATATTGCTGAGGGGCCGGGCACGGTCAATGAGCGAATTCAGGCACCGTGGCGCTAGAGCCCGGTCCAGGGGAAATCGGCGATTTGGCGACCCTTTTTGCTCCGTTTCGGTACGTTTGGAACCGCTCGTGCACAGCCTCGGGGCAGATCCTCAGCCCGGAATGTTAATGTTCCGCCGTGAGCATGAAAAACAAGACCCACACCCCCCCCGTTGCGGGCGTCAGGCGCCATCAGCAACCCCTGTTCATCGCAGCGGATCATCCGGTATTCGCCGGCCACTTTCCGGATGCACCGGTGGTCCCCGGTGTGCTGCTGCTGGCACAGGTCCTGGATGCCGCCGACCAGTGGCTGGGGACCCCCGTGCGGCCGCTGCGCCTGCACCAGGCCAAATTTCCCTCTCCCTGGTTGCCGGGAATGCAGGTGCAGGCAAGCCTGGAGTACGAACCTCAGCAGCTGCGCTTCCAAGTCACGGCCAACGACCAGACTTTGGCCCTGGGCGTATTCGAGCTGCAGACCGACACGGCCAACCCGATGGAGCGCACCGGATGAGACGCGTGAGATGGATTGCCGTAGCCCTGGCTGTGTGTGCGGCCCCCGCCCTTGCAGCACCGGATCTGGACAGCTTGCTCCAACACCTGGCGCGCCCGGCGCCGGCGACCACGCCGTTCGTGGAGGTGCACTTCTCGCCGCTGCTCAGCCGGCCGCTCATCGTCTCGGGAGAACTGCTGTACTCCGGTCCGGACTCGCTGGCGCGGACGGTGGATAAACCGTATTCCGAACACACCGAGATCAAAGGTGATGCGGTCAGTGTCGTGCGCGGCAATGGCAAGCCGCGCACCTATTCCCTGCAGGGGGCCCCGGAACTGAAGACCTTGCTCAGCAGCTTCTCAGCGCTGTTGGGCGGTAACCGCCAGCAGCTGGAGAGCAGCTTCACACTGGCGGTGAGCGGCGATGAGGCGCACTGGACCTTGGGGCTGACACCGCGGGACAGCCGGGTGCGTCAGCGCGTGTCGCAAATCACAGTGAACGGGGCGGCCGGCAGCCCGCGTTGCATGATCACCGCGGCACCGGATGGCAGCGTGACTGTGATGCTCATGGACGAGGCCGCGCGCACAGCCCTCGCGACGCCGCTTCCGGCAACAATCGACCGCGCAGAACTTGAAAAGGTGTGCCACTGAATACCCGCCTGCGCGGCTCGGCTCGGATCACCGCGCTGCTGTGGCTCGCGCTGCTGGCCGGCTTCGGGTTGGTGATCCATCACAGCCTGCGCATCAGTGGCGATCTGCGGCTGTTCATGCCCGCGCCACATGATGCAGTGGGTCGCCTGCTGCTGGATGAAGTCAGTCAGGGACCCGCGTCCAAGCTGCTGCTGGTGTCCATCCAAGGCGCAGCGCCCGAAGCGCTCGCCGGCACTTCGCAGCAACTCGCCGCAGCGTTGCGCGCCGATCCGGCCTTTGGATTTGTCAGCAATGGCGAGCAGCGGCTCGACATGGTGCCCGACGCGCTGCTGCCCTACCGCTACTTGCTCTCGCCCACCCTCGACACGCACCGCCTGGATGCGGATTACCTGCGTGAGCAGTTGCAGGAGCGCGAACAGGATCTGGCCTCGCCCGCCGCCACCTTGCTGACGCCGCTGCTGCCGCGTGATCCAACCCTGGAACTGATCAAGGTCCTGGAAGCGTGGGAGCCCGCACACCAGGCGCAGCAGCAGTTCAATGTGTGGTTCAACTCCGCCGGCAACGCGGCGCTGCTGATCGTGCAGACGCGCGGCGCGGGGTTCGATCCCGCCGATCAGCGGTTGGCCATCGACACGCTGCGCCGGCACTTCGAGGCGGTTCGGACCAGCCCCGCCATGCAGTTGACCATTACGGGACCCGGCGCGTTTGCGGTCACCATGCAAAGCCGCAGCGAAGCCGACGCCCGCGTGGCGGCGGTGCTGGACTCCGTGGGGATGGTGCTGCTGATGCTGCTGGCATATCGCAGCATGCGGCGCGTGCTGCTGGGCGCACTGCCGCTCGCCACCGCGGGCGTGTGCGGCCTGGGCGCGGTCGCCGCATTGTTCGACAGCGTCCACGGCATCACCATCGCTTTCGGCTTTACGCTGACCGGCGTCGCGCTGGACTACCCCATCTATCTGTTCAGCAATGAGCAGCCGGGGGTTCAGCCGGTGCAGGTGGCACGTTCCGTCTGGCCCACCCTGGCGACCGCAGTGGCCGCGGTGTGCAT
The DNA here is from genome assembly GCA_036489445.1 of Steroidobacteraceae bacterium. Classification (GTDB taxonomy): domain Bacteria; phylum Pseudomonadota; class Gammaproteobacteria; order Steroidobacterales; family Steroidobacteraceae; genus DAIDKA01. Next base: position 19,444 of record DASXFV010000038.1, on the reverse strand, counting down.
TGCCTACCTGGCCTTCCTGGTCTCAGGCGTCCTGGGTCTGGCGCAGCTGGCCACCTTCAATATCGTGGGCCTGGCGGCCGCCGGCCTGTGTACGCGCTACCTGCTGCCGCAGCTGCTGCCCATGGGCGTGCGCGATTATGGTGACAGCCGCCTATCCATGACATTGGCGAGGCTTTCGAATCGACTGCCGCGCCTGCCCTGGCTGGCGCCGGTGATCGCCGTGATCGGCGTGGTTGCCGTGATCAGCATTCGGGGACCCTGGTGGGATAACGATCTGGGACATCTGACCCCAGTGCCCGAAGCAATGGTGCGCGAGTACGAGTCCCTGCAACAGGCCCTTGGCGCTCCGGATGTGCGGTATTTGCTGGCGCTGCAGGCTGCGACCCCTGACGCCTTGCTGGTGCGCGAGGAAGCGCTGTCAAGGCGACTGGACGCGCTCACGACGCAGCACGTGATCGGCGGCTACGATTTGGCCTCGCACTACCTGCCCAGCAGCGCCGTGCAGCGGCGTCGCCAGGCCGCGCTGCCCGACGCGGCCACCCTGCGCGCGAGCCTGGAGCATGCCGTCGCGGGCATGGCCTTCAAACCCGGCCTGTTCGCGCCATTTCTGGCGGATGTCGCGCGCGCCCGCACGCTGCCGCCGCTGACCGTGCAAACCCTAGCCGGGACACCGCTGGCGCTGACCGTGGGCTCGCTGCTGCAGCAACGCGAGGGCGGCTGGACCGGGCTCGTGACCTTCACCGATGTGCAACAGCCGCAGCAGCTGGCGGCTCTGGCCAGCTCGAACGGGCAGATTCAGCTGCTGGATCTGAAACAGGCCGCGGAGGATCTGGTCAACCACCAGCGGCAACGCATTCTTGCCAGCATGGCCGCCGCGGCCGTGCTCCTGATCCTGGTCGTCGCCGCCACCTGCCGCTCCTTCGGGCGGATGGTGCGGGTTGTCACCCCCATGGGCCTGTCGACATTGGTGACCTTGGCGCTGCTGCATGGCTTCGGTATTGCACTCAATCTGTTCCACCTGATCGCCCTGGTCCTCGCAGCCGGTCTGGGCCTGGATTACGGCCTGTTCCTGGAGCGCTCCAGCGCGGATCCGGCGGCGCATCGCCGCGCGTTGCATGCGGTCACCATCTGCGCCACCGCCGCTTGCGTGGTCTTCGCCGTCCTCGGCAGTTCCACGCTGCCGGTGCTGCGCTCCATTGGCATCACCGTGGTGCTGGGTGTGGCCAGCAACTTCCTGTTGTCGCAGCTTTTGATCCGCCGCAGGGACCCGCCATGAGCGGGGTGGACCGGATCGTGATTGCCCAGCTGATCCCCCATCAGGGGTCGATGTCACTGCTGGATGCAGTCTCGAAATGGGACGGGTCCAGCATCGATGCGCTCGCGAGCACCCACCATGCAGTGGACCACCCGCTGCGCAGTGGCGGTCAGCTACGGGCCGTACATCTGTGCGAATACGGTGCCCAGGCCGCTGCGCTGCACGGTGGCCTGGTCGCACGCGCCGCCGGAACGGCGGCCGCGCCCGGGTACCTCGTATCACTGCGCGATGTCACCTTCGCCTGTCGCCGGATCGACGATCTGGAAGGCGAGCTGGAGGTCCGCGCACAACTGCTGCTACAGGACAGCGACAGCTGGCAATATCTGTTTGCGGCTTGCCACCGCGGCCGGCCGCTGGCGAGCGGCCGGCTGGCGATCATCCGGCGCAAGTAACGAGGAAAAGCACATGACCACACAGATCCAGAAGGCCGAGGCGTTTCGCAAGCTGCACGAGAAGGGTTCATCTTTTGTCATCCCCAACCCCTGGGACCAGGGGTCTGCGCGGTTGCTCGAACACCTGGGGTTCAAGGCCCTGGCATCCTCCAGCGCGGGCTTCGCCTTTTCGCTGGGCAAGAGCGATTTGACCATCACCAAGAGCAGCCTGATGGCGCACCTGACCGCCGTGTGCCAATCCACCTCGATCCCCGTCAGTGCCGATTTGCAAAACGGTTTTGGCAATGACCCGGAGGATGTGGTCGTCACCTTGCTGCAGGCGGCCAGAACCGGCATTGTCGGCGGCTCGATCGAGGACGCCTCCGGTGATGAGGGCAATCCCATCTATCCTCTGGAACTGGCGGCGGAACGGATCCGCAATGCGGTCATCGCCGTGAAGTCCCTGGGCTACAAATTCACGCTGACCGCGCGCGCCGAGAATCATCTGCATGGCCGACCGGACCTCAAGGACACCATCCGGCGCCTGCAGGCCTACCAGGAGGCCGGTGCCGATGTCCTGTTCGCGCCCGGAATCAAGTCGCGGGAAGATATCAGGCAGATCATCAGCTCGATTGATCGGCCCTTGAACATCCTGGCGGGGATGCCGGGCATGCCGCTCACCGTGGCGGAACTGCAGGAACTGGGCGTCACACGCATCAGTCTGGGGGGATCGCTGGCCAGAGCCGCGTATGGCGCGATGCTGCAGGCAATGGCTGAAGTGCAGACCCAGGGGACCTTTGAGTTCGCGGGGAAAGCCGTCTCCCGCAAGGAACTGGACGGCGTCTTCGCCAAGCCGATTCTGCAGAACTGACGGTTTTGCCTGCCGCCCTGGCGGCACGTTACTGAAGCCGGACCCGCACTTGCAGCGCAGATCCCGGACCCAGCGGCAGGCGCAACACATGCTGCGTGCCGCCCTGGAGCGCCGCAATCAACGGCAGGCAGGCGGCCATGGCGTTAGCCGTTCCCGGCATTGCGCTTGACGGACCTGCAGGTCCGTTCGCCGCTGCGGCAAGCTGATCCGCCGGCGGCTGCGCGATCACGGACAGTTGCAGCCTCCTACCGACTGCGTCCCCGGACGCGCCATCATCCGCGACGGCGCTGAGCACCAACGCCACGCCCAGCATCCCGTGGCTTCGGGCCACCTGCCCCAGCGGACCGCGAGCATCGATGTCATACGCGACATACAACACATCGGTTTGCTCGGCGCATACCTGCAGTGCCGCCGCGAGGAGTCCGGCGGCAAAGGTATAGCTGCCTGCGCCCAGGGCGCAGTACGGTCGCCTGCAGCCCGTGGCGATACTCCAATATCCGGCGGCAGCGTTATGCACGGAGTTGTGGAAGCGGGTAGGTGAAAGTGTCGTGGGCGCCTTGGCCAGGGTGCCGCACATATAGTCCGTGGTTGCCAGATCACCGTAAGTGGATGCGAAGACACTCGGCAGCTGGGCAGCATCGCGTCCGGCATTGAGGCAGGCCGCCTGCGCCACCTGCAAGGCCACCGCCACGGTGTCGGGCGCCCGCCGGCGCTCATTGGGCGGCAGGATGGTGGGTTGGGGCCTGAGGGGTTGCGGCGGATTCCACACGGCAAGCCCGGCAATACCGACTTCGAGCAGCGTGCTCATGCGGTTCCACACCCGAACAGCAGCACGCAGTTGCTGCCACCGAAGCCGAAGGAATTGCTGAGCGCGAAGCGGATGTCGCCCTGCGTGTTCTCGAGCTGGATCTGGGGACCACACTCGGCATCCAGCTGGGTGGTATTAAGCGTGCCGGGAATCAACCCGGTTCGCAGCGCCAGAAAGGTGATGATGGCCTCCAGGCTCCCCGCGGCACCCAGCGTATGACCGGTCCAGCCCTTGGTGGAGCTGGCACGTGTGGCAGCGGGAAACAGTGCGGCGACGACCCGGGCTTCAACCGCATCGTTCTTGGGTGTCGCGGTGCCATGAAGATTGATGTACTGGATGTCCTCGGGTCTGCGAGCGGCCCGGGCCAGCGCCTGCTCGATCGCCAGGCGCGCGCCCAACCCTTCAGGGTGCGGCGCCGACATGTGGTGCGCATCGCTGGTTTCGCCGTAGCCCAGCAGCTGCAGATCTGCGCCCTCGCGCTCCAGCAGTACAAACCCCGCCGCCTCACCGATGTTCAGTCCCCGCCGATCCACGGCGAAGGGGCGGCAGTTTTCGGGTGACAGCAGCTCCAACGATCTGAATCCGTACAGCACGCTGTTGCACAGCGAATCCACGCCACCCACCACCACGGCATCGCACAACCCCAGGCGCATCAACCGTTCCGCCTGGCAGAACACCTTCGCACTCGATGAGCAGGCGGTGGCGATGGTAAAGCACAGCCCCTCCAGCCCCAGGGCGCGCTGCACAAAGTCACCCAGCGAGTGCGGCGTATGCAGCTGCGGCTGGAACAGATGCGGCGGGGTACCCGCCGGGTCATCCAGGTGCCGATAGAACGCCTCGGTGGCATCGATTGCGGCCGTGGACGTTCCCATCACCAGGCCGATGCGCCGTGCCCCGTAGCGGCGGCGGGCCTGGGCCACCCTGGTCGCGAAATTGTCGGTGTTCAGTCCCGCCCAGGCCAGGCGGTTGTTACGGCATTCCCAGGCGGCCAGCTCCGCCGGCAGGTTCCACACCGCATCTTCCAGTCCCGGCACCCTGCCGATCCAGGTGGCCAGCGGCTGGGCAGTGAAATCGTTGGCTTTGAGCGGGCCGCGTCGCTCCCGCAATGCGGCAAGCAGCGCTGTTTGTCCGTAGCCTGTCGCGCAAACCACCGAATAGGCGGTGACGGCCAGCGGTCGCATCAGTCGGTCACAGGGGACTGGTCACCGCGGGTCTGGCTGGGCTGTTGACTGTGTTGCTGAATATAGGTGGCGAGTGAGCGCAGCGAGGCGAAAATGCGCCGGTTGTCCGTATCGTCCGAGCGCAGCTGCAGCCCATACTGGCGGGAGACCTCCAGGGCGATCTCCAGGGCATCGATCGAATCCAGTCCCAGGCCCGCCCCGAACAACGGGGTCTCAGGATCAATATCGGCCGGGCGCACCCCTTCAAGATTGACGGCGGCGATAATGAGCTCGGCGAGTTCGGTTTCAGCAGTGGTCTGTATGGCAGGCATGGTGGATCGCAAGATAAAATGAACGGCCCGCTTCTTAAGGCGGGCACTGGCTGCAAATCCTAACATGGAGGCCGGTCCGCCCGACCGACTGTGGATGGACCGGCCTCACGCCCAAGGGAGCACGCACTTGTCACAACACCCTGATTCCGCCCATGTGCTGGTCGTAGGCGGCGGACCCGGCGGGTCCACCGCGGCGGCGCTTCTGGCACGCCAGGGCCTGCGTGTGACCTTGGTGGAAAAGAGCCGCCATCCGCGCTTCCACATCGGCGAGTCCCTGCTGCCGATGAACATGCCCATTTTCGAGCGCCTGGGCGTATTCGACCAGGTCCTCGCCCTCGGTCGGCGCAAGCTCGGCGCCGATTTTCCCTCAGCGAATGAATGCGGCTACACCGTGTTCCGCTTCGGCCGCACCCTGAACCCCGGGACCGGCTACGCGGTGGAGATCCGCCGCGAAGAGCTGGACCACATGCTGTTCAAGCACGCGGCCGCCTGCGGTGCCGAGACCCATGAGGAAACCGAAGTACTGCGCATCGATTTCGCAACCGATTCCGCCACCGCGCGCCTGCGTGCGGCGGATGGTACGGAATCCGACCTGCGAGTCGACTATGTGGTGGACGCCTCGGGACGAAACACCCTGCTCGGCACCGCCTTGCGGTTGAAGCGCAAGCACCAACTCCACCAGAGCGCCGCGCTGTTCGCGCACTTCTCCGGTGTGGAGCGCCGGCCTGGCGAGGATGCCGGCAACATCAGCATCTATCGCTTCCCATCGGGATGGGTGTGGATGATTCCGCTGCCCGGTGACTGCATGAGCATCGGTGCGGTGTGCTATCCGGAGTACCTGCGGGAGCGCCGCGGCAGCAACGCCGACTTCCTGCTGGCCACATTGAAGCGCATACCCGGCGCGCGTGATCGGATCAAGAACGCGAGTATTGTCGGCAACCTGCATGCCACCGGCAATTACTCCTATACGTGCAGCCGCATGAGCGGCCACCGCTGGATCATGGTGGGGGATGCGTTCGCGTTCCTGGATCCTATCTTCTCCAGCGGTGTCTACCTGGCCATGAACAGCGCGGAACGGGCGGCCGATGTGGTGGCGGCCTGTCTGCGCGAACCCCGCCGCGAGGCGGCCCTGCAGCGCGATTACACGCGTTTCGTCAAGCGCGGTCTGGGCCAGATGTCCTGGTTCATTTTCCGCTTCACCTCACCGGCCATGACGCGGTTGTTCGCGCATCCGCGCAACCCCCTGAAGGTGGAGCAGGCCATGGTGTCGTTGCTGGCGGGGGATGTCTTCAACAGCCCGCGGGTATGGTGGCGCCTGCAGGTGTTCAAACTGATCTACTTTTGGACCTGGATCAGCCTGTGGCGCCGGTCGGTGCGCAACAACCGCGCCCGTCGCCGCCAGGTCGGCGTGGTCTTCGAAGGCGAGGATCTCATTTGAGCCGCCCGCGGGCCGCGAGCAGTGTCCTGCCGAGCGGCCTGCCGTCCATGGAATACCGGCGGCTGGGCGCCGCGGAGCCGCTGCCGCCCACGGTGCTGTGCGCAATCAGCTTCGGCACCCGACTGCAGACCGCAGCAATCGACTCAGCGCAGCACGGACTGCGTATCCATGTGAATCTGCCGGTGCTGGTGGGTACCGGCATGACTGAACTGTGGCATGCCGATGGCCCGGTCGAGCCCGGCCGCGACGGTGCCATCCACTTCGCCACCGGTGGACACTTCCTGGCCGGCGGCGTGCAGATCGATGAACAGGCCGCCGGCAGCCTTGAGGCTGCAGCGGCAGAGGCGTATGGCGCCATCTGCCGCTTCACGGCGCGCAGCGGTCACCGTCATCTGCTGCGCATGTACAACTATTTTTCCGACATCAATTCCGGACACGGTGATGCGGAGCGCTACAAGCGCTTCTGCAGCGGTCGGGCGGCGGGTTTTCATGGGCAGGCTGAGCCCTCATGGCCGGCGGCCACTGCCGTGGGACGCCAGGACCGGAGCGGCCTGCTGCAGGTGTATTGGCTGGCCAGCAGCGAGCCCGGTCGGGCCATAGAAAATCCGCGCCAGGTGAGTGCTTACCGATACCCGCGCCAGTACGGGCCGTCGCCGCCATGCTTCTCGCGTGCCGTGCTGGTCAGCGGTGGGCTGCTGATCTCCGGTACCGCCAGCGTGCTCGGCCACGCCTCGCACCACCCCCATGACCTGCCCGCGCAGCTGGATGAGATCCTGCGCAACCTGGGCAGCCTGCGGCAGGCCAGCGGCGGCTCGACGCTGTTGCAGTCCGGGTGCGGGACAGTGCTCAAGGTCTATGTGCGCGAGCCGGCCGCGGCGGGGTTCGTGAGCGCTTATCTGCGCGCTCAGCTGCCCGCCCGGGTCCAGATCCTGGTGCTGGCCGCGGACATCTGCCGGCGCGAACTGGTGGTGGAAATCGATGCCGCGCACTTCGGGCCCGGCGCCTAGGGCGCGCCGTCCGGCGAGTGCCACAGCAGCCGCAGCAGCCGCAGCAACTCGGCGCGGCCGGTCTTGCCCAACTCATTGCGCGGCAGCTCCGCAACCAGCAGCAACGGTCTGGGCAGGAACACCGGATCCACGCCCTGCGCCATGGCAGTGAGGATGTCGTGGGCGCTCAAGGTGGGCGCGACGACGGCCGCTGCCACGCGGTGTACCCGCCCCACTCCCTGGGCCGCCGCTTCGGAGTCCGCGGGCTGGAACATCACCGCATCCCGAACGCCCGGAATGTCGAGCAGTCGCCGTGTCAGATCCACCAATGAGGCGCGCTTGCCCGCGATCTCAATCATGTCGACATTCCGGCCGCGCAGCAGCATGTGACCCGAGGCGCAAACCTCCACTACATCCTGCAGCCGCGTGGCCTGGTCAAACCACGCAGCGCGCACCCAGGTGTGATCCGCCGCAGGCTCGATGCTGACTCCCGGGTAAAGGCGCCAGGCGTTCTCGCGTGCCGTCAGCCGGGTGGCAATCACGCAGGTTTCGGTGGAACCGAACATCTCCAACAAGGGAGCCTGCAAGCGCGCGCCGACCTGCTGTGCCAGCGCCGCATCCATGGGTGCCGTGGCGGAGACGACCACCGCCAGGGCTGGAAAGTCCTGGCTCGAGGCCAGTAGCGCCCGCAGGTGCACCGGGGTGGTGACCAGTACCCGCGGTGCCGGAACCTCCGCCAGGGCGGCTGCCACATCGCCGGGAAACAGCGGTCGACCCTCGTGCACAGCCATGCTCGCCAGCAACGGCAGCAGCACCGAGGTCTCGGTCCCGTACATATGCTGTGGCGGCACGGTGGCCACGATGTTCGCCGCTGCCACGACCGATCCGCCCAGACATTCGCGGATGCGCTCGGCGTTGAAGCGAGTGTTGAAATGCAGGCTGCCCCAGCGCTTGGCATGAGCCGTCGGCGTGCCGGTGGAGCCCGACGTGAACCCGATCTGGGTGATGTGGTCCACGGCGATCTGCGGCATCGCCGGGCTGCGCCCAGGGGTGCCGCGCGCCAGCGCCCGCAGCACCACCTGATCATCGACAATGTGGTTCTCGCCATAGCCGGCCTGGGCATCGGCGATCACCTGCGGCGCCCGCGATGCAGGCAGCAGATTGGTCTGACCCCGCACGGCCGCGGCGCACCAGGCGACCAGGAAATTCGCCCGCTGCTCACACAGATTCACCAGGTAGGGTTGCGGCGGCAGCGCCTGCGCCAGAACCATCACGCGCCCCAGAAACTGCCCCGACGTGAGGGGCGCGCCGCCCTGCCACAGCAGGGGCGCCGCGGCATCGAACCCGGCGATCAGGGGCAGCGTTTGCGACACGGTTCGGCGCGCTTCAGTACAAGCCGCCGTTGACGTCGATCACCTGCCGCGTGATGTAGGACGCATCGGGTGAGATCAGGAAACTCACGACCGCGGCCACCTCGTCCACCGTTCCGGCGCGCTGCATGGGTATGGCCTTGACGGCCTCCTCGAGCGGATGCTGGGCCTGCAGCATGTCGGTGTGGATGAACCCAGGCGCCACGCAATTGACAGTGATCTGGCGACGCGCCAGCTCCAGGGCGAGCGCCTTGGTGGCGCCGATGATGCCGGCCTTGGCGGCGCTGTAGTTGGTCTGGCCGCGAGTGCCCATGACGCCGGAGGCCGATGACAGGGTAATGATGCGCCCCGGGGCCCGACGCCGCACCATGGCCATGACCAGGGGATGCAGCACGTTGTAAAAGCCGTCCAGGTTGCCATGGACCACGCTGTCCCAGGTCTCACCCGTCATCGCGGGAAAGGCGTCATCGCGCGCGTGTCCGGCGTTGCAGACCACGCCATAGTAAGTGCCGTTGGTCTCGATATCTTCGGCCAGCGCACTGGCGCAGGCGATACGGTCGCCCACGTCAAATTGCAGCACGCGGGCCCGACGACCCATGTGGCGGATGCCATCGGCGACCTGCTCGGCCTCGGCCCGGCGTGTTCGGCAATGCACCACCACTTCATAGCCATCGTTGGCCAGGCGCAGCGCGATGGCGCGGCCGATGCCGCGACTGGAGCCGGTCACGAACACGGTATCGCTCATGGGGCGCCGCTACTGTCACGCCGGGAGGCTGGAGTGCCCCAGAACCGGTAGAAATTGAACCACTGCAACGGTTCCATCAGCAAATAGTGCTCCAGACGGGCGGCAAAACGTTGCGCCAGATCAGCAATGATTGCATCCCGTTGCGACCGCTGCCAGCGCACCTGCGTGCAGAAGGGCTCGAAGAACACCCGGTAGCCTCCAGGGCGCCGCAGGCAGAACAGCAGATGCACCGGGCACTCCAGCACCGAGGCCAGCACGTAGGGGCCCACCGGCACGGGCGCCGGAGCGCCCAGCAACTGTACATCCACCGTGCGACCCCCGTGAACCGGCACCCGGTCCCCGGCGATGACCACCCACTCGCCCTGCGCGATCCGACTCTTCAGCATCAAGGCGGTCGCCACCGACAGCTCGGTGACCTGCAGCAGCTCCACCTGCGTCGCCCCCGCCATGCGCAGGATCTGATTGAAGCTCTTGGAGTGGCGCGTGTGGACCAGGACATTGAGCCTGACACGGCGGTTCAAGGTCGCGAGCGCACGGCACAGCTCAAGATTTCCAAGGTGGGAGCCGATCAGCAGCACTCCGCGCGGGCCCTGTGCCATGGCGCGCATGGCTGCATGGTCCTCAATGCCGACCTGCGAATAGTCGATGCGACCCAGCCACGCATCCTGCTTGTCCACGATGGCCCGCGCGAAGCTCAGGAAATGTCGGTAGACATTCAGCAGTCCGGCATCCAGGCCGCGCTCCGGCGCCGCCGCGGCCACCCGGGTCAGATAATCGCGCGAGGCCGCCCGGGCGCGTCGGCTGGAGACAAAGAAATAGGCCGTCGACAGGTAGACAAACGGCATCGCCAGAGGTCCCGAGAGCAGCTTCACGGTATGGAACATCAGCCACATCGTGACGAGCGCGCCACGTTCGCGCGTGGCCGCCCAGGAGGCCTGACTGCCGCGACGGGCGACGGGCCCGTTCATTGGAATCTGCGCGCCAGCAGGCGCGGCAGCCGTGCCAGCATGCCGGCGAACAGCCGCAACTGCAGCGCCACCATGCGTGCGTTGTCCCGGAACATGCGAAAGTGCGAGACCCCATCCAACGGGTAGGTGACTGCCGTCGGAAGCCATCGCATCGGCACCCCGCGCCAGTGCAAGCGCACGATGATCTCCACATCGAAATCCATGCGCCGGCCAATGTACTCCTGTGCGATCAGGCTCATGACGGCCGCCAGCGGATAGACGCGGAAGCCGCACAGCGAATCCGGGATCGACAATGACAGCGTATTCAGCCACACCAGGCTATGCGTCAGGTACCGGCCATAGCGCCGGACGGCGGGCATGCTCTGATCGAACACCGGCCGTCCGCAAATGAGCGCCGCAGGATAGCGGCGCGCCGCCTCGATGAAGGCCGCACTGTCCTCCAGGGCATGCTGACCATCGGCATCCACCTGCAACCCATGGGTATAGCCGCGCTGCCACGCGGCCGCGAAGCCTGCGAGCATCGCCGCGCCCTTGCCGCTGTTGGTGGACAGACGCAACACCCAGGTCTGCGCCACAGTCGCGGCCAGCCGATCCAGCTCACGGGCGCAGACTTCACCCGAGCCATCATCCACCAGCAGGCACGGCATCCCAGCGGCCCGCACCGCTGCAACGACGCGCCCCACGGCGTGCTCGTGGTCGAACACCGGGACGATGGCGCAGGGCTTAAAGCTGGAAGACTGCAAGTGCGTCTGCTTGGCAATGAATGATCTGGAAGCTGGGCACGGTGCGTGGCCGGACCCGTGATAGTGCAGACATTATGGCACTTTGGCGCCGGCGCAGCCGCGAGCGCGGGCCAGTCGGCGGGCGGCTGACAAAATCGTGGTGAAGTTCTCCAAAAAACCTATTGCATCACCACGCCAAGTGCCGTAACTTTCGCGCCGCGTTGCGAGGTGTGGTACCGCTCGTGACGCCCAGAAATGGTTGTTTGGACCCTCGGAGGTGTAGCGAGAACAGTGATGAAGAACCGCAAAGCGTCGAGCAGTAGCGACCCTGGGCCCCGTCTTCAACGAGTTTCTCAATATCTAGAGAAGAACTTTCCCGACTTTTTTGCGGAAGCGCGCTTCCAGGTCGGAGATGATGATTTTTTCCTGTACTCCCGTTTCGGGCAGTACCTCGCCCGCGTCATCGAGACCAACCGGGCTTCCCCCGGCAAGATCGCGCGCGGTTTCACCGTCCTCAACAAGATGGCCCGAGCCTCGGCCAGACACCCACAGATCCGCCGGATCCTGGTGACAGGGCCACTGGAATACATTGTGGATGTGCCCAAGGCGCGTGAACTTGCCCGCAAGCGGCTCTCACCGGTTGCGCAGGGTTACCTGGAAAGTCTGTGCGAGTAGCGTGAGTGGTCCGCGCGCCTACCTAAAGGGTGGCGCGCGGATCGAATGCCAGTTCCGAGCGCATCTTCTCGTACAGCTCGCGCGCGGCCGGCGTATCCGCCGGCGGCAGCACCACCTTCAACACCACGTACTGATCACCCGGCGGTTCACCCGCCAGACCCCGGCCCCGTAGCCGCAGTCGGCTGCCTGATTGTGATTGCGGTGGGATCCGCAGATCCACCGGGCCACCCAACGTCGGCACAGTGAGGGTTGCCCCGAGCGCGGCCTCCCAGGGTGCCACCGGCAGGGTCAGCTTCACGTCCCGGCCATCCAGCTCCAGGTTCCGGTGCGCCCGCAGGTGCACGGTCAGATACAGATCGCCGGCGCGGCCGCCCTTGCCCGGGGCCGGCTCACCCTGGCCGGCCAGGCGCAGCGACTGACCTTCAGTGACTCCCGCGGGCAGCGTGACGCGCAGCGTCCGTTCGATACCTGACGTCCCGCCAGCGGCGGACCCCTGCTGCAGGGTCACATTACGCACGACGCCGCGATGCGCCTCCTCCAGGTCCAGTTCGATGCTGGCGTGCTGGTCACGACCGTTGCGGCGGCGTGCGCCGCCCGCACCTGCAAAGGGTTGCTCGGCCCCGCCGAACAGTGAGGAAAAGAAGTCGCTGAACTCCGCACTCCCTGCGAATTCAGAGCCGTCCGCAGTGCCCGCGCCGCCAGCCGAGTGCACGCGGCTGCGCCGGCCACGACCAAAATCAAAGCCAGCCCCAAAGTCCGGCGGCGGTCGGAACTGTTCACCCTGCTTCCAGTTGGCTCCCAGCTGGTCGTAGGCCGCGCGCTTCTTCTGATCCTTCAGGACCTCGTAGGCCTCTTGGACCTGCTTGAAGCGCTCGAGTGCGTCGGCTTCCTTGCTGACGTCAGGGTGATACTTGCGGGCCATGCGGCGGTAAGCCTTGCGGATCTCGTCCGCGGAGGCACTGCGCTCCAGGCCAAGGGTCTGGTAGTAGTCGCGAAATTCCATGTCGTGTGGGGTCGCGGTCCAAATTCAAAGTATTGAACCATATTGGGGACTGACCCCCCTCCCTTTCAATCCCGTCCGGCGCCAGCCGGAGCCCTCCGGGGGTCAGCTGGCCCAGTTGAGGGGCTGCTAATCTTTGGCCGCAAAGCTGCCAGCAGCCAGCGCAATCTGCTGCATGGGCCCGTAGCGCTGCAGCCGGTCGCCTACCAGCGCCGCATCACCGATCACCACTACCGCGAGTTGCCGCCCGAGCGGAAACGCCTGCTGGATCACCTGGCGCGCGTCCTCGAGGCTGGCACTGCGCAGTGCCGGCCCATAGCCTTCGATATATTGCGGATCCAGTCCATACAGTTCCAGCTCCGCCAGCTGTGCCGCCCAGTCCGCGGCCGTTTCCAGATGCATCGGGTACTGGCCGATCACGTAGGCCCGAGTGGAGTCCAGCATCGTCTGCGTGATGCCCTCACGTTTCAGGCGCGCCAAGGTCCGCAGCGCCAGATCAATCGCCCGCACCGTGTGCCGGGTCTCCGCGAAGCTGCGGATGGCGAATTCGCCGGCGACACGACCCCGGGTGAAACCGGAACTCGCGCCATAGGACAGGCCGGACCTGATGCGCAGCTCGGAGTTCAGCAGGGACGTGAAGCGTCCGCCAAACAGCGAATTCACCAGATCAAGCGCGGCGCGCTGCGGATAGGCGCGATCCAGGCCTGTGGCGCCCAGCCAGAAATATGATTGCGCCGAGCCCGGCGCGTCGACCAGCAGCACACGCCGGCGGCGCAATCTCACCGTCGGTTCCAGGTGCGGCAAGGGTACCGTCGCCGGCCGCCAGGCCGCAAAGCGCCGTTCCACCACCGCCTTCAGCCACGCGACATCCACATCGCCTGCCACCACCAGTACGGCCCGATCCGCGCCAATGTGCGCCCTGTGATAGTCGAGCACGTCCTTGAGGGTGACAGCCTGCAACGAGTCTTCGCTGCCACCGGCAGGCTGGCCGTAAGGATGCGCACCGAACAGCGCCGCGCGCCCGTACAGCGGCAGCAGTTCGGAAGGATCAGAGTCCTTCAGCGAGCGGATGTGTCCGATCTGACGCACTCGCTGCCGAGCGAACTCCGCCGCTGAAAAGTGCGGCGCGACGACGGCGTCCGCCAGCAGTTCCAGCATTTGCTCCTGATCCTGAGCCAGGAACTGGCCGCTGATACTCAGGCATTCCGGCCCGACACTCGCCGCAAAGCTGCCACCGGCCCCTTCCACGCCCTCGGCGAAGGCCGCGGCGTCGCGCTCGCCGGCACCCTTGTCCAGCAAGCCCGCGGTGAGACTGGCCACGCCCGCGCGATCGGTCGGATCGCCCAGCGCGCCGCCTCGGACCAGTAGTTGAAAGGCCACGAGCGGCACGTCCCGTCGCGGCACGATAATCAGCGTCATGCCATTGGCCAGCACGATGCGCTCGTGCGCCGGAACGCCAAAGCCCTTGCGATCCAGCTCGATGATCCGCGCGAGCGACGGTCCCACGGCAGCTTCCGGACTCAACATTCCTGATCGTCCGCTGCGGCTCCCTCGCTCTCGGACTGCGGCAGCAGCATGCCGACGGTGCGCCGTCGCGGATTGAGCAAGCAGCGCGCCGCAGCGCAGATCTCCTCGCGCGACACCTGCGCATGCTCCTCGGGTGCCCGGAACAGCTTGTGCCAGCCACCGCGCAGTGCCTCGTACTCGCCCAGCAGATGCGCCTTGCCGTCGATGGTCGACAGCTGCTTCCAGAATCCGGCGGCATTCAGATTGCGCGCGCGCTTCAGGTCCGCGTCGGTCAGACCCCCGGCGGCGACACCCACCAGCTCCGCGTCAATGATGTCGCGCGCATGATGCGGATCAACTCCCTCAGCCAGCGTGAACCAGAACCAGCACAGCGAGGGATCAAAGCCCTGATGCCAATCCGCCGCCACATCCTGGACGACCATACGCTGTTCGACCAGCAGACGGTGCAACCGCGAGGCATTGCCATCCACCAGCGCGGTCAGCAGCAGATTCAGCGCGGCTGCCAGCGGATCATGGGCCGCGGGCGCCTTGTACGCGTATTGCAGCAGCGCCATCTGTGCGGGCCGCCGGACCATGACGCGACGCTCGCCGAACTGCTCAGGCTCGCGCACCAGCACCGCCGGCGGATCCGGCTGCCGTGGCAGACGGCCGAGGTGGCGGCGTGCCAGCGCAAAAGCCTCCTCGTGACTGACATCGCCCACCAGGACGATGGTCTGGTTATTCGGCGCGTAATAGGTGCGGTAGAAGTGCGTCAGATCCTGGGCCGTCCAGCCGCGGATATCATCGGGTAATCCGATGGTGGGAAAGCGGTACGGGTGCGCGATGAATGCCTGGCTCTGCACCTGCTCGCTCAGGTAACCCTGGTTGTTGTCATCGACCCGCAGCAGGCGCTCAGAGAACACCACGCCCCGTTCGCTCTCGATCAGCCCGGGATCCAGGCTCAGACCCTGGATACGATCGGCTTCCAGTTCGAAAACCAGGTCCAGAGCGCCGCGCGGAAACCAGTCCTGATAGACCGTCACATCATCGCAGGTAAAGGCATTGTTTGAACCGCCCTGGGCCTCCATCAGGCGGTCGAATTCTCCAGCACCATGGCGCGCGGTACCGTTGAACATCATGTGTTCAAAGAAATGCGCCAGACCCGTAAGACCGGGAACTTCATTGCGGCTGCCCACGCGCACCCAATTGTGGAGCGCCACACTCGGGATGGAATGATCCGACCAGACGATGATCTTCAGGCCATTGTCCAGCAGCAGCGAACGCACGGCGGTCTGGCCCGGCACCAGAGCCAGGGTCTGCGTGGCGGGGACCGACAGACGGCGGGGCAGCGGCGGTGAGCCTGGCCTGTTCATGCGTTCCCTTTATGGTTGACGGTCGGACCGGACGGAGGTTGGCCGGCACTCAAGACAGGCAGGTGTGCCCGCAGCAGAATTTTAACCCCTGCCCACCCCCGGTGCGCGGGGAGGGCAGCCTGTTTGGTTAAAATATGTTCACCGAGAATGGGCCGGAAATGACTGATTTTTCGCCATTTCCTTGCAAATTAGAGGCTTGGGGCGGCCAGCGTGCACGGCGGGCGAAAAAAAAGCCGCGAGCGCTTGAAAGCGCTGCGCGGCCAGTTCGAAAGCGGACACCGGGGGAGTGGTCCGTTTCTTGGTTAATGTCAAAGCAAAGGCTGTGCCAATGCTTTAACTGCTTGTTTTTCCGTCACTTACGCGAATACGGCGCCGCCGTGGCAGGTGACGTAATCTGTCAGTTGAGGACCGGAACCGCCGAGGTTGCCGCAATCGGGCCCATTGTCCGTGCCTGCGTCACATTTGTGTGTTGCGCGATCGCCATCCCCGATGCGGGTCCGGCACCATGAGCCATGACCGATGCACCCAAACGGCGGCTGCTGGACCATTTAGGTGCCGGCCCCAGCTACGTCGCGGCTGGCTGCCGCATCACCGGTGATGTTGAGACGCCCGGGGCCCTGGTGATGTGCGGCCAGGTGCGCGGTGATGGGGACGTGAAAGGGCCATTGAGTCTGGCCGCCGACGCGCGCTGGGACGGCGAGGTTCACGCACGCAGCGGCGTCATCGCCGGCACTATCAACGGCGCCATCCGGGTGGATGAGAAAATCGAAATCCGCGCCAGCGCGGTGATTCGCGGCCGCGTCAGCGCCCGCAGCATCGCGATTGCCAAGGGTGCCGTCATCGAGGGTGAGGTCACCGTCACCAGTGGCGAGCCCATCATCAATTTTGAAGAGAAGCGCAAACGCTGAGCATGACGGCGCGCACCACGGCTTGCACCGTGAATGTCAGCGAATCAGATGTTCAAGCACTGTGCTCTCGGCCCACGTCGATGCGCACAGGCCGGTGAGAAATCCGCAATGGCCACCGAACGGCGTCACCACCGCGCGCAGATTCGCAGTCATGGCGACATGCTGCAGGTCGGCCACGGGCACAATCGGATCATCAGCAGATGTGATGATGGTTGCCGGTGCCGTCAACGTGGCAAGCCGCTCACCCGTGATTGAATAGCCGTCCAGGTACTGTGCGAGAGTGCTGAAGCCGGTGTACTGCTCCACGAGGTAAGCGGTCATCTGCCGCAGGCTTGCGAAGCGCGCCAGATCGCCGAACTGATAGACCTGCGGCCAGGCGCGCTGTTTGGCCCGCAACGAGGCGCTCCACTTGCGCATGAAATAATGGTGATAGATGCCCGGACCGGATTCGATGGCGGTCATGGTCGCTCGCGGCTCGAGCACCGGGGAGATGGCGACAACACTGGCGATATCCAATCCCGCCTTCCCGGCGTCCGCGGCTACGCGCAGCAGGAAGTTGCCGCCCAGGGAAAACCCCGTCAGGTGCAGCGCCAAGCCGGCGAACATCCGCTGCGCCTGACGCACGGCTCCGGTCACTTCCGGCAGCAGGCAGGAATGAAACAATCCCTGATTCAGGTGCTGTGTCCCGCCATGATCGCGCAGATTCAGGCGCAGGATCTCAAAGCCGCGCGCCAGCAAGCCGCGCGCCAGGGCTTGCATGTACAGCGCGTTGGCATCGCCCTCCCAGCCATGCAGCATGAGGACGGCGCCGGCAGGATTGGGTGGTATCGCCGGGGTATGTTGCGCGAGCAGCCGTACGCCATCGCCACAGTCCAGGACCACAGGCCGGCTGCGATTGCGCACCTGCGCACATTGACGTTGCACCAGGGCTCGGCGCAGCGGCAGGCTGGGCAGAATGGACTGCAGATGCGCGTTGCGCAGCCACCATGGCGGTCTGAAGCCCTGCTCCATCGCAGATCAGCGCACCCGGATCTCAATCCGGTTGTTGGCACTGGCCGCGCGGTTCCAGTCCCCCGCCGTCAGAGTGTCGGAGGGCACTGGATAGGCCGCAATATTGCTGCCATCGCCGCCACTGATCTGCACGCGAATCGCGTCGCGAGTGCTGGCCCGCACACTACCCACCAGGTCCGCCATCGCCACGGGGATGCGCATGGCAGCAGTGGTTGGGTCATCCCGCGCCGCCAGGACCAGGTCGCACTTGGAATACAGCAGATCATCAGGCGCGAGCGAATAGCCGTCATTGGCATTGCCGACCAGGCAGAACCTGCCGCTGTAGCTGCGGACGTCGACATTGCCCTGAAACCCCTGGGCCGTCAGCCGATCGAACAGCTGGCGCAAGGCATCAAGCCGGGCGCCGCTGAAGGGTTCCACGCCATAGGGCACTGTCTGAATGATCGGCTTCAGACTGATCCGGGTGGGGACAGGATCGCCGCCGCTGTTGGCGCCAGCATCCGCTGTCGCGGGTATTGCGGCCGCGGGTGCCGCGCCCGAGCCGGCATCAGGCTGGCCGGCGCCAGCACTGTCCGGGGTCACCGCCTGCGTTGCCGCCACTTGTGCCTGCAGGGAAGCCAGCCGCGAGCCCTGCTGCCAGAAGAGTACTTCCAGCACCACACACACCCCCGCCATCACGGCGGTCAGTAGCCAGGGCAGCCAGGGGCGTCGTGGCGGTGAAGCCGCACTTGCCGCAGAGGGATGTTGGTCCTGCAGCACGGTACGCAGATCCGCCAACAGCCGGTCACCCTGGCCGTCGAAGCCTGCGAGAATCGCGCGCCGCAAGTCCGTCAGCTGCTCGCGTAGCGCGCTACTGCTTAGGGAAGAATCGAATCCATGGTTGGTTGCATGGGAGGCCGCAAGTGGGGCATGCCCAGCCCCCTCGTCGCCGACGCCGCCGGGTTCAGCGCCAGGCCGCAGGCTGCTCTGGTCGTGGCTGCGGCGATCGACCGCCAGGTTCAGCTGGTAGAGCACCTTGGTGACATCCGCCGGCTTGATCTGCTTGGGCAGCACGCCTATGGCACCCAGGGCCCGCGCCTGACCCAGGTACAGTTCCCCTTCCTGGGAGGTGTACATCATGATGGGAATGGTCGCGGTACGCGGGTTGTTCTTGATGGCCTGCACGGCCTGCAAGCCGTCCATCCCGGGCATGTTGTGATCCATGAAGATGGCATCCGGGCGATGCGTCCACAGATACTCGATGGCCTGCTCCGCCGACTCGGCGGTGTCCACCTCGATGGCATGCTTCTCGAGAGTACGGGCCAGAGACAGTCGTGCCGACTTCGAGTCGTCTACGATCAATGCGCGCTTGGCCACCTTCAGCTCCGCCGCGGTCTATGTTTGCCGCCAGCTGCTTTATAGAGGAGCCAAGTGTAGCGTAGTTAACGGGTCGTACCCGCTTACCCGATCGTCGCGAATCGCCGACGGCGACGCGAGTTTTCAGCCCAGCGCCAGACCCAGTTGCGCCAGCAGACCGCCCAGGGCCGCGCCCACCAGCACGTCGGTGGGGTAATGCAGTCCCAGCGCCACCCGTGAGGCCGCCACCAGGCAGGTCAATGGCACCAGTACCCAGGCGAGTTCGGGGAAATGGGCCACGGCCTGCCACGTGAACGCCACGGCATGCAGGGTGTGGCCGGAAGGAAAGCTGTAGCGATCCAGCGGCGGCATCGCCAGCGTGATGCCCGGATGTCGGATGAAGGGACGCTCGCGCACCAGCGCATGCTTGAGCAGCTTGTAGACCAAGAGGCCGACGATGCCGGTGAGCGCCATGCCGATCGCCGGGCGCAGCGCTGCGCGTCCGTACAGCAGCGGCAGTGCGAACACCAGCACGTACCAGATGAGGCCA
>DASXFV010000018.1:0-5395 GCA_036489445.1 Steroidobacteraceae bacterium | reverse complement strand
CAACTTCTCCAACGCCCAGATCGCTGACCTCACCAGCGCGCAGGTCGTCACCCTCGGTGCCAGTCTCACCACCCCGCAGGTGGCCAACCTCACCGCCGGTCAGTTGAGCACCGCCGCGGTGACGGCGCTGACCACCGCCGGTACGCTCTCAGCAGTGGCCACCAAGGTCATCGCCGCTCTGAGCACCACTCAGGTCAACAACCTGAGCACCGGTCAGCTGGCCGATCTGTCCACCGGCCAGGTGCAGGCCATCAGCGCCACGGATCTGAAGGCCATCTCCACCACCACCATCAGCAACCTGAGCACCTCGGTACTGGCGCTCCTGACCTACACTCAGGTGAGCAGCATGACCAGTGCCCAGATCGGGGTTCTGTCGAGCGCCCAGATTCAGTCCTTGGCCGTGTAAGACCGCTGGATCTGTTCTAAAGCCGACCTGCCTGGGGCCACAGATGGCCCCAGGGCCATCTGTATCCCCAGCGGCCCGCTGCGCATCACCGCGCAGCGGGGACAACCGCAGCCCACCGCACACCGGTCCGCCGCTCCACGGTTTCGCGGTCCCGCTCATCAAGGGTGCGCCACCAGTTCCAAACCTGTTCCGAATCAACGTTGGCTTTGGCGCCGGGCGGCGGCACCTCGCCCAGGGCACGATAAAACAGTTCCCACAGGCAGTGATAATTGACCGTGGCCTGATCAGTGATGATCACACCCGACAATCCACGCGTTCGCACCACGGTCCAGAACACCCGATCACCGATGGTGGACATCGGGGTGGGTATCAGCGCCCACACGGGCAGCACGTGGTAGGAACCGGGCAGGAACACAAAGCAGCTGGTATCGACGTGGCCCGACACCGGCTCTTCTCCGACTGGCATGATCGACTCGTCGGGCCTCCTGAAGCAGCGCCTGGCGATGACAAAATCTGTTCCGGGCTTCGAGGCGGCCACCCCCAGGCACACCTCCATGTGCTGCGGTTCCAGCCAGTTGTCAGCATCCAGCATCGCTATGGCGGAGTACCCTTCCGCCGCGGCCAGCAGCGCCGCAACCCCGCGGGGGGTGTTGCCGAAGTCGCCGTGGGCACGATCCAGCTTCAGGTGGCGGACGGGTTCCAGGTCGATCCAGCCCTGCGGGTGGCCGTCGGCGACCAGCAGGTGCTCCGTGGCGACCGTCTGGCGCCGCACGCTGTCGATGCAGCGCCTGAGCAGGGCGGGATCTTCCTTGTAATACGGCGTGATCACGATGGGATGTGAAGCGTTCATTCAGGGCCTGGATTGTGAAAATGTTAAATCACTCCACGATATTACGGATTTGCCCCTGTAAATTCCCGCCTCATGAGCACTTCAGCGGAGCCCTTGACCGCGTTAATTGAACAGATCACCACCGGCCGCGCCGCCGAAGCCCTGCCCACGATCGAGGGCATGCTGACGCAGCTACCGGGGCACCCCGCCATTCTGGAGCTCCGGGCGGAGGCTTTGCGCCTGACGGGACGCTCCCAGGAGGCCATTGACGCGTTCAAAGAGGCGGCGGAACACGGCGCCGGCACGCGCAACTGGCTTGCCGCCGGCATCCTGCTGGCCGCGGAACGCGACACCGACGAGGCCCTGCGGTGCCTGTTGAAAGCACTCGAGGCATCCCCCGACGACGAGGGTATTCTGGATGCCCTCGTCACGACGTTTTTCAACAACAACCGTCATCAGGAAGGGATCGACTTCGCGCGCCGACAGCTGACGATCAGCTCCAACCCCACGCTCCTGTCGCGCGCCGCCCTTTTGCTGCAGGGCACCAGTCTGTACGAAGAGTCATCGAACGCCTTCAAGAAGATCGTCCAGCTGGCCCCCGATGATCCGGCGATCCTTTCATCCGCCCTGGTTGCCGCGCGCTTCACCTGTGAATTTGAGTGGATCGAGTCGCTGCGGCAGCAAGTCGGCGCCTGGTATGACCGGGGCGATTTTGCAGCACCTCAGGAATTCCCCCTGGCGCATCTTGCCTGGTGCGCGGATGAAGCGCTCAACCTCGGTGTCACACAGGCCTATGTCGAGCGTGCGGTCCCCAGGGTCACGCCGCTCGCCGCCAGCACGTCCCGGCCTGCGGCAGGGCGCATCCGCGTCGGTTACCTATCCTGCGATTTCCGCAACCACGCCACCATGCATCTGATGGCCGGGGTACTGGAAGCCCACGACCGGGAACGCTTCGAGATCTTCGCGTATGACTACAGCGCCTTCGACATTTCCGAGTATCGCCAGCGCTTTTTGAATGCCGTTGAGCACCGTATCGCCATCCACTCGTTGAGTGATGCCGAGGCTGCTGCACGCATCGCGCAGGATCACCTGGATATTCTGTTCGATCTCAAGGGATACACGGGAGGGGGGCGATCGGGCATCCTGGCATACCGGCCGGCACCGCTGCAGGTGGCCTATCTCGGATTTCCGGGCAGCGCAGGCAGTCCTGACATCGACTATGTCGTTTCCGATCGGTTCGTGACCCCCGAGGGCAGTGCGCCGTATTACACCGAGCGGTTCTGCCGCCTGCCGCACACGTACCAGTGCAATGACCGTCGGCGCCTGTGCGCCCCGGAACCGGGGCCACGAGCCGCGCACGGTCTTCCGGAAGACAAGTTCGTGTTCGGTGCTTTCAACCAGACCCACAAGGTTGATCGCGCCAGTTTTTCCCTCTGGCTGCGCATACTGGCCGAGGTGCCGGACAGCGTGCTGTGGCTGATGGGACAAAGCAGTTCCGCGATCGAAAACCTGTCGCGTTACGCACAGCAGGCCGGCCTCGAGTCCGGACGGCTGATCTTCGCGCCGTTCGCCGCCCCACAGGATCACCGCGCGCGCTTGCCCCTGGCGGACGCCGTGCTCGACACCCTGGTGTACAACGGCCATACCACGACTTCGGACGCCCTCTGGGCCGGCGTGCCGGTAATCACCTGCCGCGGAAGGCACTTTCCCTCTCGGGTCAGCGAAAGCCTGCTCAACGCCATGGAAGTCCCGGAGCTGGTGGGCATTGATCAGGACGACATGGTGCGCATCGCGAAGCGCATCGGTACGGATACACAGTTTCACCGCCAATTGCGTGGCAAGGTTGCCGGCAAGCGCCTGACCGCGCCCCTGTTCGACACGCAGCGATTTACCCGCAACTTTGAAACAGCCATCGAGCTGATGACGCAGCAGCAGCGCAGCGGCGCCGCCCGCGAATGCATCGACGTGCCTGATTGCGGACCGGTGCAGCCGGGGCCCAATGCGGCGGAAGGGCCCCCGCCCCTGTCCGCGCTGCTGGCGGCCTACCCAGCCTGTCCGCTGTGCGGGGGGGCCAGTATCACGGCTGGATTTGCCAACTGCACCACGCATGCGCTGTGGCATGAACCCCTGCCGCCGAGCATCGAATGGATGAAATGTCCTGCATGCGGGCATGTGCACAATCGGTTTCACTGGAGTGAGGCGGGAGTGGCCGAAGTCCTGCTCAACACCCGCTCCAGCGTCCCCACGGTGCCGGTAGGCGCCACGGATGCCCAGCGGGTATGGGCGCCGCTCGTGGACAAAGTGGTGACGTTGCTCGGAGGCTATGCGCAGCTGCAGAACCCGGCCAGCCGACCCATCTGGGTGGATGTCGGCTGCGGCGACGGCACACTGGTCATGACAGCCTCGGACTACGGATTCGCCTCCGTGGGACTGGACATCCGAGCCGAGGCCGTCACCCGGATCCAGGGCCTGGGTTTCAACGCCGTCCATCAGGACTTCATGAAGGTGCCGTT
This sequence comes from Steroidobacteraceae bacterium, assembly GCA_036489445.1. Lineage (GTDB taxonomy): Bacteria > Pseudomonadota > Gammaproteobacteria > Steroidobacterales > Steroidobacteraceae > DAIDKA01. The sequence continues at coordinate 1,647 of DASXFV010000018.1, read as the reverse complement.
CGAAATCGTGCCAAACGTTCTGTCGATGATGGGCGTGCTGGAGCAGATTCCCTATCCGCTGCAGGCACTGCGCAAGGCGGCACAGGTGCTGCACCCGGGGGGCGTGCTGGTGCTGAGCACTCCGGACCTCGCATCCTCGAGCTGGAAGAGCATGGATCTGGCAAATGCCAATCCCCACTGGACGGAGCTGGAGAACTGCCACACCTTCACCCGCGAACGACTGATTGCCCTGCTGCGCGACAGCGGCTTTGAGCTTGCGCACTTCACCCTTGCGGGCAGCAGCAAGGCACAGATGGAACTGTATGCGGTGCGCAGCCCTACCCCAGCCACATCCGCGCATTCCTGAACATGCGCATCCACCCGCTCCACTCCCCGACGCCATCAGGCACCCAGGAGTTCTGCACGTTGCGGTAGGAGCGTTCCGGGTGCGGCATGGTGATGGTCACCCGCCCGTCTGCGTTCGACAGTGCCGCGATTGCCAACGGACTGCCATTGGGGTTTGCCGGATAACGCTGCGCCGGCTGCCCATAATGGGTCACATAGCGGTAGGCGATGAGACCACGGCGCTCGCACTCGGTCAGTTGCTCGGGGGATTCAAACTCGGCACGCCCTTCACCGTGCGCCACGGCTATCGGTAGTACCGATCCGGCCATACCTTGCAGCAGGACCGAGGGCGAATCCAGGATCTGCACCAGTGCGAAGCGCGCTTCGAACTGCTCCACACGATTGGTGACGAAGCGCGGCCACAGCTGCGTACCCGGTATCAGCGACTTCAGCGCCGCCAGCATCTGGCAGCCATTGCAGGAACCCAGCGTAAAGGTATCGGTACGCGCAAAGAATCTCGCGAACTGCGCGCGTGCAACGCTGTTGAACAGGATGGACTTGGCCCAGCCCTCACCGGCGCCCAGCACGTCGCCGTAAGAGAATCCCCCGCACGCGATCAGGCCCTGGAATTCAGCGAGCTGACGCCGTCCCAGCAGGATGTCTGTCATATGCACATCATGGGGTTCGAAGCCGGCCTGCTCACATACGGCCGCGATCTCCACCTGGCTGTTGACGCCCTGCTCGCGCAGAATCGCGACCCGCGGTCGCGCACCCTTGGCAATAAAGGGCGCAGCAATGTCCTCCTGCGGATCAAAGCTCAGTGCCACGCTCAGTCCCGGATCCGTCACATCAATCTGCGCGGCCAGTTCCTCGGCGGCGCACTCCGGATCATCGCGCAGCTGGCGCATCTGGAACGAGGTCTGCGACCAGGCACGCCGCAGTTCGCTCCACGGCGCCACCAGGTTTTCACCGGCGCCCGAAATGTGGACCAGCATGTCGGCGCGCGGGGCGCCAACGCGGCGGGCGTGCGCCAGCAGGTGATGCTCGCTCAGCAGATCGAGGAATTCGGCGCGGCGGGCGTCGCTGACCTGCACCACCACGCCGGGCTCCTCGGCAAACAGGTGGGCAATGCTCGCAGACGGGCCGGATGCAGCAGCATTGATATTCACGCCGCAGTGTCCGGCAAAAGCCATCTCCAGCAGCGTCACCAGTAGTCCACCGTCGGAGCGGTCGTGATAGGCCTGCAGCAACCCGGCCGCCCGCAGCTTCGGCATGACCTGCGAGAAGGCGATCAGCAGTTTCGGATCATCCAGATCCGGTGTT
>DASXFV010000052.1:0-1740 GCA_036489445.1 Steroidobacteraceae bacterium | reverse complement strand
CGTTGAGGAGCCAGACATTTATGCCTCCATGATCCACCAGGTTGCCCGATGAGCAGGACACGCCGCGAACGCCCGGCAGCCGGCGCAGCTCGGAGGTGAACCCCGCATTGCAGGGCGAGCGGATCAGCAGCATCTGATCGGTGTCGACCCGCAGCGCATCCTGAGTGGCGAATCGTCGCTGCTGATATACCACGGCGGCTGCGATGACCAGTCCGATCAGGATCGAGAACTGAGCGGTCACGAGGATCTGCCGCAGCAATCCCGTACTGCGCGAAGTTCGGGTGTCCCCGGTCAGGACGCGCAGCGGGCGAAATGCGGACAGCACGAAAGCAGGATAGGCGCCTGCGAGCATGCCGAGTAGGAGCGCCGCCAGGGCAATGGCGGCGATGGGCATCGGATCCTGCCAATACTTGAACGTCGCGCCGGTGATGAGAAATGCATTAACGTAAGGCAATAGCAGTTCAGCGAGCGCGACGCCCACGACGGTCGCGGCGATCACGTAGGCGCTCGATTCAGCCAGAAACTGCAGCACCAGTACGCGCCGCTGGGCGCCCGCCAGCTTGCGGACGCTCACTTCCTTGGCGCGAAGCGCGGAGCGGGCGGTGAGCAGATTGACGAAGTTGACGCCGGCGATGAGGAGGATGCCGAACCCCACGATGATGATCATCGCAAGCCTGTTGGAGAATCCGGGGTTGAACCATTTGTTTGCGTCTATGCGGTCCATGCGCACCAGCTTGAGGGCCAGCGCCCAGTCCTTGGGCACGCCGGCCCAAAAGGTCTGTGCCATCGCGGGCAATGTCTGCAGCACTTGCTCAGCGGAGGCGTTTGGCGCCAGCTTCAAGTAGGTGTATGTGCCGATTACGTCTGAGCGATCATTGTCGGGAAGGTGGTCCAGCTGGTACAACGGCGTCCAAGGCGCCAGAGAGGGCAGGAATATTCCTGCGGTAAGATGGGTGCCGTTCGGCGGCAGGTCCTCAATCACCGCCGCCACGGTCAGCACAGCGGTCTCGGGGTGCCCGTCAAATTTCTCCACGAGCGTCTCGCCCAGTGGTGCGTCGCGGCCGAAGTACTTGCGCGCAATGCTTCTCGATATGACGATGTTGCCGGGGCGCGAAAGCGCTGATTTCAGGTTGCCCGCGACCACCGGCAGCGGTAAGACCTGAAACGCATTGGGATCCGCCCAATAGACGTGCTCGTGTGCTTCAACGTTGGTATGACTGAGGATCGCCGTACCGGCAAACAGGCGTGTCATTGCCTGTATCTCACTGAACCTCAGGGCGAGCTGTTTGCCGACGAAGCCGTTGGTACTGTCCTTGTAGATCGTCGCTCCCTCGGGGGGCGTGATGGCAGTAATCGCCATGTAGATGCGGTCGTACCCCGGGATGAAGTGATCGTGGCTGAGTTCGTTGTGGATCACGAGTGCCGCGAGCAGCGCGGTGCACAGTCCCAACGACAGCCCGAGCACGCTGATGGCGGTGTAGAGCTTGTTACGCGCCAGATGGCGCAGGGCGGCGGCCAGACAGTTGCGGAACATACGTCGGGGCGCCTCAGGCAGCGAGCAATGTTTCGCTGACCACCTGTCCGTCGAGCAGCTTGACGGTGCGCGCCGCGACCGCCGCGTGCACCAGCGAGTGTGTGACCATGATCACGGTCGTGCCGGCGCGATTGATCTGCGTCAGCATGTCCATGACCGCAGTGCCGTTTTCGGTGTCGAGGTTGCCGGTGGGTTCATCGGCGAGG
>DASXFV010000098.1:0-6999 GCA_036489445.1 Steroidobacteraceae bacterium | reverse complement strand
AGACCAGAGCAGAGGTAGGAGACCTCCACCGCAAATCGCCCTGTGTCCAGAACCTGCGTGGCGGCATCGCTGCGTAGGGAAGGGATCAGCGGCCGCAGAATGTGATCGACCAGATCGAAAGTGATACGCGTTGTCGGTGCCCAGAGCATTTGGCTCCACTGCATCGCGGAGGCAGCCGCGACGGAGGCCGCGGCGGCGTAGAGCCACAAACTGCCCAGAGTCTTTGCCGCGTCTTGCCATGTTCTCCGCGGCGCAAGCGCCGCGAGCAGCGCCAGCACCGAGGCGGTCGCCACCAGTAACCAGGATGCCGCAATAAGCCCCACCGGCCAGCGCAGCCCATGGTTTCCGTAGAACGAGAATGTCAGTACTGCCAGCGGCACAAACAGCGTAGCGTGCGCACCGAGCCACCGGAGTCGCAACGGCTCAGCGCTGGCCCGCGCGTTGACAGTCATCAGGCGCTCATTTCCCTGTACATACCCGAACAGCGCCAACGCTGCCGCGAAGGTAACGACGCAGCGGAAGCCCCAGTGCTGCACCTCGCGCACGTGCTCTCCCAAACCGGTGGCGGACTGGGCTGCGTCGAAATCGACAAAGAAGTTCAGCAGGAACTTTTCGGATACCAACAACGCGGCGGCCAGGGCGGCCCGCCAGAAGAGGCTCATCCGGCCATGGATTGCAGCAATCGGACTTATTGCGGAGGTCGCCATCGCGGTGATTCTACCGTCCGACGCAGACTCTTTTGGCCCCTGCAGTGTGAACGGTGGCACAGTATTCAGCATCGGTGGCGGTAGGCTTTACAGCAGGGTGTAAAGGTTCCACTGACTTCATTGCCATGAGTACCGCGAATTGAGTGAGCGCCGCAAGCTGCTGATCCTGGAGGATGATGCTGCCATCAGCTGCGAGGTAGCTGCGGTATTTTCTGATCTCGATGTCACGTGCAGTCCGATCGGGGAACAGGCACTGAAACTGGTCCGGCGGCTCGAACCGGATGTGGTGCTCATCAACCTCGGTGAATGCAACGGTGGCAGGGAGACGCAGAATCTTGGCGTCCTACGGCAGATCCTCAACCTGGCTCCAGTGACCAAGATCGTGGCCATGACCGGTGAAGAGGGGCGCGATCTGGCTGTGAAGGCAGTGGGGCTGGGCGCCACAGACTTCTACCATTTGCCGCTCAACGCAGCCGTTCTGTCCATCGTCGTGCGCCGGGCGTTTCGCATGCGAGAGCTGGAAGCGGAGAACGTCCAGCTGCGCCAGCAAACGGGGTCTATGGCCCTGGAAGGCATTCTGGGCGTCAGCGATGCCATGCGTACACTGTGCCGTGCAGTGGAGAAAGTAGCCCCCACCGGCGCCACGGTACTCGTGCTCGGTGAGAGCGGCACGGGCAAGGAATTGGTCGCGCGGGCTCTGCACCGCTTGTCCGGCCGCGCGCAAGAACCCTTTGTGGCCATCAATTGCGCCGCCATCCCGGAGAACCTCCTCGAAAGCGAATTGTTTGGCTACGAGAAGGGCGCCTTCACGGGCGCCGCACAGCGCACGCTAGGCAAGCTCGAGCTGGCGGGCAAGGGCACGGTGTTTCTGGACGAGATGGGCGAAATGCCGGCCTCACTGCAGGCGAAGCTGCTACGGGTGTTGCAGGAGCGAACGGTTGAGCGGATCGGCGGCAGGACGCCAGTGCCGCTGGCATCGCGGATTCTATGCGCCACGAACCGCAATCTCGAAGAATTGATCGCCGCCGGTAAGTTTCGTGATGATCTTTTTTATCGCATCAGCGAAGTCTCTCTGCGGATCCCCGCGTTGCGTGAACGGCAGGGAGACAGTGTGCTGCTGGCGCAGTGGCTGCTGCAGCAGATGGCTGAACGCTTTGGTAAGCCGGTGCGGGCCTTCTCACCGGAGGCGATTCGCGCCGTGCAGTCACATCAATGGCCGGGCAATGTGCGCGAACTCGAGAATCGCATCAAGGGCGCGGTCATCATGGCGGAGGGCGCGGTGGTCACCCCCTCCGACCTTGGTCTGCCGGATCAGGAGTGTGATGCCGAGCATTTGAATTTACGCGTCGCCCGTCAGAAGGCGGAGACCCAGGCGACCCGCCAGGCGCTGGCGCTCGCCCGCGGTAATCTGTCGCGCGCCGCCGAATACCTGGGCATTACGCGACCGACTCTGTACGACCTGCTCGAGAAGCATCACATTGATGCCGCGCAATTTGCCCGACAGATCCCCGCAGCCAAAGCTCTGTGAAGGGCGGCGAAGTCAGATCAGCGCTGCTTGAATTCTTCCGGGGTGAGCTGATGGCGCCCCAGCAGCTTGTAGAAATCCGTGCGATTGCGCTTGGCCAGGCGTGCTGCCTGACTCACGTTGCCGCCCGTGATTTGCAGGATCTGCGATAAATAGCTGCGCGTGAATTCATCGCGCGCCTCATCGAATGAAGGCAGTTTGCCTTGGCTGCCGCCGAGAGACTGTTGGACCAGCTCCACGGGAATGATGGGTGTCTGAGACAGGGCGACGTTCTGGCGCACGACGTTTTGCAGCTGGCGGATGTTGCCGGGCCACTCCGCGGTGGCCAGCAGCTCCACGGCTTCAGGCGCATAGATCTTGCGGGCACCACTTTCCCCGGCAATCACCGCCAGGAAGTGCGCCACCAGCAGCGGGATGTCTTCGCGACGACGCAATAACGATGGCATCTCGATGTGCACGACATTGAGCCGATAGTAGAGGTCTTCGCGAAAGTGCCCCTGCTGCATCAGCTGCTGCAGATCGTGACGCGTTGCGGAAATGACGCGCACGTTCACGGGAATGCCGACGGTGCCACCCACCGGCCGGATGACGTTCTCCTGCAGGACGCGCAGCAGTTTGACCTGCAACCGCATGGGCATATCACCGATTTCATCCAGCAGCAGCGTGCCGGCCTCCGCATTGCGGAACAGACCGGGCAGCACACGTTCGGCGTCGGACGCGTCCTTTTCCTGGCCGAAGAGTTCCACCTCCAGCAGTTCTTCGGCCATGGCGCTGCAATTGGCAACCGCGAACTGGTGGTTGCGGCGGGGACTGGCCTTGTGAATGGCGCGCGCGAGGACTTCCTTGCCGGTACCGCTTTCACCGGTGATCAGCACGCGAGCATCCGTGCCAGCGACCATATGCGCCTGGGACAGTTTTTCTTCCATGACGGAACTGCGGGTGACGATCTCGGCGCGCCAGTCCTCATCGGAGGAGCTGAAACCGGAAATGCGCAGCGCCTTGTGCACCTGGTCCAGCAACTCCTGCTTGTCCACCGGCTTGGTCAGGAATCCAAAGGCGCCCATTTGTGTCGCCTGCACGGCATCAGGAATGGTGCCGTGAGCGGTGAGCAGGATGACTTTCAGGCCCGGCCAGCGGTTCTGCAGTTCCTTCAGCAGCGCGATGCCATCCATGGGCTCCATGCGCAGGTCCGTGATGACCAGGTCAGGCCGGAAGCGGCTGGCCGCTGCTAAGGCCTGCGGGCCGCCTTCGACCGCCTCGACGTCGTAGTTCTCGGCGCGCAGCCGGATGGTGAGAAGGCGCAGCAGGCCCGGGTCATCATCCACGACCAGGATTCGGGCTTTGCGTTTGCTGGCGGTGGTCACTGTGGTATTGCCCCTGAAGCCTTGGGTTTGCTTAAGGCCCGTTCGATATTGGCGATGGCGTCCAGTTTGGCATGCGCCTCGTCCAGTTCCTTGTGCAGACGCGCGTTGTCGTCCATTTCGGTCTGCAGCCGGCGGTTCAGCGCCGCATAGCGGTCGTGGTCCGGGTCGTGATCGGCGGAGGTTTGCAAATGCCGGATTTGTGCGGTCTGCGCCAGGGTCTGCTCCACGTTCTGCAGGGTCAGGAAGGCCATGGCCCGTTCTGCGGGCAGCAGGGTTTCCTGGGTGGCGATCAGTTCCCGCAGCAGGCGCTGGGCCTTGGCGCAGTCCGTCCCGGGGTGACCCGGCGTCGCGAGCACCATCGCATAGCGCAGTTCGTGGCTCGGAGTCGGTGCGATTTCAAAATCATGGCGGGTGCCACTGAGAATCTCCGCCTGTTCGGCCGGTGCGCCCTGTACCACCCGCTGCAGCACTTCAAGATAACTGGCCAGTAACGCCGCTTCGGTCACCGCACGATCGATGGTGGGCGGACGATCCGGAGGCGGTGCCTGGCGAGTGGTCGCCAGGTTCGCGCACCCGCCCATCACTGTACAGACTAGCAACACGATCAGTCGGGACCGGGACCGGGAACTAGGCAGCATTGGCCTGTTCCTTGGAAGGGGCCGGCCCCTTGGCCTTGGCCTGGGCTTGGGGGTCAGAGCCGCCCGGAGCGCTTTGGGGGCCTGGGCAGCATAAGGGCATGGTGATCCGGAAATGCGCCCCCGGAAACTGCCCGTCCACGATCTGTACCGCTCCGCCATGTGCCGCGACAAATTCCAGCACCACCGACAGGCCGATGCCGGTGCCTTTCACGCTGGCGCTGCGTGCCGCCTTGCCGGTATAGAACGCCTCGAAGATATGCGCCCGTTCGTCATAGGGGATGCCCGGGCCCGCATCCGCCACATCCATCAGCAACTGCTCGCCATCGGCCTGGGCGGAGAGGTAGATGGCGCCGCCTTTCGGTGAGTACTTGATGGCGTTGGACAGCAGATTGTCCAGGATCAGACGCACCTTGCCGCGGTCGGCTGTCAGGGTGACATCCTCGATCTTCACTTCCAGCCGCACGCGCTGACTCAGGAGCGTCAGTTGCTGGTTTTCCAGCACCTGCTTGACCAGCGGGCGCAGGCGAAACTCGCTGGTTTCCAGCCCCACGCTGCTGGTCTGCCAGGCGCTGAAGGACAGCAGGTTTTCAATCAGTCGCTGCAATTTAAGACCATTCTCCCGCAGTATTCCGGTGACTTCGCGTTGGTCGGAGTCAAGTTGACCGACCGCTCCGTCCATGAGCAATTCGGTGCCCTCCCGGATGTTGGCCAGTGGCGTCTTGAGCTCATGTGACATGTGCCGCAGGAATCGGTTTCGTTCCGCCGCAAAGTCCAGCAGCCGGCTGCGCAGCCATTCGAGCTGGCGACCGAGGCGCTCGATGTCCTTAGGACCACTGACGCCGATCGGGTGGGCGAGGTTCCCGCGCCCCAGCTCGCTGATCGCCCGGTCGATCTGCCGCAGTGGTCGGCCGACCCCAAAGGTCAGTACCACGATGGCAAACACCGCCAGCGGCAGCAGCAGACCGCTTTGCCACAGCAGTAGCCGTTGGGACTCGCCGGTGCGGCGCTGGATGCCGGCAATCTGCGCGTCGATCTCCACCTTGCTCAGCACCGCGATCCGTTGTGCCAGGGTGCTCATTTCGGCGAACTGCGGCAGGGTGGCACCGATCGCCGCGCTGTTCGCGCCGGGGGCCATGACCTGGGTCGCGATCAGATGCTGCAGGGTGCCCAGCTGGGCCAAGGCCTGGCGGGCTTGCGCGGAGCGCAACTGATGGGCCAGCTGTTCCCTGGAGGTGGTCAGCTGGGCATCATGCTCCCGGTACACATCCAGCAGCTTGCGATCGGCCAGCACCTGGTAGAGGCTGGTGGCACGTTCCAGCAGCAGGACTTCGGACATCAGGTCCTCACTGGCTCGCGCGGACCCGATGCCTTCAGAGGCGACGGTTCGGCTGGAATCGGCCAGCTGCTGAATCTGCAGCGCAGCATTGGAGATGGCCACCAGCAGCGGCACGGCGATCACCGCGACGCCCAGCAGCATCAGACCACTCAGAGATTTGGGCCACAAAAAACGCATGGGCGGGCATTCTATGCCTTACCAGGGCTCCCGCAGCAGCCGGCTTTCCCATTCCAGGGACGTGCGCACAATGGTGTCCAGGTCATCCAGCTTCGGTGTCCAACCCAGAAGGTCGCGGATCCGGTCGGCCCGCGCCACCAGCACGGCCGGATCACCGGCGCGCCGGGGTTCCTCGCGGATCCTCAGCGCGCGCCCCGACACCCGCTGCACGCTGTCCAGCACCTGACGTACGCTGTAGCCGTGACCATACCCGCAATTGAGCACGGCGCTGGCTCCCTCGCGGCGCAGGTGATCCAGTGCCGACAGATGCGCCCCGGCGAGGTCCTCGACATGGATGTAGTCACGGATCCCGGTGCCATCGACAGTCGGGTAATCCGTGCCGAAAATGCTCACATGCGGCCGCTTGCCGACGCTGGCCTCGCTGGCCACCTTGATGAGGAGAGTGGCTCCGGGGGTCGCCTGGCCGATGCGGCCACCCGTGTCGGAGCCGGCGACATTGAAGTACCTCAAGGCCACATAGCGCAACGGCGTGGCCGCCGCCAGGTCGCGCAGCATCCACTCCGAGACCAGTTTGGACGTGCCATAGGGATTGATGGGGGCGGTCGGAGCGTCCTCCGCGGCCAGGTCACTGGCCGGGGTCCCGTATACTGCCGCGCTCGAGGAGAATACGAAGTGACGGACCCCGGATTCGGCGCAACATTGCAACAGGTTGCGCGTGCCGCAGACATTGTTGGCGTAGTACTTGAGCGGGTCGCGCACCGACTCGGGCACCATGGTGAACGCCGCAAAATGCAGCACCGTCTTCACGCTGTGTTCGCGCAACAGGCGTGTCACCAGCTGCCGGTCGCCGACGTCGCCGACGATGAGCGGGGTATTGCCGACGGATTGGCCGACGGCCTGCCGAAAGCCGCGCGACAGATCATCCAGCACGACCACGGATTCCCCGCGCTCGCGCAGTTGCAGGACCACATGACTGCCGATATATCCCGCGCCGCCCGTGACCAGAATGGTGCCTCGATCCATGCCTACTCTCGCCCCTGTGATGTGATGGCGCCATGATAAACAGAAAGTCCGAGCGCAGCGCTACTGAAGCCGCCGCGCGCCCCTTCGAGGCGCTCAGCCCCGATGTGGTGCTGGATGCCGCCGCGTCCGTGGGCATCGAAGGCGATGGACGTCTGCTGGCGCTGAACTCCTATGAAAACCGCGTCTACCAGCTCGGCACCGATGCGGGGAACCTGGTGCTGAAGTTTTA
>DASXFV010000089.1:0-18748 GCA_036489445.1 Steroidobacteraceae bacterium | reverse complement strand
TCAGATGACCTGGGCGCCGGGGCGGCCGATGCTGATTGCCGACAAACTGGTGGACGCGGGAGGATGGATCGACCGGCCCGGCTGCGACACGTTCAACCTGTACAGGGGGCCTACCGCTCATTCCGGAGAGCCGGCCCGCGCCGCCCCTTGGGTTGAACACATCAAGGAGATCTACCCGGACAACACCGATCACATCGTGGCGTGGCTGGCCCACCGCGTTCAGCGCCCCGGCGAGAAGCCCAACCATGCCCTGGTACTGGGCGGCGCACAGGGCATCGGCAAGGACACGATCCTCGAGCCAGTGAAGTATGCCGTCGGTCCGTGGAACTTCGTGGAGGTCTCCCCGGGCCACATGTTCGGCCGGTTCAACGGCTTCGTGAAATCGGTGATCCTGCGCATCAGTGAGGCGCGGGACTTAGGCGATGTGGACCGGTTCGCCTTCTACGATCACATGAAGATCTACACCGCGGCGCCGCCTGATGTCCTGCGGTGCGATGAGAAGAACCTGCGCGAGCACTCGGTCATGAACGTGTGCGGCGTCATCATCACCAGCAATCACAAGCAGGACGGCATTTACCTGCCCGCCGATGATCGCCGGCACTACGTCGCCTGGTCGGAGCGGACCAAGGAGGAGTTCAGCGAAACCTACTGGCGGAACCTCTACGCCTGGTACGGCGCCGGTGGCTATGGGCATGTCGGCGCCTACCTTGCGAGCCTGGACCTGTCGGGATTCAACCCAAAGGCGCCCCCACCGAAGACTGCGGCCTTCCAGGACATTGTCGATGCCAACCGGGCACCGGAGGACGCCGAGATGGCGGACGCTCTGGAGGCCCTGCAAAGCCCGCAGGCGGTGACAGTGGACATGCTATGCACCTACGCCAGCGACTCATTCCGGGAATTTCTCAAGGATCGGCGCAGTAGTCGGCAGATCCCGCATCGGCTTGAGGCCGCCGGCTACATATCCGTCAGGAACGATACTCAGACGGACGGGCGCTGGAAAGTTGACGGGCGAAATGTCGTCATTTATGCCAAGCGTGACCTGTCTATCCGTGACCGCATCGGCGCCGCCATGGCCATCGGGCGACGGGGCCAGTCGTGATCCGGTCCATGAGGTCCGTAAAGTCCGTGATTCTCTATCTTGTTCCCCGCGCCCTCGCGCCCTCGCGCGCGCCGACGGCCTTCGCTATTCCAATCAGTGAGGATTTAAGAGGGCTGTGGGATAAAGATAGTAAATCACGGACCTCACGGACTACGCGGACTGAAGGACAGCGCGTGGCCTATGCCCGCGCGCCAACCCTGCGCGCCCCCGTACGCCCGCCCGCATCGCCGTTTCGCTACTGGCGCGCCCGTCTATACCGAAACCCTGCCTACTTTCCCGCAGACGTAGCACCACAGTATCAACGGCTTACCACTGCGGAATTACGCCATTCCCAGACACTTGTTTTCTGTATAGCTAGGAGTAATCTCTCATGCAGGACATCACCGGGGCTTCCGTCATGGGCAAACCACTGCGAGTCGGGATCTATCTGCGAGTCAGCACTGCTGGGCAGACGGTTGAGAACCAGCGCCAGGACCTTCAGCGCGTCGCCGAGCAGCGCGGCTGGCAGGTCGTTGGCGAGTACGTCGATCATGGCATCAGCGGCAACAAGGGCCGCGATAAGCGCCCTCAGTTCGACCAGTTGGCCAAGGACGCTGTACAGGGCAGGCTTGACCTGGTGGCCGCCTGGTCGATTGACCGTGTTGGCCGCAGTCTCGGGCACCTGGTCGAGTTCATGGACGAACTGCGAGCCCAGAACGTCGGGCTGTACCTGCATCAGCAGCAGATCGATACATCGACGGCTGCCGGCCGGGCATTCCTGCAGATGGCTGGTGTGTTCGCCGAGTTCGAGCGTGCCGTCATTGTTGAGCGCGTCAGGGCTGGCCTTGCTCGGGCTCGGACATCCGGCACACGCTCGGGGCGCCCGATCGGCAGGCCGCCTGTCTCCGGACACGTCACACGTCGCATCAAAGCCTTGCGTCGTGCTGGTCACGGTAAACTGTGGATCGCCAAAGAGATCCGCTGCGGCGTCGGCACAGTCTCGCGCGTTCTCGCCGAGACTGTTCCTCGCAAGCCGTCGGGTCCTGTCGGGCCGCTTTACGCTGAGCCGATCGGTAAGCTCACACCCTAGCCGCGTAACACATGGCCCCCGCAACACAGTTGGTGCTCGACACCGTAACCCTAGGTGCAATCTGGCTCGGAATCCTCGGCCGGTTCCTGCGTGGCCGCCTGCTGGTGAAAGCGGTCATAATCAGCGTCGCATTCCTTGGCCTTCTCGATATCCTGCTGACGCATTTCTTCCTGACCCGGTAGCACCCCCCTCATGTGCGGTGGCCAGCGCTGGACGTCCCGGCGCCGCAAACGCCCCCATTCTCTACCCATCATCGCCCCCTCAGGCGAGCCTCGCCCCGCATCTGGCAAACCGTATGGGCCGAGTGCCATCAAGTCCATGCTCGAAGCAGCGTAGCGCCCCGCCGTTCCGCACCCTTCAGCCATGCCCAACGTAGCGGCCGCACCCTGCACCGCTGTATTGGCGCCTCCGTGCGTCCTAGGCGATAAGTGCTCAGGCCGCTGCGTGCTGTTGTTCGACTTCCCAGCCCTTGCAAGCGAGCAGAATGTGGCGCGGCACCGAATGCTCGCCGCTCGCGTAGTAGGCGGCCTGCCGGCGAGAGATACCGATTGCCTCGGCTGCGGCAGACAAGCTGAGTTGATTGCGCCAGCGCCACCGCATGAACTCAACAGCATCATCGCGGCCGTTCTGCTCAAGCGCCAGTTCCCGAATCGAATCAGCGCCCAGGTCAATGCCGTTCGGCCAAACAACGCTGTGGCCGCCCTCGCCAAGAGCGGCCTGGAGGAAGGTCCGCTTATCCAGCAGCGGCTTGAGCGCCTTCGAGCGCCGGATGAACTCGCGCATAAGCACGAAGAACACCTTACGGCTTTTGACAAAGCGGACCACGAGCCGATAGTCGGTCTGCCCAACTGCCATCGTGATCCGCGGAAGCTTGCCTTCACTGATTCTCATGATTGCCCTAAATACTGTCGCCAAAGGCGGCGCAGTGTTGGACGGTTACGCCTTGCCCAAATAAGCGCCTCACGCACATCGCGCGAATCGGCTGAGCCCGCCAATACTGCCAATGTCTCGATGACAACAGAGAGGCGCTCGTTCGAGCGCGTGATGATGTGGAAATGTGGTGGCGCATGGTCATTGAAGTACATCTCGATCCGGCAGCGACTGAACTGCTCGACCTTTGGCATTAGCCATTGTAGTGCACGCCGTGCACTACATCAACCGGAGCGGAGGGCCTCGTCGTGAGTCGTAAACGCAGCTTTGGCTGGGCCAGGCGCCAGGCGCGAAAGTGGTTGCGACAATTCCGAAGCGAGCCCGTGCCTCCGGCGAAGGAAGAGCCGCCGCCAATCCCGAGATGGGCGCGGCGGCGAGCCATGCAGCCTCGCGATGGACCATGGTAGTCGCGCAACTGTCGCTGTCCTGGTCGATCAGGCGCAGCACCGAGGCAATCTCCATGGCTCGCATCTGCAGATCGCGCAGCACGCGCTCGGCGGCCTCGGACAGTTGCGGGTTAGCTACTTGTTCGCTGGTGAAAACAGCCCCTGTGGACTCCAATTCCTGCATGGACGCGAGGCTATCGTCCGTGGCCGGGAACCTGATGGTGGCCGGCAACGCCTCGACCGCGTCCTTGGCTTCCATCAGGCCAAGGCCGGTCAGCTGGCGCACGACCTTTATGACGGACACTTTTCGGTCGCCCGGAACCCCCGTGAGGGTGAGGGTAATGGTAGATTTCTCGACACTCATGATCAGTACCTCTGTTGCTGGTTTTGATGAGCCGTCGCGGCCGTGGTGATTCACGGTCGTGGCGGCGTTGGGGAAATCTGGTGTTGGGGCAGCCTGGATTTGTACAGCGCCCAGGCATCGGCTGGCACATCCGAGCCTGCCCGTAGCAGCCACAGGCAGCGCTGGTACTCGGACAGGCTGTGAAACCATGCCACACCGAGCACATCGTCCGTCTGGTTGGCTGCGGGTGTGGTGGTCATGGTGCGGACTCCAAGGCCTAGAATTGCAGCCGCCAGGATCGATGGAATCGATCGCGAGCAGCACCTTGAACGCCATGGAAGGCAGCGGCTAAACTTGCGCTTACCCTGCGCTTACGGAGAAACTCCGGAAAGCGCAGATGTCACGAAACACTGGAATTTATGGTGGAGCGGAAGGGGATCGAACCCTCGACCTTCGCATTGCGAACGCGACGCTCTCCCAACTGAGCTACCGCCCCACATGTTCGCCAGGAACCCAAGCCAGGTGGCCGCCGGGTCCCAAAAGAGCGGGCGATTCTAGCACCCGCATCCGGGTTGGCAAATCCGATAACAGATATGATGCCCACGCCTCAGTTCGCGAGCTGTAAACCCCAGGAGCGGGTGGAATGTTGACACCAGGGAACCGTGCACCGGATTTCACCGCCCCTGACCAGAACGACAAGCCGGTGTCACTGGCAGATCTGCTGAGAAACGGCCCGTTGATCCTGTATTTCTACCCGGCTGACTTCACTCCTGGCTGCACCCGCGAGGCCTGCTTACTGCGCGATTTGTACCCACAGCTGCTGAGCGCCCAGGTCACCGTGGCCGGGGTCAGCCCGCAGTTGCCACACAGTCATGCCGCCTTCGCAGCCCGGCACGCCCTGCCCTTCACACTGCTGTGCGATCCGGACAAGGCGCTCGCGCGTGCGTATGCGGTGACAGGCCCCCTGGGGTTCGGGGTACGCCGGGCCAGCTTCCTGATCAATGGCGCGGGTATTATCGAGGATGCAGTGCTGGCGGACCTGCGCATTGGTCGCCACGAAGCATTCTTCCGCAAGATCATGGCGGCCGGGCGGCGCTAAGCAAGCCCACCCCGTCCGGCCCGTCAACGCTGGACGGGCACGTCGCTCAATCGCAGTGCGCCCAGGCGCACATAGCATACCCACACCAGCACCACTGCTGCGACGGCGCCGATCAGCATGGGTGCGGAAGCTGCCAGAAACAGCTGTCGCAGCGGCAGATGGTTCTTGATCAGTTGTCCGCCCAGAATCGGGCCGACGATGGACCCAAAGCGGCCAATGGCGAGCGCCCAGCCCACCCCCTTGGAACGAAACTGGGTGGGATACAGGAGGCCCGCGGCCGCGTTATTGCCGAACTGTGCCCCGAGCACGCACAGGCCGGCTACGGCCGCCAGCGGCGCCAGTGCCCCGTAGGACATAGCGCTGGCGCCAATCGCTGCAATGGCAGGCGCCGCGCAGACAAAGAGCACGGCGATGACCACAAAGCCGAAACGATCCAGCAGCACGCTGATCAGCAGACCGCCCACGGTGCCGCCGACGTGGTACAGACTGGAGGCCAGCGCGGCTTTCTGCGGTGTAAGTCCCGCATTGTTGAACAGCAGTGGCATCCAGGAATTCAGAAAGTAATTGGCCATCAGCGCGGTGACAAAACACACCCACAGGAGCGGTGTGATCGCTCTGAAACCGGGACCGAAAACTGCAGCGATGCCCAGACCGTCACCGCCCGGCTTCGGTCTGGTCGTGGACTCGAAGTGCGTGTCATCACCCAGTGCAAGGTCCGGGCGCATGCGGCGCGCAGTGGCCAGCAGTTCCGGTCTGCGCTCGGGCCGGCCACCCAGGAATTTCACCGACTCGGGGAGCGCAAAATACAGGCACACCCCCACGAGCAGCGGCACCGCGCCGCCCACCAGGAACAGCGTCTTCCAGCCAAACGTGGGCAGCACCCACGCGGAGATATACCCCGGTGCACTGCTGCCCAGGGTGATCCCGGTGAACATCAGCACCACCAGCGTGGCGCGCAACCGTTTGGGGGAGAGTTCGGAGTTCAGGGCAATCGTATTGGGCATCAGACCGCCAATACCAATGCCGGTACAGAAGCGTAGTGCGATGGTCGGCCAGTATCCGTGCTGCCAGATCAAGGCCAGGGTGGTGACGCCGTAGATGATGCTGCCCAGCATGATGGCCACTTTGCGACCGTAGCGGTCGCCGACATAGCCCAGCAGCGGCGAACCGGCCAGCACCCCAAAGAGACTGGCGCTGAGCACGTAGCCCAGGGAACCTGCGTCCACATGCCACATCTTGGAGAGCGTCGGCATGGCGAACGGCATGACGCTGATGTCATATCCATCCGCAAACATCGCCAGGAATGACCAGATCAACAGGTTGAAATTGAACCCGCGAATCTTCTGGCCATCTACGAGATCATCGATCCGGATGGTCTGACTCAAAACCGCCCCCTGTATTGCCCGGCGACCGGCGCGCTTCTGCGGCGCGATGGGCCATTATGCCAAACCCAGCTCGGAGCGACGGTCAGTCTTCCTGGAGCGTGACGAGGCCCTGAGTCACCTTCGCCACGCAGTCCGCCAAGACTTCCACGGAGAGCTGGGTCGGCTCCAGGCGTCTGGCGTCCCACCGCACCCGCACCGAGGCGGCCTGCTGAAATTTCAGGCCCGCAAGCATGTAACAGTGCACCCGAAACCCATCACTCACGATCCACAGATCGCGCTCCGTCGCCGCATCCCAGGCGCGCGCGTAGAAGTTCAGCGCGAGACGCGGGCGCAGGCTTTCGGATTCAGGCAATTCCCGCAGCAATTGACCGAATCTTTCCGGGTCGTTCAATGCCGCCGTCAACCGGCGGACCGACACTTCCGCGGGCGCCGCCCGGCGGCTCCAGAACCACTTCATTGCACCGTTGCTCGCTACACCTGAGGCTCGAGCCCTCAAGCATACATGCGCTGTGCTGGGCTTTTGCCCTCGCGATGCGTCGCGAAATCCCGACGTGATTCCGTAAAGCCAGGCCTAATTCGTCCCCGCGTCCGGGGAGTAAAGGCTCGTCAGGGTCGCAGTCACGGCGAACACCGCGGCAATGACCAGGTACTCGAGCAGCAGCGAGTGCCGCAGGCGCCGCACGGCGCCAGGGTCACGCTTGCGCAGCGCCGGGACCAGCCGCAGCTTGTTCAAGCCCGCAAATACCATCAGGACACAGAACCCGCCCATCTTCAGGAGCAACAGCCGGCCATAGGGCTGGCCAAACACCGCGAAGCCCGGCAGCAGCAGCACGCTGAGCGTGACACCTGCCGCCAGCAGCCCCGGAACAATCCACACGGCAAGCTGCGAGAATTGCTCGAGCAATGCGGCGGCTGCAACGGGTTCCTCGAGGGTCACTGCCGCCCGCAGCGGCCATAACGCACCGAACCAGAAGGCAATACAGGCCAGATGCGCAACCAGCACCAAGGCCAGCCAGGCTCGGTCGGCGTGATCAACCGTATGACCGACGCTGGTGAAGGCGGACACGAGCACCGCGAGACCCGCGATGCACAGCAGACCGGAGAGCAGGCGACGGCGGGTCCCGCCACCATGCGGACGCCACGACAGCTGCAGACCGGCAAAGACCACCGCCAATCCGATCAGTCTCAGACTCAGTGCTGTGCCCAGCGCGGTGTGCCAGGCCAACTGCTGCAGCTGGCGATCCCACAGGCCGGAGAACTCCCCTGCAAGACGCGGCGCTTCGAGAGCGAAATTCACCAGCACCAACGCCATCGCCGCGCCCGTGGCGATTCGGACCCGCCGCCAGACCCGCACTCTCGATACCGATAACCGCTGGCCGAAGACTGTCAGAAAGAGGCCACCACCGGCGGCCTCGAACATTGCGACAAAGCTTAGAGACCGGATCAGGACTGACAGGGCGTCAACCATTACCGACCATTAAGGGGCGGCCACGGTGAAATGCACAGTGCCATGCGTGACATGCCCATCATCGCCGATCACCCGCCAGGCCAGCGTCCATGCCCCGGCTGTCAGTCTCGGCAACGGCACGGTCAGTTGGCGGGCCGCCTGCTGCGGCAGTGGCGCGACCTTGATTACGGCCTGCGATCCGTGAGTCAGCGTCAGGGCTGCCAGGTGCGAACTTTCAGAGAACCCGAGCACCGCTTGAGGCGGTGGACCCTTTACGGTGCTGCCCTCGGCGGGGGTGGAGCTGCGCAAGTGCGAATGCGCATTGGCCGCCGCGGCCATGCCAGTGAACAGTAGGGCCGACCAGATAGTGGATAGGTGCATGATGGAGTACTCGCAGCGCTGGGGAGCGTGGCGGATTCTTGCACGTTTCCCCCCACTTAATCCTGTCGCAATCGATAACCCAGCCCCGCTTCGGTGACCAGGTACCGCGGTCGGTGCGGCAAGGGCTCGAGCTTGCCACGCAGATTTCTGATGCACACCCGCAGGCTGCGGGTGTCCCCGAGGTGCCCGGGGCCCCAGACCTCGCGGATCAGCTGGGCCTGCATCACGATCATCCCACTGTGCCGGGCCATGCACTCCAGCACCCGGTATTCCAGCGGAGTCAGATGCAGTAATCCGTCCGGCCCGCTGGCCTCGCGCCGCTGCAGATCGACCGCAATGGGCCCGAACGCGAGCAGCGGCGCCTGATCCGTGGTGCGCACATGGCGTCGCAGTGCCGCGCGAACGCGTGCCAGCAACTCCGCCGCACTGAAGGGTTTGCTGATGTAATCATCCGCGCCGGCATCCAAAGCGGCGATTTTCTGGTCCTCCATGGTGCGCGCCGAGAGCACGATGATCGGCACCGGCGACCAGCTGCGCACACTGCGGATCACGGCTATACCGTCGCCGTCGGGTAGCCCCAGATCCACCAGCAGCAGATCCGGCCTGTGGGCCCGGGCTTCGATGTCGGCGCGCACCGCCGTGGCGGCCTCGACAATACGAAACCCCACGGAGCCCAGCAGGGCCTGCAGAACCTGGCGGATCGAGGCGTCGTCCTCGATCACCAGAATCTGGTGCATGGCCTGGGTCATGTCGGCTCCACGGTTGGCAGCGTCAGCTCAATCCTGGTGCCGCCACCGGGGCGGGCATGTGCCTCGATCTCACCGCCATGCGCCTGGATGATCACCCGACAGATGGCAAGCCCCAGTCCCACCCCGACAATCGTGCCCTCACCGGTGCCACGCTGAAATTTCTCAAACAATCGCGCCGGATCACCGGGTGGCAGTCCCGGACCGTTGTCGTCCACCGTAACGCGCACGCTGGTCGCAGGAGCACCCTCCGTGCCGCCGTCATCGACGGCCGCGGCCAGCTGAATCCGGGTTCCCGGCGGGGTGTACTTGATGATGTTGTCCAGCAGATTCGTGAACACCTGGGTGATCAGGCTGGCATCCACATAGACCGGGGGCAGTTCCACTGGCAGTCGCAGCTCCACGCCGTAGCGCACCAGCGGCGCTTCGAGCCGCCGCAGGGCGGACTCCAGCAGTTCATCGAGCGTCTGCCAGTCATTGCGCAGCCGGATCTGCCCGGATTCAAAACGCATCAGATCCAGGACATTGGAGATCAGCTCGGACATCTCCCGTGCCTTGGTTTCAATGGAGCGCGCAAGCGTCGCGCGGGTGGCTTCATCCAGGGACGCGCCGTGTTCAGCCAAGGTACTGCCGGCACCGGCCATGACGGCCAGGGGCGTGCGCAGGTCATGTGAGATGGACGCCAGCAAGGTGTTGCGCAGGCTCTCCCCTTCCGCGGATACCCGGGCGCTCTCGGCACGCTCCGCCAGCAAGGCCCGCTCCAGCGCCAGGCCCGTCTGCCCTGCGAAGGTCTCCAGCAGGTGCCGCTGTTCGGGCAGCGTCACCCGGCGACGGTTCTCGGGGAGGACGGCGAGAACGCCCAGATGCCGCAGCGCGTCTCCCAGCGGCACGTAAAGGGCCGATGCCGCGGGCAGCGTGTCCGTGCCAAGACCCGCCTGGCGCCCGTGATCCGTCACCCACTGAGCGACGGCCAGATCCGCTCCGCGCAGGGCGGTTTCCCCCGGAGGCTCGGTGGGAAAACGCAGTCGGCCATTGGCGTCCGGCAACAGCACCACCGCCTGGCAGCGAAACACCTCGGCAACGTGCCGCACGGCGATCCGGCACATGCTGGCCGTGCCCCGCGTCGCGGCCAGTTCCCGGCTCATCGCGTACAGCAATGACGTGCGGCGCTCGCGAGCGCCGGAAACCCGCGTCTGCTGGCGCACGCTGGCCATCAGCGTCGCAATGACCAGGGAGATCAGCAGCATGACGGCGAAGGTGATCAGGTACTGCGCATCGGAGAAGGCGAAGCTGAAGCGCGGTGGCACAAAAAAGTAATCAAACGCGCACACGCTCAACACCGAAGTCAGGACCGAGGGCCCCCGCCCCAGCCGCAGTCCCGCAATGGTGACGCCCAACAGGTACACCATCACCAGGTTCACGGTGTCCAGGTGCGGGAACATGGCCAGGGCCACCAGCGTACAGGCGATGTTCAGTGCCACCGCCCAGCCATAGCGACTCCAGCGCACGGGCGCCGCCATGCGCTCGGCTGAAGGCGGCCCGGTCGCCGCTCTGGTCATGATCGGATCGGGCGACGCAACGGTAATCACATCGAAGCCGCGAGCCCGCCTTGCCAGTTCGGTCGCAGTGGACGGCCGCACCAGTGCGCGCCAGCCGTAGCGCTTTGGGGAACCGACGATCACGCGGGTCACATGGCGCGTCGCCGCGTACTCCAGCAGGGCCTCGACGGCTGTGGGGCCATCCAGAGTCACGGTCTCGGCCCCCAAGGACTCACCCAGACGCAGCAGTTCAATCCGCCGGTTGCGCTGAAGCTCGGAAAGCTTCAGCAATGCGGGGGTCTCCACATAGACCACGGTCCAGTCGGCATCCAGCGCGGCCGCCAGTCGCTTGCCAACCCGGATCAGCTGTTCGGATTGGGCGTCCGGTCCTGTGGCCACCAGCACCCGATCACTGGCCAGCCTGGAGCGCGGGGTACGATCGCCGGCCGCCGAATCACGCGCCGCGGCTTCCACGCGGTCCGCGACCCGACGCAGGGCGATCTCACGCAGGGCCATGAGATTGGGCTTGCGGAAGAAGCGTTCAACGGCATTGGCCGCATCGTCGTGCAGGTAGATCTTGCCAGCACGCAAGCGCGCCAGCAGATCATCCGGCGGCAGATCAATGAGCTCGACTTCATCCGCCTTGTCGAACACATGGTCCGGCAGCGTCTCGCGCTGCTGCACGCCGGTGGTTTGGACAATCAGATCGTTGAGGCTTTCCAGGTGTTGGACATTGACGGTCGTCCACACGTGAATCCCGGCCTCGAGCAGTTCCTCCACGTCCTGCCAGCGCTTGGGGTGCCTGAGGGGCGGTTCGCCACCGACCAGGTTCGAATGCGCCAGTTCATCCACCAGCAGTATGGCCGGATGCCGGGCAAGGGCCGCATCCAGGTCGAATTCGGCGCGGGCGATCTCACGGTAGCGAACGATCAGGGGCGGCAATCGCTCCAGACCTTCGGTCAGGCGCTCGGTTGCGACTCGCCCATGCGGTTCAACATATCCGAGGACCACATCGGTGCCCGTGGCTTTGACGCCGCGTGCCGCCTCGAGCATGGCATACGTCTTGCCCACGCCGGCGGATGCGCCAAAGAAGATCCGCAGCTGTCCACGTTTGGCTCGGGCCTCCTCGGCCTGGACGTGTTCCAGAAGTTGATCGGGATCCGGGCGTTCCACCATGGCTTCAAGGCTACCTGCTCGCAGGTCCCGGAGCGAGGTCATCGAGCGCCAGATTCAGCGCCAGCACGTTGATGCGCGGCTCGCCTAATAGACCCAGCAGGCGCCCCTGCGCATGGGCGCCAATCAGGTCCCGCACCGCCTGCACGCTCAGACCGCGCACGCGGGCCACCCGCGGCGCCTGGTAATAGGCCGCAGCGAGGCTCTCCTCCGGGTCGAGCCCACTGGCTGATGCCGTCACCAGGTCCACCGGCACCGGGCTGGTATTGCCCGGGTCGGCGGCCCGCAGTGCCTGGATGCGGGCCTTCACCGCGTCCGTCAAGGCCGGGTTCAGCGGACCCAGGTTCGAGCCCGTGGAGCCGGTACCCGCATATGGCTGCGGCGTGGTCGCGGAGGGCCGGCTCCAGAAGTACTTCGGGTTGCTGAAATTCTGGCCAATCAGGCGCGAACCGATCGGTTTGCCGTCGCGAACCAGCAGACTGCCGGCTGCCGCCTGGGGGAAAGCCAGGCGTGCGATGCCGGTGACGATCAGCGGGTACAGCAATCCCGTCAGCACCGTAAAGAACACCAACAACACCACCGCGGGACGTATGAGTGAACGCATGACAATACCTCAGGTCAGGTGGACCACGGTGAGCACCAGGTCAATGAACTTGATGCCGATGAACGGCACAACAACTCCCCCTACGCCGTAGACCAGCAGATTACGACGCAGCAGCACCGCTGCCCCCAGCGGCCGGTAGCGCACGCCTTTGAGCGCCAGGGGGATCAGGAAGACGATGATCAACGCATTGAAGATCACCGCGGACAGGATCGCCGAGAAGGGACTGGCCAGGCGCATGACGTTCAGTGCATTGAGCTGCGGATAGGTGGTCGCGAAGGCTGCGGGAATGATGGCGAAGTACTTCGCCACATCATTTGCAATACTGAATGTGGTCAACGAACCGCGGGTCATCAGCATCTGCTTGCCGGTCTCGACCACCTCGATCAGCTTGGTGGGGTTGGAATCCAGGTCCACCATGTTGCCGGCTTCCTTGGCAGCCTGCGTACCGGTATTCATGGCGACGGCAACATCGGCCTGCGCCAGCGCCGGTGCATCGTTGGTCCCGTCACCCGTCATGGCCACCAGACGTCCTTGCCCCTGATGGTCGCGGATCAGGCGCAGTTTCGCCTCCGGCGTCGCCTCCGACAGAAAGTCGTCGACCCCCGCCTCCGCGGCAATCGCTGCGGCGGTGAGTTTGTTGTCGCCGGTGATCATGATGGTCTTGATCCCCATGCGCCGCAGCTCACCGAAGCGCTCCTTGATACCTCCTTTGACGATGTCCTTGAGTTCGATGATGCCCAGTACTCGCCCGCCGTCGCACACCAGCAGTGGCGTACTGCCGCGCCGCGCCACCTCCTGCACCGTGGTCTGGATGCCCTTGGGGAACACGGCGCCGGTGGCCTCCACCTGCCTGGTAATGGCATCCGCGGCTCCCTTGCGAATCTGCCGCGTACCGATGTCGACGCCGCTCATGCGGGTGTGGGCCGAGAACGCCACGAAGGTCGCGCCAAGAGCACCGAGATCGCGTTCGCGAAGTTGAAACCGTTGCTTCGCCAGCACGACGATGCTGCGGCCTTCCGGGGTCTCATCGGCCAACGAGGCCAGCTGCGCGACGCTGGCGAGCTCCTCCTCACTCACCCCCGGTGCCGGCATGAATGCGCAAGCCTGGCGATTCCCCAAGGTGATGGTGCCAGTCTTGTCGAGCAACAGGACATCCACATCCCCGGCCGCCTCGACCGCGCGGCCGGAAGTGGCGATGACATTCGCCTGCATCATGCGACTCATGCCGGCCACGCCGATCGCCGACAGCAAAGCGCCGATCGTGGTCGGAATCAGGCAAACCAGCAGCGCCACCAGCGCGGTGATGCTGACCGGCGTTCCCAGCTTCGCGACCGCGACGCTATAAATGGAGTACGGCAGCAGTGTGGCCGTGGCAAACAGGAACACCAGGGTCAGCGCCACCAGCAGGATGGTCAACGCGATCTCGTTCGGTGTCTTCTGGCGTTTCGCGCTCTCCACCATCGCGATCATGCGATCAATGAAGGTCTCACCCGGATCGACCGTCACGCGCACAATGATCCAGTCGGACAGCACACGGGTGCCGCCGGTGACCGCCGAAAAATCGCCGCCGGATTCGCGGATGACGGGTGCCGACTCGCCAGTGATGGCACTCTCATCCACCGAGGCTGCACCTTCAATGACCTCACCGTCCGCCGGTACATAGTCGCCCGATTCGATCAGCACCACATCGCCGCGCCGCAATTGCGTAGCGGAGACGCTCGTGTGGCGCGTCCGATCCGCGGGATCGGCCAGCTTCTTGGCCCACGCCGCCTGCTTCAGGCCGCGCAGTGCAGCCGCCTGGGCCTTGCTGCGGCCCTCTGCCAGGGCTTCCGCGAAGTTCGCGAACAGCAGCGTAAACCACAGCCAGATCGCGACGTTGATGATGAACCAGGCGGGCGCCTCCCCTGGACCCAGCAGCGCCTGCACTCCCAGCACCGTGGTCAGGATGGCCCCGATATAGACCACGAACATCACCGGATTGCGCCACTGCAGACGGGGATCGAGTTTCCTGAAGGAGTCTGCCACCGCAGGTCCCAGCAGCGAGCGGTCAAACATGGACAGTTTTTGATGCGTCATGATTTTCTCTTCAATGCGGGCCGTCAGTGCCAGAGCATCAGATGCTCGACGACCGGTCCCAGAGCCAGCGCCGGTACAAAGGTCAGAGCGCCGACCAGGAGAATGGTGCCAATCAGGAGCACGACGAATGTCGGACCATGAGTCGGCATGGTTCCGGAGGTCACGGGCACGCGCTTCTTGGCGGCCAGGGACCCTGCCACCGCGAGCACGGCCACAATCGGCCAGAAGCGTCCAAACCAGATCGCCAGTCCCAGCGCCACGTTGTAGAACAGCGTGTTCGCGGACAGTCCGGCGAAAGCGCTGCCGTTGTTGTTTGATGCCGAGGTGAAGGCGTAGAGAATCTCGGAAAATCCATGCGCGCCGGGATTGGCGACACCCGCCTGCCCCGCGGTCATCGATACGGCTACCGCAGTACCCGCCAGGACCAAGGCGGGCATGACCAGGATCGCGATGGAGGTCATCTTCATCTCGAAGGCCTCAATTTTCTTGCCCAGGTACTCCGGGGTGCGGCCGATCATCAATCCGGCAATGAAGACCCCCACGATGGCGAATACCAGGATGGAGTAAAGCCCCGTGCCAACACCTCCGAACACCACCTCACCGAGCTGCATCAGGAACAGCGGCACGAAACCGCCCAGCGGAGTGAAAGAGTCATGCATGGAATTGACTGCGCCCGTGGAAGTCGCGGTGGCCACGGAGGCAAACAAGGCCGATGCGCCGATGCCAAAGCGGGTTTCCTTGCCCTCCATGTTGCCGCCCGACTGCAGGGCGTTGGCACTCTGGTCGACGCCGAGGTGGGCGATGAGCGGATTGCCCGCCTGCTCGCTGTACTCGGCGAGTCCCACCAGTGGCACTAGCAGAATGACCATCGCCGCCAGGAGCGCCCAACCCTGGCGGGTATCCCCGACTGTGCGCCCGAAGGTGTAGGTCAAAGCTGCCGGAATGAGCAGGATCGCCAGCATCTCCAGGAAGTTGGTGAGCGCCGTGGGATTTTCATAGGGATGTGCGGAGTTGGCGTTCATGAAGCCACCACCGTTGGTGCCCAACTCCTTGATGCTCTCCTGGGAGGCGACCGGCCCCATCGGTAGCGTCTGGGTGTGGGTAGAGCTGAGAGCCTCGACGGTGGTCACATCCTTATAGGCACTGAAATTCTGGACGACGCCCTGCGAAGCCAGGGTCAATGCCAGAACCGCGGCTATCGGCAGCAGCACATAGAGCGTGGTGCGCGTCAGATCGACCCAGAAATTGCCAATAGTGGCGGAACTGTGCCGCGCCAGGCCGCGAATCAAAGCAAACGCCACTGCGATCCCTGAGGCCGCAGACATGAAATTCTGTACGGCCAGGCCCGCCATCTGGGTCAGGTAACTCATGGTCGATTCGCCCGAGTACCCCTGCCAATTGGTATTGGTGATAAAGCTCAGCGCCGTGTTGAAAGAGGAGTCCGGCGAGACATTGGCGAATGCCTGAGGATTCAACGGCAGCCACCACTGCAGGCGCTGCAGCGCATAGACCACCAATGCCCCCAAAGTATTGAACAGCAGCAGACTCAGCGCGTACCGCTTCCAATCCATCTCAACCGCCGGATCAATCCCGGCGGCGCGGTAGGTGATGCGTTCCAGGGAAGCCCCGGCGCGCAATGGCCAGATCCGGGTGCCCGCCATCACCTGTGACAGGTACAGGCCCAGGGGCTTCACGCACAGCACAACGACGCCCAGGAATACGACAATGAGCGCCAATGTTGAAGCGGTCATCAGAATTTCTCCGGCTTGATCAGCGCGTACAACAGATATCCGCCCAGCGCGACCGCCAGCACACCCCCGACAATGTAGAGGGCGATCATTGCGGGCTCCTGAGGCGCTCAATCGCCCACACCAGCCAGTGGGTCACCGCATACAGCGCGAGCACGATCAGGATCAATACGATGTCCACGACGGCCTCCTTTGCCTCCTCATCCAGATGCGGAAACTCTAGCGACGCCAAGGTGAGTGGGATGTTAGGAAAACCCCCTGACCGCCCTCAGTTGCAGAAGACTGACGGATGGCTGATGCTTTGCCCGGTAACTCACAGGGGAACTCCCGTGCGCAAGACGCTGCAGCTGCTCGCGACCACGCTGATATTGGGGGTGATAGCCGTCGTGGGCGCACCCGGCATCCACGCTGCCACCACGCAGGCTCCGCTGAAGATCGGCATCATCGGCACCGGCCGGATCGGCGGTGCACTGGCTCGCGCCTGGGTCAAGGCCGGCCATGAAGTGTTGGTTTCCTCGCGGCATCCCGAGGAGCTGCAGGGCCTGGTGGCTGAGCTGGGTCCACATGCGCACGCGGGCACCCCGCGGCAGGCCGCGGCGTTCGGCACCGTCGTATTGATCTCAGTCCCTTATCGCGCCATGCCGCAACTGGGCACGGATCTGCATACCGAGCTTGCCGGGAAAGTGATTCTGGACACCAGCAACCCTTCCGAAAGCCGGGATGGGGCAATGGCCGTTGACGCACAGAAGCTTGGTGCAGGCCCGGCGACGGCGGAGCTGCTGCAAAGCAAACGCGTCGTGCGGGTGTTCAACTGTATTGGTGCCGCCTCGCTTGCGCATGACGGATTTCGCCAACCCGAGCAACTGGCCATTCCGATTGGCGGGGACGATGCCCAGGCGCTCGCGATCGCCGAACAACTGGTACGCGAAATCGGCTTTGATCCAGTGGTGATCGGGTCGCTGGCCAGGACCCGGGTCTTCGATCTGGGTCAGCCGCTGGCCACCGGCAGCCTCACGGCAGCGCAGATGCGGGCCAAAGCCAGTCAGCTGACGCCACCGTAAACGCTGCCTGCATTCGCGTCCGGGCGCTACTGCGTGATACGAACCCGCACGCCATCATGCAGCTTGCTGAAATCCCCGATCGCCACGGTGGCGCCGGCCTCGAGACCCGAGAGGATCAGCTGGCCTTTGCTGTCTTTCAGACCCAGCTTTACCGCACGATGTTCGGCCGTGTGCCCATCGATCACGAAAACCGTGCCGCTGTCCCCGTTGGCCTGCACCGCATCCGGCGGCACGATGACGCTGGTGCTGGCGCCGGTGGCCGAGGAGCCAGATGAGGCCGGCGGTGCTTCTTCCAGGAATGACACCCGTGCACCCATTTCCGGCAGGATGCGGGGATCTTTCTGCTTGAATGCGACTCGCACCTCCACAGTCGCCTTGGAACGGTCCGCAGTCGGCACGATGGCAATGACTTCGGCGGGAATGTGCCGGTCCGGATACGCATTGAGTGTGATCGCCGCGGGCTGCTTCGGATGCACGCGGCTGATGAAGTTCTCGCTCACGTCGACGTCGACTTCCAGCGAGTCCATGTCGACGATCTTCGCGAGACCGCCGCCTCCGGAGAACTGCGGCGAGACGATCTCTCCGGGCTGGGCATTCTTGACCGTGACGACACCGTCGAATGGCGCCCGGATCACCGTGTAGTCCTCGTAACGCTCATTCACCGTCACATTGGCCTTGGCGACATCCAGATTCTGCTGCGCGACGAGCACCGCCTGCTCCGCCGCATCGTCGCTGGCTTTCACGGTATCAAAGGTATCCTGACTGATCAGGCCCTCTTTGAGCTGCGTCTGATTGCGCAGAAAGCCGGGGCGTAGGTCCGCAGCGGCCATCTGTGCCGCCGCCAGGGCCGCCTCGCTCTGTCTGACCTGCACTCGGGCTTGATCCAGGGCCGCCTTGGTGTTGGCGTCATCCAGTCTTGCAATAACCTGCCCGTCCTTGACCCGATCCCCGGCCTGCACCAGGACTTCATTGACCTTGTAGATGCTGTTTGCGGAAACCGTAGCCTGGCGTAGTGCCACCACATAACCGGATGCATCCAGCAACGTGCCGCCCATGGCGGGGCCGGCCGCGTTCTGCACGGCAGTGGCGGTCGCTGCACGGACCGGCACCGCATCGGCGGCCGATGTCAGGAGCCAGGCGCCCCCGCCTGCGGCCAGCAACAGGATCGCGACCCCCACGCCGATCAGCCACCGCCAGCGGCGCCCGGCAGTGCTCACACCCGGCGGCGCGCTCCGATCGATCCGCAACCGCTCCAGCAGGGCTGTCCTGTCTTCCATGCGAATGTCCTTAATGCAACCCGGTCAAAGTCCCGGCATCCGTGCGATTCCACCAGCCACCGCCGAGCGCCTGGAACAACGTGACGGTGTCGGTATAACGGCTCGCCAGCGCCCGCACATAGGCCAGACGGGCCTGCTGATAGGATTGCTGCGCGCTCAGCAGCGACACGTAATTGGCGGAGCCGATCTTGTACTGCTTCTGAATGAGGTCCAGTGACGCCTGAGCGTCACCGAGGGCGTCGTTCTGCGCATTCAGCGCCTGCGCGTCGTTATCCAACGCCGTGAGGGTATCGGCAACGTTCTGGAACGCACTGAGCACGGTGAGCTTGTATTGGGCGGTGACCTGGTCATAGGTGTCCAGTGCGGCGCGCCGCTTGGCGCGCAAC
>DASXFV010000083.1:0-36951 GCA_036489445.1 Steroidobacteraceae bacterium | reverse complement strand
GTGCTGGCCGCCCTTGATGCCGCCGCCCTTGCCGACAATGACCTGCGGGATCGGATCCTGGTTGTGCCGGTCGCTATCGGCCATATTGCTGCCGAACAGGATGATGGAGTTGTCGAGCACGTTGCCGTTGCCTTCCTTCATGCCTTTCAGGCGCTGCGCGAACTTCGCCATGCGTGCGGAATGATACGCCTGGATGCGCACCAGCTTGGCGAAGGCATCCTCTTTCTCGCCGTGGTGCGATAACGGATGGAAGGCCTCGGTGACGTTCACCATGTTGTAGGTGCGCATGGTGGCTTCCCTGGCTATGCGCAGGGTGGTGACGCGCGTCTGATTGGTCTGCCAGGCCAGCGCCATCATTTCGAACTGCACATCCAGCAGTTCGGTGAAGTCATCGGGCGCGCCCAGGGGGGCGTTCGGCAGATTGCCGAAGGACTCGGAGGCCACCTTCAGCTTCTGCACGCGGCGCTCGATCTCACGCACCGAATCCAGATATTCGCCCAGGACGGCGCGGTCGCTGCCATCGAGCTGACGGTTCAGTCTGGCGGTCGCCTCCTGAGCGTAATCGAGCAGACTCCCCTGGGATTGCAGGATGGCGTGGCGCTCCGCATTGGAATCGCCTTGGCCGAACATCGAGTAGAAGACCTTGCGCGGATTGCCTTCCATGGGCAGCGGCTCCAGCGGCGTGCTGTAGCTGACAGAGCCGCCGGGTTCGCCACACAATTCCAGCGAGGGGAGCGGTGTGTCCTGGCCGATGTGCCGGGCGGCCAGCTGGTCGGCGGTCACGCCCGCATCCCCGGTCGCCTTGCGTCCCTCGGGGGCGACGCAGGACAACCAGGTCATCTCGACGATGCCGTGGGGATTGGAACTCTCCGCCGGCTTGTTGCGCAGGCCAGTCACCACGGTGACGTAGTCGCGCAGCGGCTCCAGCGGCTTGATGATGGGTGAGAACGGGAAATCGCGCCCCACCGCCGTGGGTGTCCAGTATTTCTGCACGGCGCCGTGCGGAAAGTAGACAAATCCCAGCCGCGGCTTTACCGCTGCCGCCGTGTCCGCCAGGGCCGTCCCGGCGGGAATCATTGCATCCAGCAGTGGCAAGCCAATGGCTGCGCCCGCACCCTTCAATACGGTACGTCGCGATAGGTGTTTCTTGGTGAGGAACATGGCTTCAGTTACCTCCAGTCTGGAAAGGAACGGGGGCCGTGAGTGATGCGGTTTTCACGGCAGGCTGCGGCGCCTGGGTGGGCGCTTCGCGCCTGCGGAAGGCATCGCTGTTCACGATCTGCAGGACGATGGACGAGAACCGGTAGTTGTCACGCGCGGCCTGGCGCACGATACCGCGCACCACCGGCATGTCGCGGTAGTCGATCGGGCGCCCCACGGCATAGGACATGAGCTCTTCGGTGAGCGTCTGTACGAACAAGGCAGACTGACCGACCAGAGCGCGGCGCAGATCATCGGGACCTGAGATCTTGGTGCCGTCGGGCAGCACACCCGAGGTGTCGAGCGCGGTGTGCGTCTGGGGATCCTCAGCGCGGTACTGGCCCAGGGTATTGAAGTTCTCAAGCGCAAACCCCAACGGATCCATGACCCCGTGGCAGGCATGACAGTTGGGCTGCACACTGTGCTGCATGACGCGCTCGCGCACGGTGGTTGCCGGCTTGCCGCGGACATTTTCCTTGAGCGTGGGCACATTCGGCGGCGGCATCGGCGCCGGAGAACCCAGTACCCGTTCCAGAATCCACGCACCCCGCCGCACGGGCGAGGTACGGTCCGGGTTGGCAGTCAGCATCAGGATCGCGCCCTTGCCCAGAAGCCCGAAGCGCTTCGAATCAGTCAGCGTTACACGACGGAACTCGCCGCCTTTCACGTTCTCGATGCCATACAGCATGGCCAGTGGTTCATTGAGATAGGTGTAGTCGGCCGTCAGCAACGCCGTGACCGGCTGGTCACTGCGGAACACGCTGTCGATGAACAAGGAGAGCTCATGCTTGAACATCGGACGCGGATCCAGCGGTCCGGCCGCTTGCGGGAACTGGCCACGATCCGCAACGATTTCGTCCAGGCCGGCGACGTTCAGCCACTGGAAGGCGAAGTCATCCACCAGCGATTTCGCCCGGGGATCCGCCAGCATGCGGCGCACCTCATGCTCGAGCACATCGGGCTTGCTCAGCTCGTTGCGCTGGGCGAGCCCCAACAGCTCGTCATCCGGGATGCTGCTCCACAGGAAGAATGAGAGGCGGGAGGCGAGGGTGAGATCGCTGAGCATGCCATCGGACTGCGTGCCGGTGCGCAGCAGGGTTGACGGTGTCTCCACCCGGTAGAGGAAGAAAGGGCTCGCCAGCACGGCACTCAAGGCATCCCGGATGCCCGCTTCGAAGCCGCCGTCCTTGTGCCCGGACTCGTAGAACGCCATCAAAGGCTGCAGGTCCGCGTCGGTCACCGGACGGCGGAACGCGAGTCGCGCGAGATTTTCGACAATACGCCGCGCGCAGGCCGGCTCGTCGGCAGCCTGTGTGGGATGGCACAGGAAGATCTTCGCCCGGGTGGGCGAGTCACTGGTGCCCGTGACGCTCAGCGGACCACGGATCTGCAGCGCATGCACCAGCTGCACGCGCTCCTGGCCGCCCTCCAGCAGCGTCTCACGCTGACGCTCGTCGCTCTCGGCAAAGGTGCGATGCACGAAGGTGACGGCAATGTGATGCTGCCCCTCGGTTGCATGGAAGCGGATGTTGCGCAGCCGGCCGTTGATGGCCTCCACCGCGACCTGCTGCTGTTGATCGATCGCCTTCTGATCGTCCTCGCCACCGATGTGAGTGCGGAAGAACTCCTTGCCATCCAGCAAGGCCACGACCGTATTGTCGAATTCCATGAGCGGCACGTCACGCCCCAGCGCCATGTCGCCGATGGTCAGCGCGTAATCGCCGTCGGCGGGGAACACATATTCGGCGCTCATCCCGCCCCGCGTGCCGAACGGCATGCCGTCCTCGTACAGCAGCTGGCTGCCCTCACCCGGATGGCCGCGAACCTGCAGCGAAATCTGCATGTCGGCGATATTGCCGTAGGTGGTCGTCACCGACGGCGCCTTGGGGTTGCCGACGGCCTGTGCCGCCACCACGCGCGCCGCATTCACGTACTGATCCAGGAACGACGGTGTCACCTGCAGGCTCGCCGCATCGGTATCAAAGCCGTCCTTGGGATGATCGTCCTCCGGCAGCAGTGCCGCCGCATTCACATCGAGAGCCAGCAAGTCGCGCACAGCGTTGGCGTATTCGCGACGGTTGAGGCGTCGCAGCGGCACGCGACCGGGCACCGGGGTGGTCTCGGCGGAATCCAGAGTGGTTTTGAGCCAGGACACCAGCCCCTTCACCGTCCGGGGATCCGGATGCTGCTTAGCACCAGGGGGTGGCATGAAGCCACCGGTCAGCTTCTCGATCGCGGTCTCCCAGACCTTGGCATCCTTGGGCACGTCGGTCGAGGACATGGTGTCGAAGGCGACGCTACCCGCCCAGTCGGTGGTGTTGTGGCACTCGACACAGTAGTGCTGGACTACATTCCACTGGGCGTGAGCATCATTACCGCCGGATGAAGCGCTGGCAGCAGTGGCCGCGACCGCCAGCAGCACCCCGGCGGCCCACACCGCCCCACCGCGAACTCCAGATTGCTGCACCATGCCAATCGCCCCTCGCAACGCCTCCGTTGAACACGGTTGCACTGCAAAGAGGCTAACATAAAGACTGGAAAATCAGACCCCGCCGCAGTGCCGAACGCTTGTGTCGAGTGGGCAAAGCCGGCCCCCGCCGCCCCTATCGAAGGCTTGGCTGTGTCCGGTCGCATGGGCAGTTTGCTGCGACGCAGCGCACCGCTCTGTGGTCAGGAAACCACGTCGCCCATCCCCCCATCGCCAGCAGCGGCCCGCAGCGACGCGGCGTGAAAGCGCAGGTGATCCTCGACGAATGTGGAGATGAAATAATACCCATGATCGTAGCCGTCATGGCGGCGCAGCAGCAGCGGCTGGCGTGCGGCCGCACAGGCTGCTTCGAGTAGCTCGGGCAGCAGTTGAGCCTGGTGCAGGAACTTGTCGGCCAGACCCTGATCGACCAGGATCTCCGGCAATAGTTGCCGGCCTGCCGCTTTGATGATTTCAACCGCATCGTAGCCCTTCCAGGCCGCGCGATCCTCACCCAGGTAGCGTGAGAATGCCTTCTGGCCCCAGGGGCAGCGTGTCGGGGAGCAGATCGGCGCAAAGGCGGAGACCGACCTGAACGCCCGCGGATTGCGCAGTGCCAGCACCAGCGCCCCGTGGCCCCCCATGGAGTGGCCAAAGATCCCGATGCGCTTGGCATCCGAGGCGAAGTTGGCCAGTACCGTCTCGCGCAGTTCTTCGAGTACGTAGTCATACATGCGATAAAAGCGCGACCAGGGCTGCTGCGTGGCGTTGAGGTAGAAGCCCGCGCCCGCGCCGAATTCCCAGTCGTCCGCATCCCCTGCGATGCCGGTATTGCGCGGGCTGGTGTCGCAGGTCACCAGCATCAGACCCAGTTCGGCGGCGAGCCGCTGGGCTCCTGCCTTGATCGCGGCGGTCTCCTCCGTGCAGGTCAACCCGGCGAGGTAGAAGAGCACGGGCACGGACTGTTGCCGCGCCTGCGGCGGCTGGTAGACGCCAAAGCGCATCGGCAGCCCGATGATGTGTGATTCGTGGCGGTAGAAGCCCTGGGTGCCCTGGAAGCACCGATATTTGCTTAGGGTTTCAATATTCAAGATACGGTTTCAGTAGACCACGACACTGCGGATCGACTCGCCCCGGGCCATCAGATCAAACGCATCATTGATACGCTCCAGCGGCATCCTGTGGGTGATCAGATCATCGATGTTGATCTTCCGGTCCATGTACCAGTCTACGATCCTGGGTACATCGGTGCGTCCGCGTGCGCCACCGAACGCGGTGCCGCGCCAGATGCGCCCGGTGACCAGCTGGAAGGGCCGTGTCGCAATCTCCTGGCCTGAAGCCGCGACACCGATAATGATGCTCTGGCCCCAGCCCCGGTGGCAGCATTCCAGCGCCTGGCGCATCACCTGGGTGTTGCCGATGCATTCGAAGGAATAATCCGCACCACCTTTGGTGAGTTCCACCAGGTGTGCGACGAGGTCGCCCTGCAGATCCTTGGGGTTTACGAAGTGCGTCATGCCGAATTGGCGCGCCAGTTTCTCGCGGGCCGGATTGGTGTCGACGCCGACGATCATGTCGGCCCCGGCGAGCCGCGCGCCTTGCACGACATTCAATCCGATGCCGCCCAGACCGAACACCACGACATTGGCGCCCGGCTCCACCTTGGCGGTGAAGATGACCGCGCCGATGCCTGTGGTCACTCCACAGCCGATGTAGCAGACCTTGTCGAAGGGAGCATCCTCGCGGATCTTGGCCACGGCGATCTCGGGGAGCACCGTGTAATTGGCAAACGTCGAGCACCCCATATAGTGATAGAGGGGTTTGCCCTTGAAGGAAAACCGGCTGGAACCGTCCGGCATGAGCCCCTTGCCCTGCGTCGCCCGGATGGCCGTGCACAAATTGGTCTTGTGTGAAGTGCAGCTCTTGCACTCCCGGCACTCCGGGGTATACAGGGGTATGACGTGATCACCCTTTTTGAGTGTTCGTACGCCCGGCCCGACATCAACGACAATCCCAGCGCCCTCATGGCCGAGGATGGCGGGGAACAGTCCCTCGGGATCGGCACCTGAGAGGGTGTATTTGTCGGTATGGCAGATACCGGTCGCCTTGACCTCGATCAGGACTTCGCCGGCTCGCGGGCCATCCAGTTGCACCGTTTCAACAGTGAGTGGCTTGCCCGCTGCGAACGCCACGGCCGCTCTGACATCCATTACGTCAACCCTTCAGCACGCCTGAGGCCTTGGCGATGTGTGTCGCGATGAAATCCATGAGTGGCGGCGACAGACAATCGTAGGGCTCAAGCTTCAATTCCCGCAGGCGGGCGCGTACGGCACCCATCTGGGCAGGATCAGCGCCAGATTCGATGATCGAGGATACGAAGGCGGCAAATTCCGGCGCCGACCAGCCGCTCTGGGGCGACAGCTCGGTGTGGATGAAGTCCAGTCCGTGAAACGGGTGTCCGGTCTTCTCGATGCGCCCGTACAGGTGCGTGCCACAGACCTTGCAGGCGTGACGCTGGATCGTGGCGCTGGCGTCCACGATGGCCAGCTTGTCCCCATTCTTGGTCACCGTGACCTTGTCACGGGGCGCCACCGCCACCACAGCGAACAATGCCCCCTTTGGCTTCCAGCACTTGGTGCATCCGCAGGCGTGATTATGAGCCGATTGCGACTTGACGGAGACCTCTACCGGGTGCTGCGCGCACTTGCAGACCAGCGTGCCGCCGGCGAAATCCTTGGCTGCGGGTTTGACGCCGTGATCCACTGCGGGATGAATGGAAACTGTGGCCATGTGTGCGACCCTTTGGTAAATAGGGCCGGAAGTATAGAGCGGCCGGCGACCGTACGGCCACACGACCGCTCGTGCGCCGCAACACCCAACCCGGTCAGGCCGCGCAGATTCGCGCCTGCGAGCGCGTCATGGCAGGATGCTGGTCTGGCCGTCACGATCTTGCGATATCCCATGTCGTCTCATTCGCACCGCCAACGGGAGTGCCTCTCGATTATCACTACGTGCAGCTCGCGGGCGTTGCGACCGCGCACCCTCGGCCTGCGCGCGCTGCTGATCCTGGCGCCCTCGCTGGTCCTGTCCGGGTGCACGGTCAGCTTTTGGACCTATCAGCAGATCACTGCGCCGCAAGCGCAGTACATACAAGTCAATTGCAATGGGCGTGACGGACCGCCCAAGCTCGCCTATTACCCCTTCCACGGTATCTTTGTCGGCGTTGCGGTAGACCCGCTTGACCTGCGACTGCGGACCCCCCGCGGCGTGCACGCGCATCTGGAGGGGGATTCAGTGCTGGTCAGCGGCCACTCGAACAAAGGCAATGTGGATTTGACGCTGAAGCTGAAGACTGCGGCTCAGCAGAGTGACTCCGGCAGCCTTGCCGAGGTGCGCTTCGAAGAGCGTCACGAAGGCAGTTGGCAGCCCGGCGTACCCACCTCTGACGCCCAGATCGACACCATGACCGCCGGCACCATTCAACTGCCCCCGATCAGCATCGACGGCATGACCTGGCCGGCGCAGACGCTGCCCTTCACACGCAAGGTCTACTCCGAGCTCATGGAAACGAACTCCACGTGCTCACCACTGCCGTGATGCCTGCAGGTGCCGGCCAAGCCGGCAATCAGAAGGCGAAATACGGGCCCATGGTGCCGCCAGCGTTCGTGTTCTCCATGGCGGTGTAGATATTCACGCCATAGAAGAACGGCAGCCCCCAGCCAAAAGTGCTCCCCATGCCCGGCTGACTCGAACCAGCGGGTGCCGCCAGGTTGCTGAAGGCGGCATACGAGTTATAGGTCGTAAACAGCGTATTGGCATTGCCGACCGAGAAATTCGCCGCCGCCACCTGACCGTTGACGCCAGTGATCGTGGCCGACAGATCTACGGTGCTCGTCGGACAAAAGAACCCGGGCGCCTCGGAACTGCTACCGCATTCCGGGATATTACTGTCATTGAAGTAGAGGGCATTCGAGCCGCTATCGAAGTAACTGGTCGTATCCGTCTGCCCCAGGCTGCTGATGTTGGTCGTCACATAGCCGTAGTACGGGTCCGTGGTCAGTATGGTCGCACTGGCGGGCAACGCGTTGTTTGACTGTGTGCCGATACCGAACACCAGGGTTCCGGTCACGGTCGCAGCACCATTGGCACCCACCGCAGGCAGTTCAATGATGACGCCGTTGTTGTCGGTGATGCCATTGACGGCCGTCAGCTGGGTGATCGGGTTGATCATCTGACTGGTCACGGGAACTGCGGTCCCCACGCAGCCACCGTTGCTGGTGCAGCTGAAGTAGTAGCCATTGTCCGCATCCGAAGCGCATCCCGTGCCGCAGTCTTCATCAAACAGACCCAGTCCGATGATACCGTTGGCACCGAATTGGGCCACGGTATTTTCTGCATTGCCATTCGAGGCGCCGCCTGAGCACGCCGCGGGCACCGCATAGGTAGTGGTACCGATGACCTGCACCGGAATGTTGGGGGCTGACTCACCGCTGCCGACCGTATCCGCGCCACCGATATACAGATCGGCTGTGGCGAGCGGACCCCAGCTGTAGCCGTCGACGAATTGTGTGCACTCCGACAGCGTTCCGCCATTCACCATGACGCTCGGGAGCGCATTCAGCAGTGAGGAGTTGAGAACCGATGCCAGGATGCGCAGACCCTGTGAGCCTGTATCGACCTGCACGTGATCGATGGTCTGACAATTCGTCGTGCTGCCCGGCGCGCAAATCGTCACATTTACATACATGACGTTGACCGCTGCGTAACCGGCGTTTTGCAAGGCGGCAGGGCCCTGGTCAACAATCGCGTTCACCACGTTGTAGGCGGTACCACCGGAAGTGCCGCTGCCGCCAGTGCCGCCGGTGCCGCCCGAGCTGGTGGTCACGGTACTGCCCCCGCTACCGCCACAACCCGCCAGCAGCAGCGACACACACATCAGACCGGCAAACAAATTTCGCAAGGACCATTCTCCCTGATGCCAAGCGGCATGATGGCATTTTACGGCGTTACGGAGCCGGTGCGGGCTTCCGATATCGCAGCCGCTACTGAATATCTGCAGGAGTGACGCCAGATGGCAACAGTGTGGGAATCCAGGCGCGGCCGGTGAAGGCCCGCATCTTGCCGCTGGACTCAATCACGATGTCCGGGCTCTCCAGGCGCACCAGGCGATGGCGCACCACTGGGGTCTGGGCGGCTGTCTGATAGCTCACAAAATAATTCCCCAGCAGCTGGCGCAGGTTGGGCAATGCCGGGCCATGCCACGTCACCGCATAGACCACACCGTTGCCAGTCAGGTACTCGGTGACCACTGTGCCCGAGGGCAGCTGCAGTTCCTGCTTCTGCAAGGCTCCCGTGGGAACAGGACGGGTCAGACCCTTCATGCTCACCCGATCCGTTTCCACAGACGCTGCGTTACCGCCCAGGGCCGCCCGCGCAACTGGCGGAAGGCCCTGGAGCAGCAGGCAGGCGAGAGCCAGGCTATATAGCGTTGCTCGCACTGTCGTCTC
Organism: Steroidobacteraceae bacterium; assembly: GCA_036489445.1. Classification (GTDB taxonomy): domain Bacteria; phylum Pseudomonadota; class Gammaproteobacteria; order Steroidobacterales; family Steroidobacteraceae; genus DAIDKA01. The sequence continues at coordinate 27,777 of DASXFV010000083.1, read as the reverse complement.
GATCAACCGTTGGCGGCAGCATGCTTGGCCGCCCACTGCGCGCGGCGCGCCTGCTGTTGGGCCTGCATCGACGCCAGTACGGTGTGCAGTTGCGCCTGCTGGGGACCCGTCAGTACGTTGTAGATCTCTCCCGCCAGTTCGGTCTCCTTGCGCAGCCGGTTGCGGGCGGACAATTCAGCACTCTGGATGGCGGCCGCATAGCCAGGGTCGCCCGGATTGCCCAGTACAGTCATGCCAGGACCCTGGGGCTGGGAACCCGGCTGATGGGCCGGACGGGCAGCCTGCAGGATGGATTTGATCGACGCCTGCTGGGTGCTCGACAGACCCAATTGCTTGGTCGCGCGCAGCAGTGTCCCCACAAAACGTGAGCCACCGAAACGGTGAAATCCATGGTGATGCGTGCCCGGCGTCGCGCCCGCGACCGGGCCGGAGGAAGCGGGCGCACTGCTTTGCGCGCAGGCTGTCCCAACCGCACCGGCGCCAAGTGATGCCACCGCAACGGCAAGCAGTGCGCGCTGAATGGTCGACTTCATGAGTGCAATTCTCCAGAACGTATGGGGGATGACTTGTAACATACTGTTAGCGAAGCAGTTTCCTGTTCGCGAGCAGTGTACGCGAGCACAGCGTTCGGGGCAGCCAGGCGTTGACGAGGCAACCCAAAATTAAGGGGCTGTAAGGGTCTGGTAACGCCGCGCAACAGTTGCCGTGCACTAGCACACAATTGTGCGCAATCAGCAGGCGAACGGATGGCGACGCACGATGGTCTGGTCGCGATCCGGACCGGTGGAGATCATGTCGACGGGGCACCCGGCCAGCTCCTGGATGCGGTCCAGGTAGCGGCGGGCATTCTCCGGGAGCGCCTCGAAGCTCACCGTCCCCACGGTGGACTGACGCCAACCGGGCATTTCCTCGTACACGGGAACCACTTCCGAATACGCATCGACAAACAGCGGCAGGTCGTTGAGCAGCTGGTTGCCACTGCGATAGCCGACGCAGATGCGGATGGTTTCCAGTTGGTCGAGCACATCGAGCTTGGTGACACACAGGCCGGTGACACTCGACTGCGCAACGCAGCGCCGTAGCACCACGACGTCAAACCAGCCGCAGCGGCGCTTGCGGCCGGTGACCGAACCGAACTCATGCCCCACCCGCGCCAGATGCTCACCGTCGCTGTCGAACAGCTCGGTCGGAAACGGTCCCGCGCCCACGCGGGTGGTGTAGGCCTTGACGATGCCCAGGACCTCGTCAAATACCCGCGGGCCCACCCCGGTACCGGTGGCCGCGTAGCCGGCTGTGGTGTTCGAGGAAGTGACGTACGGGTAAGTACCCAGATCCACGTCCAGCATGGCTGCCTGCGCACCCTCAAACAATACATTGGCATCCTCGGCACGCAGCTGGGTCAGCGCCTGGGTCACATCCGCCACGCAGGGCTTGATGCACTCGCCCAATGCCAGCTGCTCATCCAGAGTCTTCTGGAAGTCCACCGGCTGTTGGCGAAAATAATTCTGCAGCACAAAGTTGTGGAAATCGAGCACCTGGCCAAGCTTCGCGGCGAAGCGATCACGCTGGAACAGGTCTGCGATGCGCAGTGCACGCCGCGCCACCTTGTCCTCGTAGGCGGGCCCGATCCCACGCCCCGTCGTGCCAATGGCATTGACACCACTGGCGTGCTCGCGTGCGCGATCGAGCGCCACGTGCGACGGTAGGATCAGCGGGCAGTTCGGCGAAATGCGCAGACGATCGAACACCGGTATGCCCTGGTCGATGAGCTTGGTCGCCTCCGTGACCAGCGCCTCCAGCGACACCACCACGCCGTTGCCGATGAAGCAGCGCACGTGGTCGCGCAGGATTCCCGACGGAATCAGCGACAGCACGGTCTTGCGGCCATCTATGACCAGCGTATGACCCGCATTGTGACCGCCCTGAAATCGCGCCACGGCCTGGGCCCGATCAGCCAGCAAGTCCACGACCTTGCCCTTGCCTTCATCGCCCCACTGGGTGCCGATGACGATGACAAACTTTCCCATGATGCCTACTCAGTTGAAGAGGAACAGCAGCAGTACTCCGACGAGCATGCTGCCGAATCCGGCAATGCGCACTTCGCGATCACCGAAATTAAGAATTCGCGCCACGGCACGCTTGGTGCCCCCGGGCGACAGAAACGGAAATATCCCTTCCAGCACGAACACCAGCGCCAGCGCAGCGCCAAGATCCGGCAACAGGCGCGTCACGGCGAACGTCCCGGTGCCTGGCCCGGGCTCTTGAAGTACTTGAAGAACTCACTGTCAGGGGACAGCACCAGCACGTCCCCGTCCTTGCCCAGCGATCGCTCGTAGGCCTGCAGACTGCGATAGAAGGCATAGAAGTCCGGATACGCCGAATAAGCCTTGGCATAGATATCGGCGACCTGTTCATCCGCGCTGCCGCGCACTCCGAGGGCGCCCTGTTCGGCGCTCGCGACGATTTCCGTGCTCTGGCGCTCGGCACCCGCCCGGATGCTGGCGGCGGAACTGCGGCCTTCCGCGCGCAGCTGGCTGGCGATCTTGGCGAAGTTCTGCTTCATGCTCTCATAGACGCTGGCGCTGACTTCATCGGGCAGATTGATAGCCTGCACGCGCACATCCACCAGCTTGATGCCCAGCGCGGCAACGGTTCGGCTGGCTGAATCCATCACCTGCCCGGTCACGACGGAGCGCTCCGCGGTCACGATCTGCTCCAGGGTACGCTGGGCCACGATCGACTTGATGCCATCCTTGACGATGTCGGACAGGCGCTCGGCGGCCACATCCTCGCTGGCGCCGGTGGCCTGGAAGTACGCCGACGCATCGCTCACCCGCCACAGGATATAAAAGTCCACTATCAGTCCGCGATTGTCGTTGGTCAGGAAGGTTTCATCCGCGTGCGAGGCCGCAAGCGTACGGCGGTCGATCCGCACGACGAAGTCCCAGGGCAGCTTCCAGTGCAGCCCGGGCTGGTAAGTGGAATCCAGGATGGCGCCGAAACGCGTGCGCACGGCCTGTTCACCTTCGGATACGGTGAACACGCAGCGCGCAGCGATCACGGCCACCACGACCAACGCCAGCAGTGCACCCAACCATCGGACATTCCACTTGGCCGCCATTTACCGATCACTCCGGCTGCGGCCGGCCTGGCGCCCGCCATCCGCATCCAAATCGTTCTGACCTGCATCCCCGCCGGGCACCGGCACAGCCGATGAGCCTGGCGTCGGTGAGGCCAGGCCCTGATCGATGGGAGCCGTGGCATCGGTCGCGGAGCCGTTCGCCCCCGTCCCGCTGGCGGCGGAGCGGGTCATGAGCTTGTCCAGCGGCAGATAGATGACATTGCCGCCGGCACCCGGCTTGGTATCCACGATCACCTTGTTGGCACGACCCAGCACGGTCTCCATGGATTCCAGGTACAGCCGCTCGCGGGTCACGGCGGGTGCGCGCTGATAGGCAGCCGCGACATCCAGGAAGCGCGCCGCCTGCCCTTGCGCGATATCCACCACCCGGGCCTTGTAGCCAGCCGCGTCCTGTTCAATGGCGGCGGCGCGGCCCTGGGCCTCCGGCACCACACGGTTGGCGTAGGCCTGCGCCTGCTTCACGAAGCCTTCCTGGTCAGCCAGCGCCTTGTTGGCATCATGCTGCGACGGCACCACCGGGTCAGGGACCTGAACATCCGTCAGATTCACCGAGCTGACCTCGATGCCGCTGTTGTAGGAGTCCAGCATGCGTTGGATGAGTTCGCGGGTGCGCTGCGTGACCTGCGGACGGGTCACGCCGGCCAACACGTCCTGCAGTGTGCTCTGCCCCACGACTTCGCGCAGTGCACTCTGGCTGACCTCCCCCAAGGTCACCTCCGGATCGCGCACCTGGAACAGCACCTTCATGGGGTCGGTGAAGCGGTACTGCACAGAGAAATGCAGATCCACGAGGTTCACATCCGAGGTCAGCACCTGGGGCCGCAGTTCCTGACTCTTGACGCTCATGACGTTGACTTTATAGAGGCTCTCCACGGGCCAGGGCACATGCCAGCCGGGCCCCTCATGCACGATCTCCCGGAAGGCTCCGAACCGCAGGATCACGCCACGCTCGGCCGCCGCAATCTGGTAGAAGCCGGTGGCCAGCCACCCCAGCACCAGGCACGCCAGGGCCACGCCCACGATCCAGGGGCGCGCCGGTCCAGGCTGCGGGCCGCCGCGCAGCAGCTCCCCGAGGCGGCGCTGCCACTCCTTGATGCGGGCATCCAGCGCTGCGCCCGCGCCCTCGGGGCGCTTGCCCCAAGGGGGCTTTTGCGGATCAGGTTGATTCCAGGCCATATTTTGGGCGCGCCAGATGCCGGTGGCAGTTGCGGTGGACGAGCCTCAGGACAACTTGGCCGCGCTCGCAGGAGGCGCCGATTGTAGGTACCCCGGTGTGGCGGTACAAGATGCGTAGGAGCCGGCGGCTTCAACCACCACGACCCCGGGTGCGCGCGCGAGTTCCAGCAGGTCCACATCCGGAAGTTCGAGCAGCAATTCGATCTGGCCGTCTTCCAGGCCGATCTCCTGCCTGACGACCCCGCGGGCGTACAGCCTTGAGCGCAACTGGCCTGCCGCGGGCGGGATCCGCACCCGGGCAACATGCACCGCGCGCGCAATCCGTTCGGTGATGGCCTCGGCCAGCAGCGGAATGCCCTGCGCCTGGGCCGCCGAAATCCACACCGAGGAGACTCGACCGTCGGCATCGCGTTCAATGCGCGCCGGCGTCTGCAGCCGGTCGATCTTGTTGAAGACCAGGATCTGGGGAATCTCCCCGGCCCCGATCTCCTCCAGTACCGCGTCCACCTGCTCCATGCGCTCGCCACGGCGCGGGTCGCTGGCATCCACCACGTGCAGCAGCAGCGTGGCCTCGCGCGCTTCGGTCAAAGTCGAACGAAATGCCGCGACCAGTTCGTGGGGCAGATCGCGGATGAACCCTACGGTATCCGCGACGACGGCGGGTGTGCCGCCAGGCAGGCGAATGCGCCGGACCGTGGGGTCAAGCGTGGCGAATAATTGGTCGGCGACATAGGCCGGGGAGCCCGTCAGGGTACGGAACAATGTGGATTTGCCGGCGTTGGTGTAGCCCACCAGCGCGAGGGTGGGCACGGGTATCTGCATGCGCGTACGCCGGCCTGTTTCCCGCTGCAGCTGAATGCGCTCCAGACGTTTGCCCAGCACCTTGACCCGTTGCCCCAGCAGTCGTCGGTCGGTTTCCAGCTGGGTTTCACCCGGACCCCGCATGCCGATACCGCCCTTCTGACGCTCCAGATGGGTCCAGCCGCGCACCAGGCGACTGGCCAGGTGCTTCAGTTGCGCGAGTTCCACTTCCAGTTTGCCCTCGAGGCTGCGGGCGCGCTGGGCGAAGATATCCAGGATCAGGCCGTTGCGGTCCAGTACCCGCCGCCCGGTGTGCTCTTCGAGATTGCGCTCCTGGCTGGGCGAGAGCACATGGTCGACCAGAATCAGGTCCGCGGCGGTTGCCGCCACAGCATCACGCAGTTCATCGGCTTTCCCGGAGCCGACAAAGAACTTTGGATCCGGGCGCGCGCGCCGGGCCGTGATCGTGGCCACCGGGATCGCGCCAGCGGAGGTCGCCAGCTGCGTGAACTCCACCAGATCCTCCGGATCGATCGGTGCCCCCAGTCCGAGGCGCACCAGCACGGCACGTTCACCCGTTCGTGGGCGTTCGATCACGGTAAGACACGAACGTGAAATCCGATTGCGGGAAACTTATTCAGCTGCGGGCTCGACGGTGGTGGTCGGTGTGCCGTCTTCATCGGTGGCCAGACGCACGTTGCGCGCCGGCACCACCGTGGAGATCGCGTGTTTGTAAACCATCTGACTGACACTGTTCTTCAGCAGCACCACGAACTGATCGAATGAGTCGATCTGTCCCTGCAGTTTGATTCCGTTTACCAAATAGATCGAGACCGGAACGCGCTCCTTGCGCAACGCATTCAAAAATGGATCCTGCAGCGATTGGCCTTTGGCCATCGGGGTTCTCCTTATTGTCTGGCTTCTAGTTGTTCGGTCGGCGGTGCGATACCGGATTTATTCTACCACGGCGCCGGACCCGCGGATAAAACCCCTCAGCGCCACGCCCACCTCCAAGCTCCACGACTCAAATGCGCCAGGTCGGTGCGGATCCACGACGCGGACGCTGCTGTCGCCGCGCAGCCACGTCAGCTGCCGCTTAGCCAACTGACGCGTCGCGAAGACACCACGCTGGACGGCCTCAGTCAACGTACATTGACCGGCGCAGTATTCCCATAGCTGCCGGTAGCCTACCGCGCGCATCGATGCATGCTCCGCGGTGAGATCGCCACGCGCGTACAGCGCCCGCACCTCGTCCAGAAATCCCTGTGCCATCATCTGGTTGAAACGGGCCGCAATCCGCTCATGCAGCACGGTGCGTGGTTCCGGCACCAATGCCCACATTGGAGCAGGCCCCTGCAACGCAGCAGGGTTGTACTGCTGCAGCTGCGAGAGCGCGTGCCCGGTAATGCGGCACACTTCCAGTGCACGCTGGATTCTCTGTGCATCATTAGGGTGGATACGTTGCGCTGCCAGGGGATCCAGGCATGCCAACTCGGCATGCAGCGCCGGCCAACCCCGCAGTGCAGCGGCGGCATCAATGGCTGCCCGCACCGCCGGCGAGGCGCGCGGCAGCTGCGCCATCCCCTGGCGCAGGGCTCGCAGGTACAGCATGGTGCCGCCGACCAGCAGCGGAGTCTTTCCCCGAGCGCGGATCTGGCTGATCAGGGCCACGGCGTCCGTGGCGAACTGTCCGGCTGAATAGGTCTGTGCCGGATCCAGGATATCCAGCAGGTGATGCGCGACGGCGCTGCGCGCCGCAGGGCCCGGCTTCGCCGTACCGATGTCCATGCCACGGAATACCTGGGCGGAGTCCACGCAGATGATCTCCACCGGCCACTGTTGTGCCAGACGCATGGCCCAGTCGCTTTTGCCACTGGCAGTGGGTCCGGTCAGGATCAGCACTGGCGCTGTCACGGAGGTCATGAGTGGCGCCTGATCTAGCGGCCACGCAGGAACAGTCGATCCAGTTCCATCCAGCTCAAACGCACCCAGGTGGGTCGGCCGTGATTGCATTGATTGGCGCGCAGCGTCTGTTCCATCTGCCGCAGCAACGCATCCATCTCCGGCAGTGACAGACGTCGATTGGCATGCACCGAGGTGCGGCAGGCCAGCGTGGCCAGGAAGCGGTCCGAGGCGTCCTCGATATGATGTGCCGCCGCTGGATTGTCGAGGTCGCGGGCCACCTCGCGCACGATTTCCGCAACTTTTGCGCCGGACAGGAGCGCTGGCACGCGGCGCAGCGCCAGGCGCGTATGGCCCAGTGCATCCAGTTCAAATCCCGCGCGCTCCCAGCCGGCGCGCCCTTCCAGCAATGCATCCAGTTCAGATGCGGCCAGCTCCACGATCAGCGGCTCCAGCAATGCCTGCGAGGGCATGCCGTGCGCATACTGAGTCTTCAGCTGCTCGTACAGTACGCGCTCATGTCCGGCATGCATGTCCACCAGCACCACGCCGTGCGCAGTCTGGGACAGGATGTAGGTGCCACGGATCTGTGCCAGCGGCGTGCCCAATGGTCGGTCCGCGTCCACGTCTGCGGGCGCGGCGGATTCCCGTGCCGCAAAATCCAAAGCGTAGGGCCGCGGGGCGCTGTCCTGCAATCGGGCGACCACGTTCCAGGGGTCGCGGCCCGGCGCGTAGCGGCGCGCTTCCTGCGGGCCACTCTGCGTGACCCCGGGCGCGCCAGTTTGCTCAAGCATCGGCAGCGTCCCGACCGGCTGCGGCTCGGTCACTCCCGGCCGGGTGTGTGACAGCGCAGCCGCAATCGCGCGGAAGGCGAAGTCGTGGATCTGGCGTGAGTCGCGGAAACGCACCTCGAGCTTGGTGGGATGAGCATTGACGTCGACCATGGTCGGATCGAGGGTCAGATACAGCACATAGGCCGGGTAGCGGCCGTGGAACAGTACATCCCGATAGCCCAGGCGCACGGCGTTCATCAACAGGCGATCGCGCACGCTGCGCCCGTTCACAAACCAGAACTGCTGGTCCGGCGCGCCGCGCGAGGCCGTGGGCAGTCCCAGCCAGCCCCCGACCCATACCGGACCGGCGGCATGTTCGAACGGCAGCGCCTGCTCCAGAAAGTCATTGCCGAGGATGGCGCGCACGCGCGCCGCAAGCGGCTCTGCTGCAGGATCGGTGGCTTGCGCATCCACCATGACCCGATCGCCATTGCGCAACTGAAAACTGATGTCGGGTCGGGACAGTGCCAGGCGTTCGACCAGACGCACGACGTGCCCGACTTCCGTGGCATCGCTGCGCACAAACTTGCGGCGTGCCGGCACATTGAAGAACAGGTCGCGGACCTCGATGGTCGTGCCCATCACATGTGCGGCGGGACGCGCGGCTGCGCGGTTGCCGCCTTCGGCCTGGACCTCGACCGCATGGGCGGCCTGGGCGGTGCGGGTCAGCAGCCGCAGCCGCGAAATCGAGGCGATGGACGGCAGCGCCTCGCCGCGGAATCCCAGCGTGGCCACGCACTCCAGATCCGCCAGCGAGGCGATCTTGCTGGTGGCGTGACGTTGCAGCGCCAGGGTGACCTCATCCGCCTCCATGCCGACACCATCATCGTGGACGCGGATCAACCCGATGCCGCCGCGCTCGATATCGATCTGGATGCGCTGCGCACCCGCATCCAGGCTGTTCTCCACCAGTTCCTTGACCACCGAGGCCGGCCGTTCAATGACCTCGCCGGCAGCGATCTGGTCGATGAGTTCGTCGGGGAGAATCCGGATAGGCATAGAGGCGAAAGTATGCCTGATCCGCCACGGCTCGCTCAGTCACCGGGTGCACCGGTACCGGCCAGCACCGCCGGCGCATGTGACTCACGCGCCAGGGCGAAGCGTGTTCCAGCGGGCGGATTGCCCACAAAGTAACTGCGCAGGCCAGCAAAGATGGCATCAGCCAGTGCCGCCTGCTGCATCGGATTGCGCAGGCGTCGCTCCTCGGCAGGATTGGAGATATACGCCGTCTCCACCAGCATGGAGGGGATGTCCGGTGATTTCAGTACCACGAACCCCGCCTGCTGGACTTGGGGCTTGCGCACCAGGCCCACGCCCTCGAGCGCACCGAGCACGCTGTGCGCGGCGGACATACTGGCGCTGATATTTGCTTGCTGCGACAGGTCCAACAGCACCGATGCCAGCGTGTTGCCCTTGTCAGCGAGCGACACGCCACCCATCAGGTCCGCCGCGTTTTCCCGCTCGGCCAGCCAGCGAGCGGCCTCATTGGTCGCGCCGCGTTCGGAGAGCACATAAACGGAGGATCCGGACACCGCGCTGTTCGCAATCGAATCTGCATGGATCGACACGAACAGATCCGCCTTGGCGGTCCGCGCCCGCTGGATGCGTTCGCGCAGCGTCAGGAACTCATCGCGATCGCGGGTCAGGACTGCGTGCATGCCAGGTTCGCCATTGATCCGCCGCGCCAGCAAGCGGGCGATGGCCAGCACCACGTCCTTTTCGTGGGTACCCGCATGTCCCGTCGCCCCCGGATCCTCACCGCCGTGGCCGGCATCGACCGCAATCATGATGTCGCGCCCGGATTCGCGCGGCGCATGCGCCGCCTGCACCGGCCGGGGAGCAGAATCGACTGCAGCCGCGCCGGATGCCGCGCTAATGCGGCGGTGCATCGCCGGGTAGAGGCGCACGAGCAGCGTCGGCGCAGAGCTGGTGGCACTCTCCCAGGTGCAACGCACGGACAGTGGCCGGCTCAGGAAGATGGTGAGGCGCAGATTCCCATCGGACTGCTCGCGCGAGGTGACCCCCGTGACAATGCCGCGCGGTTGCGGCAATACCAGTCCGGGCGCGGAGCGGGCGTGGTGCACAATCACTGCAAGGCGCGCGGGGTTCGTTGCTTGAACGATTTGAAAGCTCGCGCGCGCGCTCAGATGCAGCGAAATCGAGGCCGCGGAATCATCCGCCGTGGCACCTACCGCACGCACTTGCGTGACGGGCCCCGCCACCGCGGGCGCCCACGGCAGTCCCGCCGCCAGCACTGCCCCCAGTAGCGCAGCTACAAAGACATGCCTTTTCATAGACTTCGCAGATACATTTGCTGCGTAATCTACGGCTCCCGGTCGGGCATTTCAACCTGGCATGTCTGCCAACCATTGCGCGCCGGTCGCCGTGCCGGGCTGAAGTTCGATGGTGTGGAACTGCGGTTGCGCCACGAGGTGGACCTGGACGTCCGCCGCGGGCAGCCAGTTCCCACCCCGCTGCGGCCATTCGAGCAGCCAGACATGGCCGGGGATCGCCAGATCACGCAGGCCCAAGGTTTCCAGCTCATCCGGGTCCCGCAATCGATACAGATCGGCATGGACGACGGTAATGGCGCCGCAGTCATAGGATTCAACCAGTGTATAGGTCGGGCTGCGTACCACGCCCGCATAGCCCAGTGCGCGCAGAAAACCGCGCGCGAATGTGGTCTTGCCCGCGCCCAGATCGCCGCGCAGCTGGACCTGCAGCGCTTCGGGATGAGCGGCTGGCAGGGCCCGGGCCAGCTTCCCGCCCAAGTCCTCAGTCTCCTGTGGCGTGGTGACGATCAGCCGCAATGGCCAATCCCCTTCAAGGATTGACGCAGGCCTGCAACTCGCGCGCGACATCGCTGGCCAGCAACCCGCGCTCGCCCGGGCGCGCGGCGGCATCGCCCGCCAGCGCATGGGCCATGACGGCCGCGCGGGTCGCAAGCCATGGATCCTCGCACTGCGCCAGCACACCGGCGATGGCTCCGGTGAGCACATCCCCCATGCCGGCGCTGGCCATGCCCGGATTGCCACGCTCGCACAGGCCCGGCGCCTTGCCCCGCCGGCCCACCAGCGTGCCGGCGCCCTTGAGCGCAATGGTGCCGCCGTAGTCGGCAACCAACGCGGCCAGGGCCGCCAGGCGATCGCCTTGTACCTGCGCGGTATCGATTCCCAGCAGCCTTGCGGCCTCGCCGGGATGCGGCGTCAGGATCCAATTGTCCCGCTGGCGCTTGCCGGATTCAGCGATCACATTCAGCGCATCCGCGTCCACCACCAAGGGCTTGTCGCATGCCAGGGTGAGTCGGACCAGTTCCTGCGCCCAGGCATCCCGACCCAGACCCGGACCGATCGCCACGACGTCGGCACGAGCCAGAGCAGGAATCAGGTCGGCAGGCGTGTGCAGTGGCAGGCAGATCAGCTCCGGTCGGCCGGCGATAATGGCCATCAGATTCTCGGGCGCGGTGGCGACCGTCACCAGCCCTGCCCCGGCCCGCAGACAGGCCTCCCCGCACAGGCGCACGGCTCCGGGCATGCCCACGCCGCCGCCAATGATGAGCACCCGGCCGAAATCACCCTTGTGCGCCTGGCGCGGCCGCCGTGGCAGGGCCTGCACGACACAGGTTTCCGTGATGCGCTGCAGACGTGGGCTGAACTGCGGGATATCCGGCACCGGAACTTCCAGGTCATCAAAGAAAATGCGCCCCGCGCGCTCCGGCCCCTCGCCCAGAAACAGCCCGGTCTTCAGACCCACGAAGGTCACCGTCGAATCCGCCCGCACGGCTTCCCCCAGCGGCATGCCGCTGTCGGGGTCCAGGCCGGACGGGATATCGATGGCAAACACCGGTCGGCCGGCGCCATTGATGGCGCGGATGGCATCGGCCGCAGCCGCGCGCACCGGCTGCGTCAAACCGGTGCCCAATACCGCATCCACGATGACCTCGCCCTCGCGCAGCAGGGCATTGCTCAGGGGTTTGGCTGATCCGCCGCTGGTGGCGAAATCCGCGTGCGCCTGGCGGGCGTCGCCCCGCAGCCCCGTGACGGGGCTGGCCGCGATGACGCTGACCTCAAGACCTGCCGCATTGGCGAAGCGCGCAAGGACATACCCATCGCCCCCATTGTTGCCACCGCCACAGACGATGACGATGCGGTGCGCCAGGGGCCAGCGGGCGCGCAGGTAACGCAGCGCAGCCTCCCCCGCGCGCTTCATCAGGGTGTAGCCGGCAATCTCCAGGGACTCGATGGCGCGCCGGTCCAGCGCGCGCACCTGTTCTGCGGAATAAACGCCAATGGGTAGTGCCATGGGGCTCATTATACTGAGCTGCCATGACCGGCCCGACCAACTTTGCACCCGCAGCCCTGGCGGCAATCCGTGCCCAGCTGCACACCCTGGCGCAGGAGTTGGGATTTGACGCCCTGGGGGTGGCCACACTCGAGCTGAAGGCGGATGAACAGCACCTGCTGCGCTGGCTGCAGGATGGCTGGCATGGCGGCATGCACTACATGGCGCGCCACGGGGTGATGCGCAGCCGGCCCGAGAGTCTGGCCCCGGGAAGCGTGCGCGCCATCTGCGTGCGCATGAACTACCTGCCTCGGGACTGCGCCGATGCGGCAACAGTGCTCGCAGATCCGCAGCGCGCCTATGTGTCCCGGTACGCCCTAGGGCGCGATTACCACAAGGTGCTGCGCGGGCAGCTCAAGACCCTGGCGCAGCAACTCCTGCAAAGAATCGGTCCCTTCGGCTATCGCGTCTGCGTGGACAGCGCCCCGGTGCTGGAGAAGGCGCTGGCGCGCGACGCCGGACTGGGCTGGATCGGCAAGCACACCAATCTGCTGTCGCGGGATGCGGGCTCGTGGTTCTTTCTGGGCGAGATTCTGACCGACCTGCCACTGCCGGCGGACTCAGCCCCGAGTGCGCATTGCGGCACCTGCAGCGCCTGCATCGACATCTGCCCCACCCAGGCCATCGTCGGTCCACAGCAGTTGGATGCCCGGCGCTGCATCTCGTATCTCACCATTGAAAACCATGGGCCTATCCCGGTTGAATTCCGCCGCGCCCTGGGCAATCGCATCTATGGATGCGATGATTGCCAGCTGGTGTGTCCCTGGAACAAATTCGCACGCACTGCCGCGCATCCGGACTTCCAGGTCCGTCACGGATTGGACAGCGCGCGGCTGACGGAACTCTTCGGCTGGACCCAGGCGCAGTTTGAGGAGCGCACACGGGGCTCGGCGATCCATCGCATTGGTCATGAGCGCTGGTCGCGCAACATTGCCGTGGCACTGGGGAACGCACCGCGCTCGGCACAGGTTCGCAAGAGCCTGCTGCAGCGCCGCTGCGCAGCTTCGGACCTGCTGCGCGAACATATCGACTGGGCGCTGGAACAGCACCCGGCGGACGACGTCAGCGCGTGACCCGCAGGTTGTCGATGAGTCGTGCCCGGCCCAGTCGGGCCGCCACCAGCACCACCAGTTCGCGGGCGTGCGGCAACGCGGGCTGCAGATCCCGCGCGTCGCGCACGACGAAATAATCCGGACGGAATCCGGCCGCCGACAGCGCCACAAGTCCCTGGCTTTCCACCTCACGGTCGGCTATGCCGGCCAGCAGTCGCGTGCGCGCCTGCTGCAACTGCTGGTGGATCAGCGGCGCGACGCCACGCTCCTGCGCAGTCAGGTACTGATTGCGCGAGCTCATCGCCAGCCCGTCGCTCTCGCGGACCGTGGCTGCACCGATGATGGTCACGGGCATGCACAGATCCGCCACCATGCGACGGATGACGGTGAGCTGCTGGAAGTCCTTTTCACCGAACACCGCAGCATTCGGTTCGACTATGTTCAGCAACTTGGTGACAACGGTGGCCACTCCCTGAAAATGCCCGGGCCGGAACTCCCCATCCAGAATCTGCGACAGCACCGGGACTTCCACCCGAGCCGCGTTTTCCGGGCCGTTGGGATAGATCTCGCCCACATCGGGCATGAACATCAGGTCGCAGCCTGCCGCAGCCAGCAGCCGTTCGTCATCCTGCGGCGTGCGCGGATAATGCGCATAGTCCTCGTTGGGTCCGAACTGCATCGGATTCACGAAAATGCTGGCGACAAACCGGTCGCCATGCGCGCGCGCCGCCTCGATGAGGCTCATGTGCCCGGCGTGCAGATTGCCCATCGTGGGCACGAAGGCGATGCGCCGGCCCTGTGCATGCCAGCCGCGCACCCGCTCGCGCACGTGTGCGATGGTGGTAACCGTCTCCATTTCAGAATGATCCGTGCCGGATGGCGTTGTAGTAGTTGCGCCCGCGCTTGACGCGGCTGATTGCGGCCAGCAGATCCTCATAATCCGCTGGGTTGCCGATCGGGTCGATCGATGCGGCGTTGACGATCAGTAACGGGGCCTCCTCGTATTCATGGAAGAACCGCGAATACGCCTCGTTGAGGCGGGTCAGATACGCGCGCTCGATCTGCTGCTCGAAGGCGATGCCACGGCGGGCGATGCGCGCGAGCAGCACATCCACGGGCGCCTGCAGATAGATGACCAGATCCGGCTTCGGTGCCACGCCTCCGAGCTTGGCGTGAACCTGCTCATACAGCTGGAATTCAGCCTCATCCAGGGTGATGCGTGCGAACAGCTGATCCTTGGCCAGCAGATAGTCAGACACCCGCAGCGGCGAAAACAGGTCCGATTGGTTCAGCCCCTGCAGCTGCTGGGTGCGCTGGAAGAGAAAGTACAGCTGGGCGGGAAAGGCTGCAGCGCGCGGGTTGCGGTAGAAGCGCTCCAGAAACGGATTCTCGGCAGCCTGCTCCAGGATCAGCGTCGCGCCATAGGTCTCAGCCAGCCGGCGCGCAAGACTGGTCTTGCCCACCCCTATGGGACCCTCGATGGCGATATAACGAAACTCAGTGGGGGCGGCAGTCATGGCGCGCGAAGGTCACCCTTCTCCCGGGCGTGCTTCGCCCAGGGGCCAGACGCCATCAGCACTCACACGGGTCAGCAGTTCCCGAACCCGGCCTTGTCCCGGCACTTGCAGGTCCGGTGCAATATCGGCCAGAGGATACAGAACGAAGTTGCGCTCCACTACACCAGGATGGGGCAGCAGCAGGTCCGGGCTGCTGCACTGCTCGCGCCCGAAGACCAGCAAGTCCAGGTCAATGACCCGCGGCCCCCAGTGCTCGTGTACCGCCGGCCGTCCTGCCTGAGCCTCCAGATCGCGCAGCTCCTGCAACAACGCCACAGCCGTCAACCGGGTCAAAACCCCGGCGACGGCGTTCACGAAATCAGGCTGGGTCACCAGGCCCAGGGGACGCGAACCGAACAGCCGCGAGACGGTCACCAGGCGCGTCTGCGGCAACGCACCCAGGCACTGCACGGCCTTGCGCACCTGCAGCGCAGGGTCCATAAGATTGCTGCCCAGCCCGATATAGGCGGGCTGCCACACCGCCGTCACGCAGAGCTGGCCGGCCTGCGGCGACGTCGGCGCGGACCTCGCCGTGCGCCCTCGCGACGCGGCGTGGATCCGCCCAGATCATCGGCCATGTTGTCGCGTTCCTCGCTCGAGACTTCCTGCAGACGTGTCCACCAGTCGACCCGCTCCTGGGAGGCGAGTCCCAGCTGCCCGCGCAGCAGCAGCAGATCGTATGCAGCGCGGAAACGCGGATGCTCCAGCACCCGCAGCGCCCGCCGGCCGCGCGGATGCTCCAGACGCGGTTGCAGGGCGAACATTTCCCGCACGCCCAGCGTGAAGCGACGCGGAATGGCCACGCGTGACTGCGCCTCGCGCAGCGCCTGGTCACAGGCATCCAGGATCGCGCCCGTCTCATGCCAGTGCTCCGGCGGCATGGCCTCGATGATGCGGGCCACCGGCCCGTACAGCAGCAGCGCGAACAGAAAGGTAGGAGTCACCG
The DNA here is from genome assembly GCA_036489445.1 of Steroidobacteraceae bacterium. Taxonomy (GTDB): domain Bacteria; phylum Pseudomonadota; class Gammaproteobacteria; order Steroidobacterales; family Steroidobacteraceae; genus DAIDKA01. The sequence goes on along the minus strand of DASXFV010000083.1, from coordinate 12,028 downwards.
GTTTGTCGGTGGCCACCCGTTCGTCGGTGTTGCGCAGTCCCTGCAGCAGCAGTTGTTCCACCAGGTTGCCGGGATACGCTGCCGCATAAGCATCCACCGTGGGCAGGAGAGCGGCCAGCAGGCCGCGCCGCCGCAGCACCTCGTAGCTGCGGGCCCCGTGCCCGGTCAGGAACAGCTTCAGCGTCTCATCAAACAATCGCGCGGGCGGCACACCGCCCAGCAGGTCGGCCAGCGCCGCGATCGGTGCCGCCGTCGCCGGGTCCAGGCTGAAGCCCAGTTTCGCCTCGAAGCGCGCCGCCCGCAGCATGCGCACCGGATCCTCCCGGTACCGCGTCTCCGGGTCGCCGATCAGACGCAGGGTACGCGCGGCAATGTCCTGCGCGCCGTTCACATAGTCCCACAGGGAGAAGTCGGCGATGTTGTAGTACAGGGAATTGGCCGTGAAGTCGCGCCGCCAGACGTCCTCGTCGATATTGCCGTAGATGTTGTCGCGCAGGATGCGTCCGGATTCATCGAAGGCGCGGCGCGTGTCGGCTTCCTGTTCGAATGAATCGCGTCTGCGGCCCGCCCGCTCCGGCTCTGCCGCCGTCTCCTCGATGATTTCCACGGTCTCCTCCAGTGGCTCCTCATCGTCATCCAGATCAGCGACCGGTTCCTCCGCCTGCGACGGCGCACTGGAAGCGCGGAAGGTCGCGACCTCGATGGTCTCGCGCCCGAAGAAAACGTGAGCGAGGCGAAAGCGCCTGCCGATCAGGCGGCAGTTGCGGAATAGCTTGCGCACCTCCTCCGGCAGTGCATCCGTGGCAACGTCGAAATCCTTGGGCTCGATGCCCAGCAGCAGATCACGAACACAGCCGCCGACCAGGAAGGCCTGGAAGCCGCCTTCGCGCAGCCGATAAAGCACTCGCAGTGCATTGGGGGAGATGTGCGCACGGGAAACGGAGTGCTCGGACCGCGAAATAATCCGCGGTTTTACGGCCGTGGCCGCAGGGTCATCAAATGAGTTCAAGGAGTATGGCTTCTAAGGCTTGAGCAATGTGTACAGCTCTCTATAATACCGCGCTCTCGCGCAAGAGCTTGAAACCTCGCTCCCTTCGTCTAGAGGCCTAGGACATGGCCCTCTCAAGGCCAGTACACGGGTTCGAATCCCGTAGGGAGCGCCAATTAAAACAAGTACTTACACTTACCGCCGCGAACAGCGGCCGGGAGACCAGGGCATGGGTTTCATCACTGTATATCGGTTTACGCACCCGGACGAGCACATGAAGGGCAATGGCACCGCCCCGCGTATGGCAACGCGAGAATCCATACACCGGGTGCATGGTGCAGTAGTCGAGGCCAGCGAGAAGCTGGTCAACGAAGCGGATCTGGACGAAAGCGGCTTCTACCCGCGCAAGCCGTCGCGCATCCGCTGATCACTACCTTTAGAGAATTTCCCCCTGCGGACGCAGGTCGTGCTTGCGTTCATCATGAGCACTCACCCACGCTGGCAGCTCGTCGGCGGGCATGGCCTTGGCCATCAGCCAGCCCTGCACGAAGGTGCAGCCGTACTCCTGCAGCAACCACCAGTCCTGCAGCGATTCGACGCCTTCAGCGACCGTGTTCAGGCCGAGCCGCATGGCCATTTCCAGCGCCGAACGCAGCATGACCTGCACGGTCTCGCGCTCATGCACACCGTGCACGAATGAGCGGTCAATCTTCAGTTCCGTAAACGGAATGCGCGCCAGCTGCTGCATGGAGGAAAAGCCGGTGCCATAGTCATCCAGTGACAGGCCAAATCCGCGCAGTCGCAGCCGCGTCAGCACGGACAGCGCCACGGACAATTCGCGCAGCAGCGAAGTTTCCGTGATTTCGAGCACCACCTTCTCCGCCTGCAGGCCGTAGCACTGTTGCATGCCCGATATTTCCTGCAGCAGATCGGGACTTTCCAGCAGCAGCGGCGACAGGTTGATGGCAACTGAGAGGTCCATGCCCTGACCATTCCACAGCGCCGTCTGCAACATCGCCTGGTTCATTACCTGCAGGGTGAGTTTGTGGATCAACCCATGCTGTTCGGCCAAGGGGATGAACTGATCCGGAGACACCAGGCCCAGGGTCGGGTGATTCCAACGCGCCAGAGCCTCCACCCCGTGTACATCCCCGGAGTGCACCGCGATCTGCGGCTGGTAGTGAATCACGATCTCACCGCGGTCGAGGCCGGTGCGCAGAGCCTCCGGATCGATCGGCAACGCGCGCGCGGCCTGTTTGCGCTTATCCGTCACGCTGTCCCAGTTGTGCAGGATGGCGCTCAGGCTCTCCAGCCGCAGCGGTTTCTGCAGCGCGCCCAGGATGCACAACCCCATGCCGCCACCCATGTCCTGCACGGAGTGCAACAGTGCGCGCTCCCGGGACGAGGCGACGATGATGGGTGACTGGACACCGCGCTCGCGCAGTCGCGTCAGCAGCTCCGGCCCGTCCATGGTCGGCATCTCAAGATCGATGATCAGCAGGTCCGGCTGGGTGGTCAGGGCAGCGAGCAACGCCAGGGCTTCCTGCCCATTGCTGGCCTCGCGCACCTCGGTGATCCCCAGCTGGCGGCACAACTCCACGGCGTAGGCACGCTGCGCGGCGCTGTCATCGACGAGCAGCACCGAACGGATCGCAGGCGAACTGGCTTGCGCCGCCGTCCTGGCAATCAATTCTGACTCTGCAGCTGTGGGGGCGGATCCGTCCATGGCCAGAATATGTCTTAACCTTGCTCCACTATGAAATAGAGCTTACCGGCCCTGCGCCTGCGACCGGTGGTCACGGTTCACACTCCAGACCCACGGTGACCCGCTGGCGCGCCGCGGCAGGCCCGGCGGACACGGCGGCCACTGAATGGTCACGTGGCGGCCAGGGGGCCGCAGCGCGAGTGCCTTGCCTCGTGCGCGCCAAGGCGCGAAGCTGCACCGATACCAAAACTGTAAAGGGTGCGGCCAAAGATATGCAGGACCTGAGCGGCAAAATTGCGTTTATTTCGGGCGGCAGCAGTGGCATAGGCCTGGGTCTCGTCAAGGTTCTGGCAGCGGCGGGCATGAAGGTCGCCTTCACCTATCGCCAGGAGCAGCACCGTGACGAGGCGCTGGCATATTTCCGGCACCATCCGGGTCCTCCCGTGCACGCGCTGCGCCTCGACGTCACCGACCGCGCGAGCTTCACCGTGGCAGCAGATGAGGCGGAAAAGGTGCTCGGCGGCCCAGTGCAGGTGCTCATCAACAATGCCGGTGTAGGGGTCCACGGCCTGATGGAACATGCCACCTATGCCGACTGGGACTGGGTGATGGGTGTCAATGTGGGTGGTGTCATCAACGGACTGATGACCTTCCTGCCGCGCATGCTGGCCTCAGGACTGCCAGGCCACATTGTCAACGTATCCTCCATCGGGGGTATCGCCGCGCTCGGTTCGGTGGGTCTGTACGCCACGTCGAAATTTGCGGTGGTCGGCCTCACCGAGGCCCTGCGCACCGACATGATCGGTCGACCCATCGGTGTCTCGGTGTATTGCCCCGGTCCGGTGAAATCCAATATCGCCGACAGCGCCCGCAGCCGGCCCGCGCAGTTGGCCGAATCCGGATACGCCGCTCCCGGCAAGGAACAAGGCGGACCCACCGCGGAGTTCATGCGGCACGCCATGGATGCGGATACGGCCGCCGGCTATGTGCTGGATGGCATTCGTCACAATCGGCTGTTTATTCTGAGCCACCCTGAGTTCCGGGACGTGCTCACCGCACGCAGCAATCTGCTGCTGGGCTCCATCCCCGATGAACCCATCAATCAGGCTCGTGCAGATGCTGCGCGCTGGATATTGTCCAACCCGGTATACGAGCAGAAGGCCTGAAAAGCACCATGACGCAAGTCGTATGACGTCTGACACGAGCGCCGCGGGCACGGCCGACATAGTCTTCCTGGTCGATGTCGATAACACGCTGCTGGACAATGATCGGCTGATCAGCGATCTGATGAACCACATCGCCAGCGCATACGGCGCGGCCAGCCGCGATCGGTATTCACAGATTCTGGAGGAGGTCCGTGGCCGGCTGGGGTATGTGGATTATCTGGGCGCCCTGCAACAGTACCGCCTGGAGCACCTGGATCGCCCGGAGTTGCTGGGGATGTCCGGTTTCCTGATCGATTACCCCTTCGCTGACCGGCTATACCCCGGGGCGCTTGCGGTACTGGAGCACCTGCACACGATGGGCACCACCGTGATCCTGTCTGACGGGGATGTGGTGTTTCAGCCGCGCAAGATCCAACGCTCCGGCATCTGGGACGCTGTGGCAGGCCGGGTCCTGATCTATGTGCACAAGGAGCAGATGCTCGAGGCGGTCGAGCACCGCTATCCTGCACGGCACTACGTGATGATCGATGACAAGCTGCGCGTGCTGGATTCGCTGCGCAACCAATGGCACGACCGGGTGACGACCGTGTTTCCGCGTCAGGGACATTACGCGCATGACACGGCGGCCATCGCCGGTTTCGCACCTGCGGATGTCGTCATCGAGCACATCGGGCAACTGCTGGAATACGACGCCCGCGACCTGCTCGATGGGCAGGCGGGCGGCCACCGATAAGGCCAGACAGACTCCATGCTGCTCAATGCTGATGAATGGCAGGCCCTGCGCCTGAGCCTCGAGGTAGCCCTGTGGAGCCTGGTGTGGAACCTGCCGATGGCCACGGCCGTGGCGTGGCTGCTGGTCCGGCGACGCTTTCCCGGACGCACGCTCCTCGACGCCTTCGTGCACCTGCCGCTGGTCCTGCCACCGGTGCTGACCGGCTACTTGTTGCTGGTGCTGTTCGGCGCGCGGGGCCCGATCGGCGGCTGGCTGCAGAATACCTTCGGCATCCATCTCATCTTCACCACCGCGGGCACCGTACTCGCCGTGACGGTCATGACCTTCCCGCTGATGGTGCGCGCCATCCGCCTGACGCTGGAGGGCATCGATCCCGGACTCGAGGAGGCCGCCCGCACCCTGGGGGCAGGTCCCCTGGATCGCTTCTGGAGCATCACCTTGCCGCTGATGTTGCCCGGCATACTCGCCGGCGCAGTCACCGCCTTCGCAGCGGGCCTGGGTGAATTCGGCGCCGTGATCACATTTGTTTCCAACATCCCGGGTATCACCCGCACGCTGCCACTGGCGCTGTACACAGCCTTGCAGACACCCAACGGCGATGCGACCGCTGCGCGTCTGGCCATCACCTCATTCACTCTCGGACTTGCCGGCCTGGTCCTCTCCGAGTGGCTCTCACGCAAGCTGCGCAATCAGCTTGGCCGCGGAGGCACCTGAATGCTCGATATCGACGTGCGCAAGCTGCGCGGAACCTTTGTCACTGAGGTGGCCTTCACCAGCACGACGCCGGGCGTCACCGCGCTGTTTGGCCGCTCGGGCTGCGGCAAGACCACCACCATCCACATGATCGCAGGGCTCCTGAGGCCGGATCGCGGTCACATCCGCATCGACGGCGCGGTGCTATTCGATGCCGCGCAGGGCATCAACGTCCCGGCAGAAGAACGCGGGATCGGTTATGTGTTCCAGGACGCGCGCCTGTTTCCGCATCTGTCGGTGCGTGACAATCTGCGCTACGGCGAACGGCGCGCGCGCGCACGACGCCACAATCTGCAACTCGAGGATATGGTGGCGCTGCTGGACCTTGCGCCACTCCTGGAACGGCGCCCGGCAGGTCTATCCGGCGGCGAGCGGCAGCGTGTCGCCATCGGTCGTGCACTGCTGGCGCAGCCACGCCTGTTGCTGCTGGATGAGCCATTGGCCGCCATTGATGCGGCGCGCCGCGACGAGCTGCTGCCGTACCTGGAAAAGCTGCGTGATCAGTTCAGCCTGCCCATGGTGTTTGTCAGCCATCAGTTTGACGAGGTGCTGCGCCTGGCCGGTGATCTGGTGGTGCTGGACAACGGCACCGTGGCCGCGCATGGCAATGTCATCGCGATGAGTCAGTCCCCGGCTCTGCGGGCCATCGTGGGTACCGAATCACTGGGCGCCGTGGTGGAAGGCGTCACCGAAGAGGTGGATGCGGCCTCCGGCCTGGCGCAGATCCGCGTCGGGGACAGCCCGCTGCTGGTGGAGTCCGCAGCACTGCGTCCGGGTCAGCGCGTGCGCGTCCAGCTGCTGGCCCGCGATCTGATCCTGGCCACCTCACCGCCGCAGAACCTGAGCGTGCGCAACACCCTGGCCGGTTCCATCACCCGAATGGAACCGGATGGCGAGCGGGCCTGGCTGGTGTTCACAAACGCCGGGGGCGCCACGCTCATGGTGCGCGTCACCGACGCTGCCCGCATCGCCCTTGGGCTTGGTGTCGGTCAGCGCGTCTGGGTGCTGATCAAGTCCGTTTCATTGCGGGGCCACGTTTTTTTGGGTGGGGCCCCGCCGCCAGCGGTTTGAGCCGCGCTGCGCTCTCGGTGGGTGCAGGGACAGCGGCGGCGCGCGGCTCGCCAAGGCCGGCATCGGCGGTGTGCGCCGCCCCAGGCAGCTGGCCGCGCGCTTTGGCCAGTGATCGCGTCACCGCCCGCCGCGGTGCCACCGGCTCCGCCGTAGCCTTCACGCCTGATTCCAGCAACCACTCCAGCTGCTGTGCGGCAGCCGCCGCTGCCGCGCGTTCAATGTCGCGAAACGCCGCGATGACATGTCGGCCAAACGGCGTGATCTGCGCGCCTCCGCCCCCAGCCCCACCCACGCTTGCCGTGGTGGCGGGCTGGCCCAGCGTACGGTTCAGGTCCTCCAGCAGCAGCCAGGCGCGCCGGTAGCTCATCTTGAGAATGCGCGCAGCCTTGGACAAGGAGCCGCTGCGCTCGACCTGCTCCAGCAGCGCAATCTTGCCCGGGCCGATGGAACAGTCCGGCCCGATGTCAACACGCAGGCGGACACCGATGATCGCGGTGGATTTGTTCATGTGCCATTCTATCGATGATCGCCTTGAAACTTGCAGTGGCTCCTTGCATGGCCCGCGGCGGTAACCTATCGTTATGTTCCCATCGATACAGCACTTGACGCATCGCGACAACCCTATGAACCCCAAAAGCCTGACTCGTCGAGCACTGCTGTGTGCCGCGCTGCTGCTCGCGCTCCCCGCCACCGGTTGGGCACAGACCGGCGCCGGCGGCGAACAACCGGACCTGATGGTGTTGGCGGCCTCCTCGCTCACCGATGCGCTGAACGAAATTGGCCCCGCCTTCACCGCCGCGACCCACCGCGGCGTGAAGCTCTCCTATGCCGCAAGCTCGGCGCTCGCCCGCCAGATCGAGGCCGGCGCCCCCGCGGATGTCTTCATGTCCGCCGATACGGACTGGATGGACTATCTGCAGGCCCGCCACCTGATCGACATCCGCACCCGCCACAATGTACTGGGCAATCGGCTGGTGCTCATCAGTCCGGCGGACAGCACGGTGAGCATCCGAATCAGGCCGCATTTTGCTTTGGCGAAGCTCCTGGGCGATGGGCGCCTGGCAACCGGCAACCCGGACTCCGTGCCCGTGGGCAAGTACGCCAAGGACGCGCTGACGCGTCTGGGCGTGTGGACCCAGGTGGAGGGCAAGATCGCCGCCGCCGACAATGTGCGCGCCGCGCTGGCGCTGGTCGCCCGCGGCGAGACCCCATTGGGTATCGTGTACCGCACCGATGCCCTGGTGGAGAAGAAGGTGCGGATCGTGGCCGATTTCCCCGCGGATTCCCACGACCCCATCGTCTACCCCGTCGCCACCACTGCCGCAGCCCACGGCGGTGCCGGAGATTTCGTCAAATTCCTGCTCTCGCCAACCGCCCAGGCCATCTTCGCCAAGTACGGTTTCGATCCTGCCCCAAAATAGTGCAAGACCTTGATAAATTTCATCCCCTAAGGCTTGCGTTGAGGCTCGTCGCCACCGACCCAATCCGCTACACTTGCGGCCCCTAAAAACACCTCGGGGCAGGGACCGCAGGAGATTTCCGGCCATGGCAATCCAACACGCGCGGGTTTGCGCAGCATGCGAACGGGAGTGCCCATCATGGGCCAATCGTTGTCCGGCATGCGGCAGCACTGCCATCTCGTTTCAGGTGACCGTTGCCCCGCCCAGCAGCGGCAATATCCATAAGATTGCGGCCAGCACGCCGCGTCTGCGTCGCAGTCGGGCGCATCCTGTGGCGCCACAGGATCCGTCGGGCGCTCCACGGCATTTACAACTGCGTACGCACTAGGCTAATTTTGCCTTGAGCTAAGGCCCCGCCGCAGTAGGACGGGGCCTTTGCATTTTTGCCCGTCAGCCGGCGGTTTGCATACAAACGGAAAATCATCGATGCCCTCCTCGTCCAGTCAAACTGACCACTTGCGCCCCCAGCTCGATCGCGCCATGCCGACCTTCGTCGTTGCCGTGGTCGGCGCCACGGGCGCGGTCGGAGTCGAGATGGCCCGCTGCCTGGAGCAGCGTAATTTTCCAGTCGCCGAGCTGCGCCTGCTTGCATCGCAGCGTTCGGTCGGCAAGACCCAGCGGTTCCGCGGCCAGGACATCAGGATTCAGGAACTGTCCGAAACCAGTTTCGCGGGTGTGGACATCGCGCTGTTTTCCGCCGGCGGCGCCATATCCAAGCGCTTCGCGCCCATCGCGGTGCGCGCCGGCGCCGTGGTCATCGACAACTCCTCCGCGTTTCGCATGCGTGATGAGGTGCCGCTGGTGGTGCCGGAGATCAACGCGGGGGAGATCAGGAAGCACCACGGCATCATCGCCAATCCGAACTGCGCGGCGATCATCTCGATCCTGCCGCTGTGGCCCGTGCACCGGGAAAACCCGATCCAACGCCTGCAGCTGGCCACCTACCAGGCTGCCTCGGGCGCAGGGGCTGCGGCCATGGAAGAGCTGCGAGAGGCCACGCGCGCGCACCTGGAGGGTCGTGAGTATCAGCACACGGTGCTGCCGCATCCCTATGCCTTCAACGTGTTCAGCCACAACACCCGCATTGATCCGGCGACCGGCTACAACGAGGAGGAGACCAAGGTCATGCAGGAGGCCCGCAAGATCCTCGGCGAGCCGCAACTGCGCGTCAGCGCCACGTGCGTGCGCGTGCCGGTGCTGCGGGCACACTGCGTGGCACTGACCATCGAGTGCCGCGACCCGATCACGCCGGATCAGGTGCGCAGAGTGCTCACGGGCGCTCCCGGCGTCCGCATCGTGGACGACGTGGCCAATAATTACTTTCCCATGCCCAAGGATGCCTCCGGACAGGATGATGTCCTGGTCGGTCGTATCCGCCAGGACCTGAGCGATCCGTCTGGACGTTCGATCACCCTGTTCTGCGCGGGTGATCAGCTGCTCAAGGGTGCGGCATTGAATGCCGTGCAGATTGCTGAGCAGTGGGTGCCGGTACGGGCCGCAAGTCAGGTGGCCGCTGTTTCGGTACCGGCGGCGCCGGTGTCTTCGCCGATCACGAGTTTCGCCGGATTGGGATACGAGTAGGGCGGGATACGCAGATTCACCGAGGCCGGCGAACCATCAAACACGCGCCCTGCCAGGTCGAATCGGGAGCCGTGACAGGGGCAGCGCCAGCCGCCCGGCCAGTCCGCGCCCAGCACCGGATCCCCAGCATCGAAGAACTGCTTGGGCAGACAGCCCAGGTGGGTACAGATGCCGATGAGCACCAGGTATTCGGCATTGCGCGAGCGGATCGGATTCTTGCAGTACTCCGGCTGGTCGGAATCCGCGGACGTGGGATCCTTCAGCCGGTCATTGTGATTGCCCAGATCCTTCATCATCGCAGGCGTGCGGCGCGTCACATAAATGGGCTGGCGGCGCCACAGGGTGATGATCATCTGGCCGGCATCAATCTTGGACACGTCCACGTCAGTAGGCCCACCCAGCGCGCGGGCGCGTTCGGAGGGCAGCCAGGACTCAATGAATGGCGTCGCCGTGAACGCCACGCCGACGGCCCCCACGCCGATGGTGGTGCGCAACAGGAACTTGCGTCGGCTATCGTCAACTTCCCCTTCCGCGGGGCTGAATTCTGCAGATGCGTGAGCCGTCAATTCCGACATTGCCTCTCTCAATCCGTGCTAGCAACAGCGGTTAATACTACCCCACTTGCGCTGTTGCTCGTCAACATAGAACGCCCGGCGCGAGAGCACCGGCATTTCGGGATGGGCCGTCGCCCGGTGCGCCAGATAGCGCTCGTAGGCATCATCCCCCGAGAGGGTGCGCAGAGCACGCCAGCAAGCACGCCAGGCGGTCACGATACCTGCGGCTGCAGTCGTCATGACCCGCTGCCGCTCACCGCCGGCATGCGTACCACGCGCGGGGCCTCGGAGCTCGCCAGTGTCGGCAGCCCGCGCGCCGCGCGCAGCGCCACGCGCAGCATGTCGGCGATCACCAGCCAGACGATCACGGTGAAGAGTATCGTCAGCCAGCCATCGAGCTGTTGATTGAAGATGAGCTTGGGAGCGACGGCGGCGCGCGCCGCCGGGAGCACACCGCTTGCAAGCCTGCTGGCGAGGTCCGCCGCCCCGGAGAAGAACCCGAGCTGCGGATCCGGGCTCGTGATCTTCTGCCACGCCGCGACCGTGGTTATGAGCGCGAGCCAGGCGAGCGGCCCGCCGGTCACCCACGAGTACCTGAGCTTCCCGCTCTTGATGAGAATCCCGGTCGCGACGCTGAGTGCGATGGCCGCGAGCATCTGATTGGCGATGCCGAACAGCGGCCAGAGGATGTTGATGCCGCCGTTGGGGTCGATGACACCGACATAGAGGAAATAGCCCCAGCCCGCCACGATCAGTGCACTCGTCAGAAGCACCGATGGATACCAGGAGGTGCGGCCCAGCGGCCTCCAGAAGTGCCCGAGGAAGTCCTGCAGCATGAAGCGGCCAACCCGTGTCCCCGCATCGATCGTCGTGAGGATGAATACCGCCTCGAACATCAGCGCGAAGTGATACCACGCCGCGAGCAGGCGGTTGCCGAAGGTTGAGCTGAAGATGCTTGCCATGCCCACCGCGAGCGATGGCGCGCCGCCGGTGCGGGCGAATAGCGTCCGCTCACCCATCTGGTGAGCGAGCTGCTGCATCTGCTCGACCGTCACGGGGAAGCCCCAGCCCGAAATGGTCGCGACAGCGGTGTGCGGATCCGCGCCGACTACGCCAGCTCCGGTGTTGATCGCAAAGTACACCCCGGGATCGAGCAGTGTCGCGGCGATTACCGCCATGATCGCAACGAAGGACTCGAGCGCCATGCTGCCGTAGCCGACCAGGCGCACGTCGGCCTCGCTGCCGATGAGCTTCGGCGTCGTGCCGCTGGAGACCAGAGCATGAAAGCCCGACACCGCCCCGCAGGCGATGGTGATGAAGACGAAGGGAAAGATCTTGCCGGCGAAGATCGGCCCATTCCCTGCGATGAACCGGGTGAGCGCCGGCATCTTCAGCTCAGGATGGATGATGACGATCGAGACGGCGAGCAGCCCGATCACGCCGAGCTTCAGGAACGTTGACAGATAGCCCCGAGGCGCGAGCAGCAGCCACACGGGAATGATGGCCGCGAGCCAGCCGTACGCGATCACGAATGCGGCCAGCTGGGGACCGGAATAGTCGAACAGCCCGCGCAATGCCGCGCTCTGATCGATCCAGCCGCCGCCGGCAACCCCGACCAGCAGCAAGATCATGCCGATGATGGAAGCCTCCAGCACGCGGCCCGGCCGCACGCTGCGCACATACAGCCCGATGGCGATCGCGATCGGGATGGTGGCGAATACCGAGAAGGTCGCCCAGGGACTGCCCTTCATCGCATTCACGACCACCAGCGCCAGCACCGCGATCAGGATGATCATGATCATGAGCGTGCCGATGAGCGCGGCGAAGCCACCGAAGGGTCCGAGCTCATCGCGCGCCATCTGACCCAGACTGCGGCCGTCGCGGCGGGTGGACATGAACAGGATGATCATGTCCTGGACGCACCCGCCGAGCACCGAGCCGAACAGGATCCAGATCGTTCCCGGCAGATACCCGAACTGCGCGGCCAGGGTCGGTCCGACCAGCGGACCAGGACCTG
>DASXFV010000045.1:0-28031 GCA_036489445.1 Steroidobacteraceae bacterium | reverse complement strand
CAATTCACGCAACCGGCTGCAATCACGGATGAGGTGATCGAGCAGATTGTGGCGCTGGAGGAACTGGCGCCGCTGCACAATGCGCCGGCCCGCCAGGTGATTGCGGTGGCGCTGCGCATGGCGGAACTTCTGGGGCGGCCGCTGGGTGAGTTGAAACTGATTACTCTGCATCTGGAAGGCGGTTCCTCGGCCGCAGCGATTCGCAACGGCCGCTCCATCGATACGTCCATGGGATTCACGCCCCTGGAAGGGCTGATGATGGGCACCCGCAGTGGTGATCTGGATCCGGCGATTCCGCTCTACCTGATGCGCAAGGAGGGTTGGGACGCCCAGGAGACGGAGCGATTCCTGAACAAGCAGTGCGGTCTGCTCGGGGTCTCGGGTCGATCCGCCGACACACGGGAATTGCGGCAGCAGTTGACCGATCCCCATGTCGATCTGGCGCTGAATATTTTCTGCTACCGGGTGCGAAAGTACATCGGGGCCTATCTGGCCACCCTCGGGGGCGCCGATGCGATCGTGTTGGGCGGGGGGATTGGCGAGAATACCGCGATGGCCCGCCAGCGGATCGCCTGCGGCATGGAATGGTGTGGCGTCGTACTCGATGAGGTGCGCAATGCGCAGGTCATTGATCGCGAAGGGCGCATCACGGTTGCGCACGCCGACCTTCCGGTCTGGGTCATTCCGACCCAGGAGGGACTGATGATGGCTCACCATGCCGCGCGCGCCTGATCGGCCGGTGTTTTCGCTGCATGATGCGGCGGTGGCGCTGCTGGATAGTGCCGCGCAGACCTTAACTTCGAAGCAGGATGATGCGAGTGTGCATACGGCTCGCAAGGCCTGCAAGCAAGCCCGGGCCGCGTTGCGCCTGTTACGCGAGTGCCTGGGTGATGAGGTCTACCGGCGGGAGAATCAGCGGGTGCGCGATGCGGCCAAGCCGCTGACGGTCGTCCGAGATGCCTTTGTGTTGCGCCGGACCCTGCACACCCTGCCGGTGCGCCCGGCGGCGTTGCAGCGTCGGCTGACTGCCGATTATCGGCGCGAGCAGCACGCCCTGCAGCGCCGGGGAGCGCGAAGGGCGATCCAACCGATCCTGGAAACCCGCAGGAGACTCGCTGAATTGCCGGCAATGGACTCGGAAGTGTCCTCGGCGCGGGCGGGCGTGCGAAGGGTGTACAAGGCCGGGCGCAAAGCCTTCAGGAAAGCCCGGTCGCGCGATGATCAGGCCCTGCACGAGTGGCGCAAGCAGGCCAAGTACCTGTTGAACCAGCTGGACCTGTTGAAGCTCGTGCTGAAGGTGAAATGCAAGCCGCTGCGGCGGCGCACCCACCGGCTGACCGACGCCTTAGGCACCGATCATGACCTGAGCGCGCTGTCCCATCAGCTGCAGCGATACGCCATCCATGATCCCGCGCTGCAGCGGCACATCAAAAAGCGCCGCGGCAAGCTGCAGGCGGCAGCCTTCCAACTCGGCAAGAAGATCTACCGGCATTCGGCCAAGCACCTGGAAGGCGCCCTCGGTTAGCCGCGGGCTTTGCGTGATTGAGGGCAGTTACCAGGGCGCTGGCACCAGCGCACGGGTGGTGAAGTCACTCAGAGCGAAGACGATGAGGATGGTCAGCCAGACGAAACCCAGGAGCGAGACCATGAAGGTCAGGCGCCGGCCCTCGGTGGAATGCATGAAGATGCTCATGACGAGGGATGTCTTGGCGATGGAAATCGCGAGGTTGAGGACGGTATTGAGGGAGCCCAATTTCAGCAGGGCGCTGCCCGCCGTCAGGGCCAACAGGGTGAGCAACGCGGCCAACACCCATAGATAGCGGCTCACGGGGGCCACCGGCCGGTCGGACTTGGAACTGCGGGTGGCGGCACTCATCCGGAGCGTCCCACCAGGTAGAGCAGCGGGTAGACAAAAATCCAGATGATGTCCACCAGGTGCCAATACAACGCCGTCAGTTCCGGATAGGTGTAGCGCTGGGGTCCGAAGGTGCCCCGGGAGACGCGTGTGGCCAGCACGCCGATCACGACCACGCCGATGGCGACATGCAGTGAGTGAAAGCCGGTGATGCAGTAGTACAGGCAGAAGAACAATTCCACGGCATGCGACTGGGGACCGGGCTGCAGGAAGTCGATGCCGGGAATGAGATGCTCGGTGTATTCCTTGTAGTATTCGAAGCCATGCATCACCAGGAAGCTCAAGCCGAGCGCCGCGGTGCCCGTCATCAGCCACACGGCAACACGGCGTTGATCGAGTCGGACCGCGCGCACGGCCAGCGCGATCAGGCTGCTGCTGGTGAGCAGTACCGCGGTCTCGATGGTGCCCAGGGGCATGTCCGTGTGCCGGCTCGCTACGGCAAAACCCTGCGGATGCAGAATCCTCAAGATGGTGTAGCTGGCGAACAGGACGCCGAAGAACAGGATCTCGGTGGACAGGAACACCCACATGCCCAGCGTCGCCGCTTCGCGCTGCTGAGTGGCATCATCGTACTGCTCATGGACGATGGCGCCCGGGGCGAAGGCCGTTTCAGTCGAAGCATTCACGGTGCGGCCTCATCGTAGGCATAGGCTTCGCGAACGGTGGGTGCGGTGAGGAAATTCTCCTGCGGCGGTGGGGAGCTGGTTTGCCATTCCAGGCCGCGCGCCTGCCAGGGGTTGTCGCCCGCCTTGTTGCCGGTGCGCAAGGACCACAGCAGATAGCCCACGGGCAGGATATAGGCCAGCGCCAGCACCGAGGCGCCTGCCGAGGAGAGCACATTGAGCACTTGGAAATGCGGCAGATACGCGTGATAGCGGCGCGGCATTCCCTCGTATCCCAGGATGTACTGGGGAAAGAACGTCAGGTTGAAGCCGAAAAACATCAGGATTGCCGCCGCGCGCGCCCAGCCTTCCGAATACAGCTTGCCGGTGATCTTCGGCCACCAGTAATGAATGCCGCCCAGATACGCCATGACCGAGCCGCCGACCATCACGTAGTGGAAATGCGCGACCACAAAATAAGTGTCGGTCAAGGGGATATCGAGCGCCGGGGCCGCCAGCATCAGTCCAGTAAGACCCCCGAGCATGAAGAGCCCGATGAACCCCAGCGCGTACAGCATCGGGGCCTCGAAGCTGATGTCGCCCTTGCGCAGCGTGGCGGTCCAGTTGAACACCTTGATGGCGGAAGGGACCGCGACCACAAAGCTCAAGATCGAGAACAACAGGCTCGCGTACATGGACTGTCCGGCCACGAACATGTGGTGTCCCCAGACCATGAAACCGACCACGGTGATGGCGAGGATGGAATAGACCATGAAGCGGTAGCCGAAGATGCGCCGGCGCACAAAGCAGGGAATGATCTCGCTGACCACGCCCATGGCCGGCAGGATCATGATGTAGACGGCCGGATGGGAGTAGAACCAGAACAGGTGCTGGAACAGCAGCGGGTCACCGCCCAGGGCTGGATCGAAGATTCCCAGATGGGCGAGACGCTCGAGCGCGATCAGCGCCAGGGTCATCGCCAGCACCGGTGTTGCCAGCACCATGACGAGACTGACCGCGTACATGCACCAGACGAACAAGGGTAAGCGGAACCAGGTCATGCGTGGCATGCGCAGGGTATGGATGGTGACGATGAAATTCACGCCGGTGAGGATCGTCGAGAAGCCTGTCACGAATACTCCGACGACCACCAGATAGACATTGGTGTTGGAGAACATCGTGGAGAAGGGCGTATAGAAGGTCCACCCGGTATCCACCCCTCCGGCCAGCAGCGCCGCGACCGTGAACAGGCCGCCGACCATGTACAAATACCAGCTGGCAAGATTCAGCCGCGGGAACGCCACATCCCGCGCCCCGATCATCAGCGGCAGGAGGAAATTGCCCAGCGTGGTGGGAATCGAGGGAATCAGGAAGAACCACACCATGACGACACCGTGGAAGGTGAAGGCCTTGTTGTAGTTTTCGGCCGTGAGCAGCGCACCGGTGGGTTCGACCAGGTTGAGGCGGATCAGGGTGGCGGCGGCACCGCCCAAAAAAAAGTAGAAGCTGATGCCGAGTGCGTAGAGGATGGCGATGCGTTTGTGATCGCGCGTGGTCAGCCACGCCCGCAGGCTGGACTCGCGGCTCCAGAAGCTGCCTTGCGGTGCAGGCATGGGCAGCGCGGCATCAATCGTGCTCATGGGAGCTCTCCGAAGTGGATTTCAGATAGGCGATGAGGGCCAGCACGTCCTCCTCGCTCAGCTGCCCCGCGAAGCTGGGCATGAGGGGCTGGTAGCCAGCCACGATGTGCTGGTCGGGAAGCATGATCGAGTCGCGGATATAGCGCTCATCGGCGATGACCTGGCTGCCACCGGCAAGCTGGACGGGGTGGCCATACAGCCCATCGAGGTCCGGGGCGTGCACGGAGGCGTTGGGGCCATGACAGCCGCTGCAGCCGCGCGCACGAAACAGCGCTGCACCCTGGGCGGCCAGGGTGCCCGGTCCGGCGTGACCCTCGAGCCAGCGCGCATAGTCGGAGGGGCGCATCACCACGATCTGCCCGCCCATCTTGGAGTGATCCAGGCCGCAGTACTCCGCGCAAAAGAGTTCGTAGTGGCCGAGCTTGGTCGCCTTGAACCACAGCTGGGTATAGCGGCCGGGCAAGACGTCCTGTTTCACGCGAAAGGCCGGGACGTAGAAACTATGGATCACATCCTGTGAGGTCATGGTGAGGCGGATCGGCACGCCCAGGGGCACATGCAGGGTGTTGATCTCGCGTTGGCCGCCCGCGTGCTGCGCCTTCCACATCCACTGCTTGGCGACGATGTAAATGGTTTGGGCATCGGCGGGGGGGGTGCGCATCCTGACAAAGAGAAACAGGCTCCAGATGAAGACGCCGGTGAACAACACACCGGGGATCAGTGTCCAGGTCAGCTCCACCGGCAGACTGCTCGGGGGCTCACCGCTGCGGTCCGCGGGGCTGCCGCGCCGATAGCGGATCGAGAAATAGACGATGGCGCAGATCACCCCCAGCGCCACCGTGCCGCACAGGGCCACCATGAACCAGAACAGGGCATCCACCTGGGGTGCCAGGCTGGAAGCTTGGGTCAGGAACCAGGCGAATTCGCTCATGGCGCTTCACTCAGGCGCAGAAACACCACCAGTCCCAAGAGGGTAAGTGCGGTGGCGATCCCCAGTGCCTGCATCACGTGATGGATGGTCAGGCTGTAGCGACCCGTGGACACATCGTAGTCACAGCACAGCAACAGGAAGTGATCGACGAGGGTGCCGATGCGAGCGTGCGAGGCATTCACCAGCGCCAGGCGCAACGCCTCGGGTTGAAACTGCACGCCGAAGAAGTACTGGGCGATCTGGCCCTCCGGGGTCAGGAGTACGATGCCGGCGTCGTGATCGAATTGATGATTGCGGGGATCGTAGAGATAGCGAAAGCCGATGCTGTGCATCAGTGCGGTGATGGAGCTCTGCGGGCCGGTCAGATACTGAAAGCTCGTGACATCGGCATCGGGCCGGCCGAGTGAATCGACCAGCTGCGCGGCGCGCGCGTCCTGCGGGGATTCGCGTGGGTCGAAGCTCACCAACACGACCGTGAAATCCCGTCCCGGCTGCAGGCCGCTGCGCGCCACCGCGCTGGCGACACCGGCCCGCACCACGCTGCATAGATTGGTGCAGCGGTAATAGGCGGGCACCAGCAAGGTCGGCCTGTTCGCCAGGAGGGCGCCCAGGCGCAGGCTCGTGCCGTGGGTGTCCCGGAAGACCACCTGCTGCGGCACCTGTGCCCCCAGCTCCTGATCGAATCCCACCTTGCCCAGCAGATCAGCCGGGGCACGCAGGAGGGTGTGCGCGACGACACAGCTGCTCAGGGCGAGCAGGCCCATGGCCCAGCGGAGGCGCAGCGGATGCGGGCCGCGCCGAGTCATGGTAGACGCTCCTGCTGTTGGGCATACATTGCCATGGCCCGTTCAATGGGTACTCGAGCGGTGGTGTGTGCGGGATCGAGCCAGGCATAGTGGGTGAGCAAGGCCGCCTGCTGGGCCCGCAGCGTCGCCAGATCTTCGGTCGGATGGGCTTGCAGGCGCGGCAAGGGGGGAATGGGACCTTGCCGTGCGGCGACCTGCGCATGATCCGGTGCCAGCTGATCTCGCAGGGACCAGTCCAGCGCTACGCCCAGACTCAGCACTGTGGCGAAGAGGATGGCCGCGGCGATGCGTATCGGTCGCCCCGCGACTGCGGCGGGTTCGTGGCCGAAGGGTCTGCGGGCAGACTCAGCCATGGGCGGGCTCCATCACAGGCAGGCGACCGAGGAAGACACACAGCCACAGCGCTCCCAGGCCCAGCGGTGCCGCCAGATCAGTCCAATGCAGGGCGAGCCCGGTGGGATGGAAATCCGGAACGATGAGCCACAGGGCATCGACCCAGTGCGCGAGCAGCAGCAGCGCGGCGACACCCGCCAGCCCGGTACGCTGCTGCTTGGCGCGGCGCGACAGCAGCACGGCAAAGGGGACGACGAAATGAAATGCGATCAACAACCAGGCCACTTCGCGCCAGCTCGTCAGGGTGCGCGGGAGGTACCAGCTGGTCTCTGCCGGCAGATCGGCGATCCAGATCGTCAAATACTGCATGAACGCCAGGTACGCCCAGATCAGCACCAGCGCGAGCAGCAGATTGCCCAGATCCTTGAACAAACCCGGTGCTGTGGCGGGCGCGCCGCGGGGCCAGGTCGCACACAGGATGGCGAGGGCGGCGGCCGACAGCGTCCAGCCGGTGGCAACCATCAAGCCGAACACGGTGGAGTGCCAGTGCGGAAGCAGTGACATGGCCCAATCCACCGCCGCCAAGGTCGCAGTGATCGCATAGAGGATCAATCCGGGCGCGGCCAGGCGGGGTAGGCGCTCCGGTTGCTCGAGACGGCGTTGGAACTGCGCCAGCAGCAGCAGCCAGATCGCAAAGTAAGCGATGGTACGCAGGGTGAAGAAGGTGGGATTCAGATACCAGGACTGCGCGCGCAGCAGGGCATCGTGCGCGAGGGCTGCAGGCGTGGCCCAGGGGTAGAGCAGGGGTTCGCCGAAGAGCAGGGGCAGGGACAGGAGTGCCAGGAACGGTAATGCGCGCGCCGCCGCCAGCAGGTAGGGTCGGATGAGATCGCCCCAGGCCCCGCCGGTCAGCACGTGCACCATCAGCAAGGCGAGACTGCCCACCGACACGCCGCAGCAGAACAGGAACGCAAAGAGATACGACAGCAAGGCCTGGCGCGGGGCGTGCCGGCCGAGGAGCAGACACCACAGCAGCGCAAGAATCCCCAGCGCCAGCGCGAACCCGCGCGCACGGCCCTGTGGTCCTCCTGCAGGATTCGCGGCAGGCCGACGCGTCATCGTGCGCTCGCCTGCAGTGCATCCTGATCCTGAGCCTCGAGACTCGGGGCCGGCACATGTTGACTCAACTGCAGGGCGCGGATGTAGGCGACGATGGCCCAGCGGTCCGCGGTGGTGATGCGATCGGCGTAGGGATACATCACTCCGTAGCCGTCGCTCATCACCTGGAAGAAATGACTGTCGGGCGCCGCGCGCAAACGCGGGGTGTGGAAACTGGGCGGGGCCGGAAATCCGCGCCGCGCAATCATGCCATCGCCATACCCGGCACGGCCGTGGCAGGGCGCGCAATAAATGTCGAAGCGCCCGCGACCGCGCGTGAGCAGAGCCAGGGTGATGGGCAAGGGATTGGGCGCGTCGACAGGGGTTGCCGGGCCTGGGGTGCGCGCCGGGTCGAGCGTGCCGCTGCGGCCACTGCTGGTTCCGGCCAGCGCGCCGGCGGAGTGCGGCACTGTGCCTGGAACCTGCTGGCGTGAGGAGTTGCCGTCCGCAAACAACGGGGTGGGGGTCAGAGGCTTGTACTTGGGTTGATCGTACATCTCATGCAGGCCGCGCTCGCAGCCCGCCAAGGCACTCGTGAGCGCAACCGTGAGGGCAAACAGCGGAGCCGTCAGCAGCAGCGCCTGGTGCTTCATTGCAAGACCTCGGTCACCGCCAGCGGCTGTAGTGCGCCGAGCAGGCGGCGGGTGCGGGGCAGGTCGAAGCCTGGGGCGTCGGCGCGCAGCAGCAGAAAAAACCGATCGCTGGTGGCGCGCTCGAAGGCATGCACGGCGAACAGGGGATGGTGCAGCCGGGGAAGCCGGGCGCTGCTGAGCATGGCGACCACGCCGAACACGGCGGCACCCAACAAAGTCATCTCCAGAGCCGGGGGCAGGAAGGCGGGCCAGCTGGCCGGCGGGCGCCCGCCGACGTTGAGCGGGTAATTGATCACGGCCGAATACCATTCCACCGCGTAGGTCCCGACGCCGCCAAAGATTGCCCCCAGCAAGGTCCACAACGGGATGTGACCCCGCCGCGTTCCCAATGCCGCCTGCAACTCCTCCAGTGCGAGCGGCGAATATGCCTCGAGGTGCGCATGGGGATCTTCATGCCGCGCACGCTGCACCGCGAGCACCAGTTGCTGAGCGCTGGGGAATTCTGCGAGCAGGCCATAGAGGGGTGGGGCGCTCAAGGGGGCTCACCGGAGGCTCGGGGCACCAGCTTGCGCAGCTCAAACATGGAGACCACGGGCAGGAGGCGCACGAACAGCAAGAACAGCAGGAAGAAGAGGCCGAGGGAGCCGGCCAGGAAGGCCAAGTCCCAGAAGGTCGGATAAAACATTCCCCAGCTCGAGGGCGTGAAGTCCTGATACAGAGTAGTGACGATGAGCATGAAGCGCTCCAGCCACATGCCGATGAGTACCAGCAGTGCGACGGCGAACAGCACGGCGTGGTTGCGGCGCAGCCGGGCGGACCACAGCAACTGGATCGACAGCACGTTGCAGAAAATGGTGCCCCAGAAGATCCAGGCGTGCGGGCCCAGCATGCGGTGGGTGGTGACCGCCACCTCGTAGGGGTCCATGCCGTAGTAGGCGGTGAAGATCTCGGAGGCGTAGCTGTAGTCGACCACCAGGCCTGCTGCGAGCAGGACTTTGGCGAGGTTCTCCAGGTGTCGGGCGGTGATGTACTGCTGCAGTCCCAGGGCGCGCCGCATCGGAATGCCCAGCACCAGCACCATGGCAAAGCCGGAGAACAGCGCACCGGCAACGAAGAAGGGGGGGAAGAGGGTCGAGTGCCAGCCCGGTAGCACGGCTTCGGAAAAATCCAGCGCCACCATGCTGTGCACGGAGAACACCAGGGGCACGGCCAGACCCGCCAGCAACAGGCTGACGGTTTCGAAGCGCTGCCACTGCGTGGCCGCGCCGCGCCAGCCCAGGGCGAGCAGGCCATAGAAGCGCGCTTTCCCCAACGTGGGGGCGCGATCGCGCAGGGTGGCCAGATCCGGCAGCATGCCGACATACCAGTACAGAATCGACACGGTCAGATAGGCGAGAATGGCGAAGAAGTCCCACTCCAGGGAGCTGCGCCACTGGGGCCAGACATTCATCACGTCCGGATAGGGGAACAGCCAGTAGAAGAACCACGGCCGTCCCAGGTGCAGCACGGGAAAGATGCCCGAGACGGACACGGCGAAGACGGTCATGGCCTCCGCGTAGCGGTTGATCGAATTGCGCCAGTCCTTGCGGGCCAGATACAGCGCACCGGAAATGAATGTCCCGCCCATGCCGATCCCGATCCACCAGACGTAATTGGCGATGGCGAAGGCCCAGGCAACCGGGACATTGAGGCCCCAGATTCCCACCCCCTTGTGCAGCAGCCACACGACGCCGCAGGCCAGCAGCAGGGTGAGCGCCGCGGCGATCAGCAGCGCCGCGCGCCAGTACGGCCCGAAGCGCCGGTGCAAGGTGATGTGGCAGATGGCATCCGAGATGGACTGATAGGTCTGCTCGCTCACGTGGGGTCCTCTCCCAGGAGAGGATTCGGATTACGCAGGCGTGCGAGATAGCTGGTGCGCGGGCGGGTGTTGAGTTCGCCCAGCATCACATAGTCGCGCTTCGAGGCTTTCGCCTGGGCCACCGCGGAGCCCGCATCGGAGAGATCACCAAAGCGAATCGCCTGGGTGGGGCAGGCCGCCTGGCAGGCGGTCAGGACTTCCCCGTCGCGAATGCGCCGATCCTGCTTGTCGGCTTCGATGTGCGCGGTCTGAATGCGCTGGATGCAGTAGGTGCACTTCTCCATCACGCCGCGACGGCGCACGCTCACCTCGGGGTTGCGCTGCGCCTTGAGGGTGTCGGTGGTGTCGTCCGCGTATTGCAGGAAATTGAAGCGGCGCACCTTGTAGGGACAGTTGTTCGAGCAGAAGCGGGTGCCGACGCAGCGGTTGTAGACCTGCAGGTTGAGGCCTTCAGCATCGTGCACCGTCGCCTCCACCGGACACACCACTTCGCAGGGCGCGTGCTCGCACATCATGCACGGCACCGGTTGGGAGTAGGCCCGCGGATTGGCCGCATCCCCTTCGTAATAGCGATCGACCCGGATCCAGTGCATTTCCCGTCCCCGCTGCACCTGGTCCTTGCCGACGACCGGAATGTTGTTCTCGGATTGACAGGCGATGGTGCAGGCCTTGCAGCCGATGCAGGCATTGAGGTCGATGGACATTCCCCAGGCGTATTCACCCGGTGGCCGATTGGCGTACAGGCTCGGGGGAGTGCCCGGATAGGGGTCAGTGGCGGTCGCAAAGTGCGGGTTGCTGCGGTATTCCTCCCAGGTCCCCACGCGCAGCAGGTCGCGTCCCTCCAGGTTGAAGTGATGCTGGGTACTGGCGAGCTCAGCGCGCGCGCCGGTGCGGCGAATCTGCAGTCCGGACTCGACCCAGGGGTTGGCCGGGGTACGCAAGCGATAGGCATCCACCCCGCGTCCGTCGCCGATGCGCCCGGCCTGACGGCGGCCATAACCCAGATGCAGGGTCACACTGCGCGCGGCCTGACCGGGCATGATCCAAACGGGCGCCTGGACGACCCGCTCGGCCAGCCGCAGTTCAATCACATCGCCGTTGTTGAGCTGATGCTGGGCCGCCAACGCCGGGCTCACCAGGGCGGCGTTGTCCCAGGTCAGTTGGGTCATGGGCTTGGGCAGTTCCTGCAGCCAGCCGTTGTTGGCCCAGGAGCCATCGCCGATGGTGGGATCGGCACGAAACAGCAACTCGAGTGCTGCGGCAGCGGGCGGGGGCGGCTTGATCTGGGTGAGGAAGGCCGTGCTGACCATTGCCGTGCGCGGCGGCAAGCTGGTATTCGGAATCAGCCCCTGCTGCAGGGCGGCGTTCCAGCTGCTCTCATCCGGTAATTGGTCCTGCCATTGTTTACGCACCAGTACGCGACCTTGCGGCGTCTGACCCAGCACCATGGCCAACACCTCCGCTGCCGAGCGTCCGTCGTACAGCGGCGCAATCAGCGGCTGCGCGATGCTGGCCGTCCCGTCATAGGCGCGCGCATCAGACCAGCTCTCCAGCTGATGGGCCATCGGCAGATGCCACTCGGCGCGCATCCCGGTCTCATCGCGATACAGGCCCAGGTGGATGACGTGCGGAACATGTGTCAGGCCCTCGTCAAACCGCAGTGAGGCGGGGGCGTCGTAGACGGGGTTGGGATCCAGGATCCACAGGGTATCCACACGGCCTGCCTGCATTGCGCCCACGAGTTCGGACAGGGTCCCGGCCTGTGCGGCGTTGCGCTCCACCGGATCGGTGTATTCGATGGTGGTGCCGACATTGCCCAAGGCGTCGTTCAGCAGGTGGCCCAGCGCATGGACCCAGGCGGGCTGGGAGGCGCCGACCACGATCAATGAGGCGCCGCGGTTGGCCTTCAGTTCGGTGAGCACCGCATTGAGCCAGCGCTGGTGCTGCGCATCCTCTGCGCCTGACACCTCGAGATTGATGCCCAATTCCCGGGCCAGCAGACGCGCGAAGCGCTCGATGCGAGCGGCTTCCAGCGCCAGTCGGTGATCGGCCATGCCGCCGGTCAGGGAGGGCGTGGATTCCACCACGTACAGGCGACTGGGCGTGCCCTGGTTGCTTTCCGGTGCGCGCGTGGCGGCGTAGTCGCGCGCGTAGCGCACGCCGGCGGCCGGATCGCTCAGAAAATCCGCATCCAGGGAGAGAATGGTCTTGGCCCGATCCAGTCGCAGCCGCGTCGCCAGGGGCACGCCCAACGCCAGTCGCGCCCCGGCATGGGCGTTCGCGTTGCCCAGGGGCTCGTGGACATGCCAGGTCGCACCCGGAAACTTTTCCAGCACCGCGCCCAGCTGCGCGGACAGCGTCGGGGAGGTGATGGCGCCGGTGAGAATCCGCAGCCGCGCGCCGCCGTCGCGCGCATGACGCTCGGTGGCCTGTACCACGGCCGCCGCGAAGGCATCCCAGGTTGAGGTCACCCCGCGGTTCATCAGCGTCTGGGATCGATCCGGATCCCACAGCTGCAGCACCGCGGCTTGCGCAAAGATGTCCGTCGCCCCAAGACTCGCCGGGTGCAGCGGATTGCCTTCGATCTTGGTCGGGCGCCCCATGCGATTTTCAACCAACACGCCCCGGGCGTAACCCTCGCGCATCAAGGTGGTGGCGAAGAAGCGGGGCAGGCCATCAATCTGACCCTCCGGCGCCTGCACATAGGGCACGATCTGATCCTGCGGCGGATGACCGCAGGCACTCAGGCCGGCGAGGGCCAGGGAGGCGGCCATGAATTGCAGAAAGCCACGCCGATCCAGGCTCAGCGCCTGCGCCAATTGCGGTTGCTGCTGGCGCAGCCAGTGCACAAAGCCCGCGTTGTCGGCCAACTCTTCCAGGCTGCGCCAGAACACCGGACCGCGCGCGGCCGCCAAGTGCGCTCGCGCCGCCTCGAGGTCGAAGGGTAAGGACGGCATCAACGGTGACATATTGAACAGTCCGTCAGCCGTTGCATGTCGATGTGATAAACCTGCAGCAGCTGGGGGCCGGTGGCAGCGGAGGGGTCCGGATGCCAATGCAGGTTGAACACCTGATCCGCCGGTCGCAGCTGCGGCGCGGGGTTGCGGTGGCAGGCCAGGCACCATTGCATGGTCAGCGGCGCCACGCGCGCGGTCAGGGGCATCTCATCGACCTGTCCGTGACAGCTCACGCAGCCCACTCCCTTGGCGATGTGGATGCTGTGATTGAAATACACAAAATCCGGCAGCTTGTGCAGCCGCTGCCAATGGAAGGCCACCCCACTGCGATAGGCGGTGAGCAGCGGGGCGAGCACGGTCTGATCGGTGTACAGCTGCGAATGGCAGGTCATGCAGGTGGAAAGGGGTGGGATCCCCGCGAAGGCTGAGCTTTCTACCGAGCTGTGGCAGTAGCGGCAGTCAATGCCGTCATCCCCCACATGATGTTTGTGGCTGAAGGGGACCGGCTGTTCCAGTGCTTCCTGCTCGCCTGCGGGGTAGGCCATCGCCGCGCGCCAGACAAACACCAGCACGGCGATGAGCAACACCGCCGCCAGCACGCCCAGTTGCACCAGAAATCCGAAGCGTCTGTGAAAGAGCTGGGCCACTCCAAACTTTTAATACGGCGGGGCCATTCTCCGCGGGTGGGTTTGCGCACAATGGATGTCAGATAAATCTCACGCTGGCGATCGAGGTGCCGCGGCCACGCAGCTGTCTGGATAGCGCCTGCGCTGAGGCCGCATTGACGCGTCGCGTGATGGAACTGGCGAGCTGAGCGCCGGCCCTCAAATAGGGGCCAACACCACCACCGGAATCCTGCGGTCGGTTTTGGTCTGGTACTGCTCGTAGGGCCCGTAGATCTCCACCATCTTTGGCCACAATGCCGCGCGCTCCGCGCTCTCGGCGGTGTGGGCGCGCGCGGCGAATT
Organism: Steroidobacteraceae bacterium; assembly: GCA_036489445.1. GTDB lineage: Bacteria > Pseudomonadota > Gammaproteobacteria > Steroidobacterales > Steroidobacteraceae > DAIDKA01. The sequence continues at coordinate 14,271 of DASXFV010000045.1, read as the reverse complement.
TCTCGCCCTTCACCTGAACGCGCACCTCGGGGTTGGCCTGCAGGTTCAGATACCAGGAGGGGTGTGTGGGGGCACCCCCCTTTGAGGCGACGACGACATAGTTCGGGCCCGAGCGGCCAAAGATCAGCGGCAGGGTCAGGGCGTTGCCGGACTTGCGGCCGGTGGTCGTGAGCAGCAGGGTCGGAACCATTCCCTTGCCACCCCCGAGGCTGGCATCCCACAGGTAGCCGTCCGCACCATCGGTGGCGATGTAGCGCGCCATGTGGTTCCTGATCCAATCCGGAAGTTCCCGTGTCTTCGTCGATTCAGTCATGGTCGCTCCTACGATTTGGGTATGCAGTCGGCCGCTTGCAGGACCGCGTTGGCCAATCGCAAGCGATCCTCGGTGGTGCTCATGAGCGTTGCAGCGCTGAAGAACCTGACCGCCGAGAGGGGCTGCGACGCCGCATCGTCCAGGTCGATGATAAAGCCGTCGATGAGGTCCGCATAGCGCCGGGCCACGCCCGCCGCGCTCACTTCGAGACCAAGCTCGGCCATCATCTTTGCCGCCGGTCCTTTGATGGCCTTGCCGCCGATGATGGGTGTGACGGCAATGACGGGTGCGCCGGCCCGCCGGAGGGCGGCGCGTACGCCCGGCACGGCGAGGATGGGTTCCACGCTCACGAAGGGATTGGAGGGACAGATGATGATGGCGCGCAGATCCGCGCGCTGCAGGGCCGCCAACGCGTCGGTTTGGGCCTGAGCCGCTTCGGCGCCGGCAAAGACGAAATCGCGTACGGCCGGCTGGCATTGCCGGTGAACGAAGTACTCCTGGAAATCCAGCCAGCCCTCGGCGGTGAGCACGCGGGTGCGCACCGGATCATCGCTCATCGGCAGCACGCGGACCGCGATGCCGAGGGCCCGACACAAGTGAGCAGTCACCTCGCTCAAGGTGGCGCCCCGTGCCAGTCGCCAGGTGCGCTCCACGTGCAGGGCCAGGTCGCGGTCACCGAGCTGGAACCAACTCTCACCGCCCAGATCCTTCAGCGCCTCCATGAAAGTCCAGGTTTCATCGCGTCGTCCCCAGCCTCGGACCGGATCGGATACGCCCGCCAGGGCGTACAGGACCGAATCCAGATCAGGGCAGATGTGCAAGCCGAGGTGCTGGAAGTCATCGCCGGTGTTGACGATGACGGACAGTTCCGCCGGTGGCAGTGCCATCGCCAGCCCATGGGCGAGTTTGGCGCCGCCCACGCCGCCACACAGGGCTACCACGTGGCCGGTCATCGGAAGAGATCCTCTGCTGGCGGGCGCAGCAGCGCGGTGGCCGGCTGATGCGGTGCGCGTCTGGGGAGACCCCGGACCAGGATCACGGGTCGTGCCTCGCTTGCCTGGCCCATGAGGATGGAGGCGGCCGAGGCGATCTCATCCGCGTGGCCGACGATGGTCACGCGCAAGGGTCGTCCGAACAGATCAGTCTGGCCGCGCAGATCGTGGGTTGCGGCAAGACCGGCGCAGCCGATCGCGACGCCCACCGTACCCACTCGCCAGGGACGGCCGAAGCTGTCGCTGATGATGACTGCCGGCTCACAGCCGGTCAGTGCCGACAAGCGTTCCCGCAGGCGTGTCGCGCTGGCATCGGGGTTCTCAGGCAGCAGCAGGGCGCAGTCCGTGCCGGGGCCGGCGACGTTGGACTGGTCGATGCCAGCGTTGGCCATGATCAGGCCCAAGCGATGCTCGACGATGAGCACATCTTTGGCGGCGCGCACGATGCGGCGTGATTCACGCAATACCAGCTCCACCAGCCGCGGATCTTTCTGCACGGTGCGTGCGAGTTCCAGCGCCTGCGCGCCCGGCACGATGGATGCGAGCTCGATCTGCCGGCCTTCGGCCTTGGAGATCACTTTTTGTGCGAACACCAGCGCATCTCCGATGCGTAACTGCAGGCTGCCGCGTTCGAGGGCCGCCACGGTGAGGCCGGCGAGATCATCACCGCTTTGCACTTGTGGAAAGTCCGGCAAGGCGACCAGGTGCAATTCGGCTACGCTGCTCATCGCCACAGATCCGGCACTGCCTCAACCAAACGCCGCGCGCAATCGCGGCAGCACCTGGTCGGCGTAGAGATTCAGGAAGCGCGCCTGGTCGGGCCCCGGGGCGTGGAATACCAAGTGCCGAAAGCCCATTTCCACGTAGGGACGAATCTTCTCCACCTGCTCATCCGGATCCGTCGAGACGATCCAACGCTGCGCCGCACGTTCTACCGGAATCGCCGCCGCCAGGCGCTCCATCTCCAGGGGGTCCTGGACGGAGCTCTTCTCCTCGGGCGAGAGCGCCAGTGCTGCCCACTGCCGCGTGTCCTCCAGCGCCCACTGCCGCTCGGTGTCGAACGAGACTTTCATCTCAATCATCATGTCGACCGCCTCAGGCTTGCGACCGGAGGCCTGGATACCCGTTGCGACATTGGGCAGCAGCGTCTCCCGATACAGTTGCGGCGCCTTGCCGCTGGTGCAGATGAAGCCTTGCGCGAATTGACCGGCGTACCTGGCCATGAGGGGACCTGCGCCAGCGACGTAGAGCGGAGGCGGCGACGTGGGACAGTCGTAGATCGTGGCATGCTCGGTGCGATAGAACTGGCCCCGAAAGCTCACGCGCTGCTCGCTCCACAGCTGCCGGATCAGCGTCACCGCTTCTTTGAGGCGCGCGGTGCGCTCCTTCGGCTCCGGCCAGGGGAGGCCCGTTGCCGGCACCTCATTGAGCGACTCGCCCGTGCCGACGCCCAGAATCATGCGCTCGGGGAACAGCGTCCCGAGGGTGGCGAAGGCCTGGGCGATGACGGCGGGCTGATAGCGGAAGGTGGGCGTGAGCACGCTCGTACCCATGAGGATGCGCGAGGTGCGCGCGCCCAGGGCGCCCATCCAGGCCAGGGAGAAGGGGGCATGGCCCCCGTGGTGACGCCAGGGCTGGAAGTGGTCGCTGATGAACACCGAGTCGAAGCCGCGCTGTTCGGCGAGCATGGCAAAGTCGAGCAGCTCATTGGGCCCGAACTGCTCCGCCGATGCCTTGTATCCCAGTCGTAACATTTGAGCCTCCGCGGGTGATCAGCCGCTCGCCAGGGGTGCCGTAGAGGGTAGTGCGCTCGCGCGCGGGACGCCCGATCCGATGCGCCAGGGCCTGCAGCTGCGTGGCGTTGAGTTCCTGTCCGTGCACGCCCCCGGCCGCGCGGGTGATCGACTCGTTCATGAGCGTGCCGCCCAGATCGTTGGCGCCGGCCTGCAGACAGCGTGCGGCGCCGGCGGCCCCCATTTTCACCCAGGAGGCTTGAATATTGGGAATCAGCGGATGCAGCACCAGCCGGGACACGGCATGCATGAGAAGCGCCTCGCGCAGGCTCGGTCCCGAGCGCGTCCGACCCTTGCGCCACAGCGGGGCTTCCATGTGCACGTAGCCCAAGGGCACAAACTCGGTGATGCCGCCGGTGCGCTCCTGCAGGGCGCGCAGCCGCTGCAAATGCCGCGCCCAATGCACGGGCTGCTCGACATGTCCGAACATGATCGTCGCCGTGGTGCGCAGCCCCACCGTATGGGCGGTAGCGATGACCTCCAGCCACTCATCGGTGCGCAGCTTGTCCGGACAGATGATGGCGCGGATCTCATCATCGAGGATTTCGGCAGCCGTGCCCGGCAAGGTCGACAGCCCCACCGCGCGCAGCTTCTCCAGGTACGCGCCGAGGGATAGACCGAGTGTCCGCGCGCCGTGCTGCACCTCCAGCGGCGAGAAGGCATGCACATGCATCCCCGGCACCGCCGCCTTGACCGCACGGACGATCGACAGGTAGGTGTGGCCGGTGAAGCTGGGATGAATGCCGCCCTGCAGGCAGACCTCGGTGGCGCCGGCGGCCGCGGCCTCCACGGTGCGCCGCGCGATCTCGTCGAGTTCGAGGTTATAGGCGGGGCCGCGCAGATCGGTGGCGCCCCGGCCCTTGGAAAAAGCACAGAAGCCGCAGTGGTAGAGGCAGATATTGGTGTAGTTGATGTTCCGATTGACGACGTAGGTGACCGTGTCCCCCACCGATTCGTGACGTAACCGGTCGGCGGCGGCGAGCACCGCGTGCAGATCGCGGCCCTCGACGCTGAAGAGCCGCACGATATCCGCTTCGCGCAGCGTATGCCCGGCGCGGGCCGCTTGGAGGAGCGCGCGGGTTCGCAGGCTGGTGCCACCGCGTGTGGGGAGCGAAGCGGGCGGGGGCAGGTCGCGACCGGAGCCTGCGAACCAGGGATCCGGTCGCGCGAAGCCGCGGCTGTCACTGAGCCGGCGCACGCGCGGTGTCAGGGCAGGATCCGTCCAGGGCTCCGGCTGCGCCGCATAGCGCGGCGCAAGCGCCAGACGCTCGATGAGGTCCCGCCCCGCCGCGGCGGTCGAGCGGGCAAGGTCCGCCAGATGCGGCCAGGGGGCCTCCGGGTTCACATGATCGGGGGTGACCGGCGACACACCGCCCCAATCGTTGATGCCGGCGCGCACCAGCTGCTCCAATGCTTCCGGCTGCAGGTTGGGCGGCGCCTGTATCGACATGCCGGGACCGAACAGCAGCCGGGTCACGGCAATGGTCCACAGCTGCTCTTCCAGGGCGGGCTCCGGAGCGGCGTGCATGCGCGTGCCGGGCTTGGCGCGGAAATTCTGGATGATGAGCTCCTGCAGATGACCGTGCGCCGCATGCAGCGCGCGCAGGGCCAGCAGGGACTCGAGGCGCTCGTGGCGCGTTTCCCCGATACCGATCAGCAATCCGGTGGTCATCGGGATGCGCAGCGCTCCTGCGGCCTCAAGGGTCGCGAGGCGCCGCGCCGGTAGCTTGTCGGGAGAGCCGAAGTGCGGCCCGCCGCGCTCGCATAACCGATTCGAAACGCTCTCGAGCATCAGGCCCATCGATGCGCTGACGGGGCGCAAGCGCTGCAGGTCTCCGGTGTCCATGACGCCGGGGTTCAGGTGGGGCAGCAAGCCCGTTTGTTCGATCACCAGACGGGCCATGCGCTCCAGATACTCCAGGGTGCTGGCTGCGCCCAGGGCCGCCAAGCCGTTGCGCGCGGCGCTGTAGCGCGCTTCCGGTTTGTCCCCCAGCGTAAAGAGCGCTTCCTTGCACTGGGCGGCCTGGCCCGCGCGCGCGATCGCCACGACCTCATCCGCCGTGAGGTAGGCGCCCTGCAGGCTGCGCGGGGCCTTGGCAAACGTGCAGTAGTGGCAGACGTCGCGGCACAGTTGCGTGAGCGGAATGAACACCTTGCGCGAATAGGTGACCGTCTCGCTGAACCCTGCCAGAGTCAGGGACTCCGCGGCCGGCATGAGCGCTGCGGCCTGCGCCGGAATCAGCCAAATCGCAGCCTCCTCGAGATCGGGTGGGTGGCCGGCCTCGATGCGGCGCAGCAGCGCGCCTAAGCCTGATGACGCGCGCGCCATGGCTGCTCCTCAAGTCGGTGAAGGTCGGCGGGGCAATCCACGTCGAATTCCAAGCCGGCAAGCTGCACGCTCTGGGGAGTCAGTCCCAGGCTGCGTGCCTCCTGCAGATGCAAACGTCGGCTGTCGGGGCCGAATTGAAAGCGAAAGGGTCGCGCGGTGTGCAGATAGAGCGCATTCGTGCCCACTGCGGCGGCGTCCGGTGCAATCGCAAAGCCGCCCATGCGCCCGGCGCGCACCAGGCTGTCGATCTCCGCGCCCGTGACATGGGGCAGATCCGCCGGCAGCACCACCAGCTCCCGGCAACCGAATTCGCGCAGCGTCAGCTGCGCTGCCGACAGGGCCTCGTTGAGGGAGCCGCCGCCATCGGCCAGCACCGGGATCTCCCCGGCCACGCAGTCGCGCTCGGGGCTGACCACCACGATCTGGCGCAGCAGCTGTGCCGCGCGTGCCGCTGTGAGGACGGCCTCCAGCATGGCGCGGACCAGTTGCAGACGTGCGGCTGGCGCCAGCACCTCAGCCAACCGCGTCTTGCAGTGGGTGCGCGTCTTGATCGCCACCAGGGCGCAGGCGCCGGGTCGCCGATCGATGCGCTGGTGCCAGGGGCTGGACAGGATCGAATTCATCCGGGTCTCCGCTCAGCGCTCGGTGCCAGGAGCGCCAGCAGCCGCTCATCGGGCCGTCCTCCGGGACCGATGGCCTGGATGCAGACCTGGTCGGCGCCGGCTTGCAGGTGCGCCGCGATGCGTGTGCGCAGAGCCTTCTCATCGCCCCATGCGATCACCGCATCCACCAGTCGATCGGAGCCACCGGCGGCGAAGTCCGCATCGGTGAAACCCAAGCGCCGCCAGTTCTCGACGTAGTTCGGCAGGGTGAAGTAAAAGCTCAGAAACCGGCGGGCGATCCCCCGAGCCTGGACCGGATCGGTCTCGAGGATCACGCCCTGCTCCACGCACAGCAGCCGATCCGGACCCAGCAGCGCACGTGCCTCGAGCGTGTGCTCCGGCGGAACATTGTAGGGGTGGGCGCCGTCGGCCTGCTCGGCGGCGAGCTCCAGCATCCTGGGGCCCAGCGCGGCCAGGATGGTCTTGGGCGGGGCGGCGGGCGCCACCGCTTTATAGGGAGCCTCTTTCATGGCACGAAGGTACGTCCGCATGGTGGCAACCGGTTTGCCGTACTGATGGTGCCGCAAGTCCTCGACCAACGGAATATGCGAGACGCCCAGCCCAAGCAGGAATCGGCCACCGGACTGTTCATTGAGACCCTTCTGGGCCGCCGCGGCAGACAGCGGATCACGGGCGTAGATGTTGGCGATGCCACTGGCGATGAGGAGCCGGCTGGTATTGGCCAGCAGCCAGGCGCAGGAGGAAAACACTTCGCGCCCGATGGCTTCCGGGGCCCACAGTGCGCCATAGCCCCAGGCTTCGATGCGTTGGGCGAATGCGGCCGTTTCAGCCGCGGAAAGCTCATCGGTTCCAGCCCAGACTGCGAGGGTTGTCAGCTGCACGGGGCGCTCCTGGTTGGCCACCCGGGCCATTATCCGCGCATTCAGCGCCCTTCGTCTGTACCAGACTGCTGCAGCTTCTGCCGAACCGTTGGCAGGTCGCGGCGGTAGGCTTCGGCGTCGCCATAGTCGAGAAATGCGGTGTAATGGTCATGGGCCGAGATCACCCGCCGGGCGTGCTTGATCGGGCACCAGTACTGTTCGGTGCGCGCGGCGATCTCCCGAACATAGGCAATCAAACCATTGGCGTAGGAGCAATACATACAGTTGAGTTTTTCGATGGCGTTGAGATAGGCGAGATGGCCGCGATCAAACACAAAGTAGTCGCGTCGGCGCACGCGGGGCACGCCGTAGGCCCGGAAGCACAGGGCCTGATAAATGGTGACAAAGCCATCCAGCAGCGCGAAGGGCAGGATGAGGGAATAAATGAGCGGGGCGGTGAGCACCATCAGCGGCCGCGATCCGAATACGTACCCCGTCAACCCTGTCTTCACCGCCCGGTGACGCGCAATGACGATGTGCTCGAAGCGAACCTTGCCCTCGTGCACCACGAAGTTGAGCTCGATGCGGCGTCGTGCCAGCTCCACTTCCAATTCCGCCTCGAGGGCTTTGATCCCCTGAACGAGAGTACCGATGCGTTCATTCATGGCGCCAGATTACCGGCCACGCTCTGGCGGTATGTAGGTGTGTTGCTGGATCGGCATGTGCCCATATGCTTACATACAGAACATGCACGCCATGGTGCTCAAACACCCGGGTACGGTGGCTTCGCCACGGCCGCCGTGGCGGATGCCCGGTTTGCCTTCCCGCTCGCCGAGGAGGGGACCGATGAATCCCTGGCGCCGTTGCTGTGCGCCGGACTGATCGGCTGGCGGGCGCTGCGCCTGGCCGGAGAGGGTCGCCGCATCGGCCTGTATGGCTTCGGCGCCGCGGCGCATATTGCCGCGCAGGTGCTGCGCTGGCAGGGCCGGGAGGTGTTCGCTTTTACGCGCCCGGGGGATGCCCGGACGCAATCCTTCGCCCGCGAGCTGGGCGCCGCCTGGGTGGGGGATGTGGCACAAATACCGCCGGAGCCGATCGATGCGGGCCAATCAGGCTCTTGCCGATCTTCGTGGGGGGCGCTTTGAAGGCGCAGCCGTCTTGAAATCCCGTTAATTGCCCCCAGACCGAATAGCCGGGCCCAATTCCAGCCCGGCTGAGGTCGGAAAGTTAAGGGGCGGTGTGATACCTGCGCGGGTCCACCGTATATAGCAACCATGAACCTTGACGCCGATCTGCTGGCTCTCCTGCCCTGGTCCACCGCTGTGGCCGAGCCAGACTGGGACGCCCTGTATGCGCAGCAGCTGCCGCGCATTTACAACTATTTTCATTACCGGGTCGGACGGGGCGCGGACATCGAGGAATTGACGGCCCGCACCTTCGAGAAGGCGTGGCGATCCCGGCGTCGCTATCGGGGCGATATCGCCCAATTCACGACCTGGCTGTATCGGATCGCACGCAACGTGGCCATCGACTACCGCAGGTCCGAGCGGCGCCACGAAAACATCGACCTGGCCACGGACCTCCCCACCCATGGCAGCCCGGAGCAGGAGCTCGCGCTGAGCTCCGACCAGGAGCGTCTGAAGGTGCTGATTGAAGGGCTGCCGGATCGCGAGCGCGAATTGCTGGCTCTCAAATACGGGGCGGGTGAGACCAATCGCGCGATCGCTGCCGTCACGGGGCTGAGTGAATCCAATGTGGGCACGATTTTGCACCGGGCACTGAAGACGCTGCGTGCCGAGTGGGAATGACGGGAGTGTGTGGCATGAAAGAATCTGACTTGTATCGGCTGCGCCTCGAACCCACCCCGGAGTTTCAGCGCAGACTGCGGCTGGCGCTGAAGGCACAGGAGCGGGAGCTTCCCGCTGACAGCGCTGCTGCCCGACGCGGTGGCCGTGCCCTGGCGCTCACTGCCTTGACCGCGGTGGTGGCCACGGCAATGTTGATGTTGACCCTGCCTTCCGTACGGGCCGGCGCTGAAGCCTTGCGCGAGTTGTTCAGACTGACCAATTGCGCCGCCGCCACGATCGACCGCGATCGATTCAACCGTCTGTGTCACCGACAGACCTGATCTCGCACTAGCGGCCTCCGCCGCGATCCTCGACCGCTCCTGCCCGCGCCCGGAGTTGCATCATGCTGGAGTTCTCCCGCTGGCGGTACCTGCTGGTCATTGGATTGGTACTGATGGGCCTGTTCATGGCGGTACCCAATCTGTATGGCGCGGACCCCGCGCTGCAGGTGGAGCGCCGCGACCATCGGGCCATGGGTCCGCAGGAACGTCAGCTGGTGCTCTCGAGGCTGCACGAACACTCCATTCCCGTGCGGGGCGATTCGCTGGAGCAGGATCGATTGATCCTCAGCTTCGCGAGCGTCGCCGAGCAACTTCGCGCGCAGGATGCCGTCACCGAGTCATTGGGCCAGGATTACCTGTCAGCGTTGGCCGAGGCCTCGCGCTCCCCCGCCTGGATCCAACACCTGGGCCTGCGCCCCATGCCGCTGGGCCTGGACCTGCGTGGCGGCCTGTATCTGCTTTACCAAGTCAGTCTCAATGATGCCGTCAGACAGCTGCTGGACAGTTACACCCAGGGGTTTCATCAGCAGCTGGCAGACGCCAAGATCAGCGACGCTGCAATGGCCATCGCGGCGTCCCACGCGGATGCGGTCCCCGACACCGTGATCATCACGGCACCTCCCGGGACCGACGCGGAGCGGCTGCGCGAAGTGCTGCAGAAGGCGAACCCCTCCTTGAGCTTTGATCTGCCCGGCGGGACGGACGGGCCGAGCGTGCGACTGCTGCTCGCGCCGGCGCAGATCAAGGAGCGCGAGCAGGCGGCTATTACCAGGAATATTGAAATACTGCGGATTCGAGTCAATGAACTCGGGGTCGCGGAAGCGCCGGTCCAGCAGGAGGGAGCCGACCGGATCAGTGTGCAGCTGCCCGGGATGACCGATGTGGCCGAGGCCAAGAGCATCCTCGGTAAGGTGGCCACCATTGAGTTTCACCTCGTGGATATGGACGCCGACCCCGTCGCGATCCAGGCCCACGGCATGGCGCCCGTCGGTTCCAAACTCTACCTGGATAAGTTCGGGCGCCCCACGGTACTGAAACGGGCGCTGATCGTGTCCGGCGATCAGTTGATCGGTGCCACCGCCAGCACCGGGGACCAGGGGCCCGAGGTGCGCCTGACCTTGAACGGCCGCGGCGGTGAGGCCATGCGGCGCGCGACGACCCCGAATGTCGGGCGGCTCATGGCGGTCGTGAGCATCGACAAGAGTCGGCAAAGTGTGGTGGTGGACGGGCAGCGTCAGAGCCGTGAAATAACGACTGAAACCGTCATCAACGAGGCGCGGATCGAAGGTCCCCTCGACAACTCCGTACGGATCACGGGTCTGGGCCTGGGCGAGGCCAGGGAACTGGCGCTGTTATTGCGGTCCGGCTCGCTGGCGGCTCCGATGTACCCGATACAGGAGGTCGCCGTAGGCCCGAGCCTCGGACGCGAAAACATCAGCAAAGGCACCACGGCGCTCATCCTGGGCATGGCGACGGTGTTCGTCTTTATGTTGGCCTATTACCGGACCTTCGGCCTCATCGCCGATGTCGCGCTGCTGGTCAACGTGGTGCTGCTGGCGGCCTTACTATCCTTGTTCAAAGCGACCTTGTCGTTGGCCGGCATCGCCGGAATGGTGCTGACCGTCGGTATGGCGGTGGACGCCAACATTCTGATCTACGAGCGGATCCGGGAAGAATTGCGGCGCGGGGTATCGCCCCGTATGGCCATTCGCACCGGCTTCGAGCGGGCCTTTGGCACCATCGCCGATGCCAATGTCACGGCGTTGATCGCAGGGGTGGTGCTGTGGATGTTTGGCTCGAGCACCATCCAGGGTTTTGCGGTCGTGCTCACCCTGGGGATTGGCACCTCGATGTTTTCGGCGATCCTGGTGACACGCGCCCTGGTGACGGCGGTCTATGGAGGATCGCGCAAGTTGCGTGGCTTATCGATCAGCTGGAAATGGCTGGACTCCCCACGTTGGCGCACCTCGTTTCGTTTCATGTCAACGCGCAAGCTGTGGTACGCGATTTCGGCCACCCTGGTCGTGGGCTCACTAACCTCGCTGGCGATTCAGGGACTGAATCTGGGCATCGATTTCACCGGCGGCGTCACGGTACGGGCGAGTGTTCCAGGAAGCGCCAATCTGGACGCTGTGCGGACGGGTCTTAGACAACTGGGCTATCGGGATGCCACGGTGACCCATTTCGGATCTGCCCATGAGCTCATGATCCGTCTGCCGGCCACGGCGCAAGCCAAAGGAGAGGCGATCGGCGCCCAAGTGGCTCAACTTCTGCGATCCGTCGATTCAGGTGCGAAAGTAGAGCAGACCCAGGTTATCGGCGCGCAGGTCGGACGGGAGCTGCAAATCAAAGGGGCGGAGGCGCTGCTGGCAGCTCTAACACTGATCTTCATCTACGTGGCATTCAGATTCCACACCTGGCGGTTGTCGCTCGGTGCCGTCCTCGCCGCCCTGCATGATCCCATCGTGGTGCTGGGATTCTTTTCCATTACCCGCATCACATTCGACCTGTCGGTCGTGGCCGCCACATTGGCCGTGATTGGCTATTCTCTGAACGATACGGTCGTCGTGTTCGATCGTATCCGGGAGCGTTTCGCTTCGGCGCGGGATCAATCTGCGCAGGAGGTGCTGGACCAGTCGGTGAACCAGACCCTGTCGCGAACGGTGGTCACCAGCGGCGCGACCCTGATGGTGGTCGTGGCCCTATTGCTCAAGGGGGGACCGGTGCTGGAAGGCTTTGCGTCCGCACTGATTGTGGGAATTGTGGTGGGGACCTACTCCTCGATCTATATCGCCAGTGCCATGGCGCTGGAGACGGGGATCCAAGGCAGGCACTTGTTATCCCTTGCCGTGAGGCAGCCTGTTGATGCGATGCCGTAAAGGATTGAGGCCGTCCCGGACCGCGGTGAATAAACCGGCAGGGATTTCCGTATATAGGGGGTCACAGTGAAATCTCGTGTAGGGAGACCTCCATGTCCGATCAAGCGGCCGGAACAGATCGTGTCCAAGCGGCCTTTCAAGAGGGCCGCGGCGTTGGATTGGCGACTGGCGCCTTGGCGCTCAGTGTTGTCGCGTTTCTGAACCTCCTGGGGCTTGAAAAGTCCATCCTTGCGGCGGTGTTGGCGATTCTCGCCTTGCAGAGTGTCGCAGCCAGCAGAGCCGTCATTCGGAGGGGCCAAGCAGCGCTGGTACTCGCTGGGGTTCACTTCATTACCGTCGTTACGGTGATCGCAGTATTCCACGACAAGCTGTTACAGCTGGTTCACCTGCTCCAGAAACTGGGCTGATTCGTGCAGGGCGGACAACGCTACGCTCGGATGCTGGCGCCGCTGCTTGGGCGTGCTGCTGCCTACGCGCGCTCGATATTTCGAAATCGGCACGACGCTGAGGACGCGGTCCAACAGGCGGCGCTGCGTGGTCTGGAGCGCTTCGACTCCTTTGACCCGACGCGGCCCTTCAAAGGCTGGTGGTTCGCCATTCTTCGCAACTGCTGCATCGATACGCTGAGGGTACGAAGGGCTGAAAAGACTGAAAGTTTAGGGGATCACGAGGCGGCGGATACGGGTACCCCAGAAATTGCGGGCTGGGAACAGCTCAGCACAGCCATGGAACAATTATCTCAGGATCACCATGAAATCCTGCGTTTGCGGTACTTTGCCGGCCTGAGTTATCAGGAGATGGCTGTGGCGCTGGCCATTGCGCCCGGAACGGTTATGTCCCGCCTGCACCTGGCAAGGAAAGCATTGGCTGCAAAGACTTCTAAGGAGGAGCCATGAAACCGATTGAACCGGAGGAACTCTCAGCATTCCTGGATGGTGAGCTCAGCAGCGCTCGAATGAGCGAGATCGAGGCGGCTTTGAAACGCGATCCGGTACTGCGCGCGGAGCTCAGTGCTCTTGCCAGAATGGATGCCGCATGGCAATCAGCCGCGGGTACCTCGGTGTTTACACCAAAGGTGGAATTCGCCCGACGAGCGGCATTTATTCGGCCTTGGTTGGGGATAATCGGAATCCTGGTCGTCCTGGTTGCTGTTCGCATCCTTCCCAAGTTCACGGATGGCCTGGAGTTCGGTTTTATCCTTCACGGTGTCGGACTGATGGTCGCGCTCGCTTGGATAGTGCGTAACAGCAGCCGCTCCTGGGAGGCGGACTGTCCCTGATTGAATCCGGGCACTTTGCACCTCAGGCGGTCGTAGGGAACGGCGCTACGTACTCGAAGGCAAATGCCCGGCGAATGCGCTCCATATCACGACGATTGCCCGTGACTAGCACGGCGCCATTTTCTCGGCAGGAGTACGCCAACAGTACGTCGAATGCGAAGCTGCGCGGCACCAGTGAAAGTTGCAGTCCTTCAGATTTCCGAAGAAAGGCCAAGGTACTGCCCAGCGCGTCCCAAGCAGCCATACCAGGAGCGAAGATCCGGCCATGCCGCATGAATGGACCCAAGACCCGATCCTCGAGCACCTTGCGATCCCGTGCCACAAACTCCTGCAATGCCCCAATGCAGTGGCATCGCGACTGGCGTCAATGTAGCAGTTTGAATCCAGGGCGAACTTGCGCACCTTAAGCACGCCAATCGAGTTCCAAGCCCGCGAGCGCTGCAGTCCCGGTCTGGACTTCGGCGCCAAAGACAACCAAATCCAGGGCGCGCTCTACCGTTTCGCGCTCCGTCGAGGTTCTGAGGATGGACTGGGCTCGGCGTAACGCCTTGGGATCGAGCCAGAACTCTTTGCGCACCTTGCCTCGTCGGCCCGCCGGCCCAGAAGAGACCCGCTTGGTAGCGGCCATGTTGCTCTCCATTTCTTGTACGTAAAACGTATAGCACCCTTCCGTACGAGCGCAAACGACTTCACTGGTGTCCATTTTCGGACACCACCAATCGTCAGTACACTCCGCCTTCTCGTAAGCGGCTGATTAACCCAGCGTTTTATTGACTCACTTTGCCATTACACTATTCGGGTAGTCGCGCCATGAATAATTTCGCGCCGTGCGCGTCTGCAGTAAGCCAACAGTCTTTCCGTGCTCGAAGACCTCCCCTCGACTACTCATCTCAGCTTCGACATCGTCGCGTCCGCACGCAGCTCCTACTCCTTTCGTAACCACTCCGCGATCCCCGTTTGACCGCGCGAGCGCAGGGGGTGCTAGGTTCTCTGGGATCTAATCATCCATTGGGGCTCGATTAACCCCGTACTGGCGTTTCTTCAGGGATTCAGGGCAGCCGAGGCGGCGGGTTGC
>DASXFV010000054.1:0-2153 GCA_036489445.1 Steroidobacteraceae bacterium | reverse complement strand
GCAACCTGCTCCGCCCGCGGGTCCTGCGTAGCCCGGAGTAGTTCGGGAGTGGGAGTGGCAGCGTTTCGGCCGGATGGTAGCATCACGCGATGGGTGGGGCGATGCTCCGCCCGCGGATGAGCACGCGACGGCGATGATGGTATTGCAGGCAAAACACGCGATGAGTTTCAGCCAGTTGGAGCAGTGGGCTCTGACGGACACGGGTACCATGCGGCTGCTGCTGGCGTGCGCGCTTGGCGGCGTCATCGGGCTGGATCGCGAGTACCACCACAAGGCTTCCGGCGTGCGCACGAATCTGCTGATCTGCTTTGCCGCAGCTTTGTTCACATATCTGTCGCCCCTGATCGCGGGTGAGCTGAGCACGAACAAGGGGCAGATCGCTTCCAATATCGTGCAGGGCGTGGGCTTTCTGGGTGCCGGCCTGATCCTGCATAATCGTAACCGTATCAGTGGCTTGACCAGTGCAGCGACGGTGTTTGCGGTGGCAGCGGTCGGGATGACCTGCGGCGCGGGACTCTATCTGCCGGCTGCGTTTGCGACCGTGCTGATCCTGCTGGCGCTGGAAGCGGTGGGCGCGCTGGAGACGTATACAAATCTGAAACTGCACAGCCGCATTTACGAGGTGCGCGGGTCGGACTCGGATGCGATGTACAAGTCGGTACTGCAGGTCATGGATACGGAGCAGCGCCGTCTGGACCCTGTGGACCGTGACACCATGGCCGGCATGGCGCGGCTGTCGTTTGTCGTCATGGCGAATCGGAGCGGCCACCGCCGGCTGATTGCGCTGTTGACGAAAGGCTCGGGGATCGATCGGGTGCTGACCTTCCACAGTTGGGAGGAGGAGTGATCGAGTTCACCAAGGCCCACGCCTGCGGCAACGATTTCCTGATTGTCGATGCGACCCAGGTTGGCGGCCAGGATTTAGCGCAGCTCTCGCGCGAGATGTGCGCGCGCACTACGGGCATCGGCGCCGATGGAGTGGAGTACCTGACGCAGACCGGCGAGCGGGAAGGCCGCATTCACCTGTACAACGCGGATGGCACGGTCGCGGAGATATCGGGCAACGGCACGCGCTGCGTTGCGGCGTGGATGGCTTATCAAAACGGTTTGCTGCCTGGTGACGAGGTGAGCATCGAGACCGACGCCGGCATGCGAATCGGTCGGCTGGAGAGCGCTGCCGGCGTGGAGTTCCGCTTTACCACCGCGATGGGAGTGCCGCGGGTGCGGCGTCAAGGGGTGAAGCTGGACTGGAGCATGACGGTAGAGAGCGCGTTTGTGGACATGGGGAATCCGCAGTTCATCGTGATGGTGGAGGATGACAGTTTCGGTGTTGCTGGCCATGCGTGGCAGGAGGTGGGCGCGGCGATCTGCACGCATGCGGATTTTCCCGCGGGGACGAATGTGGAGTTTGTGCGCCGAGTGGCGGAGGACCTGATCGAGATTCGCATCTACGAACGGGGGGTAGGCCCGACATCTTCTTCCGGCACCGGGACGAGCGCGAGCGCTGCTGCGGTGATCGCGCTGGAGGGCGCGCCTGCGCGTCTGCGGGTATTGGCACCTGGCGGCGAGCAAGTAGTGGAATGGCCGGATCGCAGCGCGGAGCTGCAACTGACCGGGCCGGCCGTGGTGCTGGCGCGCGGGCAATGGCTCGCGGGGGAAATACGTTGAGGCCGCAGCCGATACGGTTGGCGCTGGTGGCGCCGGCGAGCAATGCCGATCCGGAGAAGGTGCTGCGCGGCGTGGAGCGGCTGCGTGCGCTGGGCCACACGCTCAAACTGATGCCGCATGTGCTGACCCAGGTGTGGCCGTACTTCGCGGCAACTGCGGAGCAACGGCTGGAGGACCTGCACGCGGCATTTCTCGATCCTGAGATTGACGCGGTGATTTGTACCCGTGGCGGATACGGAAGCAACTATCTGCTGGAGGGTCTCGATCTGGATTTGCTTCGCCGCCATCGGAAACCGTTCATCGGCTACAGCGACCATACGGCAATCGAGACCTGGATGATGGACCAGGCGGACGTGCCGGTGCTGCATGGTCCTATGGTGGCGGCGGACTTTTCGCGTGGAGATGGGGTGGATCTGCTGAGCTTTGCCGCGGCGCTGGGGGGCGAAGCCTATCGGCTGGGCGGCGAATCAGGCTTGCGTATGTTG
>DASXFV010000002.1:0-13339 GCA_036489445.1 Steroidobacteraceae bacterium | reverse complement strand
GCAACGAGAGCGCTGAGAGCGAGTTTTGTCTTCATTGAGCTGTACCCCGAAAAAGAAAAGGCAAACGGTGAGAGACCAAATTTAAAACTAACTAGTTAGTCTGGCGATTTCAGATCGCGGCGCAGAATTCTATAGAGTTACCGCCGGTTTTTAAACATTCCTGAACGCCCCGTCATGAATGTTACCGGGTCCCGCGCCAAAACGGCGCTTGAACCGGCCTGCGGGCACCGTCAAAGCCACCGCCACGACCTGCGGCGATGCTGCGACTACAATGGAGCATATCGCAATGAATGGCCGTGACAACCATGTGGATGATCCTATGGCCGAGCCCATGACCGCCGCGATGCCTGACCTGCGGATCGCCTACGCGAACCATCTGGCGAGCCTCCAGGTACGCTTCAGCAGCGCCCTCGAGGCCTCCGGCCACGAGGCGGCGTTGGTGTATTCGGGCCTGCTTTTACCGGTATTTCGTGATGATCAGAGCTATCCGTTCCGGCCCCAGGCGTGGTTTTCCATATGGGGTCCCCTGCCCCCCGCGCCTGACTGTTTTGTGTATGTGAAACCCGGGTCAAGACCCAAACTGCTGATCTGTGCCCCTCCGGATTTCTGGTATGAGCAGGCGACTATTCCTACAGGTGACTGGACCGGGCACTTCGAAATACAGCTGGTCGCCAGCCTCGCCGAAGCACGCGCCGCACTGCCGCAGAATCTGGCACGGGTTGCGCTGCTGGGTGAGCCCTGCCCGGAAATCACCACCTGGGGCTTCGCGGCGCTGAATCCCGAAAAGCTGCTGTTGGCACTGGATTTCACGCGGGCCGTGAAAACCCCGTATGAACTGTCCCGGCTGCGGCTCGCGAACCGACTGGGCGCCCGGGGCCATGTGGCGGCCGCAGCGGCATTTGCGGCCGGCAACAGCGAATTCCGCATTCACCAGGCCTTCCTTCAGGCCATCGGTCAGCGCGAACAGGAACTGCCCTACAACGCCATCGTGGCCCTGAATGAGGCCGGCAGTGTGTTGCACTATCAAAACCTGAAGCGTGAGCCTCCCGCAGCGCACCACTCATTGTTGATCGACGCCGGTGCGCAATGTGCCGGCTATGGCTCGGATATCACCCGGACGTGGGCCACAGCCGGCGGTTCAGGGGTCGTGCAGGATTTTGCAGCGCTCATCACCGCCATGGACCAGGCGCAGCAGTCGCTGTGCGCGCAGGTGCGGGCGGGCGTTGAATGGACGGCCATCCATCTGGCGGCGCATCGGGCGGTTGCAGGGGTGCTGCGCGACAGCGATCTCATCGATTGCGACGCGGACGCTGCACTCGCCACCGGCTTGTCCAGCGTCTTTCTGCCCCATGGCATCGGCCACCTGCTGGGACTGCAGGTCCACGACGTCGGCGGACTGCAGCGCTCGGCGGCTGGCGGGGAAATTCCACGACCCGCCGGCCACCCCTATCTGCGACTGACGCGCCGCCTGGAAGCCGGTTTTGTGGTGACCATGGAGCCGGGGCTGTACTTTATCGAACAGCTGCTGGCGCAGGCACGCGCGGACGGCCGCGGCAAACACATCAATTGGCGCCGCGTGGCGAGCCTGCGCGCGTGCGGTGGTATCCGCATCGAGGATGATCTGGCAGTCACCGCATCAGGCTGTGAAAACCTGACGCGGGACGCCTTTGCCCACGCGGCTTTGCCTGCCTAGCGCTTCGCGAGCAGGTCGCGAATCTGGGTCAACAGTTCTTCTTCTTTGGTGGGCACGGGCGGCGCGGCAGGAGCCGGCGGCGGCGGCCGCTTCAGGATATTGATGCCCTTGATCATCACAAACAGCGCCAGGGCGACGATCAGGAACTCGAAGATGGTCTGGCCAAAGTTGCCGTATTTGAGCAGCACGGGCTTACCCGTCGGATCCAGCCCCAGCCTGATCGCCAGATCGCTGAAATTGATGCCCCCGATGGCAAGACCGATTGGCGGCATGATGACATCGGCAACCAGTGAAGCCACGATCTTGCCGAATGCGGCACCGATCACGACACCGACCGCCAGGTCGATGACGTTGCCCTTCATTGCAAATTCTTTGAATTCTGAACCCAAGCTCATAGGAACTCCTAGATCGTCATGAGATGCGGCAGCGACGATTATGGGACCAACGCCAAAAAGAACCCGCCTTGAGGCGGGGTCTTCAAACAATTAAGTTTGCGTAAGGGTGCTATGCAGCGGCCTTTTTGCGGCGACGCGGCTTGGCCTCGGCGGCCGGGGCGGCGGTCTCGCCCTTGGGGGCAGCCACCTTCTTTTTCTTGCGGGTAGTCTTTGCGGCGACGGGCTTCTCCACCACCACCTCGCCGGCCTTGTCCACCAGCTGCATCAGCGCCATGGAGGCGTTATCCCCGGCCCGGGGCACCATGCGCAGGATGCGGGTGTAGCCGCCAGCACGGGCTTTGAAGCGCGGTCCCAGGTCCGTAAACAGCTTGTCCACCACGGCCGTATCGCGCAGACGCGAGAACGCCAGGCGCCGATGCGCTTCACTGTCCGTCTTGGCCAGCGTGATCAGCGGCTCGACAACGCGGCGCAGCTCCTTGGCCTTGGGCAGGGTGGTACGGATGGTCTCGTGACGCAGCAGCGACACGCTCATGTTCCGCAGCATCGCGTGACGATGCGGGCTATTACGTGAGAGCTGACGGCCGCTCAGTCGGTGACGCATATCATTTCCTCAGATTCTCAATTGCGCCGCCAGTGACGGCGGCGCGCGGTGCATCCTTCAGATGCTGTCCCGCTCCTCATCATGCTTCAATCCCGCCGGTGGCCAGCCATCCAGGCGCATGCCCAGCATCATGCCATGGCTCTGCAGGACTTCCTTGATCTCGGTCAGGGACTTCTTGCCGAGGTTCGGCGTGCGCAGCAGCTCAACTTCCGTGCGCTGCACCAGATCGCCGATGTAATGGATGTTCTCCGCCTTCAGGCAGTTGGCACTGCGGACGGTGAGTTCCAGCTCATCCACGGGACGCAGCAGGATCGGATCGAACTGCATCTCGGAAACCTTGGTGGCGGCTTCCTCTTCGCCCTGCAGGTCCACGAACACCGACAGTTGATCCTTGAGGATGCCGCCAGCGCGCCGGATGGCTTCCTCGGCATCAATGGTGCCATTGGTCTCGATGTCGATGACCAGCTTGTCCAGATCCGTACGCTGCTCCACGCGGGCTGCATCCACCGAGTAGGTGACACGGCGGATCGGCGAGAACGAGGCATCGAGTTGCAGGCGGCCGATGGGGCGGGTCTGCTCTTCGAATGCCGCACGCTGGGCAGCCGGGCGGTAGCCCCGACCGCGCTCGACGCGCAGGGTCATGGACAGTTCGCCGGCCTTGGTGAGATTGGCAATGACCAGGTCCGGATTCACGACTTCCACGTCATGGTCCAGCTGGATGTCACCGGCCGTCACCGGTCCCGGGCCCTTCTTGTGCAGACGCAGTTCAGCGCTGTCACGCGTATGCATCCGCAGCGCGACCAGCTTCAGGTTCAACAGGATGTCGACCACATCCTCCTGCACACCCTCGATGCTGGTGTACTCGTGCAACACGCCGTCGATCTCGACTTCCGTGATGGCACTGCCGGGCATGGAAGACAGCAACACGCGCCGCAGCGCATTGCCGAGGGTATGGCCGAAGCCCCGCTCGAACGGCTCGATCACCACACGTGCCTGGCGCGGCGCAACGGGCTGCACCTTGACCACACGCGGCTTCAAAAACTCTCCGACAGATCCCTGCATAACTTCTCACCTTGCCGGGTTGACCGGCCGCAGATAAAACAAAATCGGACGGTCAATAATCACTACCGTCCGACCCCTGCGGAATGAAGTCCGCAGGCTGCTTGAATTACTTCGAGTACAACTCGACGACGAGATTCTCGTTGATGTCGGGCAGGATTTCGTCCCGCGCCGGCACGGTGCGGAACACACCCTTGAATGTCTTGTCGTCCACTTCCACCCATTCCGGCAGGCCGACCTGCTGGGCCATGGTCAGTGCACTGGCGATGCGCAGCTGCTTGCGCGACTTCTCGCGCACCGCGACCACGTCCCCTGCGCGCACCTGGTAGGAGGCGATGGTGACCACCTGTTCGTTGACCAGGATGGACTTGTGGCTGACCAGCTGGCGGGCTTCCGCGCGGGTCACGGCAAATCCCATGCGGTACACCACATTGTCCAGGCGGCACTCGAGCAGCTTCAGCAGGTTTTCACCCGTGGCACCGCTGCGGCGTGCAGCCTCTTCGTAATAGTTGCTGAACTGACGTTCCAGCACGCCATACATGCGGCGCAGTTTCTGCTTTTCGCGCAGCTGTGTGCCGTAGTCCGACAGACGCTGGCGCCGCTCGCCCTTGATGCCGCCGGGGGGCACCTGGAACTTGCACTTGCTCTCCAGCGGCTTGGCACCGCTCTTCAGGAATAGATCCGTGCCTTCGCGACGAGCGAGCTTGCAGGTAGGACCGGTGTAACGCGCCATATTTAAGTGTTCCTCGCCTTTAGACCCGGCGCTTCTTGGGAGGACGGCAGCCGTTGTGCGGAATAGGCGTCACGTCCGAAATACTGGTGATCTTCAAACCGCAGGTGTTCAGCGCCCGCACGGCCGACTCGCGCCCGGGACCCGGTCCACCCACGCGCACTTCCACATTCTTCAGTCCATGCTCCTGCGCGGCAACGCCTGCCTTCTCGGCGGCGACCTGCGCGGCAAACGGTGTGCTCTTGCGCGAGCCGCGGAAGCCACACCCCCCCGAGGTTGCCCAGGACAAGGTGTTGCCCTGCCGATCGGTGATGGTGATGATGGTGTTGTTGAAGCTGGCGTGCACGTGCGCGATCCCGTCGAGCACATTCTTGCGCGCCTTCTTCGGCTTCTTCGGACCGCCGGACTGGGCGTTGTTCGAGCCGCCCTGCGGTTGTTTCTGATCGGCCATTATCGTGTTGCCTCTTACGCCTTGCCCGGCGGTGCGTTCAGCTTGACGGCCTGCTTGCGCGGGCCCTTGCGTGTGCGCGCATTGGTCTTGGTGCGCTGGCCACGGACCGGTAGTCCGCGACGGTGCCGGATGCCCCGGTATGAACCCAGGTCCATCAGGCGCTTGATGTTCATGGAAACTTCGCGGCGCAGGTCGCCCTCGACCGCGAACTTCGCAATCTGCGAGCGCAGGGCATTGACCTCCGGCTCGGTCAGATCCTTGACGCGGGTATGCGGGTCGACCCCGGCAGCCGCGCAGGTTTCAACCGCACGCGTGCGGCCCACACCATAGATGTGCTGCAAGCCCACCCACACGTGCTTGTTCATCGGAATATTGATGCCGGCTATGCGAGCCATAGTTTCAACCCTGTCTCTGCTTGTGGCGCTGGTCGCTGCAGATCACGTAGACCACGCGCCGACGGCGCACGATCTTGCAGTTCTTGCAGATCTTTTTAACGGATGGACGTACTTTCATGAGGATTATCTTCCGAAAATCTTAGGCATGTCGGCGCCCTTAGGCTCAGCCGCCCGCCCCTGAGCGGCCGTAGCCGAGCAGGTTCGCCTTCTTGAGCAGACCCGGATACTGATGGGACATCATGTGAGCCTGCAGCTGCGACATGAAATCCATCACTACCACCACCACGATCATCAGCGAGGTGCCCCCGAACTGGAACGGAACGCCCTGGGATGACACCAGGAATTCCGGCAGCAGGCACACCGCCGCCACATACAGAGCACCCCACAGGGTCAGGCGCGAGAGCACTTTGTCGATGTACTCGCCCGTCTGCTGGCCGGGACGGATGCCGGGGATGAACGCTCCGGACTTCTGCAGGTTCTGCGCGGTATCACGCGAGTTGAACACCAGCGCCGTGTAGAAGAAGCAGAAGAACAGGATCAGCACGGCATACACCACCAGGTGTGCCGGTTGGCCGTAGCCCAGCGAGGCGGCTATTTTCTGCAGCACCTCGCCCGCCTTGCCGGTGACACTGCTGCTGAAGAAACTCGCAATGGTCTGCGGGAACAGCAGGATGCTCGAGGCGAAGATGGGCGGAATCACGCCCGACATGTTGATCTTGAACGGCAGGTGGCTGCTCTGGCCCGCGAACATGCGCCGACCCACCTGGCGCTTGGCGTAGTTGACCGGGATGCGCCGCTGCGCGCGTTCCACGAACACCACGAAAGTCGTCACACCCAGCACCACGATGACCAGCACCAGGGCGAAGGGACCGGACATTTCACCGGTGCTCACCTGTTCGGCCGTGTTGCCCACGGCGGCCGGGAGCCCCGCCACGATACCGGAGAGAATCAGCATGGAGATGCCATTGCCGATGCCGCGCTCGGTGATCTGCTCACCCAGCCACATCAGAAACAGCGTTCCGGTGGTCATGGTGAGCGTGCCCGTCATCAGCCAACCCGGTCCTGGCGCAAGCACCATGCCGTTCTTCTGCAGCGCAATCGCCGCCGCGAAGGACTGGACCGCGGCCAGGAGCACCGTGCCGTAGCGGGTGTACTCCGTCAGCTTGCGCCGGCCGGACTCGCCTTCCTTGCGCAGCTCCATCAGCGTCGGCACCACCATTCCCATCATCTGGATGATGATGGAGGCGGAAATATAGGGCATCACGCCCATGGCAAAGATCGACAGGCGCGAGAGGGCGCCGCCGGAGAACATGTTCGCAATCCCGAGGATGGTGCCCGACTGGTCCTGGAAGAACCGCGCCACCGCACCCGGGTTGATGCCCGGGACCGGGATGTACGTGCCCATGCGGTACACGATCAGCCCGCCAATCAGGAACGCCAGACGGCCGCGGATCTCAGAGAAGCGTGAAGCTTCCCCAAGCGCACTGGCCGGACTGGTGAGCGAACTGTTGGCCACGTTCCGTTGGTTCCTTACTTCTTGGCCTCGGCCGCAGGGGCCGCAGCTTCCACCTTGCCGCCCGCGGCGACAATCGCCGCCAGGGCACCCTTGGTCGCACCGATCCCCTGGAGGGTCACGGCGCGGGTGATGGCGCCCGAAAGCACCACCTTGGCCACTTCGGCGTGCACCGAGACGACGCCCGCCGCCTTCAGGGCCGCCAGGTCAATGACCGTGCCCTCGACCTTCGCCAGCTCCGACAGGCGCACTTCCGCGCGCGTCGCCTTCATGGCCGAGCGGAAGCCAACCTTGGGCAGCCGGCGCTGCAGCGGCATCTGGCCGCCTTCGAAGCCGACCTTGTGGTAGCCGCCCTTGCGGGCGCGCTGACCCTTCACGCCGCGGCCGCAGGTCTTGCCCTGGCCGGCCGAGGCGCCACGTCCGACGCGCAGGCGGTTGCGCTTGGAGCCTATCGCAGGCGCTAATTCATTCAGTCGCATCGCCATGACCTAAGCCTCTTCCACTTTCAGCAGGTGCACCGCCGCGTTGATCATGCCGCGATTCTGCGGCGTATCGATCACGGCCACGCTCTGGTGCGGCTTGCGCAGCCCCAGGCCGCGCACGGAGGCAGCGATGCTGGCCAACTGCCCATGCAGGCTTTTGACCAGTGTCACCTTCACAGACTTCGTTTTCGCGGCAGGGTTCATCCCGTGAGCTCCTCGAGCGTCTTGCCACGCTTCGCGGCGATGGCTTCGGGTGAGCGCACGTTCGCGAGCGCCGCGATGGTCGCCCGCACCACATTGATCGGGTTGCGTGAGCCATAGCTTTTGGCCAGCACGTTACGCACGCCGACGCACTCAAGCACCGCGCGCATGCCGCCGCCGGCGATGACGCCCGTACCATCGGAGGCCGGCTGCATCAGCACGCGGGTCGCCCCATGGGTGCCGCGGATCGCGTAGTGCAGCGTGTCGTTACGCAGTGCCACGCTGATCATGTTCTTGCGCGCCTGGGCCATGGCCTTGGAGATGGCCACCGGCACCTCACGCGCCTTGCCAAAGCCGAAGCCCACCCGGCCCGACCCATCGCCGACGACCGTCAGGGCGGTGAAGCCGAATTGACGGCCACCCTTGACGACCTTGGCGGTGCGGTTGACGGCTACGAGTTTCTCAACGAACTCGTCAGCCGATTGTCCTCTTTCTGGTCTTGCCATGATTGGGATACCTGCTTAGAACTCAAGGCCCGCTTCGCGAGCGGCGTCGG
Source organism: Steroidobacteraceae bacterium (assembly GCA_036489445.1). Taxonomy (GTDB): domain Bacteria; phylum Pseudomonadota; class Gammaproteobacteria; order Steroidobacterales; family Steroidobacteraceae; genus DAIDKA01. The sequence continues at coordinate 5,263 of DASXFV010000002.1, read as the reverse complement.
CCAATGCTTTGACACGACCGTGATACTGGAAACCTGAACGGTCGAAGGCGACCTTGGTGAAGCCCGCAGCCTTGGCGCGCTCGGCAATGGCGCGGCCGACGGCCTTGGCCGCCTCCACGTTACCGGTGGTCTTGAGGCCGGTGCTGACCGCCTCCTGCAGCGTCGAGGCCGCCGCGAGCACCTTGGCGCCGGAGGCATCGGTCAGCTGCGCATAGATATGCTGCGGCGTGCGATGTACGGAAAGGCGGGCCACGCCCAGCACGCGGATGTGCTGACGGGTCTTGACGGCACGGCGCATGCGCCGGTCCTTCTTGCTGATCGTGCTCATTTTTTCTTGCCTTCCTTCAGCTCGATCTTCTCACCCGCATAGCGCACGCCCTTGCCCTTGTAGGGTTCCGGGGGACGATAGGCGCGAATCTTCGCGGCCGTCTCGCCCACGCGCTGACGGTCGATGCCCTTGATGAGAATCTCGGTCTGGCTGGGAGTCTCGATGGTGATGCCTTCCGGCACCTCGAAGTTGACCGGGTGCGAATACCCCAATGTCAGGTTCAGCACCTTGCCCTGCGCCTGCGCACGATAGCCGACGCCCTGCAGCTCGAGCTTGCGCTCAAAGCCCTTGGACACCCCTTCCACCATGTTCGCCAGGTGCGCCCGAGTGGCCCCGGCCTGCATGCGGACCGCATCATCAGCGCTGTACCTGACGTTCAGCACCTTCTCCGCCTGCTCGACGCTGACGCCGCCCTTGAGGGCCAGGCTCAGCGAGCCCTTGGCACCCTTGATGGTGACCTGCGCGGCGGAAATCGTCGCCGTGACGCCCTGGGGCAGGGTGACCGGCGCTTTTGCAACTCTGCTCATAACTTGAAGTCCGTTAGGCCACGATGCACAGGACTTCGCCGCCCTGTCCGATCGAACGGGCCTGCTTGTCCGTCATCACGCCCTGCGGCGTGGAAACGATCACGGTACCCATGCCACCGAGCACCTTGGGTAGCTCATCCTTGCCGCGGTAGATCCGCAGGCCGGGACGGCTGACACGCTCCAGGCGATCGATGACGGGACGGCCGTCGTAGTACTTGAGGTCAATGGTCAGTGTAGTCTTCTGCCCCTCGGATTCGAGGCGGAAGTCAGCCACATAGCCTTCCTCTTTCAGGACGCGCGCGATCGCGGTCTTGAGCTTGGAGGAGGCCATGCTCACATCGGGTTTGCGCGCGCTCTGTCCGTTACGGATACGGGTCAGCAGATCGGCGATGGGGTCGGTCATGCTCATGCGGCTATTCCTTACCAGCTCGCCTTGGTCAGGCCGGGGATCTCGCCGCGATTGGCGACTTCACGGATCTTCACGCGGGCCAGACCAAACTTGCGATACACACCGCGCGAGCGGCCGGTGATCGCACAACGATTGCGCTGGCGCGACGGACTCGCATCCCGCGGCAACGCCTGAAGCTGCGCCTGGGCAGCAATGCGGTCTTCATGCGCGGTCTTGGGGCTGCGGATCAGCTCCTTCAACTGCGCACGCTTGGCCGCGTACTTTTTCACGATTTTGGTGCGACGCTTATCGCGCTCGACCATGTTCGTCTTCGCCATAGCTTTCTTGGAACCTCTTTACTTCCGGAACGGGAAGTGGAAAGCCTCGAGCAGCGCCCGACCCTGTTTATTGTCGGTCGCCGTCGTCGTGATTGTGATGTCCATGCCCCGGATCTGGTCGACCTGGTCGTACTGGATTTCGGGGAAAATGATCTGCTCTTTGACACCCAGGGTGTAATTGCCCCGACCATCAAAGGCACGTGGTGATACACCGCGAAAGTCGCGGATACGGGGAATCGCAACGCTGATCAGGCGATCCAGGAACTCGTACATCCGCTCGCCACGCAGCGTGACCTTGCAGCCGATCGCCAGGCCCTCGCGCAGCTTGAAGGATGCGATCGACTTGCGTGACTTGCAGATGAGCGGCTTCTGACCGGTGATCTTGGTCATGTCACCGACCGCGGCGTCCATCACCTTGCGATCAGCCACCGCCTCACCCACGCCCATGTTGACCGTGATCTTGGTGATCTTCGGCACCTGCATGGGATTGGCAAGCTGCAAGTCGGCCTTGAGCTTCGGTACCACCGTGTCGCGATAAAACTGTTGTAGTCTAGTCATAGGATCTTGACGATATCCGACGCATCAAGCGTCGAGCATCTCTCCGTTCGAACTGAAACGCCGCACCTTCTTGCCATCCGCCAGAACCTTGAAGCCGACCCGATCGGCCTTCTTGGTGGTCGGATTCCAGATCGCAATCTTGGCCACATGCAGCGGCATTTCCTTGGAAAGGATGCCGCCCTGCTTGCCCGCCTGCGGATTCGGGCGCTGATGACGCTTGACCGTATTGATGCCTTCCACAATGACGTGCTCGTCATCGGGAACCTGGATCACCGCACCCTGCCGCCCCTTGTCCCGGCCGGTGAGCACGACAACCTGATCGCCTTTACGAAACTTTCTCATGACTGCCTCACAGCACTTCCGGCGCCAGCGAGATGATCTTCATGAACTGCGTGTTGCGCAGCTCGCGCGTCACGGGTCCGAAGATGCGGGTGCCGATGGGTTCCAGCTTCTGGGTCAGCAGCACGGCCGCGTTGCCATCGAAGCGGATCAGCGAGCCATCCGGACGACGCACACCGTGGGTGGTGCGCACGACGACTGCGTCGTACACCTCGCCCTTCTTGACCTTGCCGCGCGGGATCGCATCCTTGACGCTCACCTTGATGACATCGCCCACCGAGGCGTAGCGACGACGGGTGCCGCCTAAAACCTTGATGCACATCAACGTGCGAGCGCCACTGTTGTCGGCGGCATTGAGCATGGTACGCAACTGAATCATGCGATTGCTCCTCAGCCACCCTGTGACGGGCCGGTCACCGAGATGACCTTCCAGGACTTGTGTCGCGACATCGGGCGGCACGGCACGATGACGACGGTGTCGCCCTCGCGGGACTTGCCCTCTTCGTCATGCGCCAGCAGCTTGGTCGTGCGGCGGATGAATTTACCGTACATGCCATGGCGAACCAGCCGCTCGATTTCCACGGCAATGGTCTTCTGCATCTTGGTGCTGACCACGCGCCCGGTGAGGGTGCGTTGGCCCTTTGCTTCTACCGTCACTTCTTCTCTCCAGCGCTGTCTTTAGCGCTTTGGCGCAGCACCGTCTTCAGGCGGGCAACGTTCTTGCGAACCTTGCCGAACTGGTCGGGCTTGATGGCCTGGCCGGTTGCACGCTGCATGCGCAGGGCGAACTGTTCCTTGCGCAGCTTGATGAGCTCATCGGTGAGCTCGGCGGCGGATTTCGTCCGCAACTCTTTGGCGTCCATTTATCGAACCTGCCGTTTCACGAATGCCGTCGACACGGAGAGCTTGGAACCCGCCAGGCGGAACGCCTCGCGAGCCGTCACCTCATCCACACCTTCCATCTCGAAGAGCACCTTGCCGGGCTGCACCTTGGCAATCCAGTACTCCACATTGCCCTTGCCGCTACCCATGCGAACTTCCAGGGGCTTCTTGGAAATCGGCACATCCGGGAACACGCGGATCCAGATCTGGCCGCCGCGTTTCACATAGCGGGCCATGGCGCGACGTGCGGCCTCGATCTCCCGGGCGGTCATGCGCGCGCGGCTGGTCGACTTCAGGCCGAAATCGCCAAAGGCGACCGAGCTGCCACGATGGGCCAGACCGGCGTTACGGCCTTTGAACTGTTTACGGTATTTGGTGCGCTTGGGCTGCAGCATGATCGTGCTCTGTGGTCGTACTCTATGCGGCCGTCGTTTGTTCGGCGGCACCGGCGGCAGGGCCGCCAGCGGCCGGGACCGGGCTTCCGGTGCCGGCATCAGTCTCCACATCGGGGGACTGTTGCGGGCGCGCAGCCTCGAACACCTCGCCCTTGAAGATCCACACCTTGACGCCGATCACGCCGTAGGTAGTGCGGGCTTCGGACAGACCGTAATCAATGTCCGCGCGGAAGGTGTGCAGCGGCACCCGGCCCTCGCGCGACCACTCGGTGCGGGCGATCTCCGCGCCGTTCAGGCGTCCGGAGACACGCACCTTCACGCCCAGGGCGCCGCTGCGCATGGTGCTCATCACGGCGCGCTTCATGGCGCGGCGGAACATCACGCGCTTCTCGATCTGCTGCGCAATGCTGTCGGCAACCAGCTGCGCGTCGAGCTCCGGCTTGCGGATCTCAGCAATATTCAGCCGCACATCATTGGTGTTCATGGCCAGCAGCTTCGCGGTCGCCTGGCGCAGCTTCTCGATGTCCTCGCCCTTCTTGCCGATCACGATGCCCGGACGCGCCGTCTGGATGGTGATGTTCACCTTCTTGGCGGCACGCTCGATCAGAATGCGGCTCACGGAAGCCTCGGCCAGCTTGCGGTGCAGGAACTGGCGCACGCGGAAATCCGTGTAAATGAGCAGGGGAAACTGCTTCTTGTCGGCATACCACTTCGACGTCCAGTCGCGGGTGATGCCAAGGCGAATGCCGATCGGATTGACCTTCTGACCCATGCCTTAGTCCTTCCTGCCGTCGCTCACGGCCACGGTGATATGGCTGTTGCGCTTGATGATCTGGGTGCCGCGACCTTTGGCGCGGGCGGCAAAACGCTTCAATACCGGCGCTTCATCGATCATGATGCGCGCCACCTTCAGATCATCGACGTCCAGGCCCTTGTTCTCCTGGGCGTTCGCGATGGCCGACCACAGGACTTTGTAGACCAGTTCGGCGCCCTTCTTGGGCATGAACTTCAGGACGTTGAGCGCAGTGTTGACCGGCTGGCCGCGGACGGTATCCGCCACCAGACGACACTTCTGCGGGGAAATGCGCGCGTAGCGCAGCTTCGCTGATACTTCCATGGACGCCTCTTAACCCGCCGCCTCGACCTTCTTGTCACCCGAATGGGACCGGAAGGTGCGGGTGGGGGCAAATTCGCCAAGCTTGTGACCGACCATGTTCTCGGACACCAGCACCGGGATGTGCTGACGGCCGTTATGGACGGCAATCGTCAGGCCAACCATGTCGGGCACAATCATCGAGCGGCGCGACCAGGTCTTGATCGGCTTGCGGTCGTTGCGGGCAGCGGCGACCTGGACCTTCTTGGCGAGGTGCAGGTCGACGAACGGGCCCTTTTTCGTTGAACGCGGCATATGTTCCTCAACGCACCTTGTTCTTGCGGCGCTGCACGATCATGTTGTCCGTGCGCTTGTTGTTGCGGGTCTTCTTGCCCTTGGTATTCCAGCCCCAGGG
>DASXFV010000076.1:0-32430 GCA_036489445.1 Steroidobacteraceae bacterium | reverse complement strand
CGCGTGCGCGAGCTGTCGCGGGGCATGGTGACCCAGCTGCACCTGGCCCTGATCCTGGCCATCGATGCCCGGCTGCTGGTGCTCGATGAGCCCACGCTGGGACTGGATCTGCTGTACCGGCGGCAGTTCTACGACACCTTGTTGAATGATTACTTCGACAAGGAGCGGACCATTCTGCTGACCACGCACCAGGTCGAGGAAATCGAGCACCTGCTCACCGATGTGCTGTTCCTGCGTCAGGGCCGGGTGATGCTGGCGGCACCGGTCGAGACCCTCGCCGAGCAGTACGTGCAGCTCACGGTCGGACCCGACGCAGCCGAGGCGGCCCGCGCGCTGCGCCCGTTCTACGAGCGGGAGATCTTCGGTCGCGTGGCGATGTTCTTCGAGAACCAGTCGCCGCAGACCCTGGCACAGCTGGGTGATGTGCGCACGCCCTCGATCGCTGACCTGTTCGTGGCAAAGATGCAGGCGGCATGAGCAACCCCGACCATCCGCCCGTGCTGCGCACGCTCATCCGCCGGGAGTTCTGGGAACATCGGGCGCTGTGGATCGCGCCGCTGTCTGTGGCCGCGCTGCTGCTGGTCGGTGCCATCATCGGCAAGGTCAGTTTCGATTCGAGCCTGGCAGCGCTGCCCGAGCAGCGCCGCGCAATATTTGGCGTCTCCATGGCCTACGCGGCCATACCCCAGTTCATCACCTTGGGGATAATCATGTGGATGTACGCCGCGGACTGCCTGTACACCGAGCGTAAGGACCGCAGCATCCTGTTCTGGAAGTCGATGCCGGTGTCGGACACGCTCACGGTGCTGGCGAAGCTGCTGGTAGTCCTGGTGATCGTGCCCTTGGGGGTCTATCTGGTTTCCGCCCTCACCACCTTGCTGATGTCCGGCATCTACCTGGTGCGTGCCTGGCAGGGGCACACGGGCGGCGTGTTCTGGGATGCAGGCACCTGGCTGCGTGTCCAGGGAGTCTCGCTGGTCGCCGTGGTCGCCGCCGTGCTGTGGTATGCGCCGATAACGGCCTTCCTGATGCTGGTGTCGGCCTGGGCGCGTCGCAGCGTGCAGCTTTGGGTGTTGCTGCCCCCGGTGATCCTGATCATGATGGAGCGGATCGCGCTGGGCTCGAACCATCTGCTGGCTATACTGTTGTACCGCCTCGGGGGTGTATTTGAGACGGTAGGACCGACCTATCCGGGATTTGGTGGTGCCGCCGGCCAGCGCCGGACGTTGAACCTGGTGTGGGTCAACGTGGATCCCTTCCCGGTGTTCGCCAATGCGGACCTGTGGCTGGGTGTGGGGCTCGCCGCGTTGTTGATTGTCGCGACCATCCGCATCAGGCAGTATCGGGACGATACCTGATGTGCCCTAAACCAAAGTGTATCTGGAAAGCCGCCGCACGGCGCAGGGCGTCGAACTTCACCTGACCGGCCCCTGGCGCATCACCCACCTCGACGCACTGGAGCGGGAGCTCGCTGCTGTGGGGGTGGCTGGCGGCGAGCATATTCTCATTGATACGACCGCACTCACGGCGCTGGATCTGTCCGCGAGCGTGAAGCTGCGTGATTTCGTGCAGCGCGCCGCCGTCGCCGGTGCCAGCGTCGCGTTCGCCGGAGCGCCCCCGGATCAGCTGCGTTTGATTGATACGGTGACGGTCGGGCCGGCACCCATCACGCATCCCAGCGTGCCCGGGCCGCACTACATCGAGGAGCCGGTGGAGGCGCTGGGTCGGCGCGTCGTCGGCGGCTGGGACGATCTCGTCAGTGGTCTGGCCTTTGTCGGGCGCATCGCGGTCACAGTGATCGGCGCCCTGTATGCCCCGCGGCGCCTGCGACCCGTCTCGGTCGCGCGGCATATCTATGAGACCGGCATCACGGCCATTCCCATCGTCACGCTGATCGCCTTTCTGATCAGCGTGATCATCGCCTACATGAGCGCGCAGCAGCTGGCCCGCTTCGGCGCTGAGCTGTTCGTCGTGGACCTGGTCACCATCGGGGTGTTGCGGGAACTGGGCGTGCTGCTCACGGCCATTATCGTCGCCGGTCGTTCAGGCAGTGCCTTCGCCGCGGAAATCGGCTCCATGCAATTGAATGCCGAGGTCGACGCCCTGCGGGCCATTGGCGTGGACCCCTATGAAGCCTTGGTACTGCCCCGTATTCTCGGGCTCATCATCGCATTGCCGCTGCTGACGGTCATCGCCGATGCCGTGGGTCTGACCGGTGGTGCATTGCTGTGCAAATACCTGTTGGGGATTCCGCTGCCGCAATACCTGATCCGCATGAACGAGGCCATCGCGCCAACCACCTTCTGGACGGGACTGATCAAGGCGCCGGTGTTCGGCATGCTCATCGGGTTGGCGGGTACCTATCGCGGCATGCAGGTGCGTGGCTCCTCACGGGAGCTGGGCAGACTGACCACTGTGGCCGTGGTCCAGGCGATCTTTGTCGTCCTGCTCGCGGATGCGCTGTTCGCCATGCTGTTCATGGCGCTGGATATCTGATGGCGCGCGTGGAGGTCCAGGGCCTGGTCAACCGCTTCGGGACCCAGATCGTGCATGATGGGTTGGACATGAGCGTGGCGGCCGGTGAGATTTTCGGCGTCGTCGGCGGCTCCGGAGCCGGCAAGTCGGTGCTGCTGCGAAGCATCCTGGGTCTGCAGCGACCCATCTCCGGAAGAGTGCTTCTCAATGGGGTGGACGTCACCCGGATGACCCAGCGACAGCTGCGCGCGGTCAAGGCGGACTATGGTGTGACGTTCCAGGAAGGCGCGCTGTTCAGCGCCCTGACGGTGCTGCAGAACGTGCAGTTGCCGATGCTCGAGTATCTGGATTTGCGGGCGTCCGACCGGGACGAACTGGCGATGCTGAAGGTGCGCATGGTCGGGCTGCCCGGCGATGCCGCCGACAAGTATCCCGCGCAGTTGTCCGGCGGCATGATCAAGCGGGCCGCTCTGGCGCGGGCGCTGGCGCTGGATCCGCAGCTGCTGTTTCTCGACGAACCCACTGCCGGGCTGGACCCGATCAGCGCTGCGGCTTTTGATGAGTTGCTGTTGTACCTGCACCAGCATCTGCACCTGACCGTGGTGATGATCACTCACGATCTGGACACGATCTTCCGTACCTGCAATCGTGTCGGGGTGATTGTGGACCGGCGCATGGTGAGCGATTCGCTCGCAGGCATCACGGAGAACCCCAATCCTTGGATCCAGGCGTACTTCCACGGCGTGCGTGCCCGCGGTTACAATGCGCGCGCGGGAGCGGCAGATGGAGCGTGAAGCAAACTATGCGGCGGTGGGCGCCTTCGTCCTGCTGATCACCGCCATGGCCGGTCTGTTCGTGTACTGGTACACGGATGCGCGCGAGCACCGTGACTTCACCCGCTACGAGGTCTACTTCGATGGCAGCGTCAGTGGCCTGACCCCCGGCGCCCCGGTCCGGTATCTGGGCGTGAATGTGGGCCGCGTGGTGTCCATGTACATCGACCACCGCAATGCCGGTCGCGTACAGGTCATCGTGGACATCGACTCGGCCACTCCGGTTTCCGAGGATTCAGTCGCTGAGCTGTCGCAGCAGGGCATCACGGGCGTGCTGTTCATCGATCTGCTGCGCAAGCCGGGCAACAAGCAATTGCTGGTCGGAGTGCCCAGCGAACGCTACCCCGTCATCCGCTCGTCCAAGTCCAATATCGATCTGCTGCTCGCCAGCCTGCCGGAGATGGTGGGGCGCGCCACCGAGGTGCTGGGCCGCGTTCAGCTGCTGCTGAGTGAGGATAACCTGAAGGCCGTTTCCCGGGCCTTCGGCAACCTGGATACCACCACCCGCAGCCTGCCGGACACCATCCATGAGCTGCGCGCGCTGATCGCTGATCTGCACGAAACGTCCGATGAATTCCGTGCCACGGCGGCCAGCGTCCGTGGGGTGACGGACGCGGCTGGCCCGCAGTTGCGCGATACGGTGGCGCATATCGCGGCGGCCACGGCGCAATTGAGTGACGCCACGGCGAACCTCGACCAGATGCTGCGCGAGAATCGCGGCGATGTGCGCGCCTTCACGCGCGACAGCCTGCCGCAGGTCGAGCGGCTGCTCGGGGACAGCCGGGACGCCGTGACCGAGGTGCGCGAACTGGCGCGCAGCCTGCAGGAGAGTCCGTCGCAACTGTTGTTTGAAAAGCCGGACCAGGGAGTGACCCTTCCGCCATGAGACGCCTGGGATTGGCTCTGCTCCCCCTCGCACTCAGTCTTGCGGGCTGCGCAGGTCTGCTGCACAGCACGCAGCCTGCCCTGCAGCTGTATGTGTTGCAGGCGGGGGTCACGCCGCCTGTGCCGTCGGATACGGTGTCCGCCGGCCCGACGTTGCGGGTCGCGCGTCCGCTGGCGGCGCCAGGACTGAATACCGACCGCATTGCGCTGCTGCGTCCCGGCAGCCGCCTGGACTACTACGCCGGCAGTCGCTGGAGCGCGCCACTGGCGGAGGTCGTGTCCGCTATGCAGCTGAGCGTGTTCCGTGCCGATCCGGCTTGGCGCGCGGTCGCCGATGAGCGTTCTTCGTTCAACACCGACTATGTACTGCAGACATCAATTGATCGATTCGCCGCCGAATATGCGGCGGATGCGGGGCCACCGCTGATTCGGGTGACACTGCAATGTGTGCTGATCCGGCGCAGCGACGGGGCATTGCTCGGCAGTTTCACGGTGGCGAGGAGCCAGCCGGCGCTGGAGAATCGCATGGCCAGTGTGATCGCAGCATTTTCAGCTGCCGCCGACCAGGCGGCAGTCGCTGCGGCGACGCAGACCGACGCATTGCTCAGGTCCGCGAAACCCCCAGCAACTCCATGACCCGGTAGGCCCAGTAGCGCAGCTGCGACGCGTCCGTCCAGGTGTCGGCGTCCGCAGTGAACTCGATGCCCGGTGGTCCGCGATCATTCCACAGAGTGTCGAAAAACGCCTGGGCGCCGGCGAGCGGTGCCGCCGTAGGCGACCCTGACAGGGCAGCATCCAGTGTCAGATCGTAATCGTCCAGGTCCCGTCTGGTAAGACTCGCAGAACCGGTGGCCATCCAGGTCGGACCATTGCCGTGGATGAGTACCAGCGCGGCGCGAAACTGCTCGGTGTGGGTGCGGTACCAGGCGACATGAATCCGGCCATCACTGGCCGCGAGCAGCTCGCTGCCCACGGTCTGATTGGGGCTGCGCCACAGCGAAGAGTTCCTCTGTGGATCCAGAATCATGCGCACCGTCGCACCGCGGCTGCTGGCCGCCAGCAGTGCGGTGATCACCGCGCGCTCCGACAGGTTGTCACTGGCGATATCGATATTGTCGCCATCGGCTGCGGCCGCAATGTGCTGCAGCAGCGCATCGCGGATGGCGCCTTCCCCGAGCCATTGGAATTTCACCGCGTCGGCCGCAGCGGCCGTCGTGGCGCCAGTGCCCGCGGCTGACGCGGAGCCTGCGTTCGCGGCAGGCGCGACGATTGAACCGCTCCAGCCGAAGGCTCGCGCGAGCGCGAGCTCGCTGCTCAGCAGGGGCTGAACCGCGGCTCCGCGCACCTGCAGGGCCGTCAGCGTATCGATGCTGCGCGCCATCGCAGGTTCCGCGGTGCCCGCCAATGCGATGAGGTTGCCCGTGCCATCGTCGGCGATCAGCGCGCGCCGGTCCGATGATTTGAGATTCACCAGCTGTGCCCAGGCGCGGGCTGTCAGGCGCGGTCCGCTGTCGCTGAAGGGGTTGGGCAACCAGCCTTCGGCGGCAGCAGGATGATGTCGCCAACCGAACGTCAGCCGCCACAGGCCCGAGTACAGAACATTGCGGTCCCGCAGGCGCGACAGATCCACCGTCACCACCTGAATGCCGGCCGCGCGCAGTCTGGCGAGATCCGGCGATGGCGTTGAACCGTACAGGCTGTTGATGGGGTCTGCGATGACCAGAACCTGTAAGCCGGGAACCGCCGCCTTGCGCGCCAGCAACGCATCCATCAACTGTGCCGCCAGGGGCGTGAGCGTGGCGATGGCGTCCGGGGTACTGCGATGCATGTCGCTGCACAGATGACAGTCCAGCACCACGAGGCTGCGCGCCTCGCCGATGGTGCGCAGCATGGCATCGAAGATGGTGTGCGAGCTGAAGCCGCGATCATAGGCATTGGCGCCCGTGATGTCGTCCAGGAAGGTGACATCGCGCATCGGTATCGATTGCGGATCCCCGGCGAGCCGCATGCCGGAGGGCAGAGCGCGAGTGGCGTAGTGCACCGTGGTTCCGACCCACACCGCAGCCATGGCGGCCAATAACCAGCGGGTCCACGGTGCCTTCATGCCCGCCTCAACCGCTGGCTGAGCGGATGGCGAAGCGACGGCCGGCTGGGCCGGCTCGTTCAGACATCATGCCCGGCGGCTCGCCAGTCCCGTGCGGTGGATGAGGTGGCCGAATGGCGCCTCGCCGCTGGCCTGACGCGCCAGCAAGGCCAGCAGCGCATCAATGGTATTGGCTTCGCTGAAGAGCTTGCCCTGACCAAACTGGCAGTGGTGTTCGCACAGGAAGTCCAGGTGGCGCTGCGATTCGATCCCTTCGGCCACGACGTCCAGCCCCAGGCTGCGGCCCATGTCGATGATGGTGCGGACGATGGTGGCATCGCCCGCGTCCTCCGACACATCGCGCACAAACGACTGATCAATCTTCAGGGTGCCGATGGGAAACTGCTGCAGCGCCGACAACGAGGAGTAGCCGGTGCCGAAATCATCGATCGAGAGGTGCAGCCCCATCTCGTGCAGCTCACCGAGCAGCCGCACCGTGCGCTGGGTGTCGGCCATGAGGGTCGACTCGGTGATTTCGAGTTCAAAATGAGCGGGCGAGACGCCATGGCGCCGGAACACCGAGCGGCAGCGCAGGATGAAGCTCGCCTCGCGCAGCTGCTTGAGGGACAGGTTCAGTGAAATGCGTCCCGGGTCAGCCACTTCAGCCTGCAGCCGCCGATAGTCCATGCACACCCGGTTCAGTACCCATTCGCCGATTTCCAGGATCAACCCGGTTTCCTCGGCCAGCGGGATGAACTGCGCCGGGGAAATATCGCCATGTCCCGGCAACCGCCAGCGCAATAGCGCCTCCGCGCCGATGACCCGGCCGTCGGCCAGGTCAACCTTGGGCTGGTAGTGGATCACCAGCTCATCGCGCTCCAGCGCGCGGCGCAGCTTGCTTTTGAGCATCAGGCGCTCGACGGCGGCGGCGTTCATCTCCGGTGAATAGAAGGCAAAGGTGTTGCCGCCGTTCTGCTTGGAGTAGTACATGGCGGCATCGGCATTGCGGATCAGATCGATCACGTTTTCCGCATCCCGCGGGCAGAACGCGATGCCGACACTGGCAGAGAGGAACAGCTCATGCTGGTTGAGCTGGAAGGCGCGATTGATTTCCGTGAGCACCGCGCGCGCCAGATGCGCAATCGGACCGCGATTATCGGCGTCCAGTGGCAGGCCTTCCATGAACACGGCGAACTCATCGCCGGCGAGTCGGCCCAGCACCGCGTCCTTGGGCAAGGAGCGGGTCAGACGTTCCGCGAGCACTTCCAGCGCACGATCGCCCGCGCCGTGACCGAAGGTGTCGTTGAGCTCCTTGAAGCGGTCCAGATCCAGGTACAAGAGGGCCACGCCCTGATGATTGCGCACGCCGCGGGCGATGGTCTGCTGCAGCAGGTGCTGGAACTGCATGCGGTTGGGCACCCGGGTGAGGGTGTCATAGCGCGCCAGGTAGCGAATGCGCCGTTCGGTGCGCTTCTGCTCCGTGATGTTCCGTGCGACAAAAATGTAGCCCTGGAACTGCGGGTCATCACTGGCCAGCTGTGAGCCGGTCAGCGATACCGGAATGCTGGTTCCCTGGCGCGTCTGCACCAAGGTTTCGCGCGACTCGTGAGCCGCACGGGCCAGATCGAATGCCGGGCGCTCGCGCTCCTCGAGAATGAACGCAATGTTCTTGCCTTGGACTTCACCTTCGGCATAACCGAGCAGCTTGCACGCGGCCTGGTTGGTAATCCGTACCACGCCATCCGGGGAGCTCACGAAGACCGCATCCGTCATGCCGTTGAGCACACTGGTCAGGTAATTCTTGGTGATCGTCGTCTGGCGTAGCTTGTAACGCATGTGCTCCAGCGCCTGCTGCAGGTCACCGAGCTCGTCGCGGCGCAGGATATCCACCGGGCGGGTGTAATCGCCCTGGCCGAAACGCTCGGCACTGCGGATCAGCGCGGTGATCGGCTGCTCCAGCCGGAAGCCCGCGCGCCAGGCCAGCCACGCCGCCACGAGGCCCGCCGCTGCGGCCAGGATGGCAGCCAGTGCCAACCCATCCAGCAGGTCATTCTGGCTTGCCAGATGCAACCGTTTCAACAGCTCACCGGAAGTCGCGGTCCGCCCCGCGGTGCTCGCCGCCGCCACCGAGCCTGCCGATCCGGTTGCATGTACGGCCGCCTGCGCCAGGCTCTCCACCCGTTGTGAATGCAGGTGCAACTGCCAGGCAAACAGGCAGACAAAGGCAATCGCTGCCAGGAGCACGGCCAGGAAGGCGGTACTCGCATATTTGAGTTTCAGGCTGACAGCATTCACGGTGCAACCGCCAGCCGCTGCGCGACCGGGGCAATTCCCCTTTGTTATCCCATTATTGCTGGATCTTTGGGGGATCTTACCTGCCCATCAGGGGGGAGGCCACAAGAAGGGTGAAGAGGCCGGTTTGCGCTTGCCCTCAGCGGGGCTGGGACCAGGCGTTGCGAATGTAGCCCACCATCAGGCTCCGCACCGTTGCCATTGGGTCAGCAAGTGCTGAAAACACCGGCGGATTGCGCCGCAGCAGCCGCCAGTTTTCACTGCGCAGCACGCGATTCAGGTAGCCCAGGTTGCGTTCGATCATGTCCATGTACGGGTTCTGACCGCCATACAGGACCTCGACATGGTGGTAGGCACCGCCAAAGGCCCCGTCCAGGCGCTTGGCGCGGGTTTCAGCCACGAATTCCGGTGTTTGACGCAGCACGTCCAGTCCGGACGCATAGCGCACCTGGCGGCCGCCATTGGAGCTGATGGGCAGTGCCATGCCGCCCAGCACGAACTCCGGATACAGGCGGTCCCGGCACTTTTCCAGATAACACCGATCGGCCATCTGGCCGATCATATCCGCGGTTCCGATCAGATGCCCCAGGGTCTTGTCCTTGGGATCGGCCACGACGATGCGGTCAAAGGGCACCTCATAGCCGGTGTAATGGATGATTTCCCGTGCCACTGGCGCCCAGCCGGACAGCTGGATGCGGGGCAGGTAGTCCGCCAGGAACTCTGCCCCGCGGGAAACATGGATCCGGGTGAGTTCTGCCCCGTGGCGGTAATTGCCGTCATCCGTGCGCCGCAGATACCCCACGTCGTGGAACAGACCGATGATCAGCCCGGCTGCGGCGCGCTCAGCGCCCAGCTGCTCAGCTGGGGGGCGGGTGCGATCATGTCCGGCGATCAGGCGCGCAAGCGCGAGCGTGACATCCAGGGTGTGCTGCCGGTCGTGATAGACCGTATCAACGCCGTAATAACCGGGCACATCCCCGGCGAACATGCGATCAAATTGATCGAACGCGCGGGTAAGTGGTTCGAATGGGAAGCTCTGCCAGGTGCTGTGGCACAACTCTTCCACGGCTTCGCGGACCGCAGCAGTCGAGCTCACCTGTACGGTGCCCGTCACGTCGAAATCGTTTAGCCGCGCCTTGCGCATGGTCCTCATACCGCAGTCTAGGCATCGTCCATCCGAGTGGCCAGCGAAGCTGCGCACAGTTCTTGGATTCTGGAGTTTCCCGGCAGCGCGTCACACATTTGAGTACTCATATGTCAAAGACTCGCAGCGTCAGGCCGCAATGCCGTGTTGTCGCAGCAAAGGTCGCACGTCGGGCTTGCGGCCACGGAAGGCGATAAAGGCCTCCAGCGCGTCGCGGCTGCCACCCTGCGACAGGATGCAGTCCAGGAAGCGCTGCGCGGTGGCCGGATCGAACACATCGGTTTCCTCAAAGGCAGCAAACGCATCGGCGGCCAGCACTTCGGCCCACTTGTAGCTGTAATAGCCTGCCGCATAGCCCCCGGCAAAGATGTGAGCGAAGCTATGCGCGAAGCGATTCCAGCTTGGCACCGGCACGACGGATACCTGTGCGCGCACCGCGGCGAGTACTTCACTGATGCGCGCTCCGCGCGCCGGGTCAAAGCCTGCATGCAGCGTGAAATCGAACAGGGCGAACTCCAGCTGCCGCAGCATCTGCAGCCCGGCATGAAAGCTGCGCGTGGTGATCAGCTGCCGCAGCTGCAGGTCGGGCAGCGGCTCACCGGTGGTGACACGCACCGCGATCCGCCGCAGCACCTGCGGATGCCACGCATAGTTCTCCATGAACTGGCTGGGTAGCTCGACCGCATCCCATGCCACGCCGTTGATACCCGCGAGGGTTGGATATCCCACCCGCGTCAGCAGATGGTGCATGCCGTGTCCAAATTCATGGAACAGCGTCACGACATCATCATGGGTGAGCAGCGCGGGTTCACCGGGCGCGGCTTCCAGGAAATTGCACACCAGATAGGCAACCGGCAGCACGGTGGGGCCGCCCATGCTCTTGCGGCCGATGCACTCATCCATCCAGGCGCCACTGCGTTTGTTCGGTCGTGCACAGGGATCCAGATAAAAGCTCCCGCGAGGCGCGCCGGTTGCATCCAGGATTTCGAAGTAGCGCGTATCCGGATGCCACACCGGTACGCCCGGGCGCTCCACGATGCGCACGCCGAAGAGGCGCCGCGCCACTTCGAACAGCCCCTCCAGTACGCGTGGCAGCGGGAACCACGGGCGCAGCTCCTCCTGCGAGACCGCGTACCGTTCGCGCTGCAGTCGTTCGGACCAGTAGGTGAGGTCCCAGGCCGCCAGCTTCTCATCCGCGAAGGTTTCAAGCTCGCGAAATTCCTGCTCGGCTGCGGGGCGGCTCGCCTGGCGCAGTTGCTCCAGGAAGGCGAAGACCTCCTCTGAGCTCTTCGCCATGCGCGTCGCGAGGGCATAGTCGGCGTAGCTTGAGAATTCCAGCAGCTGCGCCAACTCGTATCGCACCCGTAAGATGTCCTCCATCACCTGCGAGTTGTCCCACTGTGGCAGACCCTGGTCCGATGCGCGCGTAGTCCAGGCCTCGTAGAAGGCGCGGCGCAGGGCGGAGGACTGCGCGCCGGACATCACGGCCACGTACACCGGCTGTTCCAGCTTCAGGGTGTAGCCGCCCTGGGCACCTGCCACGACGCGCGCCCGTTCAATGATCTGCGGATTGATGCCTGCCAGCTCGGCCGGCTCCTCTACATGCAGCGACCAGGCATGGGTGGCATCGAGAATGTTCTCTTCAAATTTCGAGCTCAGCCCGGTGAGCTGCTGCATCAGCTCCTTGAAGCGCGCCTTGCGCGCCGGCTCCAGCGCGACGCCGGCCAGGCGGAATTCGCGCAGCCGATGTTCGAGGACGCGCCGCTGCGTGGTATCCAGTGCTCGATCGGTATCGGCGATGCGTTGACAGGCGCCGCACAGCGCCTCGTTCTGTGCCAGGTCAGTCTGCCAGGCCGACAGCAGCGACAGGCAGGCGTTGTACGCTTCGCGCAGATCCGGCGCGTTCAGCACGGCATTCAAAAGGCTCACCTGGGACCAGACGGAGGCGAGTTCGTGCTGGGAGTTCTCGAGGGGCTCCACCAGGGACTTGAAGGTGGGCGCCGGCGCTGCCAGCAACGCTTGCAGCTGGGCCCGATTGCGCTCCAGCAGTCCGCTGATCGCGGGTACCACGTGCTCGGCGCGGATCTCGCCGAAGCGCGGTAGCGGGTTGCGCAGCAGCAACGGGTTGTCGGTTGGCATGATGTGAATGACCCCCTCAAGTGTCTGTAATATGGGTCGTTACAGTGTGCACAAGTGACGGCACGGGATGCTTACTTAATGACGGACCAGTATGACCTGATTGTGATCGGCGGCGGCAGCGGCGGTCTGGCTTGTGCGCAGCGCGCCGTTGAATACGGCGCCCGCGTGCTGCTGGCCGAGTCCGGGCGCCTGGGCGGCACCTGCGTCAACGTGGGATGCGTGCCCAAGAAGGTCATGTGGAACGCCGCCGAGATTGCGGCCGTGGCGTCCGACAGCGCGGGCTACGGGTTTCACTTCGGCGCGGTGGCCCATGACTGGTCGCTGCTGAAGACCGGGCGCGATGCGTATGTGCACCGGTTGAACGGCATTTACGAGCGCAACCTGGCCCATCGCAAGATTCAGCTGGCGCGCGGCCATGCGCGCATCACAGGTCCGCACAGTGTCGAGATTGATGACTGGCATGCGAGCGCCCAACACATCGTGATCGCCACGGGCGGCTATCCGCAGGTGCCGGATCTGCCGGGCGCAGAGCTGGGCATCACCTCAGATGGCTTCTTTGAACTGGAGGAGCGTCCCGGCAGCGTGGTCATCGTCGGCGGCGGCTATATCGGCGTGGAGATCGCCGGGATCATGCAGGCGCTGGGCACCGAAGTGACGCTGGTCGTGCGTCACGAATACGTCCTGCGACATTTTGATTCGATGCTGGGCGCCGCGTACGTGGAGATCGCTCGCGACAACGGCATGCATATCGTTCACAGCGCCGTGAGCGAATCGGTCGCCCGCGGTGCCGATGGTCGGCTGCAGCTCACCCTCACCGATGGCCGCCATGTCGGCCCGGTGGACCAACTGATCTGGGCGATCGGGCGTGCACCGCGCACCCGGGACCTGGGACTGGAAACCGTGGGTGTGCAGGTTGATGGCCTGGGCCAGGTGCTGACCGATAAATTTCAGAACACCAATGTGCCGGGTATTCATGCCATCGGGGATGTCACGGGCCGTGCGCTCCTGACTCCGGTGGCCATTGCCGCGGGCAGGCGGCTCAGCGATCGTCTCTGGGGAGGCCAGGAGGATCGCTTCCTGGACTACGAGAATGTTCCCACCGTGATTTTCGGCCATCCGCCCATCGGCACCGTGGGTGTTACCGAGGCCGAGGCGCGTGCCAAGTATGGCAGCACTGTGCAGGTGTACCTGTCAGCCTTCGTGCCGATGTATCACGCCCTCACCGTCCGCAAGCCGCGCACGCATATGAAACTGGTGTGCGCGGGGCCCAAACAGAAGGTCGTGGGCGTGCACGTCATCGGCGCAGGTGCCGATGAGATGATGCAGGGATTTGCCGTCGCGATGCATATGGGGGCGACCAAGGCCGACTTTGACGACACCGTGGCGATCCACCCGACCAGCGCCGAAGAGCTGGTCACGATGCGTTAGCCGGCGGCCAGCGCGGCGCGCACGGGTGCGGTGGCGGGGCGCACTCCGCGCCACAATTCAAACGCTTCCGCTGCCTGCTCCACCAGCATGCCCCAGCCCTGTGCTGTGCGTGTGCAACCATGCTCCGTGGCCCATGCCAGGAAGGCGGTTCCGGCCCGCGCGTAAGACATGTCATAACAGAAGGTCGAGGCATCAATGACGCGCGCCGGAATGGCGGGCACCTGCCCCGCGAGACCCGCCGAGGTGGCATTGATGACGATATCGAAGGCACCGGGCGCGATGGTGTCCAGTCCGCAGCCTTCAACCGGACCCAGGAAGCCAAACGTGCGTGCGAGGGCTGCGGCACTTGCGGGTGATCGACCCGCGACGACAATCAACTTCGGGGACTGGTCCAGGAGCGGTGCGATGACCCCGCGCGCTGCTCCGCCGGAACCCACCAGCAGGATGCGTGCCTGGCCCAAGGCCACCTGCAGGTTTGCCGTGAGATCCTGCACCAGCCCCGCGCCATCCGTGTTGTCGCCGGTGATGCCATCCGCATCCATGAGCAACGTGTTGACCGCGCCGGCACGAGTGGCGCGTTCGCTCATCGTACGCACCATGCCACTGGCGTTGATCTTGTGCGGCACGGTCACATTCAGACCCCTGCCACCGCGCCGCCAGAAGTCCATGACGAAGGTGTGCAGGTCCTCCGGGCACACATCGTGCGGCCGGTAGACCATGTTCTGCCCGGTCTGTCTGGCGAAGATTCCATGAATGAACGGGGAGCGGCTGTGCGCCACCGGATGACCGATGACGCCGTACTCTGCGGGTGATTCGTTCAACTCCTGCACTCCTGCGCGCGACGGCGAACTCTCAGGCCGCCTCTTCCACCAGGCAGCCGCCGGTGCTGGCGGCGTCCAGCATCCCGATCAGTTGCGGTAACCAGACCCGCATACGCTGTGCCAGCTGGTACGGTGGGTGAATGATAACCAGCCCGGAGCCGTTCAAGGCGATACGTGAGTCACACGGATGCACCCAAAGCTCGCTGACCAAGGTGGGCTGCTGCAGGCTCGCAATCAGACGCTTGCGCCACAGCAGGGTATCGCGTGCTTCCTTGATCGGATACCAGAGCATGACAACGGCAGTGGCAAAGCGCTGCAGCACATCACCGATGACCGCGCGTGCCTGGTCGAAATCGCGCTGCGACTCCTCGTACGGGGGATCAATCAGCACCAGCCCACGCCGTTCCACCGGCGGCAGGTGGGCGCGCAGTTTTTCATAGCCGTCACCGAGCTCGACGCGCACCTTGGCGTGATGCGACACGGCGCGCTCCAGCGCATGAGCCTCCGGCGGCTGCAGCTCGATCAGGATCGCCCGATCCTGGTCGCGCAACACGCCCGCGGCCAGCACTGGGGAACCGGGATAGGCATTGCGATCCTTGACCAGCTCGCGCCAGTGCTTCACGGCCTTGCCGTAGGCCTGGATCTCCGGCGAGTCCCCCGGTTGATTCAGGATCCGCGACAGCCCGGTTCGCGAGGCGCGACTGCCCGGAGACTCGGCGAGGTCATAGGCACCGCGCCCGGCATGGGTCTCCAGATACAGGAAGCCCTTTTCCTTGCGCTGCAGGCTGGCGATGACCGCCAGCAGCGCCACGTGCTTGTGCACGTCGGCGAAATTGCCAGCGTGAAAGCTGTGCTGGTATTTCACACGGGTTCCTGTTCGCTGGCGAGTCGCGGAGGCCTGGGGCCTGGGACTACGCCTCGGCCTTGGGTGTGGCCGCGCGACCCGCTGACTTCTTCTTGGCGGGCTTGTCCGCTTTGGCGGTTTTCTTTGCGGCCGGCTTCTTGGCCGCGGTTTTGCGCTTCTGCTGCGCCCCATTGGCGGATGCTGCGGCGGCGCCGTTTGCACCTTTGCCCGTGGTGGCTTTTGGTGGCGCGCCCTTGCCGGGCCCGCCGCGTTTGCCGCGGCCGAAGCGATTGCCGCGCATCGGGGCCGCGGCGAGCAGCTCGCGGCACTCTGCCAGCGTCAGGCTCTTCGGGTCGCGTTCCTTGGGGATCCTGGCGTTCTTGATCTTGTCCGTGATGTACGGACCGTAACGCCCATTCAACACCTGGATATTGTCCACGCCAAAGTCCTGGATCAAGCGGTTCGCGTCCGCCTCCTGCTTGAGTCGGATCACCTCGAGCGCCCGTTCCAGACTCACGGTGTACGGATCGTCATCCTTCAGCGAGACGTACTTGTCGCCGAATTTGATGTACGGGCCGAAGCGCCCGATATTGGTGACCACCGGCTCGCCAGCGGCTGTGGCGCCGAGGGTGCGCGGCAGCTTGAACAGCTCCAGCGCCTGCTCGTGGGTGATGGTGTCCATCTTCTGGCCCGGGCGCAGTCCGGCGAACTTGGGTTTTTCCTCGTCATCCTTGGTACCGATCTGCACAAAGGGACCAAAGCGTCCCATGCGCACCGTCATCGGCTTGCCGGACACCGGGTCCTTGCCAATGTCGCGTGCCTGGGCGACCTCGTCCCGGGAGACCGTCTTCTCAATGGTCTCCACCTGCCGGATAAACGGAGTCCAGAACTTGGTGAGCGGGGTGATCCATTCTTCCTCGCCTCGCGAGACCGCATCCAGTTCGTCCTCCATCTCGGCGGTGAAGCCGTACTGCACATACTGGTTGAAGTGCAGGGTCAGGAAGCGATTCACAATCTTGCCGATGTCGGTGGGGATGAAGCGCCGGTTGTCCATCTCCACGTACTCGCGATCCTGGAGGGTGGAAATGATGGACGCGTAGGTGGAAGGACGGCCGATGCCGTGCTCCTCGAGCGCTTTCACCAGTGAGGCCTCGGAATATCGCGGCGCCGGTTCCGTGAAATGCTGTTCGGCATGGATGGCGTTGAGGGTCACGGTGTCGCCCTCGGTCATCGGCGGCAGCACATGATCCGAATCGTCCACCTTCGCATCATCGGCGCCTTCCTGATACACGGCGATATAGCCGGGCTTGACCAGTGTGGAACCGTTGGCACGCAGCAGGTGACGCGTGGCGCCATCGGGGCCCGCCAGCAGATCCACCGCGACGGTATCGAAAGTGGCATGGCTCATCTGACACGCAACCGCGCGCCGCCAGATCAATGAGTAGAGTTTGAACTGATCCGCATCCAGGTAGCGCTCGATATCGGCGGGCACTATCGAGGCGGAGGTTGGGCGCACCGCTTCGTGAGCCTCCTGAGCATTCTTCGACTTGGTTTTGTAGAAGCGCGGTTCCGGGTCGATGGCGTCCGGCCCGTACAGCTTCACGGCGACCTGCCGGATCTCGCTCACCGCCTCTGCCGCCAGCGATACCGAATCGGTACGCATATAGGTGATGAGGCCGACGCTGCCTTCGCCGATGTCGACCCCTTCGTACAACTGCTGTGCCAGGCGCATGGTGCGACGGGCGTTGAAGCCCAGCTTGCGCGCGGCCTCCTGCTGCAGCGTCGAGGTGGTGAACGGCGGGGCGGGATTGCGCCGGCGCTGCTTGCGGTCGATGCTCAGGACCTTGAGCGAGCCGGCGCGATCGGCAGTGCCGCCGGCGGCGCTGCGGATGCTGCGCTCGACTTCGCGCGCCAGGGTCTCGTTGGTGAAGCTGAACTGCTCGACCTTGGTGCCGGCATATTCAACGAGTTTCAACGGAAACGCCTGACTGGAATGTTTCCCCTCGCCATCCAAAGTCCAGTATTCCTGAGCCTTGAATGCTTCGATTTCCTGCTCGCGCTCGCAGATCATGCGCAGCGCCGGGCTCTGCACCCGACCCGCGGACAGTCCACGGCGAACCTTTTTCCACAGCAGCGGCGAGAGATTGAAGCCCACCAGGTAGTCCAGGGCGCGACGCGCCTGCTGGGCGTTCACCAGCGGCGCGGAAACCTCGCGCGGAGCGGCCACGGCGGCGCGGATGGCATTCTTGGTGATTTCGTAAAACGCCACGCGATGCACGACGCGGTCGCCGATCTCGCCCCGCTCCTTCAGCATCTCCAGCAGATGCCAGGCGATGGCTTCGCCCTCGCGGTCAGGATCGGTCGCCAGATACAGCGACTTGGCCTTGCGCAGCGCCCGGGAAATCGCCTCGACATGCCGCTGATTCTTCTCCAGCGGCTGGTAGCGCATGGCAAATCCATGCTCGGTGTCGACAGCGCCTTCCTTGGGTACCAGGTCGCGGACATGTCCGTAGGAGGCAAGGACCTCAAAATCCTTGCCGAGGTACTTCTTGATCGTGCGCGCCTTGGCCGGCGATTCAACTATGACCAGATTTTCTGCCATGCGCTGGTGCAGCCCCGTTAGACGAAAAACCGCGGACCAGGCCGCGGATTGATGATGGTGACGTGGGACCTGAGAGTCATCTGCTAGTGGGGCGGATGTTCCGCGGTGTCAGCCACGAGATCTTCCATGCGGGCAAAAGCCTGTTCCTGGCCCGGTTGGCTGGAGAGCACCATGAGCACGACCCACTTGATCTGCTCGGTGTCCAACTCCTCGGAATCCAGGGCCAGAAGGCGGTCCAGGACGACTTCACGCTGCAGCGGCGTCAGGATGGCGTGCCGCTCCAGCTCCATCAGAAAGCCGCGGGATTCGGTCGAAAGCCTGGCGAGTTCGCCGTCGCTGTACAACCGCAGGCTCGGGTTGCCGCGCCGCGGTTCCTCGGCGGAATGCAGCCGCACGTCGGCCAGGTCGGCCAGCCAGTCCAGTGCACGCTCAACGCTGGCTGAGCCGAAACCCATCAGTTCCAGATCGCGAGCAAGATCGTCGCGTTCGGGAACATCGGAGGTGTCCTCCAGCATGTAGCGATCAAAGACGTAAATAAGGATATCGAGGACGCTGGTCGTCATGAGCGTTGGACT
Source organism: Steroidobacteraceae bacterium (assembly GCA_036489445.1). Taxonomy (GTDB): domain Bacteria; phylum Pseudomonadota; class Gammaproteobacteria; order Steroidobacterales; family Steroidobacteraceae; genus DAIDKA01. The sequence goes on along the minus strand of DASXFV010000076.1, from coordinate 14,309 downwards.
TACGACAGGCGGCAGTACCGGCCGCCGGGCTGGGGCGCGACCCGCCCCCGTAGTTCGAGCAATAGCAACATTGAAGCCACGGTGTGCCCGCACCAACCGGTGCGAAACGCCAAGGTGTCGATGTCCACAGGCTCAAAGCCTGCGGCATCTAACAGCATTTCGTATTTGTTGTCCAATGGCGAACACGCTGCACCGGATTCCTGCGCAGGCCTGGGAGTGACCGCAATATACTGAATATTATGCAAATTCAGCTCCTGCAGGATCTCGCGAGAATGCTGTACCAGGATCGCACCCGCGCGGATCAGCTGATTGCAGCCGCAGGCATTGGGGTCGCGGATCGATCCGGGCACGGCGAAAACCAGCCGCCGCAGGCGCCGCGCCTGGCCAGCCGTCAGCAAGGATCCGCTGCCGGCAGCCGCCTCCACCACCACGGTTCCGGCGCCCAGCGCACCGATGAGCCGGTTGCGCAGCGGGAAGTGATGCCGGCGCGGCGGGGTGCCCGGCGCAAAGACGCTGATCAGGCACCCGTTGCCGCAGATCTGGGCGGCGAGACCGGCATTGTGGGCAGGATAGATCCGGTCCAGTCCGGTGGCGCACACCGCAATGGTCTGACCGTTCTGCGCCAGTGCGCCCTGGTGGGCCGCCGTATCAATGCCATCCGCCAGGCCGCTGATGACACACAGGCCGGCCCGCGCCAGCTCGCCTGCGAAGCGGTGGGCGGTATTGATTCCCGAAGCGGTCGCCTGGCGCGATCCGACCATCGCCAACGCTGGTGTCGCCAGCGCCCGCACCTTACCCCTCGCATAGAGGGTTGCGGGGGCGGGATCCAGCTGGGTCAGTGCGGACGGGTACTCGGGGTCCAGACAGGTGATGATCTGCGCCTCATTTGCTTTGATCCAGCGTAGATCAGAGTCGATCAGGCGGTTATCAGGGTGCTGCAGCCAGCAGCGGGCTCGGCTGCGCAGAGGCTGCGCCAGCAGCCGCCTCAGCAGGTCCGCCGGCAGACCCGTGCCCTCACTCGCAGCAGTCAGATGGCGGGCCACCAGGCCGGGGGTTCTGGCGAGGAGGGCGCGCAAGCGTACAGGCTCCATGCGTGGAGCCTGTACCGACCGGGAGAGGGTCTGACTGAGCGGGGCTACGGGTTACGGACGACGTCTGCCACGCGCATGGGCGTTGAGGCGCCCACGATCAAGCCGTAGCTCATGTCGTCGTACGACTTGAAGACCAACAGCGTGCCGGCGCGCTCGGAGGGTAACGTCACCGTGCGGGTAAGACCCAGCAGGTTCCGGTCCGTATCGGAGTAGGAATCCGGACCGCGATCCGGCACCACGTCGCCCGCTTCGTCGATGGCCAGCACGGTGCCGGGCCCCACACCCTGGCGGGAGCCGCGATTGATGGCCACGATCTGATACTGGCCGATCATGGTTTCACCGTCGACGACGGCCACAATCTGGCCGCGGACCGGCTGGCTGGGGGCGCGCGGCGTGAAAGTCAGCGGTGTTGTGCTGGTATCGGGCAACAGACAATCGCCGCGCAGGGTTTCGCGGGCCGCATCCACCAATACCGTGCGCGCCACGCTGGCGGGACGTTGCAGGATCGCCGTGGAGGCATAGATCCCCTCGTAGCCCAGCGTCTTGCCGTTCTCGGGGTTCACAATGGGGTCGCCGATATGGATCACGCTGTAGCGAGCACCGACCGGGGCGTTCGCCAGACCGCGCATATAAACGACCTGATCATCCCCGGCCGCCTGATGCTCGTCCGGGAAGCCCAACACATAGGGTGCGTCCTTGATCTCCTGCCGGGACAGCAGCGCCGGGCGGGACAGGAATGCGGCGATGGCAGCATAGGGGATGGCCGGGATCGCATCATCCAGCGGGGAGCTGCGCAATGCGGGGTTGAGGCGCAGGGCGCCTTGCTGCTCGATACTGATCTGCGGGCGGCCTTCGCGGCTATAGGCCAGCACCAGCACATCGCCCGGATAAATGAGGTGCGGATTCTGGATCTTGGGATTGACGTACCAGATCTCCGGCCACTGCCAGGGATTCTTCAGGAATACATTGGCGATGCCCCACAGGGTGTCGCCACGCTTGACGGTGTATTCCGTGGGCGCAGTGGGTTTGATCAGATCCGCGGTGGGCGCTGGGGCCACCGAGGTGTTGCCGGCCCGTTCATTCGCCCGGATGGCTGCCTCCGTGGCAGTCAGCTCAGGGGCAGGCGCAGCAGTGGAGCCGGCCTGCTCAGGCGGAGCAACCGGTTCTTCGATAGGTCTGGAATGCCCGAACATGGCGCAACCGCTGATGGAAATCGCGGTGGCTACAAGGGTTACGGTCAGTCCGGGTCTGAAGGCGTGATTGAAAATCATCCTCCCCTCCTCACGCATGGGGGTGGGGCAGCAGCACGGCTGTTATAATCGGCTGCGGCGGTCTGCACACGACGTATTGTCAAGTTTGTGCGCTGGATCACGCGCCCACAAGGCCCCCCTGTCGGAACCGGGGGGCACGGGCAAGCTGGCCAGTCCCTTTAAGGCTTGCAAGTTCCGTACACTAGAGCATGAAACTGATGTCCCGTCTAACCATTCTGGAGTATCCGGACCCACGCTTGCGCACCCGTGCGCGGCCGGTGGAGCAGTTTGACGCGGCACTGGACCGGCTCATCGACGATATGTTCGAGACCATGTACCAGGCCCCCGGCATCGGTTTGGCTGCCACCCAGGTGGACTTTCACCGCCGCCTCATTGTCATGGATGTCTCGGAGGACCGTTCCGAGCCGCTGGTATTCATCAACCCGCAGATCCTCGAGCGCGAAGGCGCGGCGAAGACCGAGGAGGGCTGCCTGTCGGTGCCCGGGATATTCGAAGATGTCCAGCGCGCGGCCCGGGTGCGGGTGCGGGCCCAGGATCGGACCGGTGCGGTGTTCGAACGGGACCTGGATGGCGTGGTGTCGGTCTGCCTGCAGCATGAGATGGATCATCTCGAGGGCAAGCTGTTCGTGGATTACCTGTCTGATATCAAGCGCGACCGCATCCGCAAGAAACTGAGCAAAGAGCGCAAGGAACAGATTGCGGCGCAGCATCGCGGTGGCGCGACGCGCAGTGTCGGCGCGCGCTAGCGCCTCCGGTTCCCCGCCATGACGGTTGTCAGCCCGCTGCGCGTGGCCTTCGCCGGCACGCCGCAGTTTGCCGTGCCAGCGCTGCGCGCCCTGCTTGCGGCGCGGCACACGGTAGTGGGCGCACTCACGCAGCCGGATCGTCCCCAGGGCCGCGGCCGGCATCTCTACCCCAGTCCCGTCAAGCAACTCGCTTTGGATCACGGCCTGCTGGTGGCCCAGCCCCACACCCTGCGCAGCGATGCGGGGCGCGCGGTGGTCGCCGCCTTGGCAGCGGATGTCATGGTGGTCGTGGCCTATGGCCAGATTCTGCCGCGCGAGGTGCTGCAGCTGCCGCGCCTGGGGTGCATCAATATTCACGCATCGCTGCTGCCGCGCTGGCGCGGCGCGGCGCCCATTCAGCGCGCCATCCTGGCCGGTGACTCCCACACGGGTGTCACCATCATGCAGATGGATGAGGGCCTGGATACCGGTGCCGTGCTGAAGGTGCACAGCGTGCCCATTGGGGATCGGGATACCAGCGCCTCGCTGCACACTGTGCTCGCCACATTGGGGGCGCAGGCGCTGATCGAAGTCCTTGCGGCCCTGGCCAACCAGAGCCTGCGGCCGCTGCCGCAGGCCGCCGCCGGTGTCACGTATGCGCAGAAGATCGCCAAAGCCGAAGCGCCCATCAACTGGAACGATCCGGCGGATCAGATCTCCCGTCAGGTGCGCGCCTTCAACCCCTGGCCCGTGGCGGATACCGTGTTTGCCGGCGAGCAGCTGCGCATTCATGAGGCCTATGCACCGCGCGCTCACGCCCCCTTCGGCGCCGCAGCGCCGGGTACGTGGCTGGGTCTGGATGGCGAGGTTCTGCGCGTGGCCTGCGGTAGCGGCGAACTGCACGTCACGCAGCTGCAGCGCGCCGGACGCAGGATCGTACCCGCTCGTGACTTCGTGAACTCTGCGGGAGCGGGCGCGGGGAGCTTCGGGTGAGTGGTCGGCATGATCCGGCAATGCCGGATTCACCCGCCGGCGGTGGGGCCCGTGCCGATGTACTGGCCACCGCTGCACGCGTCATCGCCGCGGTCGTGGACCGGGGCGCGTCCGCGGACGCCGCGCTGTTCCAGGTCGCCGCCTCACCCGAGCGGGCCGCGGTACGCGCCATCGCGCTGGGGAGCGTGCGCTGGTACCTGCGCCTGCTGCCGGCGGTGCAGCGCCTCCTGGATCGCAAAGCCGGTCGCCTGGCGCCGGAAATCAGCGCGCTGCTGGTGGCCGCGGCCCACCAGATCCAGTATTCGCACAATCCGGTGCAATTGACGGTCAATGCCGCCGTCAACGCGGCGCGCACCCTGGGGCATGCCCGAGCCGCCGGGCTGGTCAATGCCCTGCTGCGCCGGTTTGTCCGCGAACGCGAGGCGCTGTTCGCGGCCGTGGACGTAGATCCGGTGGCGGCGGCGGCCCATCCCCCCTGGCTGGCCGCGGCGCTGCAGCGGGCCTGGCCGCAGCAGGCCGCAGCCGTGATGGCCGCCAACAACGCGCACCCGCCGATGACGCTGCGGGTGGATCTGACGCGCACGGATCCGGGTGCTTACCTCAGGCTGCTCGAGCAGGTTGGCATCGAGGCGCGCGCCTGTGCCTGGGCGCCCGCGGCCGTGGAACTGGCTGCGCCGGTACCGGTCACCGCCCTGCCCAATTTCAGTGCCGGGTGGGTATCCGTTCAGGACGCCGGCGCCCAGCTGGCTGCCGTATTGCTCGATGCCCGGCCCGGCATGCGAGTCCTGGATGCCTGCGCGGCACCCGGCGGCAAGACGCTGCATATCCTGGAGCGGGCCGGCGGCGACTGCGATCTGGTCGCCGCTGACTCCGACGCCGCCCGGCTGACGCGCGTGCGCGACAATCTGGAGCGGTGTCGACGCAACGCCACGCTGGTGGTCGCCGACCTCACCGATGGCCGAGCTGCGGATGGTGCGATTGCCGCGCCGCTGGCGCGGGGCGGGTTTGAGCGGATTTTGCTGGACGCGCCCTGCTCGGCCACCGGCGTCATTCGTCGGCACCCGGACATCCGCCTGCTGCGGCGTGAATCGGACATCGCCGCGTTCGCGCAGACGCAGCTGGCATTGCTGGAATATGCGGTAACGCTGCTGGCGCCGGGCGGTCGTCTGCTGTACTGCACCTGCTCGGTATTGCCCCGGGAAAACGACGAGGTGATGGCGCGTTTCATCACGGACCGTCAGTCGCTGATGCGGGTCACGGCGCCGGAGAGGCTGCTGTGTGCTGCCGGCCTGCCCGTTCCCGGCATCGCGGTTTGCACTCATGGGGTGCAGATGTTGCCCGGAGGCGAGGCGGGCACCGACGGCTTCTATTATGCTTGTATGGAGAAAGACACATTCGGACCGCACTGAAATGTACCGAGGACCTCGGCCAGCGTCCCTGCAGCGCGCAAGCGTGATGGTCCGCTCCCCGTGGGTGATGCTGACCGCCGCCTTGATGGCGCTGTGCAGCGTCGTCACCTTTGCAGATGCCCTGGATGGCGTGCTGCAGGTGCGGTCCGCCTTCGTGGATCTCGATCATTCCGTCTTCCAGCTGCATGCGCGCATCGACTATCCGAGCACTCCGGCCATCAGCGACGCGCTGCGGGACGGGGTCGACCTGATATTCGACGTCGATGCACGGGTTGAACGCGCCCGGCGCTTCTGGTTCGACAGCACCGTGGTTGATCTGACGCTGCGGCGCGAGCTTGCCTACCACACGGTGAGCGACCGTTATGTGGTGCGCGACCCCGCGGCCGGTGACCAGCAGACATTCGCCACCCTTGACGCCGCCCTGCAGTACCTGGGTACCGTGGACGGCTGGCCCATCCTGGTGGAGCCTCAGCTTGAAACGGGGGCACAGTATGTGATCAGTGTCCGTGCCGGCATTCATCGCGGCCATCTGTCCTCCTCGCTGCGAGCGCTGCTGTTCTGGACCAAAGACTGGAGCCGGGTCAGCAACTGGTACACATGGTCACTGACAACCTGACGCCACCCCGCCGCCCCTGGGGCAGTTACGCCCTGGCCCTGCTGTGGGCGGTCATCGGTACCGGCTCCCTGCTGCTGCTCGCCAAAAGCGTGCAGCACTCTTCGGATTTCGGGCGTCTGCAGCCCTGGATCCTGCTGCTGAATGCGATTGGGGTGATCGGCCTCACCGTGCTGATCGCGCGCAAGATCTGGCAGCTGGTCAGCGAGTACCGCAATAACGTCCCCGGATCGCGGTTGACGGCCCGGACGGTGAGCACCTTTGGTGCGCTGGTGATTGCGCCGCTCCTGATCGTTTACCTGTTCTCGCTGGATTTCCTGAATCGTGGCATCGACAGTTGGTTCCGCATCGAGGTCAAGCAGGGCCTGAATGACGCCTTGCTCCTGTCGCGCGCAGCCATCGATGTGCGGATGCGCGAGTATGGCGTGCGTACGGAACGCTTCGCGGCGCTCCTGGCCTACGCGCCGCGCGACCAGCTGGTGCTGCGCCTGAATGACGAATTGGTCGCTACCGACGCCGCCGAGATCGTGCTGTTCGATTCCGACCAGCAGGTGATGGCGTTCAGCAGCAACAACACCAAGGAAGTGGCGCCTACCCCACCGCCAACTGATGTCCTGCGCCAGGTGGGCCAGCACCGCCTCTATGTGGGCATCGATCCGCAGGCCGGAGGTCAGTATCTGATCCGCGTGGCCGCCCCATTGTCCGAGACCGGCGATTCCAGCGACCGTCGCTACGTCTATGCCGTATACGAGGTGCCGCAGCAGCTGGCCAAGCTCTCCGAGGCCGTGCAGCAGACCTATTCCCAGTATGGTGAGCTGGCCGCCGTGCGCGAACCGCTGAAAAACAGTTTCCGCCTGACGCTCACGCTGGTGCTGTTGCTCGCGATGCTGGCGGCCATCTATGGCGCAATCTATTCCGCGCAGCGCCTGATCAGGCCGGTGCAGGATCTGATCGCCGGCACCCGGGCCGTCGGCAAAGGCGACTTTGCCACTCGCCTGCCGCTGCCGTCGCGGGATGAATTGGGCTATCTGGTCCATTCATTCAACGATATGACCAAGCGTCTGCGACGGGCGCGTGAGGAGGCCTGGCGCAGCCAGGAAGCGGTGGAGCGTGAACGCGGCCGGCTGGCGGTCATTCTGGCGCGGTTGTCCACCGGCGTGCTGGCGGTGGACCATGAGCTGATGGTCCGGATCGCCAATGAGGCCGCCGGTCAGATCATGGGGGTGGACCTGACGCAGGCCACCGGCGCATCGCTCTCGCAGCTGGCGGCGGGCAAGGAGCGCTTCAGCCAGTTCGTGGCGGCATTGGTGGTGCGCTTCGCCGCCGGGCGCGAGGAGTGGCGCGAGCAGATCGACCTGGAAGGCGGGTCCGACCGGCGGGTACTCATGTGCGCCTGTACCCCACTGGGGGTGGAGGGCGGTGAACGCGGCTATGTCATTGTCTTTGATGACATAACCGCCTTGCTGCAGGCGCAGCGCGATGCGGCGTGGGGCGAAGTCGCGCGCCGCCTTGCACACGAAATCAAGAATCCCCTGACGCCGATCCAGCTGTCGGCAGAACGCATGCAACGCAAATTCCTGGCGAGCATGAATCGGGAGGACGCGCAGCTGTTGCAGCGCTCCACCGACACCATCGTCCAGCAGGTGGAGACCATGAAGCAGATGGTCAACGCATTCAGCGAATATGCGCGCGCACCGGACATGAAGGTCACCGGTTTCAGCCTCAATGACCTGGTCACGGAAGTGGCCGAGTTGTACCGCTCCCCCGACAGCCGCGTGCAGATCCGCCTGGACCTGGATCCGCACTTGGGAATCATCGAGGCGGATCGCGGTCGCGTCAGACAGATCCTGAACAATCTGCTCGTCAATGCCCTGGAGGCCCTGGAGGGTCATGACTTGCGCGAGAAGAGCGGCGACAAGTCCGATCACCGGGCCAGCGAGCTGGCCAACGGTCAGGCCAACGCACAGGCCATAGTAGATATCTCAACTCGGCTGCTGCAGGCTCAGACTCCGGAATGGTCACACGGCGTCGTTACAGTTTGTGATAATGGCCCGGGCTTTCCACGCGAGCTGATCGGTCGGGTGTTCGATCCCTACGTGACCAGCAAGCCGCGCGGGACCGGTCTGGGGCTTGCGATAGTCAAAAAGATCGTCGAAGAGCATGGAGGTCGCATCGAGGCCGACAACCGGCCAGAGGGCGGAGCCAGCGTGCGCGTGACCTTGCCGCTGCGTGACAGCACCCGGGCGGCCAACTCGCACCGGGACCGTCGCCCCGCAATACGGAAGGAGAGTTTGGGATGAGTGCGATGCGGATTTTGGTGGTCGACGATGAAGCGGATATTCGTGGCCTGCTGAAGGAGATCCTCTCAGAAGAGGGTTACACCGTGGAGGTGGCAGCCGATGCCGAGCAGGCTCGGGCAGCAAGAGCGCGCCAGACTCCCGATCTGGTGTTGCTGGACATCTGGATGCCGGGGGTGGATGGCGTCACGCTGTTGCGTGAGTGGTCCCAGTCCCCGTCCGAGGGTGTGCAGGTGGTGATGATGTCCGGACACGGCACCATTGAGACGGCGGTTGAGGCAACGCGACTGGGCGCTTTCGATTTTATCGAAAAGCCCCTGTCCATCGCCAAGCTGCTGCGCACGGTGGAGCGGGCACTGGAGGCCGGCAAGCGCAAGCGCCAGCCGGCGCGCCTGGCGCCCAGCCAGACGCAAATTCCTGCAGGCAAGAGCCGGGTCATCCAGCAGCTGCGCAGCGACCTGCAGCAATTGGCGACACACCGGTCCGCCGTGCTGCTGATCGGCGAGTCCGGTTCGGGGCGCGAGGCGTTCGCCCGCTACCTGCATTCCGAGAGTCCAAGGGCCGCCGCGCCCTTTGTCACAGTGATCGCCAGCACGCTGCGCGAGGCAGATGTCGAGGCGCTGCTGCTGGGCAGCGGGGACACGAAGGGCCTGCTGGAGCAGGCGGCGGACGGCTCGCTATTCATCAATGAAATCGAAGATCTGCCGCAGATCGCCCAACGGGTGCTGATGGGCGTGCTCGAGTCCGGCACCTTCTGCCGGTTGAATTCGGCGGCGGTACAGCGCTTCGAAGCGCGAGTGCTGTCCTCGGCCCAACCGGGCATCGAGGGCCGCGCCGGCACCGTAGGCTCGGAGTTCCGGCGTGACCTGCTGGGGCACCTGAACACCCTGATCGTGCGCGTTCCGCCCTTGAGGGAGTACGCCGAGGATGTGCCGGAGCTGCTGCGCCACTATGTGGATCGCGCAGTCGATACGGAAGGCCTGCCGTTCCGGCGCTTCAGCGTCGCGGCGCAGAACCGGATGCGCAACTATCCGTGGCCCGACAACCTGCGTGAGCTGAAGAACCTGGTGCAGCGACTGCTCATCCAGGGCGGCCCGGAGGAGATCCGGCTCGAGGAGATCGAACACGAGCTGGCCATCCAGGCGGTGCCCGGCGAACCACTGGTGAAACAGGATCTGTTGGCACTGCCATTGCGGGAGGCGCGCGAGCAGTTCGAACGCGCGTATCTGCAGCAGCAGTTGCTGCTGTGTAACGGCAAGGTGGGTCGGCTGGCGAAGCGGGTCGGCATGGAGCGCACGCACCTGTATCGCAAGCTGCGCTCACTGGGCGTGGATTTCCGCGCCACTGCGGACGACTGAAGCGGTCTGCCTCAGTCCCCGACGCGGATCACCAGCGCATCGACATCCGCTGATTGCAACTGGCGGCGCACCTTGTTCAACTCGGTGAGATCGCTGATCGGTCCCACGCGGACACGAAACCACACATCGGTATCGAGCGCCACCCGTTGAACCTTGGCATCGATGCCCTGCAGGGTAAGCTGGCGGGCCACCCGGTCGGCATCCCCCTGGGTGTGGTAGGAGCCGGCCTGCAGCACGTACGCGCCGGGTTTCTCGATCTTCGCGGTGGGTAGATCGCGCTTCACATCGCGTTCCTTCTCCGGCACCACGACTTCAAAGTTGGGCAGCATGGAATAGAAGTCGTAATGCGGCGACCCTGCGCCCGTGCCCGCTGCCTGCGCCTCCGGTGGCGGTGGTTTATGGGCCTCGGGCTTGGGTGTATCCAGGGGCACCGGCGTGTGCTGTCCCTGGTGGGTGAATGCCCAGGTCATCGCGCCCACCACCGCGCCGGCCACCAGGCCGGTGGCAAAGTCCTGCCAGCGCGCCGCGCCGCTGCGCCGGGGCCGCGCAGATTTGTAATCGCGTGCGCTGTGACGGCTCACATGGTCTCGGGGGCGCTCACGCCCAGGAGCGTGAGGCCGTTGCGGATGACCTGTCGGGCAGCACTGACCAGGGCCAAGCGCGCGTTGCGCAGCGGCGCCTCCGGTACGATGAACTGCTCGGCGTTGTAATAGGTGTGGAAGGCATTGGCCAGATCGCGCAGATAATGCGCCAGTGTGTGGGGGGCCCGCTGGGCTGCAGCCAGCGCGAGACTTTCCGGGTAACGCGACAGGGCCTGCACCAGCGCCTGTTCATGCGCGCCGGTCAACAGCGTGGCGTTGGCCAGTCCTTCGGTCAGGTCAAACGTCAGGCCCTTGACGTTCAGCTGTTTGAGCACACTGGCCACGCGCGCATGGGCGTACTGGATGTAGTACACCGGGTTCTCATTGGTACGCGACTTCGCCAGCTCCAGGTCAAAGTCCAGCGGCTGATCGTGGCTGCGCATCAGGTAGAAGAACCGACAGGCATCGTTGCCCACCTCACCGCGCAGCTGTCGCAGCGTCACGAACTGCGCCTCGCGCTTGCCCATGGGGATTTTTTCGTCACCGCGGAACAGGTTGACGAACTGGATCAGGCTCACCTCCAGACTGTCGCCCGGTTCGCCCAGCGCCGTCAGGCCGGCGCGCACCCGCGCCACATAACCGTGGTGATCTGCGCCCAGCACATCCAGCAGACGCGCGAAACCGCGCTCGCGCTTCTCCAGGTGGTAGGCGATATCGGAGGCGAAATAAGTGGCCACTCCATTCTCGCGCACGACGACCCGATCCTTCTCATCGCCAAACTGTGTGGCCGCGAACCACTGGGCGCCATCCTTGGTGTAGATGTGCTGCTGGGCCCGCAGGCGCTCCAGGGCACGATGGATGGCACCGGAGGCGGCCAGCGAACCTTCCGAGTACCAGCGGTCAAACTCGACGCCAAATCCCGCCAGATCATCGCGGATGTCGGCGATCATCAGTTCCAGCGACAGCCCCAGCACGGCCTGGAAGCCCGCATCGCCAAGCAGGGCGCGGCAGCGCTCGATGAGCGCATCGATATGGATTTCCTTGTCACCCTCCGGTGCATCCGGCGGCAGTCCCGCCATGACGCGGCTGGCCGGTGCGCGCAGGCGTTCGCTGAACCGCCCCTTGAGCTGCTGGGCCAGCGGGCGCACGTAGTCGCCCCGATAACCATTGGTGGGAAAGGGCAGCGCTTCACCACACAGCTCCAGGTAGCGAATCCAGGTACTCACGGCGAGGATGTCCATCTGCCGACCGGCGTCATTGATGTAGTACTCGCGCGCGACCGCAAAACCGGTAGCGGCCAGGATGTTCGCCAACGTCGCACCGTAGGCGGCCTGGCGACCGTGACCCACATGCAACGGTCCTGTGGGATTGGCGGAGACGAACTCGACCAGTACGCGCTCCCCGCCCCCGGCAGTGCTGCGGCCGTAGGCGTCCCCCAGTTCGTGGATGCGCGCCAGCTCCTGGGTGCTCGCCGCGGCCTTGAGGTAGAAGTTGATGAACCCGGCGCCCGCGACCTCCGTCCGCTCGATCAGCTCGTTGGTCGGCAATGCTGCGACGATGGCCTGCGCCAGCTCGCGTGGATTGCGGCGTGCGGCTTTGGCGAGGCGCAGGGCGATGTTGGTCGCAAAGTCGCCGTGCTGGGCATCGCGAGTCCGCTCGACGCTGATCTGGGCGGCCTCGGGAGCTGTGGCCAGCACACTGCCGACGAGACCGTTCACGGCCTGGTGCAGGAGCTGCTCGAGCTGTGACTTCAAAGCAAAGAACATCCGACGGTGGAAACCAACCAGTTTACCGGCGCAGGCGGGGCGGCGCCATGCAACCGGTTCAGAACAGGTCGATGGGATCCACGTCCAGCGCCCAGCGCACCGGACGGGCCGCGGGCAGTTCTGCGACCCGCGGCAGCCAGCCGCCCAGCAGGCGATGCAGCGCCGTGCGGTCCGTGCTCTCCAGCAGCAACTGTGAATGATAGCGACCAGCGCGTCGTGCCATCGCTGCCGGGACGGGCCCCAGCAGTTTGACGGCGCGCGGTGCACCGGCCAGGCGCCTGGCTTCGGTCAGAAACTCAAGTGCGGCAGCGGCGCTGGTGGCCGAGGCGCGCACGACCGCGAGGCGGCTGAAGGGTGGCCACCGCGACGCCGCGCGCTCCGCGAGAGCGGCGCGCGCGAATCCGTCATAACCCTCGCTCATCAGTGTCTGCAGCAGGGGATGTTCCGGATAGGCTGTTTGAATCAGGACTTCTCCGGCGCGACTGCCGCGGCCGGCGCGCCCGGCGACTTGGACGATGGTTTGCGCGAGACGTTCGGCCGCGCGAAAGTCGGTGCTGAACAAACCCTGATCCGCATTGAGCACGATCACCAGTGTCATGTTCTGGAAGTCATGGCCCTTGGTGATCATCTGGGTGCCGACCAGGATGCGCGCCGCACCGCTGTTGATGCTATGCATGGCGGCATCCATGTCGCTCCGACCGCGCACGACGTCGCGGTCCACGCGCACGAGGGGGGCCTGCGGAAACAGTTCCCGCAGCCGTTCCTCAACACGCTCGGTGCCCTGACCCACGGGGCGCACGGCGAAGCCGCATTGCGGGCAGTTTTGCGGTAGCGGGGAGTCAGCCCCGCAGTGATGACAGCGCAGCCGGCCGGAGCGCTGATGCACGGTCATTCGGGCGTCGCAATCCTTGCAGGGGGCCACCCAGCCGCACGCGGTGCACAGCAGGGTCGGCGCGTACCCGCGGCGATTCAGGAATGCCAGCACCTGGCCCTCGGCAGCCAGATGCCGCTCGATGGCCAGCACCACCGGTGTTGCCAGGCCCGCGGTGACGGCGTGAGCCCGCAGGTCCACCAGCGCCAGACGCGGCGGCAGTGCCTGGCCGGCGCGCCGGGGCAATGCCAGGCGCTGATATCGTCCACTTGCCACATTCTGCAGCGTCTCCAGCGACGGGGTGGCTGATCCCAGCACCACCGGTATCTGCGCATGCTGTGCCCGCACCAGCGCCAGGTCGCGTGCCGAGTAGTGAAAACCGCCCTCGTGCTGCTTCAACGATGCATCGTGCTCCTCATCCACGATGATGACACCGAGATCGGCTACCGGAGCAAACACCGCCGAGCGTGTGCCGACAACGATGCTCGCCGCACCACTGGCCGCCGCACGCCACTCGGCCAGACGCTCATTATCCGTCAGTCCGGAATGCAGCACGGCCAAGGGCGCGTTCAAGCGCTGTTCAAAGCGCTGTACCAGCTGCGGCGTCAGGCCGATTTCCGGCACCAGCACCAGTGCGCGCCGCCCCTGCGCCAGCGTCTGCTGAATCACCTGCAGATACACCTCGGTTTTGCCACTGCCGGTCAGACCGTGCAGCACGAAAGTCGAAAAACCGCCCAGCGCCGTGGTGATGGTGGCCACGGCCTGCGCCTGTTCGGGTGTCGGTAGCGGTGCGGGATTGGCGGCGCCGGTCATCGGCTCCGCGGTCGCCTTGGCGGCTGCGGCGACGGCCGCGTGGGCGATCCAGCCTTGCTGCAGAAGCGGCGTCGCCGCAGACCGCCATCGCGGCAGCACCTCGATCAGGATGCCCTGGCGGATGGGGTCATGCCGGGTCAGCAGTTCCAGCAGGTGACGCTGGGCAGGCGCGCGCGCGAGCCGCCCGGCACGCAGCGCCTCCCGGCCCTGCGCTGTCAGCCACCAGATCTCCTCGAGTGCTACCAGGCTGGCGCCGGAGCGCACGGCCTTGGGCAGGGCGCTGGCGATCACCTCGCCGATGGGGTGGTGGTAATAGTCGCTGGCCCAGCGCACCAGGTCCAGCACCGGCGCGGCCAGCACCGGTACCGTATCCAGGACCGCGATCAGGGACTTCAGCCGCTCCTCGGGTAACAGCGACTGCGCGACCTGTTCGATGACCACGCCGATCAGTCGGCGGCGGCCAAAAGGCACCCGTACCCGGGAGCCCGGAAGCGGTGCTGCAATGCCCTCCGGCACCCGGT